>NZ_JBFTLK010000001.1:0-746177 GCF_056396405.1 Lysobacter sp. 05T417 | reverse complement strand
ATCACCTACATCCGCACCGGCGAGGCCTGGTTGTACCTGTGTGCATTGCTGGACCTGTACTCGGGCAAGGTCGTGGGCTGGTCGATGTCGCCGGTGCAGGACCGACAGTTGGTCCTGAAGGCGGTGATGATGGCCAGCTGGCAACGCACCGACCGCACACCGGTGATCCTGCATTCCGATCGCGGCACCCAGTTCACCTGTGCCGAGTACCAGCAGTTTCTGAAGGACCAGCACATCGTCAGCAGCATGAGCGACGTGGGCCACTGTGGCGACAACGCGGCGGCCGAGGGCTTCTTCGGCAAGCTCAAGCGCGAGCGGGTGCACAGACGTCGCTACCTGACCCTGGCCGAAGCACGAGCCGACGTGTTCGACTACATCGAGCGCTTCCACAACCCGATCATCCAGCGAAGACTCGATGCCAAGGATCAGGCCTATAGACTCTTAACCCAACCGTCCGTGGAAACGGGGTAGAACCCGTCGGCGGTATCAACGTCACGGTGCCTGACGACGTTGTTGTCCCAAGACCGGCACCCACCTGTCCCTTCGGGTCGCCGGGCAGCAGATTGCCGTACATGTAGCTGGCGCGACGGCTCATGACATTGCCGGCCATTATGTTCTCGGCGACGGCCGCTTCCAGGAAGCCGTCCGGAGCGTAGATCTTGACCTTGCCGGCCTTCACGTCGTCGGCGCTAACCACACCCTTGACGCCGCCATAGTGGTCGACATGGCTGTGCGTGTAGATGATCGCCTTGACCGGCTTTTTGCCGCGCGTAGCGTAATACAACTCGATTGCGACCTTGGCAGTCTCGGCCGAGACCAGCGGGTCCACGACCGTGATGCCTTCCTTGCCCTCGATGATGGTCATGTTGGACAGGTCAAGGTTGCGTACCTGGTAGATGCCTTCGGTCACTTCGAACAAGCCGCTGATGTTGATCAGTTGCGACTGGCGCCACAAGCTGGGGTTGACCGTGTCGGGAGCCGCGGCATCTTCGCCAATGAAGCTGTACTTGGCAGGGTCCCAGATGATGTTGCCCGTCTCGCCCTTGATGATCTCGCTCGGTAGCGCCGCGAGGAAGCCCTTGTGAGCATTCTCGAAGTCGGTCTTGTCGGAGAACGGCAGTTCGTTCAGCAGTTTTCCGTTGGCGTCTTTCGTTGCGGACGTCGCGTCCTTCCGGGATTCATTGGTGGCACCTGCGGGTTTGTCGCCGCTCGCGCTAGTTGACCCGGGCGAAACGGTCTGGTCGCCAGCCGTGGGCGCCTCATTCTTGCCGCAAGCCGCCAACATGGCGGTGGCGACCGCCAGGACGAGCAGACGTTTGACGCTAATCAACTTGGCTTGTTTCACGAGACATCTCCTTTGCATCGTCCATTAGCGGCGATGTGCATTGCACACATCGACGTGGCTCTCACGCGGCTGATCCGCGTGGGGGAGCCTGCTAACCGAAGCGTGATGGAACAGTGAACCGTCAATCGTTCGCCTTCGCGAGGCGGTCGATGCATGTCCGCCTGTGTAGCCGAAGGCTGTTGCGCTTCGTAAGTCGTAGGTTCGATTCCTGTTTCCGGCACCATTGAAATCAAGGGTTTGCAAGGTTTCGTCTTGCAGGCTCTTTTTCATTTCAGCTCGCGCCTTCAATCCATGCCGGTCGCCAGTTTCAGTCGCTCCATGCCAGTGGGAGGGGTGTGGTCACCAAACCTGAAGGTTACCGACTCGATCTTGCCGGTGAAGGGAAACAGTCCTTTCTCCTCGTAGTCGGCGCAAACGGGCGAGACGCAGTCCATGCCCACGTCCATCGTCTCGGTGCCGCAGCGCATCGGTATCTGTTCGTCTATTCGACCCTGCGCGACTTGCTTGCCGTCGACTGACAGCGTGACGTCCGCGGGGCTGCCGGGCTTCGGCGACTGCGGGGTGAAGCTTATTTCGATCGTGTGCTTGCCGGCGGCCAGCGCGTCCGGCGCGGTGATGTCGTAGCGCTTGATGGCGAAGAAGTTGTAATGGAAGCGCGGCTTGCCCTCCCAGAAGAACAGCGAAAAACCGGCAGCATCGCCGCCCAGCGCGAATATCACGCCCTCGGCTCCGGCCTCCGGTATCTCCACAGGGACCGTCATGGTGAATGGCACGCCCACCAGCTTTGGCCCGCTGCCCTCCGGCAGGCGGATCATGCCCGGGTAGAACGTGACTTCGTCGCGGCCGTAGAAATAACTTGGACGCAACGTGACATCGAGGCGTTCGGCGAATCGGTCATCCAGCGGGAAGACGTTGTACTTGGCGGCTTCGACCATGAAGAGGTCCTGCAGCCGGCGCAGGCGCGCGGGTTCCTGCTCGGCGAGATCCACGGCCTGGCTGAAATCCTCGGCGATGTTGTAGAGCTCCCAGACGTCGGCGTCGAAGCTGAAGGAACCTGACGTCTCCCACGGCAGCCGGCCGTGCCGGCACGAGGCCATCCAGCCGTCGGCATACATTGCGCGGTTGCCCAGCATTTCGAAGTACTGGTGGGTGCGCGTGCTCGGCATCTTCTCGGCTCCGGAAGCGAACGTGTAGGCGAAGCTGATGCCTTCGATTGGGCGCTGGATGTAGCCGTTGACCTCGCGTGGCTCGCTGATGCCGGCGACCTCCATCAGGGTCGGCATCACGTCGATGCAGTGATGGAACTGCGGGCGCTGCTTGCCGTGGTCCTTGATGACCTTCGGCCACGACACGATCATCGCGTTGCGCGTACCGCCCAGGTGCGATGCCACCTGCTTGGTCCACTGGAACGGGGTGTCGCCGGCCCAGGCCCAACCCACCGCGTAGTGCGGAGACGTGCCCGGCATGCCCCAGCGCTCCATGAAACCGATCGACTCTTCCATTGAAGGTTGTCGGCCGTTGAGGCTCATCAGTTCATTCGGCGTGCCGACCAGCGAGCCTTCGCCGCTGGAGCCGTTGTCGCCGATGATGTAGATGACCAGGGTGTTGTCGAGCTCGCCCATCGCTTCGATGGCATCGACAACGCGGCCGGTCTCGAAGTCGGCATGTTCCAGGAAATCGGCGAAGTTCTCCGCCTGCCGCGCGAACAGCTTCCGGTGTGCTTCGGGCTGGCTGTCCCACGACGGAATCTGTTCCGGGCGTGGCGTCAGCTTCGTGCCCTTGGGGGTGATGCCGCGCTTGATCTGTTCGGCATGCACTTGTTCGCGGTATTGGTCCCAGCCCATGTCGAAGCGGCCCGCGTTGCGGCCACGCCAGTCGAGCGGCGGCTGGTGCGGTGCGTGCGCGGCGCCTGTGGAGAAGTACGCCATGAAGGGACGATCCGGTGCGATCGACTTCTGCGTGCGGATCCAGCCGATGGTCTGGTCGGCCAGGTCACGCGTGAGCTGGTAGCCGTCCTTCGGCCGCGACGGCGGTTCGATCGGCTCGGTGTTGCGCAACAGCGACGGGAAGAACTGATCGGTCTCGCCGCTTATGAATCCGTAGAAGAAATCGAAGCCCTGGTGGGTTGGCCAGTTGTCGAACGGTCCCGCCGCACTGGTCAGGTTGTCGGGCACGTTGTGGTTCTTGCCGAACCAGGCGCAGGTATAGCCCGACTGCTTGAGCAGTTCGGCAAACGTCGCGCAGCCCTTGGGGATGATCCCGCAATAGCCGGGGTATCCGGTCGCCATCTCCTGGATGACGCCGGTGGCGACGGAATGGTGATTACGACCCGTCAGCATCGCCGCGCGCGTGGGCGAGCACAGCGCCGTCGTGTGGAACTGGTTGTAGAACAGGCCGCTCGCCGCCAGCCGTTCGGCGGTAGGCATCCGCACCAGACCTCCGCAGGCGCTGGACCAGCCAAAACCGACGTCGTCGAGCAGAACGAGAAGGATATTGGGCGCGCCCTCGGGCGCTTGCCTGGCCTGAGGGAAGTCGGGCTTCGACTCGGTCGCATACATCCCGATCTTCGCGTCCTTGAAGCCCCACTCCGGTTCGGGGAGGTGATTGTGATCCAGGTGGAGCGGGAAATTGTGCTCAGGTCCCTTCTTCGCCATGGCTGCGCTCATCGTTCGACACGGGAATGGCCCTTTTACGCTCGCCGTGGTGATCGGAGGGTAAAGCGTTGACTACTGCCTCGATTCTCGAACATGCGTTTGATCGGGCAATCACGTTGTCCGGTGTAAACCGGGCGCTCATCTGGTTTTGACGGAGCGCGCACGTGGCCAAGAAGCCCCAGTCAGTTGCAGCCACCCCCAACATCCTGCCGCCGCCTGACTTCAAGTTTTCCGGTGAAGTCGGCCGGACATATCTGGAATCCGACCCACCTCAGTTCCCACAGCCGGTCGCCGCGCCAGAGGGTGCACCCAACATAGTGTTGTTGCTGATCGATGACTGCGGGTTTGGCCAGTACGGCACCTTTGGCGGCGGGATTCCGTCCCCTACGATGGACAAGCTTGCGGCCGAGGGCCTGCGCTTCAATCGCTTCCACACCACCGCGCTTTGCAGCCCGACTCGCGCCGCGCTGATTACCGGGCGCAATCACCATTCGGCGTCATTCGCCGGCATCACCGAAATCGCCACTGGCTACGACGGGTACACCTGCGTGCTGCCCAAGAGTTGCGGGACGATTGGCGAGGTCCTGCGCCAGAACGGCTACATGACGGCCTGGATCGGCAAGAACCACAACACGCCTCCCTGGGACACCAGCCAAGCGGGCCCGTTCGACCGCTGGGCCAACGGCCTGGGCTTCGATTACTTCTACGGCTTCAATGCTGGCGACATGAACCACTGGGATCCGATCCTCTACGAGAACCGCAACCTGGTCCCGAAATCGACCGACCCCGACTATCACCTCACCACCGATATCGCTGACAAAGCCATCGCATGGGTGCAGCAGGTCAAGAGCATCGCCGCCTCGCGGCCCTACATGCTTTACGTGGCTACCGGCGCGACGCATGCCCCGCACCACATCTGGAACGAGTGGGCCGACAAGTTCAAGGGACAGTTCGATGACGGCTGGGACAAGTACCGCGAGCTGACCCTGGCGCGGCAGAAGAAGCTGGGGGTTATCCCGAAGGACACCAAGCTCACAACGCGTTCCAAGGGATTGCCGGCGTGGAGCTCACTCAACGCCGACCAGAAGCGGCTGTATGCGCGAATGATGGAAGTGTTCGCCGGCTACGCCGCCCACTGCGACCATGAACTGGGTCGTGTCGTCGAGGCATGCAAGGCACTGCCAGGCGGCGAGAACACGATCTTCATCTACATCGCCGGCGATAACGGCTCCAGTGCCGAAGGCGGCCTGGAAGGCTCGCTATGCGAGAACCTGTTCTTCAACGGTATCTCCGAGAAGTGGCAGGACAACATCAAGGTGATCGACGAGCTGGGCGGGCGCAAGCACTTCAACCACTTTCCGTCGGCGTGGGCGCATGCCATGAATGCGCCTTTCCAGTGGACCAAGCAGGTCGCGTCGCACTTCGGCGGAACCCGAAATCCGATGATCATTTCCTGGCCGGCGCGAATCAAGGACAAGGGCGGTCTGCGTGACCAGTTCCTGCACACCATCGACCTGGTGCCGACCCTGTACGAACTGTGCGGAATCACAGTGCCGCGGGAACTCAATGGCGTCGAGCAGAAACCGATCGAGGGCGTCAGCTTCGCAGCCACACTTTTCGATGCGAAGGCGCCGGAGACGCGCAGGACCCAGTACTTCGAACTGGGATGCAATCGCGGCCTCTACCATGATGGCTGGATGGCCTCGTCGCCATCGTTCGTGCCCTGGGATCCGAACCGGGGGCAGTGGGATCCGGACACCGCGCCGTGGGAGCTCTACAACATTGAGGAAGACTTCTCCCAGGCCAACGACCTCGCCCGCAAGCATCCGGACAAGCTGCGTCAGTTGCAGGACATGTGGTGGGTCGAGGGAGCCAAGTACCACGTCCTGCCGCTGGACTGGCGTGCAACCGAGCGCTTCGACTCCGAAGCCATGGGACGCCCGAGCCTGGTGCGCGGGCGCAGTGAAATCACCTACTACCCCGGCACCATCGGGGTGCCGGATGCGGCCTCTCCGCCGATGCTCAACAAATCATGGACGATCACAGCGGAGATCGAGGTCCCGAGCGGCAAGGCCGAGGGCATGATCGTCACTCACGGTGGCCTGGAAGGCGGTTACGGCCTGTATCTTCGCGACGGCAAACCCACCTTCGTCTACAACTTCCTGTCGCAGGAGCGCACCACGTTCACCGCGACCAAGGCGCTGCCGCCGGGAAAGGCAACGCTGGTCGTCGACTTCAAGTACGACGGAGGTGGAGTTGGCCGGGGCGGCAGCATCACCCTGAGCGCCAACGGCAAGAGTCTCGCCAAGGGTCGTCTCGAGCGAACCGTGCCGGCTCAGTTCTCGCTGGGTGAAGGGCTGGACATCGGCATGGACATAGGCTCGCCGATCGACTTCACCTACGACCTGCCTTTCGTCTACACCGGCAAGATCAAAGAGGTCCGGATCAAGCTCGGCAAGACAGATGTCGCGCCAAAGGGGCGGCGGGCTTCGGCTGTGAAGAAGAACGTGGTCAAAGGCAAGCCCGCGAAGGCGTAGCTGTACGCGATGAGGTGTCCCCATGGCCCGGAAGGGACGGGCGTGGGGACGCCTCCGGCCGCTACTGCTCATAACAATCGGCGCTTCGTGATGCGTAGGTCGTAGGTTCGATTCCTATTTCCGGCACCAATGAAATCAAGGGATTGCAAGGCTTTTGCCTTGCAGGCCCTTTTTTCTGCCTGCAACATCCCCGTCCTTGTTGGACCGGCGGACAGGCACCGTCCCGTACGAGCAGATCACGCAGCAATCGCCTTGCTTCGGGCTGAGCATCGCGCCGCAGCCGGTGCACTCATGGAAGAACTGGCACGCCTGCGCCGGCATGATCTCGACACTCTCGTGCCCGCACTGAGGGCAGCGCAACGTGCTTTCCAACTGAAGTGGTTCCACTGCAACTCCCTGGAGCGAAGGGGCGAAGCCGCCCATCCACCGTGTGTCAGCTCAGGGCAGGCAGGACGAACGCGAACGTCGCACCGAACAGCATGCAGATCAGCGCAAACCACCACAGTGCGATGCTGGCCCTCCGCAGCCGCGTACAGGCACGGGCCAGGGCGGGGTCGCTCGGGCAGGGCAACCGTCGTGCCCTGTACAACATCATTCCCGACAGCGCGAGCATCGCCGACGCGAGGCCAAACACACCTGCCTTGTGCTCGGAGAGCCAGATCAGTTGAGGCACCGCGGTCACGAGACCCGCCAGGGCAGCGCCCGCCCCCAATGCAACCATCACCGCGGGCAGGACGCAGCACACCAGCGTGCCGCTGCTGGCGAGAAGGGTTAGTAGCGCCACCCCTAGATTGCGTTTCAGGGGCGCCTGCGCGTGGCCGTCAATCATGGCCCTTGACCCGTTGGCGAATGGCGTCGAGGGACTCGTCGGTGCGGCGAATGGCCACCACCGCATAGCCGGAGTCAGTGATGGCCTTGCGCAGCGCAGCGTCATCGATATCGCTGCCGTCTTTGAGATGTACGGCGACGATGCGGTGCTCCAGGCTGACGAACACCGCGTCGGTTGCAGGGAATGCCTTGAGCGATTTCTCGATGCCCTGCGCGCAGAACGCGCATACCAGTCCGTTGACATCCATTTCGATGGTGGCGGCGGACGCGAGAGAAGACATGGCCAGCAATACAGCGGAGGCCATCAGCTTGAAGCGATTGGACTTGAAGAGGTTCATGCAGATTGTGTCCGTCAGAAGTTGAACATGGCCATTGCCTGGACCTTGCCGTCTGTCGTGGCGCCGAGCTCTACCCAGGTACCGCCTTTGAAGAAACGCACGAGCAGGGCGGTTTCGGTGCCATCAAACAGTCCGCCGGTATAGCGGCGGCCTTGGACGACGAACCAGGTCGCCAGCGTGTTGTAGTCGTGCTTGTACGGTGCCCAGCCGAGCTGGAGGGTGTCGATCCGATGCGAGAAGTCATCGCTTTCCTGAAGGTCCGACCGGAACGCGCCGTAGACGCGCCGCGTCTCGTAGTCGGCCTGGAAACCCGCATTGCGCGCAAGATCGCTGCCTTCGAAGTCATTGCCCGTCGCGCGGCCGAGGCCGCCCCAGACAAAGACGTTCGCCTGGGCGGCCGGCATGTTCCAGCGCTTGGCGAGCAGGTTTCCGCGCAGGTACGTGATGTGCCGTTGCTTGCTGCCGTCCTCGCTCTTGAGTTCCAGCCAGCCACCGCCGGCGGAATACCAATAGCGCGGGGCATAGAACAACTGGGCCTCGTTCATGGTGCCGGCGCCGTACTCGACCATCAACGTCGTACCTTTTGCGAAGGCAATGGGCTTTGCCACCGCCGCCAGAGGCAGCAGCCCGAGCAGCATGAAAGCCGCCCACTGTTTGAATGTGTCCACGTGCATGTCTCCGTGATGCCGCGCAAGGCGGCATGGGGGCGCGGATGCGCCCGCTCCTGCTACGGAGGGGTCAGGCGATGGGTGGCCTGAAGGGCGTCTCGATCATGCCCCTGGGCACCGGTGGCCGACGCCACGGCGGGGTCACGATGGCAGGCGGGATGCTGGCGATCAGGCGGGTCAGCTCGGGCAGGCATCCCGTGCCCAGACATGCGGAGAAGTCGCAGGTGTGCGATTCGCAGCAGTCACAGGGCGGTTGTCCGGCGGACGGTGAGCGCATGGCGTCGCAAGGCGCGTTGTGATCCATGGCATCCGCGGTGCCCGCGGCCACTGCCATCGCGTCGAAGACCGCCCGTGCCGGGGCAGCGATTCCGGGAATAGCCAGGAACGCCACTAGGAGCAGATGCAGTACGACGCGATAGGGCGGCCGCCAGGTCATGCCCGATAGTGTAATCCCATCGTGCCGCCAGGGTTCCGCCTTCTCATCGCCTGGAGCCTCCATGCGGTACGTTCTCCGCCGGTTTCCCGGTCTTCACTCACACCGGGCCAAAAGACCAGGCAGCTGCCGGACCTCGAACGCTCCTGAGATATCCTCCATGCCGATGCCGCCCTGTCGCCCCGGGGCGGCATACAGCCGCTTCCGAGCTGAAACGTCGCGATTGTTCTGGCCGAATCACGCAGATTTCACCTGGCCGCGACTTTCATCCCATTGGTTCGTTGTGCTCGCCTTCGCTCATGGAATGAGGGAATCGCGCCATGCCCGCGCTTGAACGTGGCCGCCTCTCCCGGCGTCCTCCGCTTCGCAGGTCCGTACTGGCGATTGCGCTGGCGCGAGCAGTGTTGTGCCTGCCTGCCGCGCTGTCGGCCCTGTTGTTGCCGGTTGAGTCTTACGCGCAGACGTTCGGCCCGGGCAGCGTGGCGCCCATCGACCTCAATGGCGGCAGCGCGCAGATGGTAGGCAGTACCACCGTCAATGCGACTACCGACGTGAATGCCGTTCGCGTGCGCGGTGGCGGAACGATGACGCTGGACATGCAGGCGCCGCCACTGGGCGCGATCATCCTGACCGCGGTGAATGGCAATGCGCTGTTCGCAGACGGCGGCACGTTGATCGTGCCAAGCGGAATTGATCTGTTCACCACTGGCGGCAATGCGCTGGTCGTCAATGGCGCCGGCAGTCGGGCCGACATCGCGGTCGGTCAATTCAACACCACTGGTGTCGGTGACGCCGTCGTGGCGATCAACGGCGGCATCGCCAACGTTTCCGGCGCCACCGTCAACAGCCGGGCGACGGCGAACACCACGATCTCGAACGCGCACGGCTTCATCGCCGAAACTGGCGGGCGTGTCAACGCCAGCGGCGTCAACCAGCTCAACATGGCGGCCTTCAATGCTGTCGCGTTCGGTGCGTCCGGCGCTGGCAGCATTGTCGAACTTGCGACTACCCCCTTGGTGGCCATGAGCGGCATCGGATCGCTCGGCATCTACGTCCACGACGCCGGCCAGGTCCGGGCACCGGCCAATACGACGATCACGATGAACGGCACCAACAGTGTCGGCGTCAGCGTGGACAACACCATCGTCGAGCCGGGCACCATCGGCAGCGGATTGACGGTGAACTACACCAATGCGTCGACCACGCAGGCGAGCGGCACCGGTGTTTTCGCGCTCAAGGGGGGCGTGGTGACACTGGACAACTTCAAGGTCACGGGCAACGGTGCCGGTGCGGGCGCCTGGTCGCGGCCAGGCACCACCATCACCCTCACTGGCAGCAGCAACCTGAACATCGCGGCTACGAGAAATCCGACCTCCTACGACCTCCTCACCACGAACCTGGCCAGCGTCAACGGCACGATCGGTTCGGCCTTCGCGGTCCTGTCCACCTCACAGATCGCCGGGTTGCTTTCGCAGGGTTCAATCTTCAGTACCGGCACCACCGTTACGGTGTCGTCGACGAATGGGCGCGGTGGCTACGCCGAGATCAATACCGGCACGGCGATACTCGACATCACAAACAACACCATCACCACCACCGGTACCGACAGCGCGGGACTGTTTGCCGGCGACAACGGTGCAGTCACTGGACGGGATTCGCGCATCACGACCTCCGGCGACGGGGCTGCATTGGAGCTGTTCAACTTCAACGCGCCGGCGTTCATCGACCTGACGAACTCGCAGGTCACGGCGGCGGGTGCGCAGACGATAGGCCTCTACTCCGCAAATCGCACGGCGGGCCTGATAAACCGGGCCGCGTTGACCGGTGGTTCGATGACCAGCGAGTACATCGCCATTCTCGGTAACGGCCCGCTGGACGTGACCGTGGACGGTGGTGCAAATGTCAGCAGCCCGAAATGGCTGATGTACTCCCAGGCGCTGGCCACGCCGTTCAAGCAACCGTCGATCGTGCAGCTCTTTGCCGACGACGCCACGCTCAGTGGCAGTGCAGGAGCCAATGCCGGCGCCACGGCCAACATCATGCTGCGCAATGGTTCGCACTGGACCGGCGAGGCCTACTACCTCACCAACGCCACGCTGGACTCGACCAGCATCTGGACGGTGCCGACAGATTCCATCCTGACTGCCACGCTGGCCAACGCGGGCCGGGTCGAGATCACCCCACCCCAGAATGGCGCCTTCAAGGAGCTGTGGACGCGCGACTACGCGGGCACCGGCGGAACGCTCGCGATCAATACGTTTCTGGGTACCGACAATTCGCCATCGGACAAGCTGGTCCTCTACAACGGCGGCAATGCCAGTGGGCGCGGATTCCTCGAGGTCGACAACACCGATGGTGCGGGCGATGTCACGGTCGCCAACGGCATCCTGGTCGTGCAGGCGATTGAAGGTGCGACGACGTCGGGCGATCTGTTGGCGCTGGCCGCGCCCGTCATCGCCGGGCCTTACGAGTACACGCTCCATCGCGGCAGCGTCGATGCCGACGGCCCCAACAACTGGTACCTGCGCTCGACGCTGGATTGCAGCGGTGCGAATGCGCCCGCGCCGCCGTGCCCGGCTCCGCCTCCGCCGGACCCGCCGCCGGACCCGCCCCCGGATCCACCGCCGCCGCCTCCGCCGCCGCCGGACCCGCCCCCGGATCCACCGCCCGTGCCGGACCCGGGGCCGGATCCGCCCGATCCGCCGGCGCCACCGCCGCTGCCGCCATTGCCGCCGCCGATCCCGCAGTTCCGGCCGGAGGTCTCGGTGTATACCGCCCTCGCGCCGACCGCGCTGGAATACGGTCGTTCATTGCTCGACACGTTGCACGAACGCGTGGGCGAACAGGAACGCCTGCGCAATCGCGACCTGCCCGAGCAGTACCGCATCGACGGCTTCTGGGGTCGCCTGATCTACATCGACGGCGAGAAGGACGCTGAAGGCGCCGGTATCTACGGCCATGGCCCGCAGTACGACTACACCCTGACCGCGGTGCAACTGGGCCTGGACCTGCTGCGCGAAGAAGACGACGACGGCCCGCGCGATCACGCCGGCCTGTACACGGCGATCGGGCACGCCGAAACCGACGTCGACCACGTGTTCGCGAACGTCGCCGGCAACGTGTTTGTCGATGGCTACACGCTCGGTGGCTATTGGACGCGCTACAGCGAGCGCGAAGCGTATGTCGACGGCATCGTGCAGGCGACCTGGTACGACGCCAACGCGTTGTCCGTCCGTCGTGTCCGCATGCAGACCGATGGCTGGGGCCTGGCCGCTTCGATCGAAGGCGGCTATCCGTTCCGCACGCGCAACGAATGGGAGATCGAACCCCAGGCGCAGGTGATCTACCAGTGGCTCGATCTTGGCGATTCGTCGGACCTGGCGGCCAATGTCCACTTCGACGACCTCGATTCGCTGGTGGCCCGTCTGAGCGCCCGGCTCTCGCGCGACTGGAGCAGCGAGGGCTACGAGTCCGGGCCGCTGGACCACACCGGTTGGGCGCGGCTGAGTTTCTGGCACGAGTTCAAAGGCGATCCGGTGACGTCGTTCTCGTCGCGCGTCGGCGACATCCAGTTCGATGCCGACATGGGTGGCAGCTGGTGGAAGGTCGAACTGGGCTACACCGGAGACATCGACCGCAACCGCTTCCTCTATACCAACATCGGTTACTCGCAGGGCTTCGACGACGATCGCCGTGCATGGGAGGCCAAGCTGGGGTTCCGCTCCAACTGGTGATCGCGAGACGGTAAGGAGCTGCTCACGCGACTTAGCCGGCCGTCGGCCCCAGTCCATTCGTGAGCAGGATCGCCAACAGGCGCGATGACACGTATTCGGCGTGTTCGCCGGCCTGGTCGCGGATGCCGTCGGCAATCACCGCCACGGCGACTAGCAGATCCTCGTGGACCGGGTACTGCGCCCGGAGCATGGCCATTGCGTCATCCAGCGCGGCCAGACGGGATTCCAGCTCGGTCAGCGTGAGGGCCATGCCCCGCATTATGCGCCTTGCCCTGCGGTCGTTCAGCGCCCGTTTTCCTGGAAATTCCAGGCTGAGCTGGAATGTGATTACACGGGCGGGTAGCGAATCTGGCAGTTCTCGCAATAGAACGTCCTGCGCTTTCGCTGGCCCAGGTGCCTTGCGACGAGCCGCGAACCGCAGTTCGGACAGGTGCCCTTGTTGTGCACGAGCCAATGCTTGCGGAGCACGAACTGCTTCTTCCATTCCAGGAATTCGAAGCTGTACAGGCGCGCCTGCGCGATCATCTGGCCCAGCTTCCGGGGCGGCAGCGCGCCAACTTCGTTCTCGGGGTGGACGCCGATCCGGAACAGCACTTCATTCTTGATGATGTTGCCAACGCCCGCGAATATTTCCTGATCCAGCAGCGCATCGCAAACGAGTATCGAAGGTTCGGCCTTGAGCTTCCTTCTTGCGAGCCTGGGATCCCACGTGGGATTCATCACGTCGGCGCGCCAGTCGTACACGTCGTCCAGGGGCTCTTCGATGTACTTGAGGGCGGACGAGTAGACGTTGAACACGCCGTTGTCGAACGTCAGCGACATCCGCGGCGGAGCGGGTTTGACCTCGTCTATGCGGTACGAACCGAACATGAGCATGTGCATGCGCAGGCTGAAGCCGCGAAACTCGATCAGGAACTGCTTTCCCCAGCTCCTGAGCGCGACGACGCGCCTGCCTTCCATCCGGCTGAGGTCCAGCTTGCTGTTGCCGGTCGCCGTCCGGACCGTCTTGCCGCGGAACTTCGCAGCGGCCTCTTTCAGGATGACGATCGAAGGACCCTCGGGCACGGTCGTGTTCCGCGTTGCGCAGGTGCCAGCATTGCGGCAAGTTTGTGAGTCCGCAGCGAAGATCGCCGGCCATTGTTCAGGTCGGCGATGTCGGCGCCAGAGAATGCATGGCTGCGCCTGCGCGTGGGGCTGCCAGCACGCCAATGAGCACTGTAACGAACGTCAGCAAGCTCAGGCCTGTCGCCGCGACTCGATCATCTTCCAGCCATTGCCGGACGGGTCGCGGAAGTTGGCGTCGACGTTGCCGTAGCGTTCCTCGGGAGGCTGCGTGAACTCCACGCCGTTGGCGCGCATGCGCTCGTAGGTTGCCCGGCAGTCGTCGACGTTGAGCACGAGCGGCGGCATGGCGCCTTTCGCCACGACCTCGCGCACGGTCTGCGCGGTGGATTCGTCGAGCACCGGCGCCTGCGGCTTGAACAGCCCGAGCTGGAACGACGGCTGGTCCGGATGCTGCACCGTCAGCCAGCGGTAGTCGCCGTTGCGCGCGTCGGTGTGGACGCGGAATCCGAGCTTGTCGACATAGAACGCAAGCGCTTCGTCCTGATCGCGGACGTACAACCCAACCAGACCAATACCCTGACTCATGGAACCTCCTGTTCAACGTTGTTGGAATCGAGTGCTTTTGTAGCATCCGACTCCTGCCGTCGCTTCTCCGAAACTGCGGTAGTGAGGTCGGGGCGGTGCGCGGCGCTGACATAGCAGGCGGGCACCAGGTCCAGTGCATGCTGGGCCGAGCGTTCACGCGCACGCAGTTCACCCGGGCTCTCGCCGGTCACGTCGCGGAAGGTCCGGCCGAAGGTGCCCAGGCTGTTCCAGCCCGTCTGCAGCGCGATGTCGAGGATGGGGAGGTCGGTGTCGCGCAGCAGCGCCTTGGCGCGTTCAATCCGGCGCGTGAGCAGGTAACGGTGGGGCGGTACACCGAACGCTTCCTTGAACGACCGGGCGAAATGCGCCTCGGAAACGGCACTCACGCTTGCCAGTCGACGCACCGGCCATTGCTCGTGCGATGCGGCATCCATCCGGTCCTTCGCCCGCAACAGGCGCCGCAGCAGTTCGGGGTCCTGGCCTTGTTTGCCGATGGTCGGTGTTCCCATGTCGATGCGATTCCGCCTCTAGCGCGAGGTTGTCTTGAGGTTCTCGATGTAGCCGATCCCCATGATCTTGAGGATCACGTTCCGCACCGCCTTGCCGGCGGGGTAGAAGAACCCCGCGCGCCCGCGGCCACCGAAGAACAGATAGTTGATGCGGTTGAACAGGCCCGAAGGCGTGCTGAGCAGGGTCAGCATGCGGATGGCCTCGGGGCCGTAATAGAGGACGCCCTCGAACTTGACCACCATGCCCTGGTCGATGTCCAGGCCGGCGGCGGTGATCTCGTCCATCAGCGCGCCAGGCTGGCGGGCATCGACCAGATGCAGTTCGCCCACCGCATCGCGGATGCGTGCGTAGCGGCAGTAGGTATTGCAGACGGGGCACTCACCGTCGTAGACCAGCCAGACCTCGCCCGTCTTCCTTGCATCGCTCATGTGCCTCTCCCGTGGGGTTGATATGAGGTTACAGTCTGGCCGACCAGAACGCTGGCCACGCTGCACGGCTTCCTGACGACGTTCTGCCCGGCCGGCGGTCCGCTCAAGCGCGGGAGCGCGGCGGCGGCCAGGGCCAAGGCCAAGGGTAGGGGGGGCACGCTGTTGGGGGTGTTTGCAGTCCCTGCACCGTTCCTTCACCAGTGGTCGCTTCTAGTGTCTGACTGACGAGCGCGCCCGCGCGCTGCAAGACTTCGCAAACGCCCATCGAGAGGCAGGACCGTGGACAGGATCCGCAACCTACCCATCACGCGGCGCGACCTGCTGAAGGCGGGCGTGACCTCTGCCACGGCCATTGCCGTGCCGTCGTTCGCGGCGCAGGCAAGTGCAGGGCCTCCAGGAGCGCCACCGGTGTTGAGCAAGGTGAAGCTGCAAGTGAACGGCAAGGCGCACGAGCTCGAACTCGACACGCGCACCACGCTGCTCGACGCATTGCGCGAGCACCTCCACCTCACCGGCACCAAGAAGGGCTGCGACCACGGCCAGTGCGGCGCCTGCACGGTCATCGTCGACGGCCGCCGCATCAATGCCTGCCTCACGCTGGCCGTGATGCACGAGGGCGATCGCATCACCACGATCGAAGGCCTCGGCACGCCTGACGACCTGCATCCGATGCAGGCCGCCTTCGTCAGGCACGACGGCTACCAGTGCGGCTACTGCACGCCCGGGCAGATCTGTTCGGCGGTGGCGATGCTCGAAGAGGTCAAGGCCGGCATTCCGAGCCTGGTCAGCGCCGACCTGACCGCGCGACCGCGCCTGGGCAGCGAGGAAATCCGCGAGCGCATGAGCGGCAACATCTGTCGTTGCGGTGCGTACTCCAATATCGTCGATGCCATTACCGACGTTGCCGGGAGGTCGGCATGAAGGCCTTCGGCTATGAGCGCGCGAAGTCGCCCGCCGAGGCTGCGGCTGCCGTTGCGCGCACGCCCGGCGCGAAGTTCATCGCCGGCGGAACCAACCTGCTCGACCTGATGAAGCTCCAGATCGAAACGCCCAGCCACCTGATCGACGTCAACGGGCTGGCGCTGGACCGGATCGAGAAGACCGGCGACGGTGGCCTGCGCATCGGAGCGCTGGTGCGCAACACCGACCTGGCTGCCGACGCGCGCGTGCGCCGTGATTACGCAGTGCTGTCGCGGGCGCTGCTCGCCGGTGCATCCGGGCAACTGCGCAACAAGGCGACCACCGCCGGAAACCTGCTGCAGCGCACGCGTTGCCCGTATTTCTACGATAGCAACCAGCCGTGCAACAAGCGCCTGCCGGGCAGCGGTTGCGCGGCGCTGGAAGGGTTCAGCCGCCCGCACGCGGTGATCGCGGCCAGCCAAGCGTGCATTGCCACGCATCCCAGCGACATGGCCGTGGCGATGCGCGCACTCGATGGCGTGGTGGAGACAGTGCGCGCCGACGGCTCGACCCGCAGCATTGCCCTGGACGATCTCTACCGCGCGCCCGGCACCACGCCGCACCTGGAGACGGTGCTCGACAAGGGCGAACTGATCACCGCGGTAACGCTGCCCGAACCCATTGGCGGGACGCAGCTCTACCGCAAGGTTCGCGATCGTGCCTCCTATGCGTTCGCGCTGGTGTCGGTCGCTGCAGTCATACAGCGCGACGGCAGCGGCCGCGTCGCCATGGGCGGCGTCGCGCCCAGACCGTGGCGGGTGGAGGCGGCGGAAGCCGAGCTCCCGCGCGGCGCCAAGGCCGTCGCCGACCGCATGTTTGCAGATGCCAAACCGACTGCGCAGAACGCGTTCAAGACCGTCCTGGCCCAGCGCACGCTCAGTGCGGTGCTGGTCGAGGCGAAGGGATAGGCCATGAAGTTCGATACCCCTGCAGGCACCAATCCGATCGATCAGCTCAAGGTCGTCGGGCAGCCACTCGATCGCATCGACGGTCCGCGCAAGACCACCGGCACGGCCACCTACGCGCACGAGTGGCACGACGCCTTTCCCGCGCCGGCGTATGGCTATGTGGTGGGCGCCGGCATCGCCAAGGGCCGTATCGCGTCCATGGACGTGACTGCCGCGGAGCAGGCGCCGGGTGTGCTGGCCGTCGTTACCGCTGCAAATGCCGGCCCGCTGACCAAGGGCGATTTCAATACCGCCAAGCTGCTTGGTGGTCCGGACATCCAGCACTATCACCAGGCGATAGCTGTTGTCGTGGCCGGGACGTTCGAGCAGGCGCGTGCTGCGGCGCAGCTGGTGCGCGTGCAGTACGACCGCGGCCGCGGCGCCTTCGACCTGCATCAGGCCAAGGCCGGTGCGCAGGTGCCCAACGATCCCAGGCCCGATTCGGCGGTGGGCGATTTCGACGGCGCCTTTGCCAAGGCGCCGGTCAAGCTCGACGAGACCTACACCACGCCTGACCAGTCGCACGCGATGATGGAACCGCACGCGTCGATTGCCGCCTGGGACGGCGACAAGCTCACCGTGTGGACTGCCAACCAGATGATCAACTGGGGCCGCGGCGACGTCGCCAAGACGCTGGGCATCCCGCGCGAGAACGTGCGGCTGATCTCGCCGTACATCGGTGGCGGCTTCGGCGGCAAGCTGTTCGTGCGTTGCGACGCGGTGCTGGCCGCACTGGGTGCGCGCGCCTGCGGCAAGCCGGTGAAGATCGCGCTGCCGCGGCCATTGATGGCCAACAACACCACTCATCGCCCGGCCACCATCCAGCGCATCCGGATCGGCGCCAGTCGCGACGGCAAGATCAGCGCGATCGGCCACGAAAGCTGGTCCGGCGACCTTCCCGGCGGCGGACCGGAAACCGCGATCCAGCAGACAAGGCTGTTGTATGCCGGGCCGAACCGGATGACGCGGATGCGACTGGCCGTGCTCGACCTGCCCGAAGGCAATGCCATGCGCGCGCCGGGCGAGGCACCGGGTCTGATGGCGCTGGAGATCGCAATGGACGAGATGGCGGAGAAGCTCGGGCTCGACCCGATCGAATTCCGCATCCTCAACGACACCCAGGTCGATCCGGAGAACCCGAAGCGTCCGTTCTCCCAGCGCCAGCTCAACGAGTGCCTGCGCCAGGGTGCGGAGCGGTTCGGCTGGGACCGTCGCGCCAAGGTGCCGGGCAGTCAGCGAGATGGGCGCTGGCTGGTAGGTATCGGTGTCGCCGCGGGGTTCCGCAACAACCTGACCATGAAATCGGCGGCGCGCGTGCGCCTGGACAGCAAGGGCGTGGTCACGGTCGAGACCGACATGACCGACATCGGCACCGGCAGCTACACGGTCATAGCGCAGACCGCCGCGGAGATGATGGGCGTGCCGCTCGATCGTGTGGTGGTGCGCCTGGGCGACTCCTCCTTCCCGGTGTCGGCCGGCTCCGGCGGCCAATGGGGCGCCAACAGTTCGACCGCCGGCGTCTATGCCGCCTGCCAGACGCTGCGCGAGGCCATCGCCGGCAAGCTCGGCTTCAACCTCGACGAGGCGACGTTCGCCGATGGCCGCATCCACGTCGGCACCCGCGATATTCCGTTGGCGCAGGCGGGCGAGGGTGGCGACCTGGTGGCAGAGGACGTGATGGAGTTTGGCGACCTGGGCAAGAAGCACCAGCAGTCGACCTTCGCTGCCCACTTCGCCGAGGTCGGTGTCGACATTGCCACCGGCGAGACGCGCGTGCGGCGCATGCTCGCCGTGTGCGCGGCGGGGCGCATCCTCAATCCGAAGTCCGCGCGCAGCCAGGTGATCGGTGCGATGACCATGGGCCTGGGCGCGGCGCTGTCGGAAGAGCTGGTCGTCGACAAGCGCCTGGGTTTCTTCGTCAATCACGACCTTGCCGGCTATGAAGTGCCGGTGCATGCCGACGTGCCGCACCAGGACGTGGTCTTCCTCGACGAGACCGATCCGATGTCGTCGCCGATGAAGGCCAAGGGCGTGGGCGAGCTCGGCATCTGCGGGGTCAGTGCCGCCATTGCCAACGCGATCCACAACGCCACCGGCATCCGCGTGCGCGACTACCCGATCACGCTAGACAAGCTGTTGGCGCATCTGCCGCAGCTGGCATAGCGGCATCCTCCGGGCGCGATCTGGACGTACGCCTGCAGTAGCCCTGATCCGCAAACCGGCAGGTGCCCTGCGTCACAGGTTCGCGCCGTCGGGCTGTGTTCCAATTACGTGCTCCGCCGACTGTTCACCCGCGTCGGTCATTCGCCAATTTGCCTGCCTGCTTCGTGTGCACTCCGCGAAGGGCCCGGGAGCATAAATGCGTCGCACTCTGTTTACGGTCGCCTTCACCGTGGCGGCCCTGGTCGCTCAAGGCTGTCCTGCCGCCGAGGAGGCGCGCCGTCCGGAAACGCTGCACGCGCTGCTGGATTCGCAGATGCGCAGCGCCGTCGTACGCGACCCGGAGCTGCGCAGCCAGCTGGGAATTTCCGGCGACGGCATCGACCTTTCCGCGCAACTGACCGACGTCTCGCTGCCCAGGCGCGAGGAGCGCCGCGCCGAACTGCAGGCCGATCTCGACGCGATCCGCACCTGGGACCGCGACAGCCTGGTCGGGCAGGAGCGCTGGAACTACGACCTGGCGACCTGGTTCTACACCACCCAGATCGACCTGATGAGGTTCGACTGGGCCCCGTCCTGGTTGCCGGCGGGCGCGACGACCTATGCCGTCGACCAGCTGTTCAGCGTGCCGGTGACCTTGCCGCAGTTCCTCGACAACAACCATGCGGTGACCGACGAGGCCAGCGCCCGCAACTACATCGCGCGGCTGAGTGCCGCGGCGGCCAAGCTCGACCAGGTGCGGGCGAACTTCGACATGCAGGCGCAGCACGGCGTGGTGCCGCCACAGGTCGCACTGGAGGGTGCGGCCACGCAGATCCGTGCGCTGCTCAAGCCGCAGCCGGCGCAGAGCGTGTTCGTGCAGTCGCTGCGGCGCAAGCTCGACAAGGCCAAGGCGATCGCGCCGGCGCGACGCGATCAGTTGCTGGCGCAAGCCGCCAGCGCGGTGGCCGGGCAGACCAACCCTGCGTATGCGCGGCTGCTGGCGCGCCTGGACGAAGTCATCGCCACCAAGCCAGGCAACCGCGGCGTCTGGTCCCTGCCGGACGGCAAGGCGTTCTACGACGCCGCCCTGCGCTGGAACACCAGCACCGACCTGGATGCGGATGAGATCCATCGGATAGGCCTGGCGGAAGTGGCGCGCATCGGCAAGGAAATGGACGCGCTGCTGGTGCGACAGGGCCTGCGCAAGGGCACCGTCGGCGAGCGCATGCAGATGCTGAACCACGACAAGCGCTTCCTGTACGCCGACTCCGACGCAGGACGCGCCGAACTGGTTGCCGACATCCAGCGTTCGCTTGAACGCCTGCAGCCGCACGTGTCGCAGTACTTCGGACGGGTGCCGAGGCAGCCACTGGAAGTGCGCACGGTGCCGGTGCAGTCGCAGGCCACCGCGCCCGGCGGGTACTACTCGCCGCCGGCGATGGACGGATCGCGTCCCGGCGTGTTCTTCATCAATCTCGGCGACATGGCGGCCAACACCCGCTTCAGCCTGCCCACGTTGACCTACCACGAAGGGTCGCCGGGGCATCACTTCCAGATTTCCCTGGGCCAGACCCTGACCGACCTGCCGCTGCTGCGTCGCAGCCTCAACCCAAGCGCCTTCACCGAGGGCTGGGCCCTGTATGCAGAGCAGCTGGCCGCGGAGATGGGCCTGTACAAGGACGATCCCTGGGGTGATCTGGGACGGCTGCGCGCGGAAATGTTCCGCTCGGTGCGGCTGGTGGTCGACACCGGCCTGCACCGCAAGCGCTGGACGCCCGAACAGGCGATCGATTACATGGAGGCGAAGACCGGCATGACCGCAGCGGAAGTGCGCGTCGAGGTCTACCGCTATCTGGTGCAGCCAGGGCAGGCGAGTTCCTACAAGATGGGTCAGCTCAAGCTGGTGGAGCTGCGCGAGCGGGCACAGCGCAAGCTCGGCGATCGCTTCGACATCCGCGCCTTCCACGATCTGGTGCTCGGCAACGGTGCGTTGCCGCTGGGGGTGCTGGAGAAGGCGGTGGATGACTGGATCGCGTCGGTGGAGGCCGCGAGCTGAGGGGCTGCCGGGAAGATGAGGGCCATCTGAATGCAGTTCCGAATGAACGTTTCATCAATCGGAAATCTGGAATTCACGAACTTTTACTAATCCACTCGCCACCATGCCGCCTGTTTTACCAGAAGAGGCGTCGACAAGGTGTTGACCATGCGGATGGATGTTTTTGTGGTGGGGAAGGATGAAGGCTTCGTGGTCGCGCCCTGCGGTGCGCCGTTGCCCGACGATGAGATGGCGGTGCTGGGCGACCTGCGCTTTGGCTGGACGCTCGACAGCGGGTCGGCCGCGCCACGCCTGGACTGGCAGGGCATCGTCAAGGACATCGATGCGCGCGGCTACAGCATCGTGCCGCAGGGCGACGTCGATGGTCTGCTGGGCGCGCCCCAGCAGGAACTGAGCGCGTTCTACCCGGAGTACCACCTGCGCTTCGCTGCCTAGCCGTCGGGCCCTTCTCCCGCCAGCCGGGAGAAGGGCCAATGCGCGGCCGGCACGACCGAGTCTCGCCTGGCGCGACGCGTGCCCGTACAGTGGCAGGACGAATCCCATGCGTCGCCCGCCATGCCCAAGCCTGCTGCCAAACCCGCGTCCAAGTCCCGCACCGCCTATGTCTGCTCCGAGTGCGGGGCCGACTTCACCAAATGGCAGGGCCAATGCGGCGAGTGCGGCGGCTGGAACACCCTGAGCGAGTTCGTCGTCGAGCCGGCCGCCAAGGCCGGCGCCAGCGTCGCCGCCAGCCGGCGCAGCAGCTGGGCCGGTCGCGCCGATGCACCGGCGGTGACGCCGCTGAGCGACGTTCGCCATAGCGAGGAAGATCGCGTCAGCACCGGCATCGGCGAGTTCGACCGCGTGCTTGGCGGCGGCATGGTGCATGGCTCCGTCGTGCTGGTCGGCGGCGATCCGGGCATCGGCAAGTCGACCCTGCTTTTGCAGGCGATCAGCAAGATGGCCGGCACCTTGCCCGGTTTGTACGTCACGGGCGAAGAGTCGCTGGCGCAGGTGGCCGGCCGCGCCGCGCGCCTGGGCGTCCCCGTCGATGGCGTGCACGCGCTGGCCGAAACCGGCGTCGAGCGCGTGCTCGAACACGCAGTGAGGATGCGCCCGGGCCTGATCGTGGCCGACTCGGTGCAGACGCTGTGGACCGAAGAACTCAGCGCCGCGCCCGGCTCGGTAAGCCAGGTGCGCGAAAGCGCGGCGCGGCTGGTGCGCTATGCGAAAGAGACGGGAACCGCGGTATTCCTGGTCGGCCACGTCACCAAGGAAGGCGGCATCGCCGGCCCGCGCGTGCTCGAGCACATGGTCGATGCGGTGCTCTACTTCGAGGGCGAGAGCGGAAGCCGTTTCCGCGTGCTGCGCGCCTTCAAGAACCGCTTCGGCGCGGTAAATGAACTGGGCGTGTTCGTGATGGGCGACAAAGGCCTGCGCGAAGTCCCCAATCCTTCTGCGATCTTCCTTTCCGGCAGCAATGGCCCGCAGCCCGGCAGCTGCGTGATGGTCACGCGCGAGGGCACGCGGCCGCTGCTGGTCGAAGTGCAGGCGCTGGTTGACGCCTCGCCGCTGTCCAATCCGCGCCGCGTCGCGGTGGGCATGGAGGGCAATCGCCTGGCGATGCTGCTGGCGGTGCTGCATCGCCATGGCGGCGTCGGTGTCGGCGACCAGGACGTGTTCGTCAATATCGTCGGCGGCATCCGCGTGCAGGAGACCGCGGCCGACCTGCCGGTGCTGCTGGCGGTGCTGTCCTCGCTGCGCGACCGGCCGCTGGCCGACCAGACCATCGCCTTCGGCGAGGTCGGCCTGTCGGGCGAGATCCGGCCGGTGCCCAATGGCGAAGAGCGCCTGAAAGAGGCGGCCACGCACGGCTTCAAGCGCGCGATCGTGCCCAAGTCGAATGCGCCAAAGGGCGGCCGGGTCGGCGAAATGGAAGTGATCGCGGTGGAGCGGCTGGCCGATGCGCTGGAACAGGCGTAATGGAACTACCCAGAAAGCCACCGTCGCCCTGAGCGTAGGAGCGAAGCGCCGAAGTCGAAGGGCCTCAGCGCACACTGGCGACCCTTCGACTTCGCGGCTGCGCCGCTACGCTCAGGGCGAACGGTTATCTGTGCGGGTTGTCGCCTACACCGCAAACACCACCGTGCGGTGGCCGTTGAGCAGGATCCGATCGTCCAGCCAATAGCGCAGCGCCTGCGCCAGCACCCGGCGTTCGATGTCGCGACCGATGCGGATCAGGTCCTGCGGCGTGTCGTGATGGCTGACGCGCTGGGTGTCCTGCTCGATGATCGGCCCCTCGTCGAGGTCGGCGGTGATGAAGTGGGCGGTGGCGCCAATCAGCTTGACCCCGCGCGCGTGCGCCGCGTGATACGGACGCGCGCCCTTGAAGCCGGGCAGGAACGAGTGGTGGATGTTGATGCAACGCCCCGCCAGCCGTGTCGCCAGCGATTCCGACAGCACCTGCATGTAGCGCGCCAGCACCACCAGCTCGGTACCGGTGCGTTCGATCAGCGCAAGCAGTTCGGCTTCCTGCTCCTGCTTGCGCCCCTTGGCGACCGGCAGATGGTGGAAACCGATCCCGTCCAGGTCGAGGAACTGGTAGGTCTCACGCGGGTGGTTGGAGACCACGCCGGTGATTTCCATCGGCAATTCGCCGATGCGCCAGCGGTACAGCACGTCGGCCAGGCAATGGTCGAACTTCGAGGCCAGCAGCATCACCCGCCGCGGTACGCTGCGATCGCGCAGTGACCAGCGCATGCCGAAGCCTTCAGCCAGCGTGGCGAAAGTCTCGCGCGTTGCCGCGATGGCATCGGCGTCGAGCGCGAACACCGTGCGCATGAAGAAACGATCGGTTTCCAGGTCGTTGTATTGCTGCGCATCGAGGATGTTGCCGTCGAAGCGGAGCAGGTGCCCGGTCACGGCGTTGACGATGCCGGGACGGTCGGGGCAGGAGAGAGTGAGGACGTAGTGGGAGGTGGGCATTGCGGCATCGCTTGGGGTTTCAAGCGATACAACGGGGTTTACCCCTCTCCCTGGCCGCCTTCGCGGCCTGTCCCTCCCCCACGGGGGGGGGGAGGGCATGTCTTTTCTTCTCCCTTCGCGCTGGCGCGAGGGCCGGGGCGCGAAGCGAAGTGCCCACAGGGCGGATGAGGGGCGATCTTGCCTCTAGTGCCCGCCAGCCGCCGCCCCGCCACCCAGCTTCGCCGCAAATGGTGGCTTGGCAAACCACACGAAGATGATCACCACCAGGAACAGGATTCCCAGCAGGTGGAAGATCTCGTTGAAGCCGATCTGCACCGCCTGCTGCGAAATCATCTGGTTCAGCGCCACCGCGCCGCGCTGTGGATCGCCCTGACCCAGCGCCGTCACCGTCTGCTGCATCGCCGGGTCGTAGGCGCTGATGCTCTCGGTCAGCCGTGCGTGGTGGATCGTACTTCGCTGGTTCCAGGCCCACGTCGTCAGCGAGGCGGCGAAACTGCCGCCCAGTGTGCGCACGAACGTGGCCAGGCCGGATCCTGCCGCAATCTCGTGCGGTTCCAGGTCCGACAGCAGGATCGTCAGCACCGGCATGAAGAACAGCGCCACGCCCAGGCCTTGCCACAGCTGCACCTCGGCGACGCGTTCAAAGTCGACGTCGAGATTGAAGCCGGCGCGGATGAAGCTGGTGCTGGCCATCACGATGAAAGCGAACGTGGCGAGGATGCGCAGGTCGAACTTCTGCGCGTACTTGCCCACCAGTGGCGTCAGCAACACCGGCAGGATGCCGATCGGCGCGCTGGCATAACCGGCCCAGATCGGCGTGTAGCCCAGGTTGCGCTGCAGCCACAGCGGTACCAGCAAACCGACGCTGAAGAACGCCGAGTACGCCATCACCATTGCCAGCGTGCCGCTGGCGAAGTTGCGGTGGCGGAACAGGCGCAGGTTGACGATCGGGTCCTTCTCGGTCATCTCCCAGATCACGAACACCACCAGCGCGACGGCGGCGACAATGGCCAGCCACACGATCTTGGTCGAGTTGAACCAGTCCTCGTCATTGCCCAGGTCGAGCATGATCTGCAGCGCGCCGACGCCGAGCACCAGCATCGCCAGGCCCATGTAGTCCATCTTCGGCTTCTCGTGCCTTTCAGGCCGGCCCTTGAGCTGCCTGCCGACCACGATGCTGGCGAAGATGCCGATGGGAATGTTGATGAAGAAGATCCATTCCCAGCTGTAGTTGTCGGTGATCCAGCCGCCGAGGATCGGACCGCAAATAGGCGCTACCACCGTCACCATCGCCAGCAAGGCGATGGCCTGGCCGCGTTTGTGCGGTGGATAGATCGAGATCAGCAGCGCCTGCGTCACCGGGTACATCGGGCCGGCGACGAAGCCCTGCAGCGCACGCGCCGCGACCAGCAGGCCCATGCTGTTGGCCAGGCCGCACAGCAGCGATGCGATCACGAACGCCAGCGTGGCCCAGGTGAACAGCGTGCGCTCGCCGAACCGGCGCGTCATGAAGCCGGTCAGCGGCAGCGCGATCGCGTTGCTGACGGCGAACGAGGTGATCACCCACGTCGCCTGGTTGGCGCTGGCGCCGAGGTTGCCGGAGATGGTCGGCAGCGAGACGTTGGCGATGGTGGTGTCGAGCACCTGCATGAACGACGCCAGCGCAAGGCCAATCGTCGTCAACGCCATGTTGGGTGGGCGGAATGCCGCCGCCGCGGGAGCGGGCGGCGGCGTCACCGGCAAGCCGGCGTTCTCTTCCATTTCGGCTGTGGTGGACATGGCGTGCTCAGGGGGCTCAGTCGCGCGCCGCGGTCGGCAGGTTCTGCTTGATGATCTTGCCGATCAGCGCGTTGGCGTCGTTGAGCTGCTCTTCGTAGGCGGCGGTGGTGAACAGCGTCTTGTTGCTCTTGCGGGCGTCGGCAAGGACCGCGCCGTCCTGGTCACGCACGGTCACGTCGACGTGCATGCTCAGGCCCAGGCGCAGCGGATGCTCGGCGAGCTGGCGCGGCTCGATCTCGATGCGCACCGGCACGCGCTGCACGATCTTGATCCAGTTGCCGCTGGCGTTCTGCGCCGGCAGCAGCGAGAACGCGCTGCCGGTGCCCATGCCGAGACTGGCGACCTTGCCGTCGTATTCGACGCCGCTGCCGTACAGGTCGGCATGCACCTTCACCGGCTGGCCGATGCGCATGCGCGAGAGCTGGGTTTCCTTGAAGTTGGCTTCGACCCAGATCTGCTCAAGCGGCACGATCGTCATCAGCGTCGTACCCGGCTGCACGCGCTGGCCGAGCTGGACCTGGCGCTTGGCGACGTAGCCCGACACCGGTGCGACGATCGCGGTGCGCTGCAGGTTCAGATAGGCCTGGCGCAGCTGCGATGCCGCGGCTTCGACCTGCGGCTGGCTGCTGACCGTGGTCGAATCGACCAGGGCGCGGTTGCGCGACAGGTTGCCGTTGATCGAGCGCATGCCGGCTTCGAGCACGGCCAGTTCGTTGCGGGCGTGGGCGAGTTCTTCTGCCGAGACCGCGCCGTTGCCGACCAGGCCTTCGCGACGCTTGAGGTCGGCGCGTGCGCGCTCGACCGACGCCTGGCGTGCAGCCAGATCGGCGGCGCCGGCATCGACCGCGCTGTACAGGCCGCGCACCTGGCGCACGGTGTTGGCGAGGTTGGCCACCGACTGGTCGAAGGCCACGCGTGCATCGTTCGGATCCAGGTGCACCAGCGCCTGGCCGGCGACCACCTTCATGCCGTCGTCGGCGTCGATGCCGACCACGGTGCCCATGGTCTGCGGCACGATGCTGACGACATTGCCCTGCGCGTACGCGTCATCGGTGTCCTCGTGCCAGCGACCGACCAGCAGGTACCAGGTGGTCCAGGCCAGTCCGGCGAGCACGACCACGGCGAGCAGGATCAACAGCGCGCGCTTGCGCTTGCCATTGGACTTGGGCGCGGCGCCGGCCTTGGCGGTGGGAGCGTTGGGATTGGGTTCGGTGGTCATGGCGTGGGGGCCTTGGCGATATCGTGATTGGAGTCGTTGTTGCTGTCGGGTGCGTTCAGTGCGAGACCGCCGCCGAGGGCGCGGTCAAGGTCGATCGATGCGGCCAGGCGCTGGGCGTTGAGCACCGTCAGGATGCGATCGGCTTCAAGCAGCGGACGCTGCGCGGCCAGCACATCCAGCTGCGTGCCAAGACCGGCGCGGTAACGCGAGGTGGCGATCTGCCAGGCGTCCCGGGCTGCATCGCGCGCCTGCGTGGCCGAGACGATCTGGCCGTCGAGCGAGCGCGCCGCATGCAGCGCATCGGCGACTTCGCGCAGCGCGCCGACCAGGGTCTGGTTGTAGCTGGCCACGGCGAGGTCGTAGTCGGCATCGCTGCGCGCGAGCTGGTTGCGCAGGCGGCCGCCATCGAAGATCGGCAGCGTCAGTGCAGGACCGCCGCCGTAGATCAGTGCATCGCTGGAGAACAGGTCACCGAGATTGCCGGCGGCAACGCCGGCGATCGCGACCAGGTTGACGGTCGGGTAGAACGCCGCCTTGCTGGCCTTGATGCCTTGCTGCGACGCTTCCACGCGCCAGCGCGCGGCGACGACGTCGGGGCGGTGACCGAGCAGTTCGCTCGGCACCACCGACGGCAACCGCGGCGATGCGGCGCTGAGCAGACCGGGCTGGGCGATGTCGCGGCCGCGGTCCGGGCCCTTGCCGAGCAGTGCGGCCAGGGCGTTGCGGCTGATCTCGATCTCGTGCTCGCTGGCCTGGATCTGCTGCTGCGCGCTGGCCACGGCGCTTTCCGCCTGGCGGATCTGCAACTGGTTGTCGAGGCCGGCGGCAACGCGCTGGCGGCCCAGGTCGAGCAACTGCGAAGCGCGCTGCTGGTCGGCGACCGCGACGTCGTGCGCGGCAAACGCCTGCGCCAGCGCGACATAGGTGCGGGCGATGCCCGTCGACAGCGTCAGGCGCGCGGCCTGTGCGTCGACTTCGGCGGCGCGGGCCTGGCCCACGGCCGATTGCCAGCGCGCACGCTCACCGCCCCACAAGTCGAAGGTGTAGTGGAACGAGAGGTTGAGCACCTCCACGCCCTGGTAGCTGCCGCCAATCGGCGGCGGCGCAAGCGTCTCGGGCAACTGCACGCCCGAGTACTGCGCCGCGGCGCCCAGCGTCGGCTTGCGTGCCGCATCGGCGAGACCGACCTGGGCCACGGCCTGGCGCACGCGCGCATCGGCGGCGTCGAGGCTCGGCGTGCCGGCCAGCGCTTCGCTGATCAATGCATTGAGCTGGGCATCACCGAGCGAGGTCCACCAGTCCTGCGCCGGGAAGGCGGCATCGGAGGCGGCGGCGTCCGACAGGCTGCGCTGTGCCTGCAGGCTGTCGGCATCGAGCGGCTTGCCCTCTGGGGAGAGCCCGCGCGAACTCGCGCAGCCTGCCAGGAGGACGGCGATGGCCAATGCGGAAAGGATCGGTGCTGACAGAACGGGCTGCAGCCCGCGATGCGGGCGGGGGGCTTGGAATGTCATGGTCAGGTGTCTGAAAAGGAAAGGTTGTCGCGGACCTGCTCGAGCATCCGCGTCAGAAGTTCACGCTGGGCCGCGTCCATGCCCTGCATGGCGCGATCGAGCACGCGCTGGCCGCATTGGTTGACGTCCAGCCACATGGCCTGGCCGGCCGGCGTCAGGTGGATGTTGATGCCGCGGCGGTCGGCGGGGTCGGCCGTGCGGGCAACGATCCCGCGCGCCTCGAGCTTGTCCAGCAGGCGCGTCATCGCACCGGGGTTGAGTTCGGCGAAGCGGGCGAGGTCGGTCACGCCGGCCGGCCCGCTGGAGAGCATCTTCAGGCTGATGTACTGGCTGAAGGTCAGCTCATGGCCGGCGTCCGCCAGTTCGTGCTCCATCCGCGCCCACATGGCGTCGCGGACTTGCCTGAACAGCAAGCCGAGCGAGGATCCGCGGCAGGCAGTGACGGGTAGCGTTTTCATGGGACGAAATTTTCTTCGCCCGGGCAATAGTTGTCAATGCAAATATTGTTGCAGCAATGGAACGCCGGGTTGCGCCAGCTGAACAGGGTTCAGGCAGGGCGGCCGAGGACCAGCTCGAGGACGAACTTGCTGCCGAAGAAGGCCAGGACCAGCAGGGCCATGGCCGTCAGGGTCCAGCGCACGGCAGTGCCGCCGCGCCAGCCGTAGCGCCAGCGGCCCAGCAACAGGCCGCCGAAGACGAGCCAGGACAGCACGCTCAGGACGGTCTTGTGGACCAGGTGCTGGGCGAACAGGCTCTCGACGAACAGCACGCCGGTCAGCAGGGTGGCCGTGAGCAGGGCGAAGCCGACCGCGATCGTGCGGAACAGCAGGGTCTCCAGCTCCACCAGCGGCGGCAGGGCGCGCAGCCACTGATGGAACTCGCGACGGCGCAGTGCGCGTTCCTGCAACCACAGCATCACCGCCAGCAACGCGGCGATGGCCAGGGTGGCGTAAGCGAGCAGGGCGAACCAGGCGTGCAGCTGCAGGCGCCAGTCGAGGCGTTCGGCGATCACATGGCCATGGTGCTGGTAACCGTAGAGCGTGAGCGCGGCCAGCGGGAACACGATCACCCCGAGCGCGGCCATGCGCCCACCACCGCCCACCAGCGCCGTCAGCGCCGCCATGCCCAGGCCGACCAGCGACAGCGCCGCATAGAAGTGCAGGTCGGCGCCACCGGCCTGGTGCCAGGCCAACAGGTGGGCGAGGGCATGCAGCAGCACGCCGGCCCACGCCGGCAGCAGCCACAGCCGCGACGAGCGGGGGGGCTGTTGCCGCACCCCGGTGACGAGCATTGCGGTGGCCAGCAGGTACAGGGCGATGGCGATGAGAACGATTGTCATCGCCGCAGTGTCGCATAGCCGCGAGACGAACCGCAGTGACCGCCGTCGGCTCCTGTCTGGCCTGTGCACGGGGGGCTATACTTCGCGCCCCGCTTTTGTTCCTTTTCCGCGTCCGCGCGACCCGCAGGTATCCCCCGCATGTTCGAATCCCTGACCCAACGTCTCTCCGGCACCATCGAGCGCCTTCGCGGCCGCGGCCGGCTGACCGAGGAGAACATCCGCGAGTCGCTGCGCGAGGTCCGCATCGCCCTGCTCGAGGCCGACGTCGCCCTGCCGGTGGTGCAGGCCCTGATCGAGCGCATCAAGGTGCGCGCGGTGGGCCAGGAAGTGCTCAAGTCGCTGACCCCGGGCCAGGCGCTGATCAAGATCGTCCGCGACGAGATGAGCGCGGTGATGGGTTCGGCCGCGACCGACCTCAACCTAAACGTGCCGGCACCGGCCGTGATCCTGATGGCCGGCCTGCAGGGCGCGGGCAAGACCACCACGGTGGCCAAGCTCGCCAAGCACCTGAAGGAAAAGCGCAAGAAGAAGGTGATGGTGGTGTCGGCCGACGTCTACCGTCCGGCCGCGATCGAGCAGCTCAAGACGCTGGCGCAGCAGGTCGACGTGCTGTTCTTCCCGTCCAGCGCCGACCAGAAACCCGAAGACATCGTCCGTGCCGCCATCGACGATGCGCGCAAGTCGTACGTCGACGTGCTGCTGGTCGACACCGCCGGCCGCACCAGCATCGACGAAGCGATGATGGCCGAGATCAAGGCGCTGCACGCCGCGGTCAAGCCGGTGGAAACGCTGTTCGTGGTCGACTCGATGACCGGCCAGGACGCCGCGGTCACGGCAAAGCATTTCGGTGAAGCGCTGCCGCTGACCGGCGTGGTGCTGACCAAGACCGACGGCGACGCCCGTGGCGGCGCCGCGCTGTCGGTGCGCTACATCACCCAGCGTCCGATCAAGTTCATCGGCACCGGCGAGAAGCCCGACGGCCTCGACGTGTTCCACCCCGACCGCATCGCCAGCCGCATCCTCGACATGGGCGACGTGCTGTCGCTGGTCGAGCAGGTCGAGCAGCAGGTCGACAAGGACAAGGCGCAAAAGCTCGCCGAGAAGGTCGCCAAGGGCAAGAAGTTCGACCTCAACGACATGAAGGACCAGCTCGAGCAGATGCAGAACATGGGCGGCATCACCGGCCTCATGGACAAGCTGCCGGGCATGGGCCAGATCCCGGACTCGGTGAAGAGCCAGGTCACCGGCAAGGAAGTGCCGCGGATGGTGGCCATCATCAACTCGATGACGAAGAAGGAGCGCCGCAACCCGGGGCTGCTGAACGGCTCGCGCCGTGCCCGCATCGCCAGGGGCGCCGGATTGACCCCGGCCGACGTCAACAAGCTCATGAAGCAGTTCCAGCAGATGGAAAAGATGATGAGCAAGCTGTCCGGCGGCGGCATGAAGGGCCTGATGCGCGGCATGAAGGGCATGATGGGCGCCCGCGGCGGCATGCCGTTCAGGTAAGGCCGGGCCTCGTGGCGGGTTCAGGGCTTTCCTGACCCGGATCAATGGCTTATACTTTTTGGCTTACCTCGCCATTCCGGCGACTGGGCAACACAGGAATTACCGAACCATGGTCAAGATTCGTCTCGCACGCGGCGGCGCCAAGAAGCGTCCGTTCTACCACGTCATCGTCACCGACAGCCGCAATGCACGTGACGGCCGCAACATCGAGCGCGTCGGCTTCTACAACCCGGTCGCCCAGGGCGCCGAGAAGAAGGTCGAGCTCAACGTCGAGCGCATCGCTCACTGGGTTGGCAACGGCGCGCAGCTGACCGACAAGGTCGCCGTGCTGTACAAGGAAGCGGCCAAGGCCGCGACCGCAGCCTGATTTGCCGGCCGCGCCTCAACCGCGCGGCCGCGCTTCCAGAGCAGCAGCAATGACAGGCTCCTCCGAGGAGCGCCCGGGGCGCCGCATCCTGCTGGGCAGGGTGGCCGGCGCCTTTGGCATTCGTGGCGAAGCAAAGCTCGAGTCGTGGACCGAGCCGCGCAGCGCCATTTTCAACTACGAGCCATGGATCCTGCGCGACCCGCAGGGCAACGAGCGCGAATTGCGCGGCGTACGTGGCAAGCAGAGCGGCAAGTTCACCGTCGCCAACTTCCCCGACGTCACCGACCGCGACGCCATCGAGGCGATGCGCGGCACCGAGATCTATGTCCCGCGTTCGGCGCTTCCGCCGCCGAGCGAGGGCGAGTACTACTGGGTCGACCTGGAAGGCCTGCGCGTGGTCACCGTTGATGGTGTCCCGCTGGGCGTGGTCTCGCACCTGTTCGCCACCGGCGCCAATGACGTCCTGGTTGCGCGCGACGACGAGCGCGAGCGGATGATTCCGTTCGTGACGCCGCAGTACGTGACCCGGGTCGATTTCGACAACGGCGTGGTCACGGTCGACTGGGACCCCGAGTTCTAGTTCCCGCCCACCATGCGCATCGACGTCATCAGCCTGTTCCCCGAGTTTGTCGCCCAGTGCGCTGCGTTCGGTGTGGTCGGGCGTGCGGGCGAGCGCGGGCTGTTGTCGCTGCACGGCTGGAACCCGCGCGACTACGCTGAAGGCAACTACCGCCGGGTCGACGACCGTCCCTGTGGCGGCGGCCCGGGCATGGTCATGCTGATCGATCCCCTGCGTGCCAGCCTGCAGGCCGCGCATGCGGCCGATCCGGCCCCGGCGAGGGTGGTCTATCTCAGTCCGCAGGGTGTGCCCCTGACCCAGGCCAAGGTCCGCGAGCTGGCCGGCCGCGAGCGCCTGATCCTGCTGTGCGGCCGCTACGAAGGCATCGATGAACGCCTGATCCAGGCCGAGGTCGACGAAGAGATTTCCATTGGCGACTACGTCCTGTCCGGCGGCGAGCTGGCCGCGGCGGTCGTGGTCGATGCCGTCGCGCGGCTGCGCGAGGGCGTGCTGGGCGACGCCGAGTCGGCGGTCCAGGACAGTTTCGAGGACGGCCTGCTGGATTGCCCGCACTACAGTCGGCCGATCGAGCACGAACTGGGTTCGGTCCCGGAGGTGCTGTTGTCGGGCAACCACGCCCATATCGCCGCCTGGCGGCGGATGCAGTCGCTCGGCCGGACCTGGCTGCGGCGGCCGGACCTGCTGAACGAGGCCGCACTGTCCAAGGCCGACCGCAAGCTGCTGGCCACCTTCCGGGCCGGCCTGGAGGCCGAGGACGAGCCCGCGGACGCTCCCCGGGAACCCCAAGTGCTAGCCACACAAGGAAAAAAGCCGTTATAATCCGCGGCTTCCATTAGCTCCACCCATGCCAGACGCGGGTCCACGTGCACTCGCGCTAAAACGACTCCAACAGGCCAAAGCCATGAACAATCCGTCGATCCACACGCTTCTCCAGAATTTCGAAGCCGAGCAGATCAAGCGTCAGCTGCCCGACTTCAGCCAGGGCGACACCGTCGTCGTCAACGTCAACGTCAAGGAAGGCACGCGTGAGCGCGTCCAGGCCTACGAAGGCGTGGTCATCGCGATCAAGAACGCCGGCCTGAACTCCTCGTTCACCGTGCGCAAGATCTCGCACGGCTTCGGCGTCGAGCGCGTCTTCCAGACCCACAGCGCCACGATCGCTTCGGTCGACGTGAAGCGCCGCGGCAAGGTCCGCGCCGGCAAGCTGTACTACCTGCGTGGCCTGAAGGGCAAGAAGGCGCGCATCAAGGAAGATCTGTCGGCTTACACCAAGTCCGAGTAATACCGCGCAGGCTCTGCCTGCCGCGAACTGCAACGGCCGCCCCAGGGCGGCCGTTTGCATGTGTGGACATCGCTACGGTTTACGGCTTCGAGGCTTGTGTCGCGGAGATCGCCAGAGCGACGTCGTCGTCGGTGTCCGCGCTCGGGTCGGCCACCGGCGAAGGTGGCGTCGCCGGAACCTCGGCGGGCATCGCGACTTCGTGCGGATCCGGTCGCAACATGCGCGCCTTGCGCCAGTTGCCCCAGCGGTAATACGACAGCGCCATCAGCATCGAACACAACGCGCTGACCGGGAAACTCCACCAGATCGCATCGGGGCCCAGGGTCGGCTGCAGCACATTGGCGAACGGCACGCGGACGCCCCACAGCGCCAGCGCCAGGATGATCAGCGGCGGGATCACCGCGCCGGTCGAACGCACCACGCCGGAGACCACGAAGGTCACGCCGAAGAACAGGAACGACCACACCGAGATGTGGTTGAGATGGCGCGCGATCTCCAGGGCGCTGCTGCCCTCGGGCAGGAACAGCGCCAGCGTCCAGCGGTCGAGCAGGATCAGCGGCGCGATGATCGCGCCGGTCAGCAGGAAGTTGAACAGCACGCCGGCCTTGGCGGTGGCCGAGACGCGGTCCCAGCGATGCGCGCCGACGTTCTGCGCGGCCATCGACGAGCACGCCGCGCCAATCGCCATCGCCGGCATCTGCACGTAGGTCCACAACTGCAGCGCGGCGCCGTAGGCGGCCGAGGTGTCGGTGCCGTAGTGGTTGACCATGGTCATCATCGCGATCATCGACAGCGAGATCAGCACCATCTGCAGCCCCATCGGCACGCCCTTGATGACGAGCGCACGCAGGATGGTCAGGTCGATCCTGAACATGTGCGAGTCGCGCCGGCCCAGCCACAGCGGGTGCTTGCGGTGGCGCAGATAGAGCAGCAGCGCAGTCAGCGTCAGTCCCTGCGCCAGCAGCGTCGACCATGCCGAGCCGGCGATGCCGAGCTTCGGAAACGGGCCCAGGCCGAAGATCAGCAACGGGTTGAAGGCGATGTCGAGCAGCACCGATACCAGCAGGAAGCGGAACGGCGTGCGCGAGTCGCCTGCGCCGCGCAGCGCCGCCGAGATGAAGGCGAACGTGTACAGGATCGGCATCGCCAGGAAGATCACCTGCAGGTAATCCTCGGCAAACTGCAGCGACGCCGCCGGCGTTCCCATCGCGGCCAGCAGGTAGCGCGACAGCCACCAGCCCAGCGCGGCGATCAGCACCGACAGGCCGACGAAGAAGGTCGCGCTGGTGCCCATCACGCGCCGCGCCTGGGTGATGTCTCGCGCGCCGATCGCCTGGGCGATCAGGATCGTCGCCGCCATGCCGAAGCCGAACACCGACCCGAGCAGGAAGAACATGATGTTGTTGGCGTTGGCCGTGGCGGTCAGTGCCTCTTCGCCAAGAAAGTGCCCGACCCAGACCGCATTCACTGAACCGTTCAGGGATTGCGCCACGTTGCCGGCCAGGATCGGCAGCGAGAAGGCCAGCAGGTTGCGCCCGATCGGGCCTTCGGTGAGGTTGTGCTGTTTGGGCGGCATCACGGGACCAGGCGAAGGGGAGGGCGGCAAGGTAGCACCGGGGCCGCGAAGAGGCTGCATGTCTGAATGCACACGCGAACGCCAGGCCGATTCGGCGACAATGCATTGGCCGATGCACAGGCCGCGAGGCTGGAAATCGCAGTGACCGAACAACCCGTTCCGATGCAGGCAGTGCGGCTGGACATATGGCTCTGGGCCGCGCGCTTCTTCAATACCCGCAGCCTGGCCAAACAGGCGGTGGAGACCGGCAAGGTCGATGTCGGCGGCCAGCGCGCGAAGGCGTCGCGGGTGGTGCGCATTGGCGATGCGTTGCGCGTGGCGCGCGGCGAAGAGGCATTCGAGATCAGCGTGGTCGCGCTCAGCGACACGCGCGGCCCCGCCAGTGCGGCCCAGACCCTGTATGCGGAGACTGAAGCCTCCCGTCTCGCACGTGAGCAGCTGCGCGCCCAGCGCATCGCCGAGCGCAATGGCTACTGTGCACCGGAGACCAAGCCGGACAAGCGTGCGCGCAGATTGATCCGCGCGCTGGGCGATATCGACGCGCTATAGCTCAAAGGAAGCCATGGCTCAAACGAAAAGGGCGCCTTTCGGCGCCCTTTTGCACATCAGCCCTTCTTGAGCTTGCTGTGCTTGTAGCCGTACAGGAAGTAGATCAGGAACCCGATCGAGGTCCACACCACCATCAGGAACCAGTTGTGCGCGGTCATCGTCGACAGCAGCGCCAGGCAGCTGAGGATGCCGGCGATGCACACGCCCCACGCAAACGGGATGCGGAACGGACGTGGCAGGTCGGGCTGGGTGCGGCGCAGGATCAGCACGCCGCCGCAGACCGCGGCGAACGCGATCAGCGTGCCCATCGAGGTCAGCTCGCCGAGCACGTCGAGCGGGAACAGCGCCGCCAGGATGGCGATGCCGATGCCGGTGATGACGGTGTTGATGTGCGGCGTGCGGTAGGTCGGATGGATCCGGGTGAACAACGGCGGCAGCAATCCATCGCGCGCCATGATCATGAAGATGCGCGGCTGGCCGATGATCATCACCAGCACCACCGACGACAGGCCGATCAGCGCGCCGATCTCGACCACCCAGCGCAGCCAATGCAGTTCCGGATGCGCCGCCACCGCAGTCACCACCGGCTCGTCGGTGCCGAGCTGTGCGAAGGGCACCAGGCCGGTCATGACCGCGGCCATGGCGAGGTAGAGCACGGTGCAGATCGCCAGCGACAGCAGCATGCCGATCGGCAGGTCGCGCTGCGGTTTGTGCGATTCCTGCGCCGCCACCGACACCGCCTCGAAGCCGATGTAGGCGAAGAACACCAGCGCGGCACCGCGCAGCACGCCTTCGAAGCCGTACTTGCCCGGGCCCTCGTTGGCCGGGATGAAGGGGTGCCAGTTGGCCGGGTCGATATACTTCCAGCCGGCGAAAATCACCAGCAGGATCAGCCCGGTCTTGAGCACGACCATGGCCATGTTCATCGCCGACGACTTGCGGATGCCCACGTAACACAGCCAGGTCAGCAGCAGCACGATGCCGGCCGCGGGCAGGTTGGCGATCGCGCCGGTGGGCCTGAGCTGCGCATCGAGCGGAGCGCTCACCAGGGCATGTGGCAGATGGATGTTGAACTGGTCGAGCAGACTGAGGAAGTAACCGGTCCAGCTCACCGCCACGGCCGAGGCAGACACGCCGTATTCGAGTACCAGCATCCAGCCGATGAACCACGCGGCCAGCTCGCCGAGCGTGGCGTACGTGTAGGTGTAGGCGCTGCCGGAGACCGGCACCATCGCCGCGAATTCGGCGTAGGCCAGCGCGCAGAAGGTGCAGCAGATCGCCGCCAGCACGAACGACAGCATGATCGCCGGGCCGGCATGGTCTGCCGCGGCCTGGCCGGTGATGACGAAGATGCCGCCGCCGATCACCGCGCCGATGCCCAGGGCGGTGAGGCCCCACGGGCCGAGCGTGCGGTGCAGTTCCAGGCCCTGCGCATCGGCATGGCTGGCATGGGGGTGTTTGGTCGCCCAGAGTTGTCCGAACATCTATTGCTTCCCGGTTCCGGCGAGGCCGGTATTGGATGGAGCGCTTGGAAGAGCAGGCTTGAACGAACAAGGCCGGCGGGGTTTCCGCCGGCCTTGGCCAGTGCCTCAGCGGATCAGCGCTGGGCCTTGCGAACCTTGCTGTTACGGTATCCGTAGAAGAAATAGATCGCCATGCCGATCGCAGTCCAGCCGGTCATCAGGTGCCAATGCTCGGAGAACGGCTGCCAGAACAGGTAAAGGCAGGCGGCCGCGCCAAGCGGGCAGATGATGGCGGCAGCCGGCACGCGGAACGGGCGCGGCAGGTCCGGGCGGCTCTTGCGCAGCACCAGCACGCCGATGGAGACGGTGGCGAAAGCGAGCAGGGTGCCCATCGAGACCAGTTCGCCGAGCAGGCCGATCGGCAGGAAGCCGGCCAGCAGGCAGGCGCACACGCCAACGATGATCGTGCCCATGTACGGCGTCTGGAACTTCGGGTGCACCTTGGCAAAGATCGGCGGCATCAGGCCGTCCTTCGCCATCGAGTAGAAGATGCGCGGCTGGCCCATCAGCATCACCAGGATCACCGAGCTCAGGCCGGCAATGGCGCCAACCTCGACGATCAGCTTCAGCCAGCCCAGTGCCGGGTAGGCCTCGAGCGCGGTCGCGACCGGCTTGGGCGTGCTCAGCAGGTGGTACGGCACCAGGCCGGTCAGGACCAGGGCGACGATGATGTAGATGATCGTGCAGATGACGAGCGAGCCGAGGATGCCGATGGGCATGTCGCGCTGCGGGTTCTTGGCTTCACCGGCCGCCGTGGAGACCGCGTCGAAGCCGATGTAGGCGAAGAACACCACGGCCGCACCGCGGATCACGCCTGACATGCCGTACTTGCCCGGACCTTCGTTCTCCGGGATGAACGGCACCCAGTTGTCCGGGTTGATGTAGCTGGCGGCGAAGGCCACGAACAACACGATGACCACGACCTTGATCGCCACGATCACCGAGTTGACCATCGCCGACTGGGTGATGCCGACGTAGCACAGGCCACTGAGCGCGGCGACGATGAACACCGCCGGCAGATTGATCAGGCCGCCGGTGTAGACGATGCTGCCGTCGACGACATTGAGCGGCGCGGCTGCCAGCGAGACCGGCAGGGCCACGTGGAAGTATTCGAGGAAACTGTTGAGGTAGCCCGACCAGCCGACCGCGACGGTCGATGCGGCGAACATGTACTCGAGCACCAGGTTCCAGCCGATGAACCAGGCGACGAACTCGCCCAGCGTGGCGTAGGAGTAGGAGTAGGCGCTGCCCGAGACCGGCATCATCGCGGCGAACTCGGCGTAGCACAGGCCGGCGAGGGCGCAGGCGAAGCCGGCGATGATGAAGCTCAGGACGATGGCCGGGCCGGCGTGCTCGGCGGCGGCGTGGCCGGACAACACGAAGATGCCGGCGCCGATGACGGCACCGATACCCAGCATCACCAGTTGGGTGGCGGTCAAGGAGCGCTTGAGGACGACCTCGCCTTCCAGGCTGCCTTCTACGGGCTCACCGGCATCGACGTGCCCGGCGGGCTCCACCGGCTTGGTGATGAAGAGGTTTTTGAACATCTGATTCCCCTGAAATGTGAGCTGCCACCCATTCAGGCGGCGAATGAAACGTATGGGCCGTGGGGGGCGGGCCACCTTAACCCACGCGGGAAAGGAGCGGCAAGCACGAAACGTCATGCCCCTGCGGTATACGCGAACGGCTTGCGGGCGTCCTTCAGAACACCAGGTTGACCGCAACCTGCGGCGAGACGATCGCCGCACTGTTGCGACCATCGAGCGACACCAGCGCGCCAAAGATCACACCGGCGCTGCCGGACCAGTGGTACTCGGCGGCGGGCGCGACCGACACCCGCCAGGACGATGGCAGGGTCTGGTCGACGACCCCGGCGGTGCCACGGCCGCGGATGCGGGTGCTGTCCTCGTACTCGTACACCACGTCGGAGGCCAGCACCCAGCGCGCGTTGATGCTGTACTCGGCGCCGAGGTTGGCGACCATGCCGTGGCCGAGCTCGGCGCTGCCTTCGAAGCTGGCCGGTGTCGCATAGGCGCTTTCGCCGCGCAGGCCGGCGTGCGCACCCGGGATGCGAAAGGCGAGGCCGGCACGGCCGCGCAGGTTGCTGCGTGGCAGGAAGTAGGCCTGGCCGTCGAGCGCGAGCGTGGTCGAATTGGCGCCGCTGCCGGTGGGGCCGGGCACGCGGCGCACTTCGAGCCGGTCGTGCTGGCCGGTGGTGAGGTTCTGCCGGACCGAGCCGGTGAGCTTGGTCTTGTGCGGGCCGCTGCCCTCGGCGAGCAGCCAGGATGCGGACACGCGGGTATCGCCGATGGTGAGGCGGCGCCCGCCCTGCGTGGGTGCATAGGATGCGTTGAGCGTGACTGCCAGGGTCAGGCGGTCGGTGGCGCCGTACTGGATGGGGACGGCGATCTGCCAGTCATCGGAGACGCCGGCACTGTCGCGCCGGTTCCCGTCGGCGTCGTAGCGGCCGGTGACCTGGGTGTTGATGAGGTAGGGCTCGATGTTGAGCAGGCCCTTGGGCAGGGGCGGTGCCGAGCTGACCAGCGGACCGGTGAAGTTGACGTCCTGTTCGTCGGCGCCGGCCTGGGCGTGGACGTTGCCAGCGGCGGCAACAGCTGCGGCGGCGATGAAGATGGGCCAATGCCGGGGACGGCCGTGCTGCGGGCGAAGCGCGAATCGAAGACGGGATTGCAGCGATGATTCGTCCATGAAGTCTCCTGTAAGCCGTGCAGCGAGCGTCTCGCAGCGCGGTGCAGCACAGGAATGAGAAACGTCTCAATCCTGCAGGAAGGCAATCAGGCAAATCGCGAGCAAGGTCCTCTAAAATGCGTGCATCCCGTGTGGGCAATTCCAGGCAAATACTTTGAGCAGCGAACATCAGGCCAACCGCAGCGACACTGCAATCGCTTCGCTCAGTGCGCACATGGCGGACTACACCGCGCGCTGGCCGCAGGAGGCCGAGGTCGCCAGCGACTTCGCCAGCTTCCTGGCCTCGGCCGACACCGTGTTCGAGCGCATCCATCTCAGCGGCCACTTCACCGCCTCGTCGTGGCTGGTCGACGCCAGCGGCACGCGCGTGCTGCTCACCCATCACCGCAAGCTTGAGCGCTGGCTGCAGCTCGGTGGCCATGCCGACGGCGATCGCGACCTGGCGCGGGTGGCGCTGCGCGAAGCCGAGGAGGAGTCAGGCCTGACCGGCCTGGAAGTGGACGCGCAGATGTTCGACCTCGACCGCCACTGGATCCCCGAACGTGGCGACGTGCCGGGCCACTGGCACTACGACGTGCGCTACGTGGTGCATGCGCGCGGCAGCGAGGACTATGTGGTCAGCGACGAGTCGCACGACCTGGCGTGGCGGTCGATTGAGGCGATCCTGGCCGATCCGGGCAGTGACGAGTCGATGCAGCGCATGGCGCGCAAGTGGCTTGCGCGCAACGCTCAATAGAGGATTCGCACCCGCAGCGTGCCCGGGATCCGCGCCAGCTCATCGCGTACCTGGGCCGCCTGCGCCTGCGTCGCGGTGACATCGATCACCACGTAGCCGACCTTGGGATGGGTGCGCAGGAACTGGCCGTCGATGTTGACGCCCAGGCGCGAGAACACATCGTTGACCTGCGACAGCACGCCGGGCACGTTGCGGTGGATGTGCAGCAGCCGCAGGCTGCCGGTGTGCTCGGGCAGGGTCACTTCCGGGAAATTGACCGCCGAGAGCGTGGAGCCGTTGTCGCTGTAGCGGATCAGCTTGGCCGCCACTTCCAGGCCGATGTTGTCTTGCGCTTCCAGCGTGCTGCCGCCGATGTGCGGGGTCAGGATCACGTTGTCGACGCCGACCAGCGGCGAGACGAAGGCATCGGCGTTGCCCTGCGGTTCGACCGGGAACACGTCGACCGCGGCGCCGCCGACCTGGCCCGATGCCAGGCCCGCGGCGAGCGCGTCGATATCGACCACGGTGCCGCGCGAGGCGTTGATCAGGTGCGCACCGGGCTTCATCCTCGCGACCTGCGCGGCGCCGAACATGCCCTGGGTCGCGGCCGTCTCCGGCACGTGCAGGGTGACGATGTCGCTGCGCGATAGCAGGTCGTCGAGGCCGGCGGAAGCGCGCGCGTTGCCCAGCGACAGTTTGGTTTCGATGTCGTGGAAGATCACCTGCATGCCCAGTGCCTCGGCGATCACGCCGACCTGGGTGCCGATGTGGCCATAGCCGACGATGCCCAGTGTCTTGCCGCGTACCTCGTGGCTGCCGGCGGCCGACTTCGACCAGCCGCCGCGGTGGCACTGCGCGTTCTTCTGCGGGATGCCGCGCATCAGCATGATCGCCTCGGCCACGACGAGCTCGGCGACGCTGCGGGTGTTGGAGTAGGGCGCGTTGAAGACCGGGATGCCGGCCAGCTCGGCGCTGTCGAGGTCGACCTGGTTGGTGCCGATGCAGAAGCAGCCGATGGCGATCAGCCGGCGCGCGTGCGACAGCACGTCGGCATCGAGTTGCGTGCGCGAGCGGATGCCGATGATGTGCGCCGCGGCGATCTCCTGCCGCAGCAGTTCCGGCGGCAGAGATTTGTCGTAGGTCTGGATCTGCGAGTAGCCGGCGTTGCGGAAACTCTCCACCGCGGTCGGGGCGACCCCTTCCAGCAGCAGCACACGGATGTCGGACTTCGGGTACGAGGTCTGCAGGCTCACGATGCGTCGGGTGGGTGGCGAGGGCGTTTGAATATGTCAGAAATCGATCGTGTTTGCTGCGATGCATCACTGGCGCCAGGTGGCCGCTGCTGGCACCCTACCGACTCCCTCCAGGGCCCCCTCATGACCGAATCGCTCAAACGCCTTGCTGCCCGCGCTCCCGGCCTGCGCCTGAGCACCGATCCGGGCGACCTGGAGCACTACGGCCGCGACTGGACCCGGCGCTGGACGCCGGCGCCGCTGGCGGTGGCCTTGCCGTCGTCGGTCGAAGAGGTGCAGATGGTCCTGCGCTGGGCCAACGAAGAAGGCGTGGCGGTAGTCCCTTCGGGCGGGCGCACCGGACTGTCCGGCGGCGCGGTTGCCGCCAAGGGCGAGCTGGTCCTGAGCCTGGAGCGGATGAACCGGGTCCTGGCCTTCGATGCCATTGACCGCACGCTGAACGTGCAGGCCGGCATCCCCCTGGAAGCCGTCCACAACGCCGCCCGCGAGCACGGCCTGGCCTACCCGGTGGATTTCGCCGCGCGCGGTTCGTGTTCGATCGGCGGCAACATCGCCACCAATGCCGGTGGCATCCGCGTCATCCGCTACGGCAACACCCGCGAGTGGATCGCCGGCCTGGCCGTGGTCACCGGCAAGGGCGACCTGCTCGAGCTCAACCGCGGCCTGATCAAGAACTCCAGCGGCTACGACCTGCGCCAGCTGATGATCGGCTCGGAAGGCACGCTCGGCATCGTCGTCGAGGCGACGCTGCGCCTGACCGATCCGCCGCCGCCGACCAACGTGATGCTGCTGGCGCTGCCGTCGTTCGAAGTGCTCATGCAGGTGTTCGCGGCATTCCGCGAGCGGCTGGCGCTGGAGGCCTTCGAGTTCTTCACCGACCGCGCGCTGCATCACGTGCTCGCGCACGGCGCGCAGAAGCCGTTCGACGAGGTGCATCCGTTCTACGTGGTCACCGAATTCGCGATCGGCGACGAGCGCAGCGAAGCGGCGGCCATGGCGGCGTTCGAGTATTGCCTGGAGCAAGGCCTGGTCAGCGACGGGGTGATCAGCCAGAGCGATGCCCAGGCCGCGCAGTTGTGGCGGCTGCGCGAGGGCATCACCGAAAGCCTGGTGCGCTGGCGTCCGTACAAGAACGACGTGTCGGTGCGGATCTCGGCGATGCCGGCGTTCCTGGCCGAAACCCAGGCGCTGCTCGGCCGCGAGTACCCGCAGTTCGACGTGGTCTGGTTCGGCCATATCGGCGACGGCAACCTGCACATCAACGTGCTCAAGCCCGAGAGCATGGAAGACGCCGAGTTCGTCGGCCATTGCGAGCAGGTGACCAGGTTGCTGGCGCAGGCACTGGAGCGCCATGGCGGCAGCATCTCCGCCGAGCACGGCATCGGTCTGGTCAAGAAGCCCTACCTGCTGGGCACGCGCAGCGAAGCCGAAGTGGAGGTCATGCGCGGCATCCGCCGGGTGCTGGACCCCAATGGCGTGCTGAATCCGGGCAAGCTGTTCGATCCGTGACCACGCGGCAATCGCGCCACCGCAGCGCGACGCCAGACGAGCCATCGTGAATGTCCGTTATCGTCGCGTGAATGGCCGTGCTTCAGCGCCAGCCACAGCGGGTAATCTTGGCGGCCTGTCCCCCCATGTCACCCTTGCCTGGAGCCGCCGATGAAATCCCCCGCCATCCTGCTGTCCATTGCGCTGCTCGGCGCCACCCCGGTGGCCATGGCCTCCAGTTTCGCCGGCACGTCCGCCGGCGGCAGTTCCGCCTCCAGCGCCAGTTCGGATTCGTCCTCGGGCGACGACAAGATCGTGCTGGCCGCCCGTGACGACGCCGCCAGTTTCGTCGCCAGCGATGGCGCGATCCGTGGCGCCCAGCTCGAATCGGCACTGCGCCATCTGCGCGAGCATGTTCCGCAGACGCGCCAGGCCAGCGACATCGAACTGGCAAAGGCCATCCTCGCACTGTGAACCGTGGCGGCGGCCGAGCGCGACTCGTCCGCTTCGCGGCCTGTGCAGCGCTGGCACTGTGCGCCGGACAGGCGCAGGCGGCGATGCAGCTGCAGCTCGACTCGCGCGGCCTCAGCGCGCCCGAGGTCATCGCCACGCAACAACTGATCGCGCAGGCACAGGCGCACCTGCCGCCAGCCGTGCAGGCCGCGCTGGCCCGGCCGATCGCGGTGCGCTGGAGCCAGAACCTCGATGCCGCCGTGAGCGGCCACGCCGCCCGCGAAGACATCGTGCTCAATCGCGCGCTGCTTTCTGCAATGACAGGCGGAGATGATTCCGGCGCGGACGATCGCGCGCTGGCGACGCTGATCCACGAGCTGGCACACCTCTACGATCGCATCGCGCCGGGTGGACGCCTGTCGCGCGATCCGCGCCTGCTCGACCTGGCGGGCTGGCAGGTCCGGGCGACCGGCGTGGGTACGCAGCTGGCCGGTCGGCGCGAGAACCGCTTCGTCGATCGCAGCCCGGACCGCTATGAACTCACCGCGCCGAAGGAATTCGTCGCGGTCAACCTCGAGTACTTCCTGCTCGATCCGGGATACGCCTGCCGGCGCCCGGCGCTGAATCGCTACTTCACCGCCAGGGTCGGCCCAGCGCCGGCGATGACAGCGAGTGACGTGCAATGCGCGCCGGACTTCGCCTACGTCGACGCCGGTGACGGCGGAGACGAGGCGCTCGCAACCCTGGACCCGCGACGGGTCTATGCAGTGGACTATCTGCTGGCCGACAGCAACGACCAGATGATGAGCCGCTGGGGGCACAGCATGCTGCGCCTGGTGGTGTGCGCGCCCGGGCGCGTACCCGGACCGGAGTGCCGGCTCGATCTGAGCTATCACCTGGTGCTGTCGTTCCGTGCATTCGTCGATGACGTGCAGTTGTCGAGCTGGCGCGGGCTGACCGGCCGCTATCCGTCGCGGCTGTTCGTGCTGCCGCTGACCCAGGTCGTCGATGAGTACACCAAGGTCGAGCTGCGCGGCCTGCGCTCGACGCCATTGCGCCTGCAGCCCGATGAGATCGCCGGACTGCTCGAGCGCGCCGCACTGCTGCATTGGAGCTACGACGGCCGCTACTACTTCCTCAGCAACAACTGCGCGGTGGAAACCTACAAGCTGCTGCACGACGGCGTGCCACGCCTGGCCGATGCCCGCCTGGGCAGCATCACCCCGACCGGCGTGCTGCATCGGCTCGAACGTGCCGGCATCGCCGACGCTTCGGTGTTCGACGACCCGGCGCAAGCGTTGCGCCTGGGCTATCGCTTCGAGTCGTTGCGTGCGCATTTCCAGCAGCTGTATGACGTGGCGAAAGTGCGGCTCGGCCTGCCGCAGGCGCGGGTCGAGGACTGGATGGCGCTCGATCCGGGGCAACGCCGGCCCTGGATCGGTCGCACGGATCTACGCAGCGGGGCGGCATTGCTGCTGCTCGAGCAGGCCGCCCAGCGAAGGCAGCGACTGCAGGTGCAGGAGGCGTTGAAGCGTCGGTACCTGGGCGCGCACGCACAGCCGGCGGAGCTGGCCGTGCTGCAACGCCTGCTGCAGGAGGGCGCGTATCTGGGGCGTCCGGCGCAACTGCTGGAAGGTCCCGGCTACGGTCTTCCCCAGGCGCAGGAGCGCGAGGCTCTTGCGGTCGAAAGTGGCCAGCACCGCACCCGGCTGAAGCAGTTGCGGGCGGATGTGGAGGAGGGCGCGCGCGAACTCATGACGCCGCCGCAGCGGACATTGCTCGATGGCATCGCCGCCAACAGCGATCTGCTGGGCCAGCGCCTGCGCGCATTGCATGCGGCCGAAGGCGGTATTCGCCTGCCCTCAGGCCAGTGACCGCCATCCCGGCGAAAGCCGGGATCCACGTTGCTCTGCGGGAGAACCAAAGTGCAGATGGGTCCCGGCTTTTGCCGGGACGACGGGCAGCGGGTCAGTCGGCGCGGCCGGCGAACTCGCCGGTGGTGGTGTTCACCAGCACGCGCTCACCGTTGCCGATGTACTCCGGCACCATGATCTCGATGCCGGTCGACAGCTTGGCCGGCTTCGGACGCTTGGTCGCGGTGCCGCCCTTGAGTTCCGGCGGCGTCTCGATCACTTCGATGGCCACGCTCTGCGGCAGCTGCAATGCGACCGGCGCGTCGTCGATGATCTGCACGTAGCAGCCGCTCAGGTCGGCCACGATGTAGCCGGCCAGGTCGCCGACGACATCGGCGTCGAGCGTGTACGGGGTGTAGTCCTCGTCGTCGAGGAACACGAACGCTTCGCCGTCCTTGTACGAGTACGTCGCCTGGCGGCGGCTGAGCTCGACTTCCTTCATCTCGTCCTCGCCGCCCATGCTGACGTCGAGCTTGGTGCCGCCCGGCACGCTGTACATGGTGAAGCGGAACTTGACGTTGCCGCCACGGCCCTGCGGCGAGCTGCGCTCGATGTCGCGGATCTGGTAGACGGCGTTGTTGTACTCGACAACGTTACCCTTCTTTACGTCGTAGGCTTTCATTGCTGGACCTTTGTCTGATGCTGTGCGTGCGCCGCGTGCAATGCGCGGTCGCCGGTGGGGGTTACTTCGGCGCCAGGCGCGTCGCGCCATCGAGACGGATGGTCTCGCCGTTGAGGTAGGTGTTGCGCAGGATGTAGGCGACCAGGTCGGCAAACTCCTCCGGCTTGCCCAGGCGCGACGGGAACGGAATCGTCGCGGCCAGCGACTGCTGCACCGATTCGGGCATGCCGTCGACCATCGGCGTCCAGAACACGCCCGGGGCCACGGTCATCACGCGGATGCCGAAGCGCGACAGCTCGCGCGCCATCGGCAGGGTCATGCCGACCACGCCGCCCTTGGATGCCGAGTACGCGGCCTGGCCGATCTGGCCTTCGTAGGCGGCGACCGATGCGGTGTTGACGATCACGCCGCGCTCGCCGTCGACGCCGGCCTCGTTGTGCTGCATCAAAGCGGCGCAGGCCTTGGCGACGTTGAAGCTGCCGACCAGGTTGACCATCACCGTGCCCTGGAACTGCGCCAGCGGCATCGCGCCTTCCTTGCCCAGCACGCGACCGGCGCCAAGGATGCCGGCGCAGTTGATGGTGGCGTTGAGGCCGCCCAGGAACTCGTTGGCGGCGGCGACATTGGTGGCCACGTCCGCTTCGCTGGTCACGTCGGTCTTGAAGTAGCGGGCCTTGTCGGCGCCCAGCGCGGACACGGCGGCAGCGCCCTTGTCGTCGTTGACGTCGAACAGGGCGACTTTGGCGCCCTGGGCGACCAGGTGCTGGGCGACGGCGAGGCCAAGGCCGGAGACGCCGCCAGTGACGATGGCGCGGACAGTATCGAGTTGCATGGGGCAGGTCCAGGGACGCGGAAAGGCGGGATTTTACCGCGGGAGCGGGGCCGCAGTGGCCTCAGCCGCGGCCCATCGCCACCGTCCGGTAGACCAGCTTCAGCTCATCGGGCATCAATCCCGGCGCGAACAGGAACCCCTGGCCGATCGTGACCCCGAGTCTGAGCAGGAACTCCCGGTGTTCCTCGGTCTCCACGCCCTCGGCGACCAGCGCCAGGCCGAGGCTGCGGGCGATGCCGGCGACGGCCTGGCAGACGGCGACGTCGGACTGGTTGTCGGGTACGCCCTGGACGAACAGCTGGCTGAGCTTGAGGCCGTGGATCGGCAACCGGCGCAGGTAGTTCAGCGCGCTGTAGCCCTCGCCGAAATCGTCGATCGTCAGCATCACGCCCATTTCGCGCAGGGCGGCGAAGGTGCGCAGCGTGTCCGGTGCGTCCTCGATCAGCACCCGCTCGGTGAATTCCAGTTCCAGCGCGCCGCCGGGCAGGCCGTACTCGGCCAGCGCCGAGCTGACGCTGCTGGCCAGGTCTTCGCCGAGGAACTGGCGGTACGAGACATTGACCGCCACGCGCGGCACGGCCAGTCCGCCTTCCTGCCATTCGCGAAGTTGCCGGCAGGCTTCCTGCAGCACCCAGTCGCCGATGCCGACGATGTCGCCGGTGGTCTCGGCGTGGTCGATGAACTTGTCCGGACGGATCTCGCCCAGGGAATGGTTGCGCCAGCGGATCAGCGCTTCGGCGGCAACCATCGCGCCGGTGGTCAGGTCCACCTGCGGCTGGTAGACGAGATGGAATTCCTCGTTGTTGACCGCGCGCCGCAGGTGCGTCTCCAGCTGCAGGCGATGCAGTTGCTGTTCGGCCAGCTCCGGCGTGAATGCCTGCCAGCCGTTGCGGCCGCGGCGCTTGCTGTCGTACATCGCCACGTCCGCGCTCTGGATCAGCTGCTGCGAGCGCACGCCATCGAGCGGCGCCTGGGCGATGCCGATGCTGGCGGTGATGCTGAACTCCTCGCCGTCGAGGCGGAAGCTGTCGCCGAAGATCTCCAGGATCGAGTCGGCCAGCCGCTCCGGGCGCGTGGGATCGCTGCCGGTGTCGCAGATGATCAGGAACTCGTCGCCGCCGAAGCGCGCGATCAGTCCTTCGCTGCCGATGGCGCGCTGGATGCGCCGCCCGGCCGAGGCCAGCAGGCGGTCGCCCGCGGCGTGGCCCAGGACGTCGTTGACGACCTTGAAACGGTCCAGGTCGACGTACAGCACCGCCAGGGTGTCGCGCAGCGGATCGTCGAGGCGGCTCTCCAGTTCGGCCAGCACCGCGTCGCGGTTGAGCAGGCCGGTGAGCGGGTCGCTGCGCGCCTGCACGCGCAGGGTTTCCTCGTCGTGCTTGCGCTCGGTGATGTCCTGCAGTGTGCCGGTCAGGCGCGAATTGAGCGGGTCGGCGGCGTCGGCCTCGCCGATCACGCGCAGCCAGAAGCCGCGGCCATCGGCACGGTTGCCCTGGACTTCCAGGTCGAGGTTGCGGCCGAACGAGACCGCCTGGCCCAGCGCCGCGCGCAGTCGCTCGCGGTCGTGCGGGCGCAGGCAGGCGAGCATGCCCTCGATCGTCGACGGTGCCGGACGGTGGCCGAGGATGCGTTGGGCCTCGTCGGTCAGGTAGAGCCGGTCCGGGCCGACTTCCCATTCCCAGCCACCGATGTGCGCCATCGCCTGGGCGCGGTCGAACAGCGTGCTGTCGCGCTTGAGCGTGGTGACATCGGAGAACAGCGAAAGCACCTGGTGCGGCTTGTCGCCGCCGGGTGGAAACTGCGGCACGGCGGTGACCGACAGCCACATGAGCTGCTGCCTGGCGCGGTGGAACAGGCCCAGTACGGTGGTTTCGCAGATGCGACCGGTGTGCAGTGCGCGGTGCGAGGGGTACAACTCCGGCGGCAGCTGGCGACCACGTTCGTCGACGACCATCCAGTTTTCTTCGCGCAGCGCATCGTTGACCGATTCGTCCTCGCCGACGCCGAGGATCTTCATCGCGGCGACGTTGGTGTAGACGATCTGCAGGTCGCCGTCCTGGATGAGGATGCCGCGATCCATCGCTTCCATCAGCTCGCGATAGCGCAGCTGTCCGGTCAGCCGGCTGCTGAGGTCGCGCGCGACGGCGACCATCGCCTTGCGGCCGTCGTACTCCAGCGGCCCGGTATGGACCTCCACCGGAAAGCGCGTGCCATCGGCGCGCATGTTGGTGACCTCGACCATGTAGCTGCCGCCACGGTTGAGCGTCTCCAGCACCGGCACCATGTGGTCCTGCGGCAGGTCCGGGTTGATGGTTTCGATCGGCTGTCCGACCAGTTCCTCGCGCGGGCGTCGATACGATTCGAAGCCGGCACGGTTGAGATCGAGCACCGTGCCGTCATAGGCAATGATGCTGACCGGGTCGGGCAGGGCGTCGAACAGGGCGCGATAGCGGGCGCGTTCGGCGTCGACGTCCGCGCCACTTCCGATCAGTGCCTGGCGCGCCTGTTGCAGCAGCGAGCGCGTGGTTTCGGACAGGTCGCCGTCGCGCTCCAGCGCGGCGTCGATGGCCGCCAGTGTTGCCGCCGCATCCACCGCCGCCACCGAATCCACCCTTCCAGGTGGTGACGTGGGCGTGGCTGCGGGCGGCTTGGCCGTCATGAGGCTGCGAGCGCCTTGCCGGCCTTGCTGCCGGTCTCGCGGCCGAGCAGGGCGGCGAGCCAGCGTCCTGTTTCCGCCAGCGCAGGCAGGTCGACGCCGGTCTCGATGCCGAGCCCGTGCAGCATGTAGACGACATCCTCGCTGGCGACGTTGCCGCTGGCGCCCTTCGCATAGGGGCAACCGCCGGTGCCGGAGACGGCGGAATCGACCACCGACACGCCTTCTTCCAGGCACGCCAGGATGTTGGCCAGCGCCTGGCCGTAGGTGTCGTGGAAGTGCACCGCGAGCGCCGCGACGGGCACTTCCCGGGAGACGGCGAGCAGCATCGCCCGCGCCTTGCCGGGCGTGCCAACCCCTATCGTGTCGCCGAGCGACACCTCGTAGCAGCCCATCTCGTGCAGCGCACGCGCCACGCGCACCACGTCGGCCAATGGCACCTCGCCCTGGTACGGGCAGCCGAGCACAGTGGAGACATAGCCACGCACGGCCACGCCATCGGCGCGCGCACGCTCCATCACCGGCGCGAAGCGCTGCAGCGATTCGTCGATGCCGGCGTTGATGTTGCGGCGATTGAATTCCTCGGACGCGGCGGTGAACACCGCGATCTCGTCGGCGCCTGCGCTGCGGGCGCGGACATAGCCCTGCTCGTTGGGCACCAGCACCGGATAACGCACGCCGGCACGGCGGCGGATGCCGGCCAGCACTTCGGTGGCATCGGCCAGCTGCGGCACCCACTTGGGGCTGACGAAACTGGTCGCCTCGATGCTGCGCAGGCCGGTCGCCGACAGCCGGTCGATCAGTTCGATCTTGTCGGCCGTGGAGACCATGGTCTTTTCGTTCTGCAATCCGTCGCGCGGACCGACTTCGACGATGCGGACCGAGCGCTTCATGGCGCCAACGCCACCAGGATCGAGTCGGCCTCGACGAAGTCGCCGGCGGCCGCGCGCACTTCTGCGACCGTGCCCGCTCGCGGCGCCTTCAGGCTCAGCTCCATCTTCATCGCCTCGATCACCATCAGCTCCTGTCCCGCTTCGACCGTGTCGCCCGGCGCCGCCTTGACCACCACCACCCGTCCGGGCATCGGCGCCAGCAACTGGTTCCCGGCGCCTGCGGCGCTGCTGCGCTCGGGACGATACATCGGCACCGCCTGAAGACGGAGTCGACGCCCGCCGTCATGGACGACGATGCGCTGCGCACCTTGCGCGGTCATGTCCGTCGGGGCCGACATCGAGCCCCCGGCAGCCATGGCCCCTGCACCCGTTACCAACGTAAAGCGGCGGCCGCGTCCGTCAATACGCAGGCTGAGGGCGTCGTCGGCCTCGTTACGGGCGCCTTCGACGGTATGGATGCGGTCCTGGTGCTCGATCCGGTAGCTGCCTTCGCTGCCCTGGGCATGCAGTTCGAGGCGGCGTTCACCCTGCACGAAGGCCAGGCTGCGGCGGCTGCCGTGCCCCAGCCGCCAGCCGTCGGCAATGGCCCACGGCGAGCTCGGGTCGGCCGAGGCGCCCGCCAGCTCGCGGGTCTGTCGCTCCTGGGCCAGCAACTGGCTGGTTGCCGCGGCCAGCAGCAGGTCCTGGCCGGCTTCGTCGACGGTGCCGTCGTTGCCCGCCTGGATGAACTCGTCGAGATGACGGTCCAGGTAGCCGGTATCGATGCTGCCCTCGACGATCGAGGGATGGCGCACGAGGCGCTCGAGGAATTCGATGTTGGACTTCGGCCCGGCGATGTCGCACTGCGCCAGCGCCGTGCGCAGGCGCGCGAGCGCGCGCGGCCGGTCGGCGTCGTGGACGATGAGCTTGGCGATCATCGGGTCGTAGAAGATCGTCACCGTGTCGCCTTCGATCACGCCCGAATCGATGCGCACGTGTTCGTCCGTCGCCGGCAGTCGCAGCCGCTCCAGGCGCCCGGAACCGGGCAGGAAGCCGGCATCGGGGTCCTCGGCGTACAGGCGCACTTCGATGGCGTGGCCTTGCTGGGGGATCTGCTCCTGCGCCAGCGGCAGCGCTTCACCGGCGGCGACGCGCAGCTGCCATTCGACCAGGTCCAGTCCGGTGACGAACTCGGTGACAGGATGCTCGACCTGCAGGCGCGTGTTGATCTCCATGAAGTAGAAGTCGCCGTCCTGCCCGACGATGAACTCGACGGTGCCGGCGTTGACGTAGTCGATCGCGCGCGCGGCCATCACCGCCGCCGCGCCCATCGCCTGGCGCAGTTCCGGCGAGAGGAAAGGCGAGGGCGACTCCTCGAGCACTTTCTGGTAGCGGCGCTGCGCCGAGCACTCGCGCTCGTTGAGATGGATGGCCTGGCCCTGGCTGTCGCCGAAGATCTGGATCTCGATGTGGCGCGGGCGCTCGACGTAGCGCTCCAGCAACACGCGATCGCGACCAAAGGCATTGCGCGCTTCGCGCTGGCAGCTCTCCAGGTTGGCGGCGAACTCGCCGCTGTTGCGGACGATGCGCATGCCCTTGCCGCCGCCGCCGTGGGCGGCCTTGATCATCAGCGGGTAACCGATCGCGTCGGCTTCGCGCTGGAGCAGGTTGGGCGACTGGTCCTCACCGGTGTAACCCGGCACGACCGGCACGCCGGCGGCCTGCATCAGTTCCTTGGCGCCGGCTTTGCTGCCCATCTTGCGCATCGAGGCCGCCTTGGGCCCGATGAAGGCAATGCCGGCCGCATCGACCGCATCGGCGAACTCGGCGTTCTCGCTGAGGAAGCCGTAGCCGGGATGGATCGCCTGCGCGCCTGACTTGCGCGCCACTTCCAGGATCGCGTCGCCACGCAGGTAGCTTTCGTTCGGGCGCGGCCCACCAATCGGCCACGCCTCGTCGGCCAGGCGCACATGCTGGGCATCGGCATCGGCCTGGGAGTAGACCGCGACGGTGGCAATGCCCAGGCGCCGGCAGGTGCGGATGACGCGACAGGCAATCTCGCCGCGGTTGGCTATCAGGATCTTGTCGAACATGGCTTAGCCCTCCCCTTCAAGGGGAGGGTTGGGAGGGGATGGGTTGAGCCGCGTCTGCATATGGCCGATCACTACAACACTCCTGATTGAAGCCCTCCCCTTCAAAGGGGAGGGTTGGGAGGGGATGGGTTCCAGCCGCCTGAGCGCATCCAGAATCACCTCAACCACACCCTCGGCATTCTCGAATACTTCGTTGTTCCAGAACCTCAGTACCACGAATCCCGCTTGTTCCAGCCGCCGAGTCCGCACCCGGTCGTAGGCCGCCTTGTCGGTGTGCTGGGCTCCGTCGAGTTCGATGGCCAATCGGCGTTCGAGACACGCGAAATCCAGTATGTAGTCGCCGAATGGATGCTGCCTCCTGAACTTGCAGCCCTGCAGTTGTCGATTCCTCAAGTACCGCCAGAGATGACGCTCGGCATCGGTGGAATCGTTGCGCAACTTGCGCGGTCGTCGCTCCCGCGAGATTCGCCTGTTTGTCTGACCTTCCATGTGTTGGCTCCTCCTTGAGCCTGGTGTTGCAGATGGGCCTCTAACCCATCCCCTCCCAACCCTCCCCTTGAAGGGGAGGGCTTAGGGGTTCCAGCGCGGTTTGCGCTTGTCGAGGAAGGCGCCCAGGCCCTCCTGTCCTTCGGCCGATACTCGCAGACCGGCGATGAGGGCGGCATTGTCCGCGTCGAGCCGGTCGCGGTCGTGCTCGCCGGCGACGCGCCGGATCAGCGCCTTGGCCGTGGCCGAGGCCACCGGGCCGGCCTTGAGCAACAGGTCGATCTGGCGCTGGACCGCCTGGTCCAGTTCGGCGGCGGCGACGACCTGGTGGACCAGGCCGATCTGCAGGGCCACGGCGGCATCGAAGATTTCGGCGGTGGCGAACCAGCGCCGCGCCTGGCGGGGGCCGATGGCTTCGATCACGTAGGGCGAGATCACCGCCGGCAGCAGGCCCAGCTTGCTCTCGGTCAGCCCGAACTTCGCCTCGGGCGCGGCGATGGCGATGTCGCAGCAGGCGACGAGGCCGACGCCACCGCCAAACGCGGCGCCGTGCACGCGGGCGATGGTCGGCTTGGGCAGTTCGTCGAGGGCGCGCATCAGGCGGGCGAGGGCGAGCGCATCGGCGCGGTTCTCGGCTTCGCCGGCGGCGGCCATGCCGCGCATCCAGTTGAGGTCGGCACCGGCAGAGAACGAGGCGCCTTCGCCCTCGATCACGACCACGCGCACGCTGTCATCGGCGGCGACCGCTTCCAGCGCCCCGGTCAACGCCGCGATCACCATCGCATCGAAGGCGTTGTGCAGCTCCGGGCGGTTCAGGCGCAGGCGGGCGACGGCCCCTTCGCGCAGGCTCAACAGGGGATGGGTCATCGGCCGGCGGCTTGTTGGACTGTGGCGAATCATAGCTGCTGGCCCGCCGGTGCCGTGCGTTCGCGGGCGGTGGTGTAGAATTGAGAACAATTCCCATTTGGCGCCTGGCCCGTTTCCACCCGTCCGGGCCGGCTTGCAGGTGAACCTTGAAGCTGTCCGAATTGCCCCGCCGTACTGCCGCCACCGTTGAAAGCGTCGAAGACCACACGCCCAACGATTCGATCGCGCGCCGCCTGCGCGAGCTCGGATTCGTGAGCGGCGAGCGCGTCGAGGTGATGGCGGCCGGTCCTGTGGCGGCCGAGCCGTTGCTGGTGCAGATCGGCTTCACCCGCTTCGCGCTTCGTCGCAGCGAGGCGGCGCGCGTGCGCGTGCACGCGGCCGACGGCGCAAAGAGCACCAACGGCAAGCGCATCAACGGTTTCGACCACGACGAGGGCCAGGCATGAGCGCCGACACCCTTCGCATCGCCCTGGTCGGCAATCCGAACTGCGGCAAGACGGCGCTGTTCAACCAGCTCACCGGCAGCCGGCAGAAAGTCGCCAACTACGCCGGCGTCACCGTCGAGCGCAAGGAAGGCCGCTTCCACGCGCCGTCCGGGCGCCACTACGCCGTGCTCGATCTGCCTGGCGCATACAGCCTGCACGCGGCCAGCCTCGACGAGGCGGTGACGCGCGACCTGTGCCGCGGTTTCTATCCGGGCGAACCGGCGCCGGACGTGCTGGTGTGCGTGGTCGATGCGACCAACCTGCGCCTGCACCTGCGCTTCGCCCTCGAAGTGCGCGAGCTGGGCCGGCCGATGGTGGTGGCGGTCAACATGATGGACGCGGCCAAGCGTCGCGGTATCGACATCGACCTGGCCGTGCTCGAGCGCGAGCTCGGCGTGCCGGTGGTGCCGACCGTCGCCGTGCGCAGCGGCGGCGCGCGCGAGCTGGTGGCGATGCTCGACCAGGTCGCCGACAAACTGCGCGAGCCGCGCGCGCACCTGCCAGCGAACCTGGCCGACGATGCCGATGCGCTGCACGCCGAAACCCGGCGCCTGCTCGAACTGGCGGTGGCGATGCCGCGCCGCACCGCCGAGATCGACGATGCCCTGGACCGCTGGCTGCTGCACCCGGTGCTGGGGCTGGTGTCGCTGGCGGTGGTGATGTTCCTGATCTTCCAGGCGGTCTATGCCTGGGCGACGCCGCTGATGGACCTGATCGAGCTCGGCACCGCGGCTTTCGGCGACACGGTGGGCGCATTGCTGCCCGAGGGACCGCTGCGCAGCCTGCTGGTCGACGGCATCATCGCCGGCCTGGGCAGCGTGATCGTGTTCCTGCCGCAGATCCTGATCCTGTTCGCTTTCATCCTCGCGCTCGAGGAGTCGGGCTATCTGCCGCGTGCGGCATTCCTGCTCGACCGGATGATGGCGTCGGCGGGTCTGTCGGGGCGTTCGTTCATTCCGTTGCTGTCGAGCTTCGCCTGCGCCGTGCCGGGGATCATGGCCACGCGCTCGATCCAGGACCCGCGTGACCGCCTGGCCACCATCCTGGTATCGCCGCTGATGACCTGCTCGGCGCGGCTGCCGGTGTATGCGCTGCTGATCGGTGCGTTCATTCCGCAGAAGAAGGTGTTCGGTTTCCTCAACCAGCAGGGGCTGGTGCTGTTCGGCCTGTATGCGGCCGGCATCCTCAGTGCGCTGGCGGTGTCGTGGGTAATGAAGAAGTGGCGAAGCGACAAGAGCGAGCACGCGCTGCTGCTCGAGCTGCCGTCGTACCGCATTCCGCATCCGCGCGATCTGTTGATCGGTCTGTGGGAGCGCGCCTGGATCTTCCTGCGCCGCGTCGGCGGCATCATCCTGGCGTTGACCATCCTGCTGTGGTTCCTGCTGTCGTTCCCGGGCGCGCCAGTTGGCGCCACCGGCCCTGCCATCGACTACAGTTTTGCCGGCCGCATCGGCCACGCCATGACGGCGGTGTTCGCGCCCCTGGGTTTCAACTGGCAGATATGCATCGCGCTGATTCCGGGCATGGCCGCGCGCGAGGTCGTGGTGTCGTCGCTGGCCACGGTCTATGCGTTGTCGGCCGCCAATGACGATGCCGCCACCCAGGCGCTGACGCCGTTGATCAGCAGTGGCTGGTCGCTGGCCACGGCGCTGTCGCTGCTGGTGTGGTTCATCTATGCGCCGCAGTGCATTTCGACGCTGGCGACGATCAAGCGCGAGACCAATTCGTGGAAGCAGGTGGCGATCAGTGCCGGTTACCTGTTCGCGCTGGCGTACCTGGCGTCGATGCTGACCTACCAGGCCGCCGTGGCGCTTGGGGCGGGGTGATCATGGATGCTGGCCTGCTCGCGCAGTATCTGGTGATCGCGGTGGCGGTGCTGGTCAGTGCAGGGTTCGTCGCGCGCCGGCAGTTCCCCGATGCGGTGCGCCGCATGCGCGTCGCGCTGGCGCTGCCGATGGTGCGCGATGGGCGCCCGGCGTGGATGCGCGCGCTGGGTCGTCGCGTTGCGCCTCCGGCGAGCCTGGGCGATGCCAGCTGCGGTGGCTGCGACAACTGCGGGCCGACGCCGCCGCGCAAGCACTGACGACTGTCTCGTCTCGCCGTCGTCCCGTCGTCCCGTCGTCGTCATCCCGGCGAACGCCGGGATCCATCTTGCTTGTGGCCGTTCAACGCGGCAGCAGCCTTCGGCGAGGCGCCGTCCACCACGCCGGGGATTGCTCCGCCCGGCAGACGACATCCTGTCTTTATGCCGGGCGCGGGACATCCATGTCCCGCTGCTACGCAATCCCCGGCGCGGTGAACGCCGCTCCGGCAGTTCGTTTCATGGTCTTCGTTTGCCCTCACCCCAACCCCTCTTCCGCATCCGGGAGAGGGGCTCGCCGTCATTCCCGCGAAGGCGGGAACCCAGGGGCGGGGCAAACCCCCGCGTGGTGGGCGGCGCCCGTCCGCAGGCAACAACGCGTGACAGTCACAGCCGAGCGGCCGGCGCGCGTCCGCAGACAGTGGGGCGTCGGCGCCACAGCGTGACAAGACGCGGCCAGGCAAGATGGTTTCCGGCGTTCGCCGGAACGACGAATGAGGGAACGCAGCCGCCTCAGTGGCGGCCGCGACCACGTCCGGCTCGATAGCCCTTGATCTCCACCGCTTCGACTTCCAGGGTGAAGGAGCGCTCTTCGCCAGCGAAGAGCGCGCCAACCCCCATGACCTGGCGATCGATCTCGACGCCCTCGTCATTGCGGATGGTCAGCACCACCGAGTATTCCAGCGCGTTGTCGCCGGGCGGTGGCTTGATCGTTCCTTCCACGCGCAGTGGCACCGACCGCTGTTTGGCGGACTCCACTGCATCGGGGTCGAAGCGCAGGTGGTGCCGGCACGATGGACAGACCGTGGCGCTGTCCAGGATCTTCGTCTTGCAGTGCGGGCAGATGCGCGTCGCGCCGGGTGTACCGGGGCGAACAGCACTCATGCGGCGGTGCTCGCCTCCGCCTTGTTGAAGTCGGCCTTGTCAGCCTTGTCGGACTTGCCGTTGGCCTTGGCCAGTTCCTTCTCGTCCCAGCCGAACTCGACCTGGCCACGCATGCGCGCACCAGCCGCGACTGTGACCGTGCCGGCCTTGACGTCGCCGACGACCACGCCACCTTCGAGCAGCTCGACGCGCGTAGCCGATTCGATGTTGCCTTCGAGCTCACCTGCGATGACGACCTTGCGCGCACGCACGCCGCCGGTGACCTTTGCGCCGACTTCGACCGTGAGGTCGCCTTCGACCTGCACGTCACCCTTGAAGCGGCCGGCGATGCGGATGTGGCCCGCGCCCTGGATCTTGCCTTCGATCGACAGATCGGCCGCGATCAGCGATTCCTTGCCCTCGCGCTCGGCCGGGCGCGGCGCCGGTGCGGCAGCGGGCTTGGGAGCGGGGGTGGACCCGAACGAGATTTCATTGCGCACGTCCGGCTCTTTGCCAAGTGCGGATTCCGGTTGACCCGGCTGGTTCGGCGGCAGGTTCTCGCGCTTGGGGGTGGACGACGGGGGGGAATTGAATATCGCCATGGCACGGACTTCCTGATGTTGGGCGGAACGTAATGAAGGATTGAAGTGCAACCAGTCGAGGCTACTGGCCGTCCCCCATCATCGGTGTGACGCGCCTCACCCAATCATCACGGTGTGCCAACCGTTTATCTGAGGATCACCTGTCTGAATTGGCCTGCGCGGCAATGCAGCGCAAACGCCTTACATGCGGAACACGCCGAAGCGCGTGCGCTCCTCAATCGGTGCATTGAGGCTCGCCGACAGGCCCAGGCCGAGCACGCGACGGGTGTCGGCCGGATCAATGATGCCGTCGTCCCAGAGCCGGGCCGTGGCGTAGTAGGGATTGCCCTGGCTTTCGTACTGGTCGCGGATCGGCGCCTTGAAGGCTTCTTCCTCGTCCGCCGTCCAGATCTTGCCGGCGGCTTCGATGCCATCGCGCCTGACCGTTGCCAGCACGCTGGCTGCCTGCTCGCCGCCCATCACCGAGATGCGCGCGTTCGGCCACATCCACAGGAAGCGCGCGCCGTAGGAGCGGCCGCACATGGCGTAGTTGCCGGCGCCGAAACTGCCGCCGATCACGACGGTGAACTTGGGTACGTGCGAACAGGCGACCGCGGTCACCATCTTCGCCCCGTCCTTGGCGATGCCGGCGTTCTCGTACTTGCGACCGACCATGAAGCCGGTGATGTTCTGCAGGAACACCAGCGGGATGCCGCGCTGGTTGCACAGTTCGATGAAGTGCGCGCCCTTGAGTGCGCTCTCGGCGAACAGGATGCCGTTGTTGGCGACGATGCCGACCGGGTAACCGTGCAGGTGCGCGAAACCGGTGACGAGGGTCTTGCCGTAGCGCGCCTTGAATTCCTGGAAGTCGCTGCCGTCGACGACGCGGGCGATCACCTCGCGGATGTCGAACGGGCGGCGCGTGTCCTTGGGCACGATGCCGTACAGCTCGCTGGACGGATACAGCGGCTCGCGCGCGGCCTGCACCGCGACGGGCAATGTCTTGCGCCGGTTGAACGTGGCGACGATGTCGCGCGCGATCTGCAGCGCGTGGCGGTCGTCCTCGGCCAGGTGGTCGGCCACGCCGGAAACACTGGTGTGCACGTCGGCGCCGCCGAGCGCTTCGGCATCGACGATCTCGCCGGTCGCGGCCTTCACCAGCGGCGGGCCGCCGAGGAAGATCGTGCCCTGTTCGCGCACGATGATCGACTCGTCGCACATCGCCGGCACGTAGGCGCCGCCGGCCGTGCATGAGCCCATCACCACGGCGACCTGCGGGATGTTCTCCGCGCTCAGCCGCGCCTGGTTGTAGAAGATGCGGCCGAAATGTTCCTTGTCCGGAAACACCTCGTCCTGCAGCGGCAGGAACGCGCCACCGGAGTCGACGAGGTAGACGCAGGGCAGGTGGTTCTCGCGCGCGATTTCCTGCGCACGCAGGTGCTTCTTCACCGTCATCGGGAAGTAGGTGCCGCCCTTGACCGTGGCGTCGTTGGCGACGATCACCACTTCCTGTCCCATCACCCGGCCGATGCCGCAGACCATGCCTGCGGCCGGTGCCGCGCCTTCGTACATGCCTTCGGCGGCGAGCGGGGCGATCTCGAGGAAGGGTGACCCCGGGTCGAGCAGGGCGGTGACGCGATCGCGCGCAAGCAGCTTGCCGCGTTCGGTGTGGCGGGCCCGGGCCTTGTCGCCACCGCCTTCGGCCGCGCGGGCGAGGCGGGCATCGAGCTCGTCGACCAGGGCGCGGTGATAGGCGACGTTGTCGAGGAAGTCCTGCGAGCGCGGATCGATGTTGGAAGTCAGGGCGGGCATCGATGCAATGGGTGCGAAGGATGCGGCATGAGACCACAAAGGCCGGTGTGGGGCCAATCGCATGGTCGGCATCGAACCTGCCGGTGTCGAGGCAAAAAGAAAGGCCCGCTTGCGCGGGCCTTTCGACAATCGATGCGGAAAGCTCCGCAAGTAATTCCAGGGTTACTTCTTCTTCGCTTCTTCCGCGGCCTTGTCGGCCTTGTCGGCCACCTTCTGCGCTGCATCGGCCGTGGCCTGGGCGGCGTCGGAGGTTGCAGCGGCGGCGCCGGCAGCGGCGTTGGAGGCAGCGGCAGCGGTGGAGTCGGCAGCCTTGTCCATGGCGGCACCGGCCTGTGCGGCGGCGGCATCGGTGGCGGCAGCGGCGGCTTCGGCGCTTTCGTTGGCGGCGGTGGACGCGGCGTCAGCGGCGTTGGAGGCGGCGTCGCTGGCCTTGTCGGCGGCAGCGTTGGCGGCTTCGGCGGCTTCGGTTTGCGCGGTTTCGGTCTTCTGGCAGGCCGACAGGGCCAGAACGGCGGCGGCCAGGGCTACATAGAGCTTGGTGTTCATGAGTCTCTCCGAGAGGTTGTCTGAGAACTGCCAGGTAGAAAAGTCGCTATCAACCAGATCAGGCAACGCCGGCGCTCACAGCGATCCGGCCAGGCCAGTCCGATCGTTCACTGACCGCTTTGGAGCTTGCTTCGTCTTCGCTTCGTCTTGCTTCGTAATGTCGTTTTCAATCCACTTGCTTAGACCCTGTCGCGAACCATTCGTTCGAGGGTCTCTCTACGGAAAAAGCCGCCGGGAATCCCGGCGGCTCTTCCTGTGAGAGTAGACACTCGGGCAGTTGCCTGCCCGAAGTGATTACTTCTTCACTTCTTCCTTGGCAGCGTCAGCAGCCTGGCCGGCAGCGTCAGCAGCCTGGGTGGCGGCGTCAGCAGCCTGGCCAGCGGCGTCAGCAGCAGCGTCGGCAGCGGCCGGAGCGGTTGCAGCGGCGGTAGCGTCGGCCGAAGCAGCGGCGGCGTCAGCAGCCTGAGCAGCGGTGTCAGCAGCGGCCTGGGCAGCGTCAGCAGCAGCGGCGTCGCCGGTGGCAGCAGCGGTGTCGGCAGCAGCAGCGGCTTCGGTCGAAGCAGCGGCGGCGTCCGTGGCAGCTTCGTCAGCCTGCTTCTGGTTCGAGCAAGCAGCCAGGGCCAGGCCCATAGCCAGGGCGAGCAGCGCCTTGTTGAAAGTCATGGTTTATATCCTCGTCGTTTAGTTAGGCAACGCGCAATTGCGCGTCTATAACATGATGACAAGCCGGTGACGCGTGTCAAGCGGCTTGTCCGGTTTTTTTTAAGTAATACGTTTTTAACGTCTTATAGCACTTCTACAGCAATAGCCGTGGCTTCGCCACCGCCAATGCACAGGGAAGCGACGCCGCGCTTGACGCCGCGTGAACGCAGCGCATGCACCAGGGTCACGACCAGGCGGGCGCCGCTGGCACCGATCGGGTGCCCCAGCGCAACCGCGCCACCGTTGACGTTCAGCTTTTCGTGGGGGATGCCCAGGTCCTTCATCGGCGCCATCGCCACGCAGGCAAATGCCTCATTGACCTCGAAAAGATCGACGTCGGCGACGTCCCAGCCGGCCTTGGCCAGCACGTTTGAAATCGCTTTCACCGGTGCGGTGGTGAACCACTCCGGCGCTTGGGCATGGCCGGCATGGGCGACGATCCGGGCCAGCGGCTTGAGGCCGCGCTTGCCGGCTTCCTCGGCGCTCATCAGCACCGTTGCGGCGGCGCCGTCGGAAATCTTCGACGACGATGCGGCGGTCAGGACGCCTTCCTTGCCGAAGGCTGCGCGCAGGGTCGGGATCTTCGCCAGGTCGATCTTGCCCGGCTCTTCGTCGCCGTCGATCACGACCTCGCCCTTGCGGCCCTTGACGGTCACCGGAACGATTTCGTCCTTGAAAGCGCCACCGGCCACGGCGGCCTGGGCGCGGCGTGCGCTTTCGGTCGAGAAGGCGTCGAGCGATTCGCGGTCGAAGCCGTACTTCTCGCAGGCCATGTCGCCGAACACGCCCATGGCCTTGCCGTCGTACGGGCTGGTCAGGCCGTCGCAGGCCATGTGGTCGAGGAACTCTGCGCTGCCGTAGCGGATGCCGGTGCGCGAGTTGTTGAGCAGGTGCGGGGCGTTGGTCATCGACTCCATGCCGCCGGCAACGACGACACTTGCCGAGCCGGCCTTGATCAGGTCGGTGGCCAGCATGATCGCCTTCATGCCCGAGCCGCAGACCTTGTTGATCGTGGTCGCGCCGGCCGAGGTCGGCAGGCCCGCGGCGAGCGCGGCCTGGCGTGCCGGTGCCTGACCCAGGCCGGCGGGCAGCACGCAACCCATGATTACTTCGTCGACCTGGTCGGCGGCGACGCCGGCATGCTCGAGCGCGCCGGTGATGGCGGCCGTGCCCAGCACGGGGGTGGCCACGCCGGTGAACTGGCCGAGGAAGGAACCGATGGCGGTGCGCTTGGCACCAACGATGACGACGTCAGTCATGGGGAACTCCGGGACAAATCAGGCCAGCGCGGCGGCTGGAACCCCCGGATTATGCGGCGGCGTGCTGCACCGCCGCAAACTGCCCGATGGGTGCGCCTGTTAAGCCGGGTGGCGGCGGCCGGCGCCCCTGGGGGGTCGGTCGGCCGGTTTGAAGCCAACCGCATTTTTCGGACAGGTCCGATTGTGGCCGGCCACACGTTGGATTAAAACGGGCCTTCAGGATGCGCCGATTTCGCTGGGGAGCGACGCGCCACCTCCGAGGCCGAAGCCGACATGCACTATCGCGAAAAGGGACTTGTCACCGCGCTGTGCCACGCGCTGCTGTGTACCGCGGCCCTGGCCCTGATCGGCTGCGGTGGTGGCGGGGGCGGGGGCGGCGGCAACGTCCGCTCGACACCGCCGCCGGCCACGCCAACCGCGCCGACACCGCCGCCGCCGCCAACTCCTCCGGTGGTGTTCGCGGCCAACCCCGACTTCTCCAAGCACCTGTCGGTGACCGACGCGCTGGCGAGCCGCAGCAGCGGCATCACCGGTGCCGGCGTGCGCATCGGCGTGGTCGACAGCGGCGTGGTGCGCAGCCATCCGGCGCTGTCGCCGCGCGTGGTGGCCAACCTGACCTACGTGACGTCGCCGCCCAACAACCTGCTGGTCGATGACGTCGTCGAACACGGCACCGCGGTGTCGCAGATCATGGCGGGCAGTGCGTTCGGCGCCTGGCCCGGCGGCATTGCTCCGGGCGCGGAAATCGTCTCGGCGCGCATCATCGAAGACAAGGAGCCGGCCGACGACGGTTCTGGCCAGGGCAGCCAGGTCAGCGGCGCGCTCGGCCTGAAATCGATCCACCAGGACCTCATCAACCGCGGCGTGCGGGTGATGAACAACTCCTGGGGCGGCGTGTACTGGACCAACCCCGTCGCCACGTCCCAGATCGCCGACGAGTACCGTCCCTTCGTCCACGGCAATGGTGGCCTGGTGGTGTTTGCCACCGGCAACGAAGCCAGTGCGAACCCATCGAGCATCGCCTCGTTGCCGAGCCAGCTCGGGACCGGCGGCGTCATGACGGCGGCCGATCTGGAAGTCGGCTGGCTGGCGGTCACGGCGATCAACCCCGACAACGTGCAGCAGCTCGATATCGGCAGCAACGGCGCGGTGTACGCCAATGCCTGCGGCGTGGCCATGAACTATTGCCTTGCCGCGCCGGGTACGGTGGTGGTGACCGGCAGCAAGGACACTCCGACCAACCCGACCTACTGGAGCTGGAAGGGCACGTCGCTGGCGGCGCCGCAGGTGTCGGGCGCCGCGGCGCTGGTGTGGCAGAAGTTCCCGTATTTCAACAATGACCTGGTACGGCAGACCCTGCTCGGCACCGCCAGGGACCTGGGCACGGCCGGGGTGGATGCGACGTTCGGCTACGGTCTGCTCGATGTCGGCAAGGCGCTCGGTGGACCGGCACAGTTGAACTGGGGCACTGTCACGGTCGCTTTCGACGGTACCGCCTCGACCTGGTCGAATGCGATCTCCGGCAGCGGTGGGCTGGTCAAGCAGGGCACAGGCGAGCTGGTGTTGAACGGTTCGGGCAGCTACACCGGCGCCACCGTCGTCCAGGGCGGCCGGTTACGCATTGGCAGTGGCATCGTCTCGCCGGTGACGGTGAGTGCAGCCGGCACATTGGCGATCGGCAGCGGCACGACGTCCGGCGGCGCCAGCGTCGGCAACAGCGTGGTCAACCAGGGCACATTGTTGATGGACTCGGGCTCATCGGCGATCACCGGGAACTACCAGCAAAGCAGCGCCGCCCACCTCGCGTTGATGGTCGGCGCCCGGCTCAGTGTCGGCGGCACCGCCAGCCTCGCCGGCAACGTCAACGTGCTCGGTGTGTTGTCGGGGTACGTCCGCAGCAACCGCGAGGTGTTCCTCAATGCCGGCGCGATCAATGGCCAGTTCGACAGCCTGACCGCGCAACCCAACGTGTTGCTGACCGCGACACTGGGTTACGACACGCAGCAGGTCTGGCTCGACATCACCCGACTCGACGTCACCGCGGCGGCGCAGTCCATGGGCTTCAGCCCGACCAGCGTGGCCAGCGCGCAGCGCGTGGAGGGCGCGTTCGACGCCATCGATGACGGGCAGGTGCAGGGCGATGCCGCGCCCGATTTCGTTGCCGGCGCCGGGCTCATCCAGGGTGCGGCCACTGCGGCCGCGGTGGAGCAGTCACTGTCGAGTCTTTCCGGCGAGCTGCACGGCGCCGACACCGCGTTCGCGCTGATGGCGATCGAAGGCAACCGGCGCGCGCTGGAATCGCGCGTGGACGCGTTGCAGTCCGCGCCGGTGGCGGGCACGTGGAGCAACGACCTGCAGGCGCAGCGGGCAATGTCGCGGTTCGACATCGATGCCGATGGCTGGATGCTCGGCCAGGACCGGCGTCTCGGCGAGCGCCTGACCGTGGGCATGGCGCTGTCGGAGACCGAGGGCTACGCGCATCACGAGCTGCGCTCGGACCGCGAGCACAACCGCCAGGCCGAAGCGCAGTTGTACGGCGCCTATGACCTCGGTCGCGGCTATCTGCTGGGCAGCGTCGCGCTGGGTCGCATGCAGCGCTGGACGCAGCGCGACATCCTGCTGGGCGCCGACGCGTTCCGGGTCGATGCCGACTACGCGCAGCGTTACGCCAACCTGGGCCTGCAGGCGGGCCTGCCGCTGTCGGTCGGTCGCGCGCGCATCACGCCGTATGTCGGCGTGCAGACATTGCAGCTCGATCGCGATGGTTTCAGCGAGCAGGGCGCGGCCGGCTTCGGGCTGAGTACGACGGCATCGACCATGACCCTGGGGCAAGGCCTGCTCGGCGCGCGCTTCGCCTACGACTGGCGGGACGGTGCGTCGCTTTGGAGCCTGGAAGGGCGCGCCGAGTGGCAACACCTGTTGTCGCACTCCGGTGGCGACATCGATGCCCGCTTCACCGCGCTGGATGTCTGGACGCCGATACTGGGTGAGGCAATCGACCAGGATGCCGGTGGGTTCGGCTTCAGCCTCGGCACGCGCTTGCGTCGCGCCGGGCGCATCGCCTTCGATGTCGACACCCGCTACACCCAGGGGCAGAGCTGGTCGCAGGCAATGGCGACCTGGTCGCTGGGGTTCTGATCGTGCAGAGACGGTCGCGCTCGTGCGCGCGGCCGTCGTGGCGCCGGTCGTTCAGTGCTTGTCGTTGAACAGCTCGCGGCCGATCAGCATGCGGCGGATCTCGTTGGTGCCGGCGCCGATCGCGTAGAGCTTGGCGTCGCGCAGAATGCGGCCGGCCGGGAACTCGTTGATGTAGCCGTTGCCGCCGAGCGCCTGGATGCCTTCCAGCGCGACCTGCACCGCCGCTTCGGAGGCGTGCAGCAGGCATGAGGCGGCATCGACGCGGCTGCTGCGGCCGGCGTCGAAGTCGCGTGCGACCTGGTAGGCGAACGCGCGGCTCGACTGCAGCGCGGTGTACATGTCGGCGATCTTGCCCTGCATCAGGCCGAACGTACCGATGGCGGCGTTGAACTGCTTGCGCTCGCGCACGTAGGGCAGGGCGATGTCGAGCGCGGCCTGCATCAGGCCGATCGGGCCGCCGGTGAGCACCAGACGTTCGGTGTTGAGCCCGCGCATGAGCACCTTGACGCCCTTGTGCACTTCGCCGAGCACGTTCTCGTGCGGGATCTCGCAATCCTCGAACACCAGCTCGCAGGTGTTGGAGCCGCGCATGCCGAGCTTGTCGAGCTTCTGCGCGGTGGAGAAACCCTTCATGCCCTTTTCGACGATGAAGGCGGTCATGCACTGGCTGCCTGCATCCTTGCCGGCGGTGCGCATGTAGACGATCAGCACGTCGGCCTCGGGGCCGTTGGTGATCCACATCTTGTTGCCGTTGGCGACCCAGACATCGCCCTTGCGCTCGGCGCGGCAGCTCATCGAGCCGACGACGTCGGAGCCGGCGCCAGGTTCGCTCATCGCCAGCGCGCCCTTCCATTCACCGCTGCACAGTTTCGGCAGGTACTTGCGGCGCTGGTCTTCGTTGCCGTTGGCGTAGAGGTTGCTCACGCACAGGTTGGAGTGCGCGCCATAGCTCAAGCCGACCGAGCCGGATGCGCGCGAGATCTCCTCCATCGCCACCAGATGGGCCAGGTAGCCCATCTCGCTGCCGCCGTACTCGGCCGGGACGGTCATGCCGAGCAGGCCCAGCTCGCCGAACTTCGGCCACAGGTCCTGCGGGAACCAGTTGTCCTCGTCGATGCTGGCGGCGCGCGGTGCGATCTCGACGTCGGCAAAGCGGCGGACTGCATCGCGCAGTGCGTCGAGATCGTCACCCAGTGAAAAACTGCGCATGTCAGCCCTCGTAGTGGATCAATGGCCGCCCGTTGCGCGGCTGGAGATTGCGGTTGTTGTGGCGGTAGTGCGCGACGAAACCGTCGATCTGCCGTTGCGACATTGTCACCGGGGCGGGCAAAACATACCACTCGACGTTTTCGGTCAGCGGAGGCGTGGTCAGCGAGCCCAGGTAGTGGTAGTAGCCGCGCTTCGCCGGCAGCAGGCCATTGATATCGATTTCATCCGATCCGGGATGCCCGGTCTTGTGCGAAAGGTCATCCAGCAGTGCCTGGACCTGGGCATTGGCCGCGCCGCTGTCGTACATCACGGCGACGACGGCCAGGCGCCCGTCCTGGGCCTTGAAGACGAAATGCCCCTCCAGCGGGAAGTGACGGCCATCGAGCGTGTGCTCGCTGCGGGCATGGAAATGGAACTGCGCGAGGGTGAAGTGACGCCCCCGTATGGTGGCTTGCGTCGTATTCGTTTCGACCTCGACGGCGTGGCCGTTGTCGACGACCTCGGCCGGGGCGCGCAAGTGGTCGAACTGCAATGCCGCCGGTTCGTCCTTGCCGGCCGGCAGGGCATCGGCGGTGACGATGTCGATCGGCGACTGTGCAGTGTCGCGGGCAGCCTTCCATTGCTCCTGGTGGTCGTAATCGAGCTTGCTGTCGGCGGCCTGGACGGCGGCCGTGAGGGCCAGGGAAAGGGAGGCGATTGTCAGGAACCTGACCATGGTGGCGTCTGCGCGATTGGGGGCAGTCAGCTTGTTCCCGGCCCGGGGAAGACGGCGTTGAGAATGCTCTGAAACGGCGAGGGAGCGGGCTCGGCACAAAAAGAAACGCCCGGCGGGGCCGGGCGTTCTCAATCCTTTTCCAGCCATCTCACCGGATCCGCGCAATTGCCTGAGCAACAGCCCCCTTTGGAAAAAGGGGGCGCCGCGGCAGCGGCAGGGAATCGGCAGCGAGGGCTGGGGCCCATGGTTTGCGCTAGCAACCTTTGGGGATTGCCTGTCGCAGACAGGTAATCAATGCCCGCCGCGGATCCTGCCCTGGAAGCGCGGAGCGCTGCGGCCCAGCGGCAGCTTCAGCTTGCCGATGGCGCTGATGCGCTCTTCGGCCAGGCGGTCGGCGGCGCGGTAGGTCGGGATCGCATCACGCTCGGCGATCTCGAAGATGCGCGCGAGGTTGTGATAGATCGTGCGCATCATGCGCATGGCGCGCTCGCGGTTGTAACCGTCGAGTTCCAGCGCCACGTTCATCACGCCGCCGGCATTCACCGCATAGTCCGGTGCGTACAGGATGCCGCGCTTGGACACTTCGTCGCCGATGGCGTTGTTGGCCAGCTGGTTGTTGGCGGCGCCGCAGATGACCTTCATCTTCAGGCGCGGCAGGGTGTTCTCGTTGACCGTGCCACCCAGGGCGCACGGCGAGTACACGTCGGCCGGCACGTCGTAGATCTCGTCCAGGCCAACGGCTTCGGCGCCGTACTCGGACACGGCCTTGTCGACCAGGCCCTTGTTGATGTCGGTGACGAAGATCTTCGCGCCGCGCTCCTTGAGCAGCTTCACGAATTCCATGCCGACATGGCCAAGGCCCTGCACGGCGTAGGAATACTTGCCGACTTCCTCATCGCCGAAACGCTTGTTGAGCGTCGCCATCAGGCCCTGCAGGGTGCCGTAGGCGGTGAACGGCGACGGGTCGCCCGAACCGCCGTGGACCTGGTGCACGCCGGTGACGTACTCGGTCTCGCGGTACACGTATTCCATGTCGTTGACGTCGATGCCGACGTCCTCGGCGGTGATGTAACGGCCGCCCAGCGCCTCGACGAACTGGCCGAATGCGCGGAACAGCGCTTCGGACTTGTCGGCAGCCGGGTCGCCGATGATCACGGCCTTGCCGCCGCCGATGTTCAGGCCGGCAACCGCGTTCTTGTAGGTCATGCCGCGCGACAGGCGCAGCACGTCATTGAGCGCGTCCTGCTCGGTCTTGTACGGCCACATGCGGGTGCCACCCAGGGCCGGACCGAGCACGGTGTTGTGGATCGCGATGATGGCCTTCAGGCCCGCGTCCTTGTTGTGGCAAAACACGACCTGCTCGTGGCCGAAAGTGTCCAGAGTTTCGAAAATCATCGGGTGCTCCGCTGCTGGCGTCAGGATGCGCGCGTCGCGCCAGCCGCCAACTGTGATGTGTAAGTAGTTGAATCTAGAAGGATTCGCCTCCGTGGCCGGGGAACACCCCTCACCACAGGCGCGACAGTCTAATGCAATCGACGGATACGCATACGTACGCGACAGGACCGGCAAAATCGGCCCGTGACCCGCGATGCCTGTTCAGAAATTGCGGTAGGGCGCCTGGCGCAGCCACAGGGTGGCCAGCCACTTCACGCCGCGCTGCACCGGAAGGCCGGCGTGCAGGGAATCCACGTCGGGCGAGCCGTCGGCGTGGAGGTTGTCGAAGACCACCGCGCGGCCGGGGCGCGGCGCGACTTTCAGGCCCGACAGCGGGAACTCGGTTTCGCCGCCGGCTTCGACTTCATTCAGATAGACGCAGATGGTGCGCATCCGGTTGCCGGCCTGCGGGCAGTCGCGCTCGATCGATCCGGGCGGGCGGTAGTCGCGGTGAGGCCGGTATTCCTGGCCGGGTTCGTAGCGCAACACCGTCAGGTGCTCGGCGTGCGACAGCGGAACGCCGGCGGCGCTGGCCATGCGCAACTGCACGCAGCGCAGCGACACGTCTTCGAGGATCGGGTCGAGGGCGGCATCGCTGCTGGTGCGGATCTGCATCGGCAGCGGCAGGCCGGTCTCGGGGTCCACCGTCTGCGAACGGCGCAGGCGCGACTCGGCGTTGGCCACCAGCAGGCGGCATTCGTCGGCGCTGAGCAGGTTGTCGCAGGTCATCACCCGTGGCCGCAACGACTGCCGGCGCAGGGTCACCGGATACAGCGCTTCCTCCATCGACATCGCGCCGGAAGTGGTGCCTTCGGCGCGGTACTCGGGCACGGCGATCTCGGGCATCGGGCCGACGCCAACGGCTGACAGCTGCGACCAGATGTCGCGCGCTGCAAATGGCTGGCGCGCACAGCCTTCGCCGCGCGCCAGTCGCTCGGCGAGCAGTCGTGCCGCGACCGCATCGCCGTGGCCGGCGGCCAGTTCCAGCATCTGGATGCAGCGGGTCTGGTCGGCCGGATCAGGCTTGCGGCCGAAATGGATGGCCGCTGCCCGCAGTGCCGGCGGATAGTTGGCGCGCACCGCGCGCATCAGGCGCTCGTTGATGCGGCCGTCGCGCGGCAGGGCGAAGCCGCCGAGGGCGACCAGTGCCAGGAAGTAGCTGGCGATCGGGCTGCCGGCATGCTCGGCGCGCAGCAACCAGGCGCTGGCGATCTGGGCATCGGCCTCGCAGCCGACGCCGTACAGCAGCATGCGCGCGCATTCGATCTGGGCATTGGCCAGGCCGGCTTCCGCGGCGCGCTGGTGCAGCACGAATGCCTCTTCCAGCTCGTGCCGCAGCACCAGAGCCGTCGCCAGCTGGTAAAGCGCCTGCGGCGAACCGTGGTGGGCCTGGCGGCGGAGCTCGATGAGGGCGGTTTCGTCTGACATGGGCGGCGATGGCTTGGGGGTTCGAGTGTAGCCAGAACGCGGTCGGGTTCGCAGGTGGTGATGGGGATGACGGGGTGGGGCTGGGGCGGCGGCCATGGGGCGACGACGCCGGCTTCCCGCCTTCGCGGGAATGACGGGCTGATGCGAGCGGGCAGGGTCCGTGCCGGAGCCTGAATGTCCGACGCGCTACAATCCGCATTCGATCGTTTCCGTATTGAGCGCGTCATGAGCACCCCTGCCAGCCCCCTCCCCGATACCGCCGTCGAGAGCAGCCCGCTGCGCTTCGTCACCGCCGCCAGCCTGTTCGACGGCCACGACGCCGCCATCAACATCATGCGCAGGCTGATCCAGGGGCAGGGTGCAGAAGTCATCCACCTGGGCCATAACCGCTCGGTCGAGGACGTGGTCCGCGCCGCGCTGCAGGAAGACGCCGACGGCATCGCGCTGTCGTCTTACCAGGGCGGGCATGTCGAGTACTTCAAGTACATGGTCGACATGCTCAAGGAGCGCGGCGCCTCGCACATCCGCGTGTTCGGCGGCGGTGGCGGCACGATTACTCCCGAAGAAATCCGCGAGCTGCAGTCCTACGGCGTCGAGCGCATCTACCACCCCAACGACGGCATGCACATGGGGCTGGTGGCGATGATCGAGGATGTGATCCGCCGCGCCAACGATGCCCGCAAGGGCGCGCAGACGCCGGAACACGCGCCCGACAAGGACGACGAGATCAGCATCGGCCACATGCTCTCGGCGATCGAGGAAGGCCTGCTAGACGAATCGCAGCTGTCGCACCTGCGCAAGCAGTGGCAGCTGGCCGGCGGCAAGACGCCGGTGATCGGCATCACCGGCACCGGCGGCGCCGGCAAGTCGTCGGTGACCGACGAACTGCTCAACCGCTTTCTCGCCAGCTTCCCCGAGATGCGCATCGCCGTTATCTCGGTCGACCCGACCCGCCGCCGCACCGGTGGCGCGCTGCTCGGCGACCGCATCCGCATGAACTCGCTGCGCTCCAAGCGCGTGTACATGCGTTCGATGGCCACGCGCCGCCAGCACGCCGCCACCAACACCGTGCTCAAGGACTGCATCGGCTTCCTCAAGGGCCTGGGCTACGACCTGGTGATCGTGGAGACGGCCGGCATTGGCCAATCGGATTCGGAGATCGTCGACCTCGTCGACTTCCCGATGTACGTGATGACCAGCGACTTCGGCGCGCCGAGCCAGCTGGAGAAGATCGACATGCTCGACTTCGCCGAACTCGTCGTGCTCAACAAGTTCGACAAGCGCGGCGCCGAGGACGCGCTGCGTGACGTGCGCAAGCAGTGGAAGCGCAATCGCGTGGCCTTCCAGACCAAGGACGAGGACGTCCCGGTCTACCCGACCATCGCCAGCCAGTTCAACGACCCCGGCATCAGCTGGATGTTCGCCAACCTGTGCCGCCTGCTGCGCGAGAAGCTCTCTCTACCTGCCGGCAAGTGGACGCCGGAGATCGACACGTCGCTGAAGGAACCGCGCGCGACCGTGCTGATCCCGGGTGCGCGCGTGCGCTACCTGGCGGAGATCGCCGAGCAGGGCCGTGGCATCAATGCGCAGATCGAGACGCAGGCCGAAGTGGCCGACCGTGCGCAGAGCTATTGGCAGTCGCTGCATGACCTGGGTGACGAGAGTCTGCCCAAGGCGCTGGACCTGTATGACTCGGGCGATCTGCTGACGGATACCGTTCGCCCTGAGCGTAGCCCGCAGGGCGAAGTCGAAGGGCTGCCCGCAGATCGCACGCTGCTGACCCTGCGCCAGCGCTACAACGACGCCATCCAGTCGCTCAGCTCCGACGCCCTCAAGCTGTTGCGCGGCTGGCCGGCGCGCCTGAAGTCGATCACCGACGAGGTCAACGAGTACCAGGTCCGCGACAAGACCATCCGCGTCGAGAACTACCGCGAGTCGCTGAGCCACCAGAAGATCCCGAAGATCGCCGCGCCCACGTACAAGAGCTGGGGCGAGCTGCTGACCTTCCTGCAGAAGGAAAACCTGCCGGGTTACTACCCGTACACCGGCGGCGTCTACCCGTACCGCCGCACCGGCGAGGACCCGATCCGCATGTTCGCGGGCGAGGGCACGCCCGAGCGCACCAACCGCCGCTTCCATTACCTGTCGGTCGGCCAGCCGGCCGCGCGCCTGTCCACCGCCTTCGACAGCGTCACGCTGTACGGCGAAGACCCGGCCGTGCGCCCGGACATCTACGGCAAGATCGGCAACTCCGGCGTCAACATCGCCACGCTCGACGACATGAAGAAGCTGTACTCCGGCTTCGACCTGTGCGCGCCCAGCACCTCGGTGTCGATGACGATCAACGGCCCGGCGCCGATCATCCTGGCGATGTTCATGAACACCGCCATCGACCAGCAAGTCGAGAAGCACCTGCGCGCCGACCAGGCGCGCTGGGACGAGGCGCACGACAAGATCGAGGCGATGTTCGAAGGCGGGCTTCGAAACGGGATGTCGCGCCCGACCTACAGCGGCATGCTGCCGGAGACCAACGACGGCCTCGGCCTGGGCCTGCTGGGCGTGACCGGCGACCAGGTCGTCGATGCGGAGACCTACGAGAAGATCAAGGCGCACACGCTCGCCACCGTGCGCGGCACCGTGCAGGCCGACATCCTCAAGGAAGACCAGGCGCAGAACACCTGCATCTTCAGCACCGAGTTCGCCCTGCGCATGATGGGCGACATCCAGCAGTTCTTCGTCGACCGCAGCGTTCGCAACTTCTATTCGGTGTCGATCTCCGGCTATCACATCGCCGAGGCCGGCGCGAACCCAATCAGCCAGCTCGCCTTCACCCTGAGCAACGGCTTCACCATCGTCGAGTACTACCTCGCGCGCGGCATGAAGATCGACGACTTCGCGCCGAACCTGTCGTTCTTCTTTTCGAACGGCATGGACCCGGAGTACACCGTCATCGGCCGAGTCGCCCGCCGCATCTGGGCGCGCGCGATGCGTGAGCGCTACGGCGCCAGCAGCCGCAGCCAGATGATGAAGTACCACATCCAGACCAGCGGCCGCTCCCTGCACGCGCAGGAGATCCAGTTCAACGACATCCGCACCACGTTGCAGGCGCTGTACGCGCTGTTCGACAACTGCAACAGCCTGCACACCAACGCCTACGACGAAGCGATCACCACGCCGACCGAGGAAAGCGTGCGCCGCGCCGTGGCGATCCAGATGATCATCAACAAGGAACTTGGCCTCAACTTCAACGAGAACCCCTGGCAGGGCAGCTTCATCGTCGACAAGCTCACCGACATCGTCGAGGAGGCTGTCTACAAGGAGTTCGAGGCAATCAGCGAGCGCGGCGGCGTGCTCGGCGCGATGGACACCATGTACCAGCGCGGCAAGATCCAGGAAGAGAGTCTGTACTACGAGCACAAGAAGCACGACGGTTCACTGCCGCTGATCGGCGTGAACACCTTCCTGCCCAAGGATCACGGCGGCGATATCGTCACCGAGATCGAGCTGATCCGCAGCACGGAAGGGGAGAAGGGGCAGCAGATCGAGAACGTGGCCGGGTACCAGGGCAACCGGAACAGCTATGCGGCTGAGGGGTTGAAGTCGCTACAGGCGACGGCGCGCGAGCGGCGGAATGTGTTTGCCAGCCTGATGGAGGCGGTGAAGACGCATAGCCTGGGGCAGATCAGTCATGCGTTGTATGACGTCGGTGGGGAGTATCGGCGGAATATGTAAGTGCCTGAGGAAAAGGGGCCTCGAGAACGCCCGCATTAGCGGGCGTTTTTCATTGGCGCTATATTCAGTCCCACTCCAGGAGGGGGGTGAGGGGATGTGCAATGCAGCGCCTAATGCTAATGAGGCTCTTTCGAATCATTCTGATCTGGTCGCTCGACGCCAGTCGTCGTTGGAGCAGCTGGAGCGTTTGAGGGGCGCGTTCTCCGGCGAGAAAGTGCTCGCCAGTCCCGATGTGACTATTTTCGCCGCAGGGTCGCTTGGTCGCTTGGAAGCAGGTGGCAACTCCGATCTCGATATCTTCGTTGTCGCTAGGCAGGCCAATCTGGGGAGACTCGGTGAGGTCCGGCTACTTTCGAAGATCGCAGATCTCAATGATCAACTCGGCTTTCCGCCGTTCTCAGACGAGATGCGCTACATGAAGGTCTATGACAGCGATCAGTTGATTCAGAACACTGGGAAGCCCAGAGATGACTCTGAGAACTCGTTCACGACTCGAATGCTGCTGTTGCTGGAAAGTGCGCCCCTGATTAATCAAGAGCTTTACTACCAGTTGGTAGGTGAGGTTTGCGACAATTACTTCCGCGACAACAAGGGTAAGAAAGATTTTAGGCCCCTGTTTCTGATCAACGATCTGCTTCGCTACTGGCGAACGTTGTGCCTCAACTACGAGCAATGCAGGGATGATCCGGCAAAGCCTTGGCGCAAGAGAAACATGAATCTCAGGTTTAGTCGTCTCACAACTGTGTTTGCGACAGTTGCGTTGCTAATGGTCGATCGTCCAGTCGAGGCTAGAGATTTCATTCATCACGCCTCGTTGACTCCTATTGAAAGGCTGGCTGCCGCGGTCGAAAAGCTTGACGATGACCTTGTAAGGTCGCTGTTTAGTCAATTCCTAGATCATTATTCATCCTTTCTGCGAATTAAGGACTCCGCGAACCCTGAGCGCCTCCTTGAAAAGGGTGGGACGAAAGAGAAGGTTCGTACTTCGGCAGATTTTGTTTCGGGCTTCCTCGTGCAGTTCTTCAGGCACCAATAGCTGAATGACTACTCGCGATATCTGCTGTTATGAGCATCAAGAGCAACTTTGTGTTCGTCGTTTTCAATGACCCCGTGGTGGTTGGGGTCATAGGTTTCCTGTCTTCAGTCCTAGATCGGGCACGTCGCAACAGTCCGCCGCATCTGACAATTCAGGGGCCGTTTGAAGAAAAGGCCACGCTCGAGGACATAGCCTCGATCAAGCGACGCCTCATGGGTGATGTCTTCTTCATAGGAAATCCGGGTCTATTCGTCACTCAACGCGGCGCAGCCCTTTTTCTCAGAGCAGAGAGCGAGAATCTCTCGAAGGTTTGGAATAAGCCCGATTTTCCAACCAGCGTTTATGGGTTCAATCCCCACGTTACGATCTATGACGGGCCGGATCTTGCTCGTGCAGAGAGGGCTTATGAACACCTCAAGCGCAATCGAGTCGAGTTATTGTGTCGCGACTTTGACGTGGTCCAGTATGTGCCGAAACAACTTGACCTATTTGCGGCGAAGGCTACTGGCGGCGACGAGAATGCGATTTCAATTCTGATGGCGAGAGGTAAGCTTAACTCCTCATTTCGTGCATCATACATGGCTGCGGTCAATGGGGACGAGTGATCGTGTAACGAGTCGCTGCGTTGTTTCTCGTTCTGGAGCGGATGGCGCGGGTCTTTTGACTTGATGCGGCTGACTCTCTAGGAAGTCATTTGTGGTCCCAGGTCGGGCTTCATGTAGTCGCAATTTCAAGGGGGGTGTGTGTGGACTTCGCATCAGCGCTTAGACCGGACGTCTACCGGATTGCACTAACAAACGTCATCCCCGGATTCGTGGGGACGGCGCCATGGGTTGCTGGATTCTTCTGGCCTGCACTTCAGAATGCTCAGTTTTGGGCTCTCACCGGAGTGGCTTTTCCCGTCTCCGTGACGTTGGGTGCAGTTGCCTTTACCGCTGGACTTGTTTTTGAGGATATAGGGTCTCGCGTGGAGATCTATTGGGCGGATGCTTGGTTTTCTCGGCGATGCCCGAGGATGTGTCGAGGATGGAGGAGGTACTTGTCTCTTCGGCGCGACGATACTCTGATTGCCCAAGGATACCTCCGTGCGATTCTGCTTCGATTCAAATTCGAGCTGTCTATGATTCCGGCGGTCGTCAGCTCTTTACTCGGAGTCACAGCCGCACAAGTTGGCGGAAATGGCTTGGGTGTTGCTCAAACGTGTCTGCTGGTGGCAGTCATGGTCGGCTTGCTGGTCATGTTGCTCGATGAGGTACGCAAGGGGGCGGTCGTTCTCGCTCGAACCCGGCATGTGATTGTTCGCGCAGCAGCAACGCGGGTCCGAGATTCGAAGTGACCTGGACCGAAAGACAGTCTGTCGAGTATGGGGATTTTTGGCAGGCGGCCGGGGCGGGCGCATGCCACTCGTAGCCCTACCGCGACCTTGCGCATGGAACGTCATACTCGAGAGGCAGAAGCGCTCAAGGCCAAGCAGCAACCGGAGATGCGGCCGGCGACGAGCGCAGCCGAGAACTGCGCGACCCGGTCCGCGGAAGAGGTCCCGGCGGAGCGGTATTGAACAAGCGTAGCCAGAAGTGTTGATGGTTGAGGAGTCAAGGGGATGTTCGAGAAGTGGTTCTCAGTCGGGGACGGCAGATTACTCATTCCATTGAGTGTGATTTTCGCCGGAATGGTTTTGGTAAAGGCGATTTTCGGCTTGCAAAGGTCGAGAAGCGCCGACCGCAAGGACTTCCTGGAGCTTTGGGCTCAGTCGGCCGAGAAGGACGGCATCTGGCTGGAAGTTGCAATTCGACATTTGTTCGGAGCGTATCTGCCCGCCACCGTGATTCGCACATTGCTAGCATCGCCACAGGCCGGGCAAGCATTCTGCGATGTGTCGATTGCGTGGTCTCTTTTGGACATGGACGATAAGACGAAAGATGTTCGTTGGAAGGCGCCGAGACATATGTCTCCTCGGTGGCGGCGCTTCGAGGTTCGGGCGTTGAACTTTATGTACGTTTTGCTCGGGACGTCTTCCATCGTGGCCGGGTTGTGGGCGTACAAAGGCGGAGTAGGCACTCTGGGTGCGTTCAATGCGTGGACCTTTTCGTTCTTGTCACTGGGGACTGCGATCGCGTGTCTCGTTCGTGCCGATGCCATCGCAAGTGCTGACAAGTCTGTGCCACGTTGGCTCGGGCTAACTTGACATGCCTCTTCCCTCTCCCAAATGGGGAGAGGGGCTTCGAACTTGATGGGATTTACTGCTTCGTCTGCTTCTTCACCCATTCCTCGCCGCGACGCTTCATCTCCTCGTCGCTGATGTCCTCGACGTGGGTACCGAGCATCCACTTGTGGCCAAACGGGTCTTCGACCGTTCCTACACGGTCGCCCCAGAACTGGTTCTCGACCGGCTGCACCACTTTCGCACCGGCCTTTACGGCTTTCTCGACCGCGGCATCCGCGTCGGCTACATAGATCATGAAGCTGCCGGTAGCGCCGCCGCGCGACTTCGGGCCGAGCGCGTCCCATTCGGGCCATTCGTCCGAGAGCATCAGCCGCGAGTCGCCGATCTGCAGTTCGGCGTGGCCGATTTTGCCGTTCATCGGCAGGCGATACGTCTCTTTGGCGCCGAAGGCAGCGTGGTAGAACTCAAGGGCCTTGGCGGCGTCGTTCACCACCACTGAAGGCGTGATGCTGTGATAACCGGGAGGCTTGGGGGAGGGGTTGGTTGCCATCTTTCATGCTCCTGGGAATGACGATGCGAACATGCACCACAAACCATTAGGCGCGCAGCGTCGTAAACCTGGCGCATAAGTTCGGTTGCAGAAATCTAAACCGGACGATTGCAGGGTTGCGCGCAATCGATCGGTCGCCTCAGCCCCAAACGAAAACCGCCCCCTGTCAGGCGGGCGGTTCTCCAGTTCATGTAGCGGGTGGTGCGACGACGCGCGGGTTGCGATTACTTCGCGCCGCCCTGCACACCCTTGTCGACCACCAGCTTCACCTCGACCTTGCGCGCATTGGCATTGCTGCCCGAGCCCGCATCGGCCGCAACGCCCATGCCGGCCGGGGCACGGACGCGTCCGGGTTGCAGGCCGCCTTGCTGCCGCAGGTAGTTGGCGACGGCTGCGCCGCGCATCGTGCTCAGGCGCTGATTGGCTTCGGCGTTGCCGGTCGAGTCGGTGAAGCCCTGCATCACGATCTGGTAGTTCTTGGTGTCCTTGGCCTTGGCTGCCAAGGCATCCAGGTCCGACTTGCCCTTCGCCGATAGCGCCGTGCTGCCGGAAGCGAACAGCACTTCAGCGGTGGCGAGGGCTTCGTACGTGCCGAAGTCGTCGATGCGGGCGGCGTTCGCGGTGGCCATCTCGCTGGTTGGCGCCACGCCGGCCTGCACCTGCTGCGCAGTCTTGAAGTCTTCCGACTTGAACGAGATCTCGGTGGCATTGAAGCCACTGCCGGCGGCGACGACGTCGGCGCTGATCGGCAGGCCCGGGATCAAAGCGCCCGGTTCGACCTTGGAGTGGATGACGCCGGTCAGGCCCTTGGTCTTCTTCAACTTGGTGTCGGCCGATACGTTGATCGTCTGCACGGCGTTGTTGCCGTCCTTGACGGTGAGCGTGTTGCCGTTGACGCCGGTGATCAGGCCTTTGATCTTGCTCTTGTCGCCGTCGGCGGCGAGCGCCGAGGTGGCGGCGAGGATGCCCACGAGGGCGGTGGTGAGCATCAGGTGCTTGTTCGGCTTGCTGGTATTCATGGTCATTCCCTTTGGGTTGGATGTACGACTGACGCCTGGTCACCGTCCTTGCCTTGTGCGATGCCACCGGTTCCCCGGGGCCAGCGTCGGTGGCCCGTTTTCGCCAGCTGCCCAGCCCGGGAGGGCGGCAGTCGGGGGTGGCGGGTCATTAACCTCCTAGGGGGATAAAGGGGGCGTGAGATGGGGGGAGGGGGAGATGGGGAAGGTGCTTGTCGGAGCGGTGTTAAAGTTGCGGCCCCTTTGTGATCACGCAGCGAGCCGCGCATGACTGTCCAGGCGTTCTATCCCATCGGCATTCCCGGACAAGCCTGGGGCGAGACGGAAAAGGCGCAATGGTTGTCGCGGCAGACGCGCCACCGCAGCTTCGAGTCGGAGGTGCGGGGCAAGATCGAGGGGCTGGGTTCGCGCTTCGATGTCGTCCAGTACGGCGAGCTGAACTACGGCGCGGACAGCTACCCGCTACTGGCGATCAAGAGCCGCAACTGGCGCGACGATCTGCCCACCGCGCTGGTGACCGGCGGCGTGCACGGCTATGAGACTTCCGGCGTGCACGGCGCGCTGGAGTTCGTCGATCTGCATGCCGCCAGCTACGAAGGCAAGGTCAATGTGCTGGTCGCGCCATGCATCAGCCCGTGGGCCTATGAGCGCGTGCATCGCTGGAACGCGAATGCGATCGACCCGAACCGCTCGTTCCGCGCCGACAGCCCGGCGCAGGAATCGGCGGCGCTGATGCAGCTGGTGGCGCCGGTGAGCGGCCAGGTGCTGGTGCATATCGACCTGCACGAAACCACCGACAGCGACGAGTCCGAGTTCCGTCCGGCGCTGGCCGCACGCGATGGCAAGCCGTTCGAGCCGGGCGAGATCCCCGACGGTTTCTATCTGGTCGACGACAGCGAACGCCCGCAGCCGGGGTTCCAGAAGGCGGTGATCGAAGCGGTGGCGAAGGTCACCCACATCGCGCCGGCCGACGACAAGGGCGAGATCATCGGTTCGACCGTGGTCGCGCCGGGCGTCATCGAATACGCGTTGCGCAAGCTTGGCCTGTGCGCGGGCATCACCGACGCGCCGTACAAGACCACCACCGAGGTCTACCCCGACAGCCCGCGCGCCACGCCCGAGCAGTGCAATGCCGCGCAGGCGGCGGCAGTGTGCGCGGCGATCGATTACGCGTTGGCCCACCCGGCGGGGTGACGGCGCAGCGCCATCGCGCCTGAAGGCGCGACGGGCGTCGCGGAAGGCGGCAGCCGGGACTGCGACAAAGTCTCACCCCCGCTGACATCCCCCGGCGGGTGCGCTAGCGTTGCCGCCAGGGGGAACACATGACACGGACACGTACAGTCTTCGCAGGGATCGCGCTGGGCGGCGCCATCCTTATCGGCGCCGGCCAGGCCCGCGCCGGGAATCCACCGGCGCCTTTGAAGCCGCCGCCGGAGTTCGCCCAGTACATCGCCGGCGTCCGCAAGGCCGACGCGATCGAAAACGCCGAGGCGCGCTGCAATGCCTATCCCGACCTGCCGGGCAACCAATGGCGGGCCGGTGCGGCGCAGGGTCGTTGCTCAATCCTGCGCGCGCCCGCCTGGTCGCTCGACGACATCGACCGCCTGCTGGCGACACCCGAGGGCGTGGCCGAGCTGGAGCGGGGCTTTGCCGCGCTGCTCGATGCCCACTACAAGGATCAGTCGCAGCGCGAGCAAATCTTCATCGCCCTCAACGTGTTTGACGGTGACGACCGCGCCGGCGAGATCGCACGGCGCTGGCTGAAGCTGGCCCCCGACAGCGCGTTCGCCAATACCGCCAGCGGCGTCTACCTTGGCGGCGCCGGCTGGAAGGCGCGCGGTACCGCGTACATCGGCAAGACCCCGGCCGAGCAGGTCGAGCGCATGGGCCAGTTCTTCGCCCAGGCGGTGCCGTTGTACGTGAAGGCGCTGGAAATCGAGCCGCGCCTGAGCGTGGCCTGCTACAAGCTCAACGCCATCGGCCGCAGCAGCTCCAGCGCGCTTGAGGAGTACGCACGCGCCCACTGCATGAAGGTCGATCCGGACTCCTACTTTCTGGCGCTGGAGTGGATCACCTCGGCGCAGCCGCGCTGGGGCGGCTCGGAAGAGAAACTGCGCCGGGCGGTGGCCTATGCGGCCGCGCGCACCGATCGCAATCCGCTACTGGGCGCATTGCTGGGCGAGGACACAGGCGACAAGGCTTCGCTGGCCAACGACTACGGCGCGGTGATCGACGACCTGATCGGGGCGGCGCGCATGGGGCCCAGCGCGTCCGTGACCGGAATGGCCGGTGGCGGTTACTGGAACAAGGACGACCCATGGCCCGCGGTGGTCTATTACTCGCAGGCCACGCGCTTCCGGCCGGATGAGGCGCGTTACCGGTTCGGCCGCGCCTCGGTGCTTTATTACTACCTGTACGACGCGGCCTGGGCGCGCTCGGACATGCTCGTCGCGGTGAAGCTTGAGCCGGACAACGCCAAGTTCAACTGGCTGCTCGGCCTGGCAACCGAAGACGTGAAGGGAACCGCGGCCGCGCGCCCGTACTACAAGCGCGCGATGACCGGGGAGTATCGCCAGCGCGCGATGCAGCGCTACTGCGAGACCTACATGATCCCGCAGATCCAGCCCGAATCGCTGGCATGCTCGCGCGGCCTGGTGGAGGAGTTCCCGCGTTCGGCCGAGGCCTGGGGGACGCGCGCCTTTTCGCTGATCAATGCTAACGATCCGGCGGCGCTGCAGGCCGTGGAGCGGTTCAGGGAACTGGCCGATCCGAACAACAGGGACCATCAGGTCAATCTCGAATCAATGAAGGTCTGGCAGGCGCATGCCGCGCCGCGCGGTGCGGCGAAGGGCGGCAAGCAGGTCGCGCCGTGACGAAGCAGACGGATGGGAAGCTCGTGCATCGGATGGGGAAACGCCTCGCGCTCCGCGCCGGCCTGATCGTGTCGATCGCGGCCGCCTGCGCATCGCTGACCGCGGCCAATGCGAACAATGCGCCCGAGCGGCCCGCGGCGACGGCGGCCGACCAGTTGGTGCTGCCGCCGGACGGCAAGGTCGGCGATGAAACCTTTGGCCAGTTGACGGCGCGCTGGTGGCAATGGGCCGACCACGTGGACATCCCGCCGTACCTGGACCCCGATGGACGCTTCTGCGAGATCGGCCAGGAAGGGCCGGTCTGGTTCCTCGCCGGTACCGATGGCACCTTCAACGCGCATCGCGAGTGCGTGGTGCCGGAAGGTCGCTACTTGCTGGTGCCGATCATCAACATGCTCCAAGGCAGCAACGACAAGGGTCTGCCGTTGCCGTGCGCCGTGCTGCAGGGTGCTGCGGCGGTGAACAACGAACGCCTGGCCAGTGCGGTGGCGTTGATCGATGGCGTGCCGGTGACGGACGTCGCCCGCTTCCGCGTGCGCAGTGACGGCTGCTTCGCGCTGCAACCGGGCCACGCCAGTGGTCTGACGGCGGCGGATGGCTACTGGCTGCTGATCAAGCCGCTGCCCACCGGCCGCCACACGCTGACGATCGGCGCGAACTACGACAGCGACGACAGCGGCTACGGAAAAATGGTGCAGAACTTCGAGTACGTGCTGCACGTCGGGGGCAGGGCGGACCTGGCAGTGGTTGGCCACGGGGTTCCGGGCAGGGCGGCACACACAGGGGATATCGCATGCAGCACGGGATGTCCGGCGCGCAGCGCCGGGGGCTGATCGGGACATGGCGGGCGCTGCTCGCCATCGGGATGTTGCTGGTGGCGCTGGACTGCGCCGCCATGCGCAAGATCGATCCCGGCGAGGACCCCAGACTGGCCGCCGATGAAGGCCTGGTGGTGCTGTCGGTCGATGCCAGCGCGCCAATCCTGGCGGTGCGCGTGCGTGACGACCATGGCGTCGCCGCGGTGCTCAACTACATCGTGCCCGGTCGCAATGTCAGCCTGTATGCGGCCAAGGCCGGCGATTACCGCTGGGCCGAGATGGATCTGTCCAACGGCTGGTGGCGCATGCGTTACACCGTGACCTCGGACGAATACCGCTTCAAGGTCACCGCCGGAAAGATCGTCTACCCCGGCGACCTGATCCTGCGCCCGGCCAGCTGGACGTCGACGCACTTCCATATCGCCAACCGCTCGCTGCCGATCATCGACTGGCTGGAGAAGGAGCATGCGGACGTGTACCCGCGCATGACCTTCGAGTACTCCGGCCTCTACCCGGATCCATTCCCCGAGTTCTACCGCACCGCGCGCGCCGGCAATGCCACGCCGTCGGAGAAGCTCAACGGCGGCCGGGAACCGCCCAAACCAATCGCCGTGCCGATCCCGGCCGATGTGATGTGGAAGCCGGACCGCGTGTCCGCGGTCGCCATCAATGGCGAAGGCGACTTGCTGGCCGAAACCGTCCGCGACGAGAACGGCAAGTGGGGCATCAATCTGGTCGACCTGGTCGAAGGCGCCGAGCAGCGCCTGACCACGTCCATCTATGCGGCCGACGAGCTGACGTGGAAGGACAGCCGCACGCTGATCGCCGCCAGTGGCAACGACTCGTCTGCCTATACCGTGTTCCGCATCGGTCCCGGCAGCAACGGCAAGCACAGCATCCAACGCCTGCCGATCGGCGGCACCGGCACGATCGTCGACATGCTGCCGGGGGATCCGTACCACATCCTGTTTGCGGGGTACGACAGCCGTGGCGAACTGGTGGTGCACCGGGTCGAGCTGGCAGGCGACAAGGAGATCTCCGGCTTCCGCACTGCCAGGAGTCGCGACCGGCTGAACGTGGGCGTCAGCAAGGACGTGGCATGGCTGGCCGACGGCTACGGCAACCTGCGCGCCGCCATTGTGGTCCGCGACGAGACCGCCGTGCTCATGCACGGCCGCGATGGCGTCTACCAGGAAGTGCTTAGCCTGCAGGCCGAAGGCGGGTTCAGCCCGGCCGGGCTCTCGTACGACGGCGAAACGATCTACGGCTACACCGACGACGGCCGCACCCAGCGTGATCTGGTGGCCTTCGATCCGGCGACGCGCAAGGTCTCGCGCACGATCTTCAGCAAGCCCGGCGTGGACATCCTCAGTACGGTCTTCAACGTGCGGCGCGAGCCGGTGGCCGTGCGTTACTACCAGTCCGGTCGCCTGGTCACCGAGTACTTCGACCAGGCCAACCGCGATGTCTACCAGACGTTGCAGTCGGCCTTTCCCGGTCGCAACGTGGCGGTGCTCGATCGCAACCGCGACAACACGCAGTTGATCTTGTGGGTGGACGCGGCCGACCACCCGCCCGAGCTCTATCACATGGATCTGACCGGAAAGCGCGCCTCGCTGCTGGACGCCGTGGCGCCGCAGCTGAGCGACATCGCCTTCGCGCCCGCGCACGTGCTCGAAGTGAAGAGCGGCGATGGCCTGCCGATCGAAGCCTTCCTGACCCTGCCGCCGGGCAATGGCAAGCGCCCGCTGGTGGTGTTTCCGCACGGCGGTCCGATTGGCGTGAGCGACAGCCTCACGTTCAATCGCGAGGTGCAGTACATCGCCGCGCAGGGCTATGCGGTGCTGCAGGTGAACTTCCGCGGTTCCGATGGCTACGGAAAGGCCTTCCGCGAGGCCGGGCATCGCAACTACGGCCGTCTCATCGAGGACGACATCGACGCGGCGATCCGCGCGGCCGCGGCGGCCTATCCGCTGGACGAATCGCGCATGTGCACCCTGGGTTCCAGCTACGGCGGTTACTCGGCGATGGTGTCGGCCGTGCGTTGGCCAGGCCGCTTCCGCTGTGCGATCTCGCTGTCGGGTGTGAGCGACCGGGCGCTGCGCTTCACCGCCAGCGACAACGTGCGTTCAGCGCAGGCGCGACAGATCCTGGAACGCATCATGGGCGATCCACGCACCGACATGGCCCAGATGCAGGCCACCTCGCCGCTGTATCACTTCCGCGAACTGACGCTGCCGGTGATGCTGGTGCACGGCCGCGAAGACGAGCGCGTGGATTTCGAGCACACCCGCCGCCTGGTGCGCATGTTCAATCTCGAACAGCACCCGCCGGTGCTGCTGGCGTTCCCGGACATGGGCCACAGCTTCTCCAACCGTGTCGCGATCGACATCGCCTGGACCGGGATTGCCGGCTTCCTGCAGCAGAACCTGGGCAGCACGCAGGCCATCACGGACGCCGAGGCCAAGACCAAGGCCAAGGCCGCGCCGGTGGTGGGCGCGCCGGCGGCGGCCGCCTCGGGGCAGGGTGGCGGGAAGTAGGCGCCAGGTTTGTCCGACCCGGCCGCCGCAGCGCGTTGCGGTTGGTGGCAGGCGCGCATCGCGCGCGCCCTGTGTCATCCAACCGGAGCGTTGCCATGGGCGATACGCACGTCGGAAGCTGCTTCTGCGGCGCGGTGGGGGTCGAGGTCAGCGGCGAGCCGGAGGCGATGGGCTACTGCCATTGCGGGTCCTGCCGCAGCTGGTCGGCCGGGCCGGTCAATGCGTTCTCGCTGTGGAAGCCGGAGAACGTCAGGGTCACCCGCGGCGCGGAACTGGTCGGTCATTTCGCCAAGACGCCGGCCAGTGATCGCCAGTTCTGCAGCCGCTGCGGCGGCCACCTGATGACCAACCACCCGGGATTTGGCCTGGTCGACGTCTATGCCGCGACCATCCCGACCCTGGCCTTCGCGCCGGCGGTCCACGTCAACTACGGCGAGACCGTGCTGCCGATGAAGGACGGGCTGCCAAAGCTGAAGGACTTCCCCGCGGCCCTGGGCGGCTCGGGGGAAACGCTGCCGGAATAGGCCCGCAGGGGCCTCTCCCGGGCCTGGCTGGGCCCGGGAATGAACAGGCCGGGCCTGCGCAAGGGCCCGGACGGGTCCTGACACGGCGGGCGTGCGAGAATGCGCCCCCGATTCGCGCCGCTCCCGTCCCTCCTTTGGGGCTGCCACCATTGCCCTGGATTCCATGAAGACCCCCACCGCGCTGCAGGCGCTGATCGACGACGGCGTGATCGACGAGGTTCTGCGCCCGCTCAAGAGCGGCAAGGAAGCGGCGGTGTTCGTGGTGCGCAGCGGCGACGATGTCCGCTGCGCGAAGGTCTACAAGGACATGGCGCAGCGCAGCTTCCAGCAGCGCGTGCAGTACCAGGAAGGCCGCAAGGTCCGCGGCAGCCGCGAGGCGCGCGCGATCGGCAAGGCCAGCAAGTACGGCCGCAAGCAGCAGGAAACCGCCTGGAAGAACACCGAGGTCGATGCGCTGTACCAGTTGCGCGAGGCCGGTGTGCGCGTGCCCGAACCGCACGGCTATTTCCACGGCGTGCTGGTGATGGAGCTGGTCACCGATGCCGAGGGTTTCTCGGCGCCGCGCCTGGGCGAGGTGGAGCTGACGGCGGAGCAGGCGCGCCAGTTCCACACGGTGCTGATGCGCCAGGTCGTGCTGATGCTGTGCTGCGGCCTGATCCACGGCGACCTTTCGGCGTACAACGTACTGGTCGGGCCGGACGGCCCGGTGGTGATCGACTTCCCGCAGGTGGTGAGCGCGGCGGGCAACAACGCCGCCCGGCAGATGCTGCTGCGCGACGTCAACAACCTCACCGCCAATCTCGGCCGCTGGGCGCCGGAGCTGTTCGACACCTGGTACGGCGAGGAAATGTGGGCCCTGTTCGAGGCCGGCACGCTGCTGCCCGATACCGTGCTGACCGGCAAGTTCACGCATGACGAGCGCCGCGTCGACCTCGACAGCGTCCGTGACGCGATCAACGAGGCCCGCGACGAGGCGCTGATCCGCCAGCAGGGCCGCGAAGCAGCGGCGCTGGCCGACTGAGGGCACGACCATGATCAACAACGACGTACTGCGCAGCATCCGCTACATGCTCGACCTGAGTGACATCAAGGTCGTGGAGATCACCAGGCTGGCCGATCCGGAGTTCCCGATCGAGAAGGCCGACGTGCTGGCGTTCCTGCGCCGCGAGGACGATCCGGAATACGTCGAGTGCAGCAGCCGCGTGCTCGCGCATTTCCTCGACGGCCTGGTGATCCAGCTGCGCGGGCGCGACGAGAGCATTCCGCCACGCCCGGTCGAGAAGCGGGTGACCAACAACGTGGTGCTGAAGAAGCTGCGCGTGGCGTTCGAGCTGAAGGACACCGACATGCACGAGACGTTCGCGGCGGCGGGTTTCCCAGTGTCCAAGCCTGAGCTGACCGCGCTGTTCCGGCAGAGCACGCACAAGAACTTCCGCCTGTGCGGCGACCAGATGCTGCGCAATTTCCTCAAGGGCCTGACGCTGCGCGTGCGCGGCGGCTGAGACGCTAGAAGCGCGCACTCACCGGCAAGTACCGCCACTGACCCACTGGCATCTTGGTCAGGGGGATCTTGCCGATGCGCAGGCGGCGGATCGCCACGACGTCCAGCCCGACCTGAGCGCACATGTCCTGCAACTGCCCGGGTCGCACGGCCTTGATGGCGAAGCGCAGGCGGATCTCGTTCTGCCAGCTCACCTTGCACGGCGCCAGTTCGCGGCCCTGGTAGCGCAGGCCGCCGTTGTTGAGGCGGTGCAGGCCATAGGGCGCGATCTCGCCGGCGACCTCGACGACGTATTCGTGTTCGATCTGGTCGGCGTCTTCGGTCAGGCGGCGCCAGACGCGGCCGTCCTGGGTCAGCACCATCAGGCCGCTGGCGTCGCGGTCCAGCGGCACCAGCGGTGTCAGCCGGACGAAGTGGCGCTGCAGCAGGCGCACGCCGCTGGGGTCTTCGGCCCAGCGCGTGTCCGGGGTGACCAGGCCCACCGCTTCGGTACGGCCGCTGATGGCGTCGATGCCGACCGGTTTGTGGAACACGATCGTGGCCGGCTCGGGCTGTTCCAGCACCGCCTCGGGGTCCAGCTCGACCGTTTCGCCGGCCACCATGTGCTGCGGCGATTCCACGACCTTGCCGTCGACACGGACCCAGCCGCCTTCGATATAGGCCTCGGCATCGGCGCGCGAGCATGCGGCCAGTTCGGCGACGCGGCGGGAAAGGCGGACGGGTTCGGACACGGGACTGCCAGGCGGGACGGGGTGCGTAGTGTAGGCACTCCGGCGCGAGGCGGGGGTTTACGCCGTCTGTGCGGCGCCTGCTCCGGTGCCTGCGAAGGCCGGCATCGCGACCAGCGGCATCTGGAACGTCACCTGCGTTCCCTGGTCGGCCGTGGAGGTCAGCTCCAGCGTGCCGCCGTGGGCGCGGGCGATCTCGGCGGCGATGAACAGCCCCAGCCCCAGGCCCGCGCTGTGCCCGTCTGGTGACAGGCGCTTGTGCGGCTCGAAGATGGTCGGCAACAGCGACGCCGGTATCGGCTCGCCGCCGTTGCGCACCTGCACGCGCAGCATGCCGCGCGCCTCGTCCGGATGGGTCGCATCGGGCGCATCGATCCTGGCATCGACTTCGATGGACTGGTCCGCGCCGCCGTAGGCGACGGCATTGACCAGCACATTTGCCAGCAACTGCTTCATGCGCTGGCGATCGCAATTGACCGCGCGGTCGATGGCGATCGACGACACGATCGAGCGTGACGGGTTGGTCGTCGCCACTTCCGCCACGACCCGTCGCAGATCGTCGCCCAGGTCGGCGCCGTGGGTGACGGCCAGCGGCATGCCGACGTCGAGCTGGCCGGCGGCAAAATCGAGGATGTCGCGGATCAGCCGGTCCATGCGCTGGCTGCAATCCTCCAGCTGCACGACCAGCGTGCGATCGTCGATGCCGATCGACGGCGACTGCTTGAGCAGGTAGAGGCCGGTGATGATGGCCTGCAGCGGATCGCGCATGTTCTGGCCGAGCGCGGTCACGAACTGCTCGCGCAGCACGGTCACCGCGGCGGCTTCCTTCAACGCGGCCTGGCTGTTGCTGAGGCGGTCTTCGATCTCGAGCTGGCGGCCGATCAGCTCGGCAAACAACTTGAGCGTGCCGACGATGTTCGGATCGTCGAGTTGGGCCGGCGCCGAGTCGATCGCGCACAGCGTGCCGAAGAATGAACCGTCGGTGCGGAAGATCGGAAGGGAGATGTAACTCTCCAGACCGTACAGGCGCGGCGTGTGATGCTGGCCATAGTGCGGATCGGTGCTGGCGTGGCCGAACACGACCGGCTGGTGATGCTGGCGGATCTCGTTGCAGATCGTGGTTTCCAGCGGCAACTCGCCACCGGGTTCGAGCGGGAAGCCGATGGCGTTGCGCACCGCGCAGGCGATCCACTGGCTGTCGGTCACCCGCGCCACGGCGGCGAAGCGCATGCCGGTCATGCGGGTGACCGCTTCGAGGATATTGGGGACGGCGGTGATGCGCGCGATTGCGTCGACGTCGGCAGCGATCGCCTTGCTGTTGATTGCCTTGCTGTCGCCTTCTTTGCCGTCGCGCCGCATGTCCGGGCCCCCAGCCTGGATGAGGCGTGACTCTAGCACCTGCATGACCGTGACCGGCGTTCGTTCAGGTGTGCACACCGGGATCACGCGGCTTTTGAAGACTGGTGACTCGTTCAGATTCTGGAGCCGCCATGGAACCCAGTGCCGTTGCCAATGCCGCCTATACGGCCAACAGCTTCCTGTGGATCTGCATGTTCATCTTCGCCCTGATCCTGTCGGTGCTGTGGATCCTGGTGCCATTCGCGGTATTCGGCATCAAGGGACTGCTGCGCCGCATCGCGCGCAGCCTGGAAGTGATCGAGCAGCAGAACGTCGATCTGCTGGCGCAGTACCGGCAAGCGCCGGGAGTGGCTGAGAGCGTGGTGTATCGCGATGTGCGGCCGGATGGAACGGTCGTGGTGCGCGAGGAGCGCACCGTGCCTCCGGCCTGAGCAACCGCCGTCCTCAGAATGCGATGCCCGGTCGCAGCAGCAGCTGGAACACCAGCAGCAGCGCGACCACGGCGAGCAGCAGCTTGAGGTTCGACGCCGCACCCGTGCCGCGTGCCGCCGGTACGCGCAGGCGCCATGCGCCGGTCTGCATCCACACGATTCCGATCAGTCCCACCAGTACCGGCAGCAGCACCACTTCGATTGCTTCGCGCGGCACGCGGAACGGGATCACCAGCAATGTTCCGAGGATCACCGGCAGCGTCGCCACCTGGAACATGAAGCGCGCGCGGGTGCCGGGCGTCGCGATCCGGACCGGATTGTCGGCCAGGGCAAGCAGCGGGCGTGCGAGCCAGGTTGCGGCCAGTGGCATCACGGCCAGGGCCAGCAGCGCGGCAATGGTCTTCGTCGTCGCGCCAAGCTGCAGGTAATCCATTGCCATGCCGACATCGCTGCCGGAACTCAATGCGCCGATCACGACCTGCGGCAAGGCCATGAACAGCCCGCAATAGGCCATCCAGATCAGGAACAGGCGCAGTGGCGTCGAGCTTGCCTTGCGCAGCAATGCCGCGCAGGCCAGTGCGGCGAGAACGGTGGCCACCGCGCCGGTCCCCTGGAACAGGGCGGCGAGCGGATTGTCGCCATTCCAGCTGTGGTTGTTGTGGAACAGCGTCGGATGCAGGCCAGGTGTCATCGCCTTGGGCAGCACCAGGAAAAGTTCCTGGATGAAGAACGTCAGGTTGAAGGCGATGGTGTAGAGCAGTGCCGAGTTGATCGTCAGCGCCACGTCCCAATCCGGTTTCGTCGCCGGTTTCGTCGCCGGTTTCGTCGCCGGATTCGTCACGGATTTCGTGGCGGCTGAGGTCTGGTGCGACTTGCCGGACAGGCCGGCCGCAGCCAGCACGGCCGGACCGGCCACCAGCACGATGGCAACTGCTGTTGCGATGACAACCATGTCGATCCCCGGCGGATTCCAGCATCCGCGAATCGGCGATCATCCCAGCTGGCCGTCTATGCCGCCAGCACCGTCCATGGGCCACTCAATCCCGATCCGGTGCGCCCAGCGGGAAGTAGGAGCGATAGGGCCGTGCCTCGTCGACGGCGCGCGCGAACGACGGCCGTGCCAGCAGGCGGCGCCGATAAGCGTGGACGGTGGGGAAGACATCGCCGATGGCGTGGGTCCAGTCAGCGTAGAACAGGAATGGCGCCGCGCCACAGTCGGCCAGGCTGAAGTCGCCGCCGGCGGCCCATTGCCGGCCCTGCAGCTTCTTCTCCAGCCAGGCGTAGGCGGTTTCGAGCATGGCGCGCGCTTCGGTCACGCCATAGGGATCGCGGTCCTGGGGCGGGCGAATCGCGTCGAACACCACCTTCTGCTGTGGCGTGGAGACGTAGTTGTCGAAGAACCGGTCCATCAGGCGCACTTCGAGGGCGGCGCGCGGATCACGCGGGATCAGCTCGACCGGGCCGGGATGGTACAAGGCCAGGTGCTCGATGATGCAGCTGGCCTCGATGATCGACTGGCCATCGTCGACCAGCACCGGGAAGCGGCGCATCGGCCACATCGCGGTGAGTTCGCGCATGGCCGGACCGTCGGGGTCGTCGAGCAGTCGGAATTCGAACGGGGTGTCGTTCTCGTACAGCGCCGTGAGGGCTTTCTGGCAGTACGAGGAGAAAGGGTGGGCGAACAGCTGCAGGGGCATCGATCAAACTCCAGGCTGGGGTATTGATGATGCGACGAATCAGGGGGGCGCGGATCGACATGCGCTAAGCGCGCCGGAAATAGAACCCCGAGTAGTGGCTGAGCGTGCAGCCGGGTTCGAACGGCACGGTCAGGTTGCGCTCCCAGGAGCTCCACTGGTCCTCGAGCTGGTAGCCCAGCTTCTCCATGGAGGCGATGAACTCCGGCTTGGCCTCGACCCGGTAGGGCAGCACCGCCTCGCCGATGTTCTGCAGCGTGATGAAGCCCCGCTGGGGGTGCATCGGCGTCATGTTGACCAATACGTGCGGCGGCGGTTCGTCCAGGCGCGCCAGCAGTTCCGGCAGCGTGTATTCGAGGTACTGCAGCGCGCCGCTGCTGATCAGCACATCGTGGCCGCTGGCGGCATCGGGGGTGTCGGCGAAGTCGAGCATTCGGTCCGGGTCGTACTCCTGCGCCCAGGCGCGGCCGGCATCGACCACCGCGGGCACGTCATGGACCCGCCACTCCATCGATTGCGGGTAGGTCAGGAACCGGCGGAAACCGTAGTAGCTCACGCCAATGTGGCCACCCAGGTCGAAGATGCGGTGGCGGCCCTGCGCAAGCAGGCGCGTCAGCCAGTGCACGACCGGATAGTCGCTGACGCGGATGCGCTCGTGTCGGTCCAGATAGAGGTTGCCGGTGGCCGGCTGGTCGTAGCTGGTGGGCAGCGACGGCGCGGCGGCCAGTGCCTGTTCGCGCGTTTGGAATGCGCCGAAGTACGAGTTGCCTTCGATGCAGGGCTTGCTGAAGGTGCGCCAGTACAGCGGTTTGCCGATGAGCCGCAGCACGGGCAGTTCCGCCGATTCGACGGCGATGCGGCGTAACTTCCTGGTGACCCAGTTCATGATGCGTCCCGTACTTTCCCCGTCCGTTACCTCTCAAACGCAATCGAAGCGCAAAACGGGACGGGCGACGGGGTGCCGGTGCATCAGTGGGTTTCGCGGGTCGCACCCGACAGGCTGTCGAGGCGGGCGCGGTAGGCGGCGCGCGTATCGCCATCGCTGAGGGCCTGGGCACGGGCCAGGGCCCTGGCGGCACGCCGGGTGTCGCCCACGCGCAGGTAGGTGCGCGCCAGGGCGCCGTAGAAGCGATGCTCGTCGCCGTACAGCTGGATCGCCCGCCGGTAGTGCTGGATGGCCAGCGCGTACTCGCCGGCGCGCTCGTGGTTCACCGCCAGCAGGAAGTGATGGAACGGGTCCTGCTGCTGCAGGCGCGCCAGGCGGCGACGGTACTCGGCTTCGAGCTTGGCATCGCCGCGCCGGTTCGCCAGCCCGGCCATGTTGAACAGGGCATTGGTGTTGTCGGGGTCCAGCGCGAGCGCCTTCCTGTAGTCACGCTCGGCCGTGTCTGCATCGCCGGAACGCACCGCCACCACGCCGGCATTGCTCCAGTGGTTGGCATAGCCCGGATCGAGCGCGATGGCCTGTTCCAGGTCGCGCCGGGCGACGTCCAGGTCCACGCGTTCCAGCGCGGCGATACCGAGGTTGTTGTAGTAGTGCGCCAGCAGGCGCGCCTCGGAGATGGGCACGGGCGGATTGCGCGACATGACCGCATCGCGGGCGACGTCGACGCTGTACTGTTTCCCGGAGGCGCGCGCGATCGCGTTGACGTGGTTGCTGCGATAGAGCGTGCCGTCCTCCTGGTGCCAGGCCAGGGTCTGTTCGATTTCCTGCGGCCTGGCGTCGATGCCGCCTTCGCGGGCGAGCGCGAGGAAGAGCAGGGTGAAGGTGAGGCAGTTCGCTTCGCGCGTGGCGTAGGCCTGGGCGACGGTGGTGGTCGCCGTTTCCTTGTAGGTCATGCCCAGGCCTTCGGCGCCGAACATGAAGTCGATGGTGCGTTCCAGCCGCGCCTGCTGAGAGGTGTGTCCGTCCAGCACCTCGGCGTGGAAGCGCGTCCGCAGTTCCGCAGGCAGCGCCATGATCTGTGCCGGCGGCGTGACGTCGGCAACGGTGGCTGCCGTGGCTGCCGGTTCGGGCGCGGCAAGCGCCAGCGTCGCGGCGAGTACCCAACTGAACATGGCCAGACCCTTCGCGCCAGCGGCGCAGGATGGGCTGGCTGGAGTTTAGTCCTGGCGGGGCGGGGTGGCGCGAGTGCACAACGTCATGCCGGGTTGTGCACATTGGTTCAGCCCCCCGGCGCTATGCTCCACCACCCCGATCCACAGGAGACGACCCCATGGCCACCGGTTGGGCAGGTGACGGCGCGGTCCAGGACCAGATCGACGCCACCATCAAGGACGCCATCCAGCGCGCCCGCAGCCAGCTCCCGCAGGGGCCTGGCCTGGAGCATTGCGAGGAGTGCGGCAAGCAGATTCCGGAAGCGCGGCGCAAGGCGGTGCCGGGCGTGCGTTTGTGCGTCGACTGCCAGCAGGCGCACGACGAGGAGCAGTCGGATCACAGCGGCTACAACCGCCGCGGCAGCAAGGACAGCCAGCTGCGCTGACCCGCTCGCGCGCAGCCCGCCTCGCGGGCGCGCGCCTCACTTCATCGAATGCAGGCCGAACATGTTGCCTTCGGTGTCGATGGCCAGGGCGATGAAGCCGTACTCGCCGATCGAGAACTTCTCCTTGAAGACCGTGCCGCCGTTGCCGGCCACGCGCGCGGCTTCGACCGCGCAGTCGTCACTGATGAAGTAGACCAGGGTGCTGTTGCCACCGGAGGGGAAGCCTTCCATGTAGACGAGCGAGCCGGCGGCGCCGGGCTGGTCGGGCTGCATCGGGAAGGCCCACATCTCGATGCCGGGACTTTCCAGCTTCTCCAGTTTCCGCGCCAGCACGGCTTCGTAGAACGCCCGCGCGCGCGCCATGTCCTGCACGTAGATTTCGAACCAGCCAACGGGATTGCTCATGGGTATCTCCCGGGTAAATGCTGCGTGGTGTCATTCCGTCCGCTTCAGGACGGCCTTGAGGGTGCCGTGGTCCACCGGCGCGGAGGTGTGCTCGTGGACGATCTTCCAGCCGTTGCCGCGCTTGCGCAGCGCCATCGTGATGCGGTTGCTGAGCGAGCGCAGCACGCTGCCGTCGCTGGCGGTCGCGGTGTAGGTGAGCAGTGCGTGGCCGATGGCGAGGTCGTCGACCCGGTACGAGTCCGCCTGGTCGAAGGTGACGACGACCGTTTCCTCGCCGATCGACGAGAACCACCCGGTCACCATCCGGCGCCAACCGTCGAGTCCGTTCTGCGACCACGGCCCCCACAGGTCGAAGGCATGCAAGTGCGTGTCGTACAGCTGCAGGAATGCGTCGCCGTCCTTGGCGCGGACGGCCGCGCTGTAGCCCTGCAGCGCCTGCAGGAACGGATCATCCACTTGCGGCATGGAAACCTGCGTTATCGAAACGTCCGTCATCGAATCGGCATCTCCGCGGGGGTGGGGATCGATTCTGGCGGCCGTGGCGTAGGGCGGCGTGAGCAGCCGGTCAGTCCCGGCCGGTCAATCCTGTCGCAGCGGCGTGTTCAAGAGGTCGAGCGAGGAGATCGAGCGAGGAGATCGAGCGAGGAGATCGAGCGAGTAGAAGCGTGTGCCGGCCACGTGCGTGTTGTTGTACGGCGGGGTCTCGACGAAACCGAGGCGGCGGTACAGCGCCTGCGCCGATTCCATGCTCGCCAGCGTGTCCAGGCGCAGTTCGCGATAGCCGGCCTGGCGGGCGGATTCGATCACCGCTTCGACCAGGCGCCTGCCGAGTCCAATGCCCTGGTATGCGGGACGGACGTAGAGGCGCTTCATCTCGCCGGTCGATGCGTCCAGCGGTCGCAGTGCGACGCAACCGGCGATGACGTCGCCGACCTGCGCCAGCAGCAGCGCGCCGAGAGGCGGCACGTACGGCGATGGCAGGGCCGCGAGCTCTGATGTGAAACCCTGATACTCGAGATCTGTCCCGATCGCGTCCGCGTACTCGCGATACAGCATCCGCGCCGTGGCGACGAGGTCGGAATCGCGAACCTGCGTGAGCGTGAGGGAGTTGCCGAACGGTTCCATCTGCCTGGGTCCTTCCGGGCGTCAGCGACGCACGGTCGCGACGCTATCACCGGCGCCGGAGAGCGGACAAGGGCCGGAAGGCTCAGCCTAGAAAGGGCGCGGCCTGCTCCAGGCGCATGCGCAGCTGCTCGGCCAGGCGCAGGCTCAGGGCGATGATGGTGAACGTGGGGAACGCCCAGCTGCCGGTCGGGAACACCGAGCTGCCGGCGATGTGCAGGTTGCCGATGCCGTGTACCTGGCAGTTGCGGTCGACCACGCCCAGTTCCGGCGCATCGGCCATGCGCGTAGTGCCCATGTGGTGGGACGTGCCAAATACCTGCGGCACGCCGTTTTCCTCCTCCAGCCACGGCTCGGGGCGGAACTCGCCCTTGCTCACCCGAGCCATCTCGGCACCGAACAGCTTGGCGGCCGTTCGATAGGTGTGGCGGTCCAGTTCGGTCAGGCGCCAGTCGACGCTGACCTTGCGCAGGCCCAGGGCGTCGCGCTCCTCGCCCAGGGTGATGCGGCTGTCGTGGTTGGGCACCTGCTCGAAGTAGCCGACCAGGTCCACGCGCTCGGTCTTCACCGTCGGCTTGCGGGTGAGCTTGCGGCCGAAGGCCTTGGCGATGTCGGCCGCACCCAGTCCTGCGCGCAGGGTCAACGATGCGATGTCGTCCCCGGACGGACGCGAATTGGCGATGTAGTCCGGCTCACCGTTCTTGCGGCCGCACACGCGCGCCTTGATCTCCCAGTTATCGTCATTGCGGCGCGCGCGCATGATCGCGCGCAGGTCGCGCAATGCCTGCAGGCCTACGGGCACGGGTTCCTGGAAGGCGAACGGCCGGACGCGGCCGCTGAGGATGCGGTGCTCGCGCTGGGCTTCGTCGGACAGGCAGATCTCCGGGTGCGCCTGCGGCTTGCCCTTGGGCACGTTGCGATCGTAGGGGCGGATCACCGCTTCCGGATCGGCGGTGTAGAGCGCGCCCAGCTTGCCGCTGGGATGGTCCATGAAGTAGCGGCCGACCAGGTCGTGGTCGTTGCCCAGCCCATTGGGCCGGACCGAGTTGGACGACAGCAGCAGGCGCGCGTTCTCGATGCCGCCGCAGGCCAGCACGAAGTGGCGCGCGCGGATCACGCCGCGATGGCCGTCGAGCGTACCGATGCGGGCCTGGCGTACCGCCGCGCCCGACGGCAGCGCTTCGAGTTCGAGCAGGTTGGCGTGCAGCAGAACGGTGATGTTGGCGGCGCGGTCGAACTCGGTCCGATAGGCCTGGCCGAAGATCATCGGGCTGCTGGCGAAGGTCTTGTGCACCAGCGAGTCGCCGTCGAAGGGCAGGGTCTTGCGCGACGAGGGCGTCAGGAAGCTGTCCTCGTTGAAGTCATGCGACTCCAGGCCGCAGAAAGTGCGGGCGCGGACGTAGTGCGGTTCAAGGTCGGCGAAGCCGATCGGCCAACCGCTGTGCGGCACCCAGTCGCGCGCGGCCAGGTTGGCCAGCGGAATGCAGCCGCGGCCCCACAGGTTGCAGGTGCCGCCAAAGGCGCGCAGGCGCGAGGCGCCAGGGTCGAATTCGGGGACGCCGACCGAGGAGCCTTCGAACAGCGCCTGGTTGCGCATGTCGGCATCGAGGCCGCCGCCTTCAACCACGCACACGTTTACTTGTGAGCCCAGGAAAGACCAGGCAATGGCGAGTCCGGCGGCACCGGCGCCAATGATGCAGATGTCCGCTTCAACGTCGGCGGGCGACGTGGCCTTTCGGTAGTCGAAGATCAATTCGGGGCCCCTTGTGCGTGTGACGCGGGCACAAGGCGGTTGCCTGCCCCCGGGTCTGCTGTAGCTATTCAACGTAGCCAAGGGCAGGGAGGGGACAGTGCACCGCGGCGCTGACGGCCGCGGTGCTCATGCCAAATCGTTATGTCCTGCGACATCAGGTGGGCGGGTGCGCCAGGCACCCGCCCACCTGGTGCGTTACTGCGCGCTGTACGTCGGCGCCGGAAGGGCCAGTCCCCTGGCGATGGCATCGTCGATCAGCTTGCGCGTCTCGGCCTCGGCCTTGGCGACGACCTTTTCATGCTGTGCGCCAAGCACATCCATCTGCGCGCCCAGCGCCTCCATCGGCTTGCCGGCTTCTTCCATCTGCCGGCCCAGGGCCTCCATCGGGGCGGACTGCGCGTCCATGCGGCGGGACTGCGCGTCCATGATCCGGGACTGCGCGTCCATCTGCCGGCCCAATGCATCCTGCTGTTGCGATAGAGCGTCCATCTTGCGCGAGAGCTCGTCCATCCCGGCCGCGTTGGCGCCGACCATCTCGGCGGCCAGTTGCGCCTGCTTGGCGGCAAAGCCGGTCTGCTGTTTTGCCAGGGTTTCCATCTGCCGGGTGGCGGCGTCCATCGCCGCGGTGGGCCCGCTGTGCTCGCTGAGCTTTTCCATCTGCGTGCCGAGCGCGCTCATCTTGTCGCCGTGCACTTCCATCTGGTCGCCGAGCACTTCCATCTGCTTGCCGATCTTGTCGCTGTCGCGCCACGCTTCGCGGGTCTTGGCGACGGTCGCCGCATCGACGATCACGTAGGACTTGCCGCCGCGGCGGAACCAGACAAAGTCGCCCTGCAGGCTGCGCTTGGCGGACCGGATCTGCGGCAGGTCGTCGGTGGACCCGGACATGGTGATGCCGTCGCGGTCCTGGCTGATCAGCGCATAGGCCTCCTGCGTTGCGCCGGTGTGCAGGTTCGCCGAATTCACGCGGGTGACCGTGGAGGATGTCTTCTCCGCGGGCTTCTTCTGCGTGCCCGGCACGGCGGTGGCGGCCTTGGCCGGCGCGACCGGGGTGCTGATCTGGGCGTGGGCATAGAAGGCCAGGCAGGCGGCAGCCAGGCCGATCAGGGGGAAGGCGACGCGGCCGCTGGCGGCGCGGTGGCCGGGGCGGACAAGCTGTTCGATGCGGGACATCAGGTGGCCTCCATGGGCGGCTTGGGCAAGGTGCGGGTGTGGGACGGTCGGGTGTGTGCGGGAAACGCGGGTGAGGTCGGACAGTTCGGACAGGGCCAGGGCGAGGCGACGGGGTTCGCCGGTCACGGTTGCGGCGAGCTGGTCGGCAATGTGCTCGCGCTCGATGCGGATCCGGCGCGACAGCCACCACGTCACCGGGTGGTAGAACAGCAGCGCCTCGACCACGCCCTGCAGCAGGTTGACGAGGTAGTCGTGGCGGCGGACGTGCGCAAGCTCGTGCGCCAGCAGCGCCTCGACCAGATCGACCGGCATGCGCATCAGCAACGCGGACGGCAGCAGCACCACCGGGCGCAACCAGCCTGCCGACGCCGGCGAGTCGAGGCCATCGACCAGGCGCAGGACGACTTGGCCGTGGATGCCAAAGCGCGTGGCGAGCGCATCCAGTCGGACCTGCCAGGATGCATGCGCCGCGCTTTGCGGCAGCGAGCGCAGGCGCTGGATCCAGACCAGGCCCACTGCCATGCGCAACGACAGGGTGCAGGCACCGGCGGACCAGACCACCACGATCCAGGGCATGGCGGCATCGATGCGGGCCGGCCACAGGGACTCGATGGGCAGCGAGGTGGCCGAAGCAATGAGCAGTTGCGGCGACGATGCACCAGTGGTGATCGCGAGCGGGGCCAGCGGATTGGTCGCGGCGATCATCAGTGCCAGATGCAACGACGGCACCAGCACGCAGGCGAGCAGGGCGGCACAGGCCACTGCATAGCGCAGTTGCGGACGCGCGGCATGCAGTAATTGCAGTGCCAGTGCCGCGACCAGGCCGATCAGCGCGCCCTGCCAGACGAAGTGCAGCAGTGCCCGGCCCAGCAGCGGGACCAGGACGGAGGAATCAGGCATCGGGATTCTCCTTGAGGAAGCGCTTGATCTCCTCGCGTTCCTTGTCGGTCACGTGGTCGCTCAGGGCGGCCAGCACCAGGTCCTTGCCGGAGCCGGCGAAGACTTTCTGGATGAGGTCCTTGAGCAGGTTGGTCTGCAGTGCATCGCGTTCGTGGGCGGCGGCGTAGACGTGCGAGCGCTGGCTCTCGTCACGGGTCAGCAGGCCCTTGCCGTGCATGATCTGCATCAGCCGCAGCACGGTGGCGTAGGTCAGCTCCGGCCGCTCTTGCACACGCTGCGCGTGCACGTCCTTCACCGTCGATGGACCCAGGCGCCAGATCGCACGCAGCAGGTCGAGCTCGGCAGCGGTGGGCTTGGGCGGTTTGCTCGCTTTGCGGGTCATGTGGCGGTCGCGATGGGTGGGCTGATCAAACCGTAAATCAAGTAGACCGGATTGTCTAGACAGAATTGTCTATGTCTAAAGTCATGGTGCCGAATGTCGGGAGGCGGCCACGGCGGGGCGGAATGGGCCTACGATCGGCGCGCTTCCAACCCTTCCCGCAGGAGTCCGGCATGTCCTTGCATGTGCAACGCCCCGTTGAATGGCTTCAGGTGGTCCTGGGCGGCCTGATCGTCGCCATCGGCGACATCGCGTTTGCCACTTCAGTCTGGTTCTCCTGGGATGCAGCCGGGATCGAAAAGGTTTTCCAGACGATCGCAGTGGGCGTGTTGGGCAAAGCCAGCTATGACGGCGGCATCCAGGCGGCATTGCTGGGTGCGAGCCTGCACGTGTTGATGGCCACGTCCTTCGTGGTGATCTACACCTTGGCCGCACGGCGTTCGCCGGGGCTGCTGCGCCGGCCGTTCGTGCTTGGGCTGCTGTACGGGGTGGTGCTGTATGTGGTGATGAACTTCGTGGTGATGCCGCTGTCGCGGGTGGGGCGCTCGCCGTCACTGGCGCATCTGGACACGATCACCCTGAGCGTCATCGCGCACATGGTGTTCGGCGTGGTGTGCGTGCTGTTTGCGAGGCGGGCGCTGGCGCGGCGCTGAGCGGGGACCGATCGCGGGAAATGGCGGGGCGGTGCAACCGCCGGCCCGCAGCCCGTCTCCCTGTCAGGCGATGGGTGGCCGTTTGCCGCCCTCCCACGGAGTCCGCGATGAAGCCGTCCCTGATGCTGCGTGCCCTTTTGCCGGCACTGTTGTTGTCGTCGATCGCCGCGGCACAGCCGCCAACGGCGCAGGCGCCTGAGGCCTTCATCGCCGACTACGCCGGCAAGCACCAGTTCAATGGCACGGTGCTGGTGAAGCAGCGCGGCGAAGTGGTGTACTCGGGCAGCTTCGGCGAGGCCAACCGGGCTTTCGCCGTGCCCAATACACGGCAGACGAAATACCGCATCGCCTCGATCACCAAGCTGTTCACCGCCACGCTGGTGATGCAGCTGGTCGAACAGGGGCGGCTGGATCCCGAGCGCACCATCGCCACCTACCTGCCGGACTACGCCGGGCCGGCCGCGCAGCGCGTGACCGTGCACCAGCTGCTCAACCACACCTCCGGCATCGACAACATGGACAAGGTGACCAGCGCCGAGCAGGCCATCAGCGAAGGCATACCCGCCTACCAGCATCCCTGGAGCAGCGACCAGCTGCTGGCGCGCTTCGCCAGCGGGCCGCTGGTGCACGAGCCGGGCAAGGTGTTCGACTACAACAACGGCGACTACGTGATCCTGGGCAAGATCGTCGAACGCCTGCAGGGCAAGCGTTTCGACGAGGTGCTCAATGAGCGCATCCTGCAGCCACTGGGCATGACCGACAGCGGCATGCTCTACCAGCACGACATCGTCGAAGGCCTGGCCAGCACCTACTTCATGCGCGACGATCTCGGTCGCCTGGTCAACGACCTGCCGGTCTATCCGGAGAACTGGTACGCCGCCGGCGCGATGTACGCCACCGCCGACGACGTCCTCAAGTTTTCCGACGCGCTGTTCTCCGGTCGCCTGCTCAAGCCGGCCACGCTGGCGACGATGTTCACCCCCGGCCTGGATGACTACGGCTACGGCCTGTGGTCGTACACCACCAAGGTGGACGGCAAGCCTTACCGCGTGGTGAAGCGCCCCGGGCAGATCATGGGCGCGCAGAGCCAGCTGTACCGCTTCCTCGACGAAGACCTGACGGTGGTGATCCTGAGCAACACCGGCACCACCGATCTCGACGAGTTCGTCGCCGCGATCGGCAAGCGCTACCTGACGGCGAGGCAGGCCCGGCGCTAGGAGTTCGCCGCCCGGCGCACTTCGTTCAGGTCGATCTTCTTCATCTCCATCATCGCCGCCATCGCCTTGCCGGAACGGGCCGGGTCCGGATCGTTGAGCAGGTCGATCATCTCCGTCGGCACGATCTGCCAGGACACGCCGTACTTGTCCTTGAGCCAGCCGCACTGCTGCGCGGCAGGGTCGCCGCCGGCAGTCAGCTTGCTCCAGAAGTAATCGACCTCGTCCTGCGACTTGCAATTGACGAACAGCGACACGGCTTCGTTGAACTTGAAGTGCGGGCCGCCGTTGAGCGCGACCATCTGCGTTCCGTCGAGCTGGAACTCGATGGTCAACACGGTGCCCACCGGGCGACCGGAGCCTTTCGAGGAGGCTTCGTCGTAACGCAGGGTCCGTCCGATGCCTGAATCGGGAAAGATCGACGTGTAGTAATGGGCGGCCTCTTCGGCTTGCGAGTCGAACCAGAGGAACGGGGTGATTCGCTGGAAACGCTGGGTCATGATCGAACTCCTGTCTGGCGTGGGAATGGCACTCGTCGCAGCTGGCATTGGACATGCCGCCGCAGCGACAGATCGAAGGCCAGTCTCCTGTAACGACGATTGGGCAACCGTGAAATCGACATCGCGAAGTGATGCCGTTCCAGGTCATTGACGCAGGCAGATCCGGGGCGTATGACCGGGCGTTCATGTCAGCCATGGAGATCAGGCAATGCTCAAGAAGGTCGCTTTCACCATGTACCCGGTCAGCGACGTGGCGCGTGCGCGGGACTTCTACGAGAACGCGCTCGGCCTCACCGCCGGATCGGTCGGCAACCAGGGTGACCAGTACTGGGTCGAATACGATCTGCCGGGCGGGGGCTGCATCGCCCTGACCAACTTCACTGCCGACAAGCCCAGCAGTTCGGCGGGTGGAACGATCGCCGTGGAAGTCGAGGATCTCGACCAGCTCATCGCCAGCCTCAAGGCGCGCGGCGTGACCTTCCTGGGCGACATGATCCACAGCCCGGTGTGCCGGATGGCGGTGTGCCTGGACAGCGAGGGCAACTCGCTTCTGCTGCATCAGCTCAAGGCGAAGTAGTCCGCGATGCAGGCGCCGCTGCAGGCACGGCTGGATGACGCCCTGCAGGCGCTGCGCAGGCGTGCCAGCAAGGCGACCCGCGACGGCATGACGCGCTACGCCATCCCCGGCGATCACGCCATCGGCGTGGCGATGAAGGACATCCAGGCCGTGGCCAAGGCGATCGGCCACGACCACGCGCTGGCGCAGGCGCTATGGGATACCGGCATCTACGAGGCGCGCACGCTGGCCGCCTACGTCGACGATCCCGCGCAGGTCACCGCGGCGCAGATGGATCGCTGGTGCAAGGATTTCGACAACTGGGCGATCGTCGACACCGTCTGCTTCGTCCTGTTCGACCGTTCGCCGCATGCCTGGCCCAAGGTCGTGCAATGGTCGGGCAAGCGCGCCGAGCTGCAGCGGCGCGCGGCATTCGCGCTGATGGCAAGCCTGGCCCTGCACGGCCGCCTTGCCGACGAAAGCGCCTACGTCGAAGGCCTGGGCCTGATCGAGCGCGCGGCCGGTGACGAGCGCAATTTCGTGATCAAGGGCGCAAGTTGGGCGCTGCGTTCGATCGGCCGCCGCAGCGCGGACCTGCACGCGAAGTCAGTCGCCCTTGCGGGCCGCCTGGCACAATCCGAGGTCGCCTGTGAGCGCTGGCTGGGCAAGGACGCGCTGCGTGACCTGGGCAAGCCGGCGGTGGCGCAGCGGTTCACCGCGACCGGTCGGAAGCGGTAAGGGGAGGGGGCCTTCCGGCCTTTGCTGCGGCGGTGGCGGCGCGTCTACACTCGGGCAAATCCGACCGCCGAGACCTGCCTGATGAAGCTACGCGCTGCGACCACCCTGATCGTGCTCTCCGGCCTGTACGGCCTTGCCCTTCCTGCCGTTGCAGCCAAGCCCGTGGTCGATGCGAAGACGCACGACAAGGCGGTCGAGCTGCTCGGCAAGGGCGTCGGCTTCCGCACCGTGGCGGGGCAGGGTCAGGTGCCGGCCTACGCCGAGTACCTGGCCGCGCAGCTGAAGGCCGGTGGCTTTGCCGCCGACGACGTGCAGGTGCAGATGCAAGGCGACACCGCTGCCCTGGTCGCGCGTTATCGCGGCACCGGTGGCAAGCGCCCGATCCTGCTGTCGGCGCACATGGACGTGGTCGAGGCCAAACCGGCGGACTGGACCCGCGATCCGTTCAAGATGGTCACCGAGGGTGGTTACTTCTACGGCCGCGGCGTCCTCGACAACAAGTTCGATGTCTCGGTGATCGTGGCTACGTTGCTGCGGTTGAAGGCCGAAGGCTTCAAGCCCTCGCGCGACATCATCCTGGCCCTGTCAGGCGATGAAGAATCCGCCATGTCGACCACGCGCGCGCTGAGCAAGCAGTTCCCGGATGCCGAGTTGCTGCTCAATGGCGATGCCGGCGGCGGCACGCTGTCGGCGAGCGACAAGCCAGTGGCCTACAACCTGCAGGCAGCGGAAAAGACCTATGCCACGGTCACCATCGAGGTGACCAATCCGGGTGGGCACAGCAGCCGCCCGCACGCGGAAAATGCCATCTATGACCTTGCCTCGGCGCTGCAGAGGCTGGCTGCGTACCAGTTCCCGGCGCAGGCCGACGAGCTGACGACCGCCTTCTTCAAGGCCACCGGCAAGCAGACCGCCGGTCCGCTCGGCCAGGCGATGCTGCGCTTTGCCGACAATCCCAGGGACGCCGACGCGATCAAGGTGCTCGCCGCCGATCCCGAATACGTCGGCATGATCCGCACGACCTGCGTGGCGACGATGCTCTCGGGCGGGCACGCCGAGAACGCATTGCCGCAGCGGGCCACCGCGACGGTGAACTGCCGCATCTTCCCGGGCGTCGCGGTGGAGGACGTGCGCCGCCAGATTGCCGACGTCGTGATCGATCCGTCGGCGAAGTACCCGCCGAAGGTGAAGATCATCGGCGAGCCGACGCAGAGCCCGGCTTCGCCGCTGCGCGATGACGTGATGCAGGCGGTGCGCAAGGCGGTCGATCGCCGCCAGCCCGGCCTGCCGATCGTGCCGCAGATGTCGCCCGGCGCCACCGACAGCCTGCATTTCCGCGCCGAAGGCATCCCGTCCTACGGTGTGTCGGGCCTCTACATGCGTCCTTCCGACGACTTCGCGCATGGCTTGAACGAGCGCGTTCCGGTGTCGGCCCTGGATGGCGATCTCGATCATTGGCATGTGCTGCTGACCGAGCTGACGCGCTGAAGACAACGGGGGCCAGAAGGCCCCCACGCAGTGCCCACACGCACGTGATGCGGTGGGCACGCGGATAGCAATCGGCTATCGATTTGGCGGCGCACGTCCCTGGTGCAGTGCCGCGATGAACCGCCAGACCCGGTCAAGTCACGCGAGTGCCTGCCAGCCATCACGGGTCATTCACTTCGCGAACACGAACATCGACCGCGTTGTTCCCGTGGACGTACCCGCATTCAACTGCGCGCCGGATGTTCGGCGGGCGTCCCGGTTTGCCTGTTGCGCGCGGCAAGCGCGAACAGTCCTTGGTTGCCGGCAGGGAGCGGGATGGACGGGTTCTTGAACGACGTGGTGCGCTTCTACACCGACCTGATCGGGCGCACGCAGGGGCCGATGACATTCCGGTTGTTCCTGCAGCCCGGCATGGCGCTGCTGCTGGCGTTCCGCGACGGATTCAAGGACGCGAAGATCGGTCGGCATCCGTACTTCTGGACCATCGTGCACGATCCGGTCCGGCGCGAAGCCTCCCTGCACGAGGGGTTCCGCGCCACGGCCCGCATCCTGATCCTGGGCCTGGTGATGGACACGGTCTACCAGTACAAGGTGTTCGGCACGTTCCACGTGCTTGAAGCGCTGAACGTCGCGCTGATCCTGGGTTTCGTCCCTTACTTCCTGTTCCGCGGCCCGGCCGACCGGATCGCGCACTGGTGGCTCAAACGCAAGGCCGGGGTGCCCTGAGCCATGCCGATCCTGCCCGAAGATCGCAACCCCGAACTGCCGCTGCCGATCAAGGCGCCGCAGCCGCCGTTCGTGAGCAGCGACGACAAGTCCGTCGAGCTGTCCTCGCGACGCACCGGCATGTCGTTCCAGCGCACGCGGATGAGCGCCGACCGCACGCTGATGTCGATCATCCGCACCGCGCTGTCGCTGATCAGCTTCGGCTTCACCATCTTCCAGGTGTTCCAGAAGATGCAGGAGTCGAAGATGCTCGCCGCCGGTGGCCGCGAGCCGCGCAACTTCGGCATCGCCCTGGTCGTGCTGGGCATGGTGATGCTGACACTGGGCATCGTCTATCACATCAACTACATGCGCGAGCTGCGCGCCGAACGCGTGCGGATGATGACGCAGGGCCTGGTCCACGGCGAGAGCAAGTATCCGGTGTCCTTGACGCTGATCACCGCGGGCCTGTTATGGCTGCTTGGCCTGGTGGCTGCGGCCAGCATGGCGTTCAACCTTCCGTTGCTGGGCTGATCGGGTAGCACGCTCGCAGCCAGAAGAACCTGCGCTCGCCCACGTGCGGGCGCTGCAATACCGCAGTGCCCCCACCGCGTTTCCCCAGGAGGAACAGAAATGGCAACAGCAAAGAGGCCCGCGACCAAGCCAGCCGCGAAGCCTGCAGCGAAGGCTGCGGCGAACACTGCGGCGAACACTGCGGCGAAGCCGGCAGGGACAGCAAAGGGCGGGAGCAAGAAGCCACCCAACATCCTGGTGATCTGGGGCGACGACATCGGCATCGCCAACCTGAGCTGCTACACGCGCGGCCTGATGGGCTACCAGACCCCGAACATCGACCGCATCGCCAACGAGGGCATGCTGTTCACCGACTCCTACGGCGAGCAGTCCTGCACCGCCGGCCGCTCGTCCTTCATTACCGGCCAGAGCGTGTATCGCACCGGTTTGTCGAAGGTCGGCATCCCGGCCGCTCCGCAGGGCCTGCAGCCGGAGACGGTGACCACCGCCGACCTGCTCAAGGACCGCGGCTATGCCACCGGCCAGTTCGGCAAGAACCACCTTGGCGACCTCAACAAGTTCCTGCCCACCGTGCATGGCTTCGACGAGTTCTTCGGCAACCTCTACCACCTCAATGCCGAGGAAGAGCCGGAGATGGCCAACTACCCGAAGGACCCGCGCTTCCGCGAGAAGTTCGGTCCGCGCGGCGTGCTGCACTGCTGGGCCACCGACAAGGACGACCCGACCGTGCAGGAGCGCTGGGGCAAGGTCGGCAAGCAGAAGATCAAGGACACCGGCCCGCTGACCAAGAAGCGCATGGAGACTTGCGACGACGAGTTCGTCGAGGCCGCCACCGACTTCATCAAGCGCCAGCACAAGGCCGACAAGCCGTTTTTCGTCTGGCTCAACACGACCCACATGCACCTGTTCACGCATACCAAGAAGGAAAGCCTGGGCCAGGCCGGTCGCTGGCAGTCGCCTTATCACGACACCATGATCGACCACGACAAGAACGTGGGGCAGATGCTCGATCTTCTCGACGAACTGGGCATCACCGACGACACCATCGTGATGTACTCGTCCGACAACGGTCCGCACATGAACAGCTGGCCGGATGCGGGCATGACGCCGTTCCGCAGTGAGAAGAACACCAACTGGGAAGGCGCGTTCCGCGTGCCGCTGCTGGTGCGCTGGCCGGGCCAGATCAAGGCCGGTTCGGTGTCCAACGAGATCGTCCAGCATCACGACTGGCTGCCGACGTTCCTGGAAGCGGCGGGCGATACCAGCGCCACGGACCGGTTGAAGAAGGGCGCGACCGTCAACGGCAAGAAGTTCAAGAACCATATCGATGGCGTGAGTTTCGTGCCGTACCTGACCGGTGCGAGCAAGGAAGGGCCGCGCAAGTTCTTCTTCTACTTCAGCGACGACGGCGACGTGCTTGGCATCCGCTACGACAACTGGAAACTGGTGTTCATCGAGCAGCGCTGTCGAGGCACGCTGCAGATATGGGCCGAGCCGTTCACGCACCTGCGACTACCCAAGATCTTCAACTTGCGGATGGATCCCTACGAACGGGCGGACATCACGTCGAACACGTACTACGACTGGTGCCTCAACAACATGTACTTCATCTATGCGGCGCAGACCGCCGCGGCGATGTTCGCTGCAACGTTCAAGGACTTCCCGCCGGCGCAGCGGCCGGGCAGCTTCACCATCGACGACGCCCTGAAGAAGATGGCCGAGGCCCCGGCTGGCGCAAGCTGACCGGCAGGCAATGCGAGCCCCTCTCCCGTTTGCGGGAGAGGGGTTGTGGTAAGGGCAAATAGCGAGCAACTGCATGAACGACCCATTGCCGTCCTGGAACGAGGGCGCCAACAAGACCGCGATCCAATCCTTCGTCACGCGCGTGACCACCGAAGGCGGGCCCGACTTCGTCCCCGTCGCCGACCGCATCGCGGTGTTCGACAACGACGGCACGCTGTGGTGCGAGTACCCGTTGCAGGTGCAGGTATTCTTCGCGCTGGCGCAGGTGAAGCTGCTGGCCCGGCAGGATCCGGCGCTGCTGGAGAAGCCGGCGTTCAAGGCGATGCTCAACTGCGATCTGCATGCCCTGGCGGCACTGCCGAAGAAGGAGGCCTTCGAGCCGGCCTTCGCCACGCATGCGGGCATGACCGTCGACGAGTTCCGCACCGACGCGGCACAATGGCTTGCGGAAGCGAAACATCCAACATTGATGCAGTTGTTCACCCAGGGCGTCTACGTGGCGCAGCGCGAGTTGCTGGACTACCTGCGTGCCAATGGCTTCAAGACGTACATCGTGACCGGTGGCGGGGTCGAGTTCGTGCGCGCGGTCGCCGAGACGCTGTACGGGATTCCGCCGGAACAGGTCATCGGCTCGAGCATGCGCATGAAGGTGGAGACCGTCGAAGGCCAGCCGGTGCTGCGCAAGCTGCCTGAGCTTGGCAGCTTCGACGACCGCGAGGAGAAGGTGGTCAACATTGCCCTGCACCTGGGCCGTCGGCCCATGTTCGCCTTCGGCAACTCCGACGGCGACCTGGCGATGATCCGTTACACCCTGGCCGGCGACGGCCCGCGCATGGCCTGGTACCTGCACCACGACGACGACGAGCGGGAGTTCGCGTATGACAGCGACTTCAAGCTCAGTCCGTTCAAGGAGGGGCTGGAGCACGCCAAGGACTACGGCATCGGTCTTGTCAGCATGAAGAACGACTGGAACAAGGTTTTCGCACAATGAGCATTCACGCTAGGCTCGGACCGGCATTCACGGCAGGTGAGGTGGACGTGGCTCTGGACGACATGGTGCACATTCCCGGTGGCGCCTTCCTGATGGGTTCCGATCACCACTACCCGGAAGAAGCGCCGGCGCACAAGGTGTCAGTGGCGGCATTCCGGATCGATCGCACCGCCGTTACCAACGACCAGTTCGCGCGCTTCATCGAAGCGACCGGTTACGTCACGATGGCCGAGCGACCGGCCGATCCTGCCGACTACCCCGGTGCGGATCCGGCCCTGCTGGTGCCGTCGTCGGTGGTGTTCATGCCTTCGCAGGGGCCGGTGGACCTGCGCAATCACTACAACTGGTGGGCTTACATCGCCGGCGCCGATTGGCGCCATCCGCGCGGTCCGGACTCCTCGCTCGATGGCCTGGGCGGCCACCCGGTCGTGCACGTCGCCTTCGAGGACGCGCAGGCCTACGCGGACTGGGCGGGCAAGTCGTTGCCGACCGAAGCCGAATGGGAGTTCGCTGCGCGCGGCGGGCTCGACGGCGCCGAGTTCACCTGGGGCGCCGAGTTCACCCCCGACGGCAAGTACATGGCCAACACCTGGCAGGGCGAGTTCCCCTGGCAGAACCTGCAGCAGGACGGGCATTTGTGGACCGCTCGGGTCGGCTCGTATCCGGCCAACGGTTACGGCCTGCACGACATGGCCGGCAATGTCTGGGAGTGGACGACCGACTGGTACCAGGACCACAACCGCATCCAGCAGCATTCGTGCTGCACGCTGGAGAATCCGCGCGGCGGTGAGCGCGATGCGAGCTTCGATCCGCGCCAGCCACAGGTGAGGATCCCGCGGCGGGTGATGAAGGGTGGTTCGCATCTGTGCGCCCCCAACTACTGCCGACGCTATCGGCCCGCGGCACGCATGGCGCAGCCGGTGGATACTTCGACCTGCCATCTCGGTTTCCGTTGCGTGGTGCGCGGGTAATCGCGGCCGGCAACACCCTGGCAGTCAAGCAATCCGGAGGAACGACAATGGAGGAATGGCTGGTCAGGATCACCGAGCCGGTCGTGGTGGCCATCGACTTCATCGCGCTGCTGATCATCCTCGCAGGGACGCTGCAGGCGATCGCCGGCGTGGTCCGGTTGCTGACGAGCCATCGTCAGGACAACCACGAGCGTCGCCGGATCTGGATGGACTATTCGCGCTGGCTGGTCGCGGCGCTGACGTTCCAGTTGGCGGCTGACATCCTGGAGTCGTCGACCACGCCGGACTGGGACGGGATCGGACGATTGGCGGCGGTGGCGGTGATCCGCACCTTCCTCAATTACTTCCTGGAACGCGATGTCGAGGAGATGCGGCAGCGCGAAGAGGCGTCGCGGGAGCGCACTGGCGTAAAATGACCGACCCCACGCCGGTTCGCCTCCATGCCCACTACGCCCGCCTGTCCGCAATGCACCCTTGAGAACACCTACATCGATGGCGGCAACTTCGTCTGCGCCGATTGCGGCTTCGAGTGGGCTGCCTCGGGCGAGGCAAGTGCCGATGCCGGCGCGGTCGTACGCGACAGCAATGGCAACACGCTCGCCAACGGCGACACCGTGGTGGTGATCAAGGACCTGAAGGTCAAGGGTTCCTCGATAGCGCTCAAGCAGGGCACGGTCATCAAGAACATCCGCCTGGTCAAGGACGACGCGGAGCACATCGAAGGCAACTCGGACAAGATCAAGGGCCTGGTGCTCAAGACGATGTTCCTGCGCAAGGCCTGATCGCGCGTCATCGCCGCTGCGCGATCCATCACGGGCTGGTCACGCCGCCGCTCCAAGAGTAGGCGGCGGACAACCAACGATGGAGCCCGTGATGAGCCAGTACCGCATCGCCGTGTTGATCGGCAGCCTGCGCCGCGAATCGATCAACCGCCAACTCGCCCACGGCCTGTTCAAACTCGGTCCCGCGGACTTCGAGTTCCACGAGTGCCGCATCGACGACCTGCCGCTGTACAACCAGGACGACGACAGCCACCAGGCGGCGCCGGTGAAGCGGCTCAAGCAGGAGATCTCCGGCGCCAAGGGCGTGATGTTCGTGACGCCGGAGTACAACCGCTCGGTGCCGGGCGTGCTCAAGAATGCGATCGATCACGCCTCGCGACCCTATGGCCAGAGCGCGTTCGCCGGCAAGCCGGCAGGCGTCATCGGCGCCTCGATCGGTTCGATCGGCAGTGCCATGGCGCAGCAGCACCTGCGCAACACGCTGGCCTACCTGGACATGCCGACGATGGGGCAGCCGGAGGTGTTCATCCATGCCAAGGAAGGGCTGTTCGACGCCGACGGCCAGATTGGCGCGGGCAGTCGCAAGTTCCTGCAGGAATGGATGGACCGTTACGTCGCATGGGTGAAGTCGCACTCCTGACGGGCAGGTGGCCGCTGGCACGATGGTGCGTTGCGCCCGCGTCGCGGCCGGTCCGCATCCCCGTGCCTAGAATGGTCGGCAACGTCCGTGGAGTTGCCGCATGAACCTCGATGCCTATCTGCGCCGCATCGGCTACGACGGCCCTTTGCAGCCCAATGTCGAGGTGCTCGATGCGCTGGCGTTCCGGCACGCCACCAGCATCGCCTTCGAGAACCTGGATCCGTTCGCGGGCCAGGCAGTCGAACTGGCGCCCGATGCCATCGAGCGCAAGCTGGTGGACGCAGGGCGCGGTGGCTACTGCTTCGAACACAACCTGCTGCTGGCGCAGGCATTGGCGGCGGTCGGGTTCGATGTGAGCGGCCTGGCGGCGCGGGTGTTGTGGACCCAGCCCGACGACGCCATCACCGCGCGCAGCCACATGCTGCTGCGGGTCGACATGGAGCAGGGCACGCGCCTGGTCGATGTCGGCTTCGGCGGCTCCACGCTCACCACGAGCCTGGCGCTGCGCGATGGCGACGAGCAGGCGACGCCGCACGAGCCGTTCCGCCTCCTGCAGCGCGATGGCGACTGGCGGATGCAGGTCAGGTTGCCCGATCGCTGGGCGACGCTGTACCGGTTCGACCTGCAGCGCCAGTACCCGGTCGACTACGAGGCCTCCAACTATTTCCTGTCGACCCATCCGGCGTCGCACTTCGTCACTGGCCTGCGCGTGGCGCGTCCGGTCGCTGGCGGACGCCATGCGCTGCGTGACCGTGAACTGAGCTTCCATCGCCTCGGCGGCGAAAGCGAGCGCCGCACGCTGCAGGATGTGGACGAACTGCGCGACGTCCTGGAGGGCACGTTCGGTATCCGCGTGCCGCAATCGCCGCGATTAGAGGCGCGATTGGCCGGATTGTTCCCCGGCTGAGTCACAATGGCGGCATGGCGAAAGAGACGGACCCCTGCCGATGACTGTCCCGCTGCCGCTGGACCTGCCCGACGAACAACGCGCCGCGCTCGAAGAGGCCTACGCGACGCCGCCGCGCGCATATCACAACTTCCAGCATGTGCAGGAAGTGCTGCGGCATTACCACGACGTGTTGGCAGGCCCGGGTTGGCGTCAGCCGGCGGAAGTGGGCCTGGCGGTGCTGTACCACGATGCGATCTATGAAGCCGGGCGACGCGACAACGAAACGCGCTCGGCGGAGATGGCGGTGGCGCACATTGCGCGCTGGTGGCCGACGGCGGGTTTCGACGCGCGCCGCGTGATGGACCTGATCGAACTGACCGCACGCCACGGCACGCTGCAACCGGCCGACGTCGACGACGAGGCCGCGATGTTCCTGGATTGCGACATGGCCATCCTCGGCGCCGAGCCGGCGCTGTTCGACGCCTACGATCGCGGCATCACCGCCGAGTACCGCGGGCACGTCCCGGCATGGCTGTTCAAATTGAACCGGCGGCGATTCCTGAAGGCATTGCTGGCGCGTCAACGCATCTATCTCAGCGACTACTTCCACGAGCGCTACGACACGCAGGCGCGTCGCAACCTGCGCCGTGCGGTCACCGAGAAGCGCTGACACCGTTCAGTGCGTCGCGGCACCCCGGACCTTGATGCGTGACGCCAGCGCCGCCCCGAGCAGCGCAAGCAGCGCCGAGATCGTGAACCCCGACAGGTAGGCCAGCGACGGCGCACGCACCAGCAGCGCGGCGAAGATCGAGCCGCCCACCGCCAGCACCGTGGCGGTCATCAGCGAGTCGCACAGTTGCAGGGCCGATGCGTTGAGGCCCTGCCGGGTCGGTGGCGACAGTTCCAGTGTCAGTACCGACAGGGTCGGGAACAGTGCGCCCATGCCGAAGCCCGCGGCAATCCAGCCGACGACACCGACGGCAACCGGCACCGCCGGCGCGACGGCCATCGCCACCCCGCTGACGCCAATCAGGATCAGGCACATGCCGAGCCGCAGCAGCTGCGGCGGCGTGAACGGCTGCCAGGGCCGGCTGCGCCACCACGAGCCCAGCGACCAGCCGATCGCGCCGGCGGTGAGCACCGCGCCGGCTGCCGTAGGCGACAGGCCGCGCTCGCGCGACAGCAGCAAGGGCACGAACACTTCGGTGCCGAAGAACGCGGCCGAGGCGATGCCACGCATGGCGATCACGGTCGGCAGGCCGCGCGCGGCGCGCAGCGTGCCGCGCGGCAGCAGCTGCCACGCGCATGAGACGACACCGGCGACCGCCAGCGCGAGCAGCGGCAAGGCGCCGGCATGGTGCTGCTGGCCGGCGTAGTGCAGCAGCAGCGCGCTCGCGGCAGCGCCGATCGCCCAGGCGATGCGGTGTGGCTGCTTGTCCGCGGCGTCATGGTCGGTGGCAGCTGGCAGGTCGAGCCCGCGCAGCGCGGGCAGCACGCACCATGCGGCGCCCAGCGCGACCAATGGCACGCAGAGGAATACCCAACGCCATCCCAGGTGTTCGACCAGCAAGCCGCTGATCGCCGGGCCGATCACCGCGGGCAGCACCCATGCCGCGGCGAACGCACCGAATATGCGCGGGTGCAACGGCGGCGGGTAGACGCGGCCGACCGCGACGTACAGCGCCACCGACATCATTCCGCCGCCAAAGCCCTGCACGATGCGGCCCAGCAGCAGGATCCACATCGACGGCGCCAGGCCGGCGATCACCAGGCCGACGACGAACCACACGATGCCCTGGCGCAGCGGCGGCGCCGGCCCGCGCCGGTCGCCCCAGCTTCCGGCGACGACCATGCCGACCACCGAGGCGGCCAGGGTGCCGCCGAAGGCGAGTGCATACAGCGGCAGGCCATCGAGTGCCTGCGCCACCGTCGGCATTGCCGTGGCGACGGCCAGCGCCTCGAACGCGTACAGCGCGACCAATGCGACCGCGCCGAGCGTGACGCTGCGATAGCGGCGGTCGAGCAGGCCACCGGCGCCTGCAGCGCCGGGCAACGGGAGCGCTGCCGGCTCGGGCGTGTCCGCGCGATGCGGTGCCCGGCCGTCGAATCCGTCACTCACAGGGCCGGCCCAAAGGTGCTGTAGACCATGAGCACGACCTTGCCGCGCCCATGCCCGTTCTCGACATCGCGATGCGCGACCGCGGCGTACGCGAGCGGGTAGATGTCGCGCACGTGCACGCGCAGTTTGCCGCTGTCGTACAGCTCGACAAATTCCTGCAGGCGCGCCCGGTTGCGTTCGCTGCGGACGCCGCGCACACCCAGGCGCTGGACGTCCTCGAACGCCACCAGCGTGGCGATGCGCGTGGGCTCGATACCGAGTGCGATCGACGCATCCAGCGCGCCGCGACCGGACGCATCGAGGGCCGCATGGACTCCGTTGGGCGCAAGCGCGGCCACGCGCTCGGCCAGGCCGGGGCCGTACAACACCGGTTCGGCGCCGAGCGATCGCAGGTAGTCGTGGTTCTCGCGGCTGGCGGTGCCGATCACGCGGGCGCCGCGCAGGCGCGCCAGCTGCACGGCGATGGTGCCGACGCCACCTGCGGCCCCGTGCACCAGCACGGTATCGCCGCGGGCGATGTCGAGCGCCTGCACCGCGGTGTGTGCGGTCTGGCCCGAGGCCGACAACGAGCCGGCAACCGCCCACGACATCATCAGCGGCTTGGCGACGAGCTGGCCTGCCGGGACCACCACGGCTTCGGCATAGGCATTGGCCGTGGACCAGCCGAGCACTTCGTCACCCGCGGCGAGGGTCTCGACGCCGGCGCCGACCTGTTCGACCACGCCGGCGAATTCGTTGCCGAGCTGGCGCGGAAAGGGCGCCTGGCCGATGCCGCGCTGGGCGAACCAGCCGCTTCGGGTCGAGCAGTCGGCCGGTTGCACGCCGGCGGCACGCACACGCACCCGGACCTCGCCCGCGGCCGGCTGGGGCAGGGGCAGCTCGGCCATCCGCAGGACATCGGGCGGGCCGTATTCGTCAAAGACCACCGCGTGCATGGTCGCGGCCTGAGCGGATTGGGCGACATAGCCGTCGCGCGCGGTGCGGGTATCCATGACTTGACCGGAATCGAGCATGAGGGCGAGGATAGAACCTCAAGTTAGGTTGAGGTCAAGTGCCATGGCATCACACGATGAGCTCACTGTCGGCGAAGTTGCGCAACGCAGCGGTACCACGGTGTCGGCACTGCACTTCTACGAGGCCAAGGGCCTGATCCACAGCCAGCGCACGGCCGGCAACCAGCGCCGCTACTCGCGCGACATGCTGCGCAGGATCGCGATCATCCGCGCCGCCCAGCGCGTGGGCATGCCGCTGGCCAGCATCCGCGCGGCGCTGGCGAGCCTGCCGGAGGCGCGCACGCCGACGCGGCGCGACTGGACGCGGTTGTCGGCGATGTGGCGGGAGGAACTCGACGCGCGCATCCAGCAACTGATCCAGATGCGCGACACCCTCGACGACTGCATCGGCTGCGGCTGCCTGTCGCTGGAACGGTGCCGCCTGGCCAATCCCGGCGATGTCCTGGGCGAGCACGGCGCAGGGCCCCAGCGCTGGAGCGATGCGCAGGAGGAATAGGCGCTTCCGGAAGGCGTGTCCGGCAGGCGCCCCAGGACCGGCTTGCGAGGTCATGGCGTCTTTGTGACAAAACGGTAACGTTTTACCTGTGGAATCGTCGTGGCGCGGGCAGGGGCCCAGGCGAGACCGGCATGAACATCCTGATGTTGTCCGACGTGTACTTTCCGCGCATCAACGGTGTCTCCACGTCGATCCGCACATTCGCGCAGGGCCTGGCGCGGATGGGGCATTCGGTCACCCTGGTCGCGCCCGACTATGGCGTGGACCCCGGGAAGCAGGCGCTCGAAGACCGCAACGAGGGCTTCGAGGTGCTGAGGCTGCCCTCGAGGGTGATCTTCTTCGATCCCGAGGACCGCCTGATCAAGGGCAGCCACCTGGCCAGGGCCGAGGCAATGCTGCGCGAGCGCGACTGGGACGTGATCCATATCCACACGCCGTTCCGCGCCCACTCGCTCGGTCTGCGGCTGTCGCGGCATGGCGGCTGGAAGAGCGTGGAGACCTACCACACCTACTTCGAGGAATACGTCGGCCACTACCTGCCGTGGCTGCCGTCGGCGCTGACGCGCCTGCTGGCGCGCCGCGCCTCGCGCCATCTGTGCCACGGCGTGGACGAGCTGATCGTGCCGAGCCGGCAGATGGTCGACGTGCTGGACCGCTACGGCATCACCACGCCGTCGGTGGTGATCCCCACCGGCATCGACCTGGCCCAGTTCAGCAACGGCGATGGCGCGCGCTTCCGCGCGGCCCACGGCATCGCCGCGGAGCGGCCGACGCTGGTGACGGTCAGTCGCCTGTCGCTGGAGAAGAACATCGGCTTCCTGCTGCGGGTCGTGCAGCGGCTGGTCGCGGACTTCCCTGACCTGCTGTTCCTGATTGCCGGCGAAGGCCCCGACGAGCCGCGCCTGCGCCGCCTGGTCCAGGAACTGGGCCTGCACGACCACGTGCGCTTCTTCGGCAACCTCGACCGCCGCACCGCGCTGCTCGATGCCTATCGTGCCGGCGATGCGTTCGTATTCGCCTCGCCGACGGAAACCCAGGGCCTGGTGCTGATCGAGGCGATGGCATTGGGGGTTCCGATCGTATCCACCGCGGTCATGGGCACCGCGACGGTGCTGCGCGATGCGGCCAGTGCGCTGGTGGCCGAGGAGACCGTCGAGGACTTCGCCGAAAAGGTGCAGCGCCTTCTGTGTTCGACTGAATTGCGCACGCAGCTGGCTGCCGCGGGCCCATCCGATGCCATTGCGTGGGGAGCCGATGGCATGACACGCAAGGTCGAGGCGCTGTATGCGCGGTTGGCGCAATCGTCAGAACTGGTACCGCTAACTTCGTAACGTGCGCATCGCGCACCTGCGCCTGCGCGTGTCGACGCGACACGCAAACTTCGTGCCCACTCCGCTGCGCTTGTTCAGTTAGCTGGAGTTCACTTCGCCTCCACGTTATGCAACGTAACCCTTCTCGGGTTGCACCACATAGCACGTGAAAACGCCTTCGGCGAACGTGGAGTTCTCGTCGGCGTCGCACCTTCACGACTCCGGGAGGCGGTCATGAGCACGCATGCGCAACACCACGGCGACACGACTGGTCGGCGCCCGGCCACCCCTGCGAACCGGCGCCGCGCAGTTCGCGTGCGCGACCTGGCGGTGGTCATCACGATCGCGCTGTCGATGCCGCAGGCGATGGCCGCCAACACCGCCATCAGCGGTGGCTTCAACCAGGGCACTACCGGGACCGGCAGCAGCTATGTGTTCGGCAGCCATGGCAGCGTCGCGTTCAATGGCGATGACGATTTCTGCGGCGCCGACAACGTCATCGGACGAAGCAACCAGGCCACCGGGCTCACCGCAGACCAGGAATACCTGCGCTTCGAGACCAACCAGGCGTTCGGCGTGTGGCACCCGTACGGCACGTCCACGACGCAGGTGCTGTGGACCGGCGATGGCCAGACCACCAACAACATCGGCTACATCGGCGCGACCACGGGCGGCGTCACCAATCGCCTGGCGCAGGCATTTGGTGTGTACTCGTTCGCCACTGGCTGCGGTTCGTACGCCACCGGCAACTACTCGACCGCCTTCGGCAACAACGCCACCGCCACCGCCGGCGGTGCGCAGGCGTTCGGCAATTCGGCGCTGGCTTCCGGCATCGGCAGCATTGCCGTTGGCATCAGTTCGGCGTCCACCGGCGTGTCGAGTGTCGCCATGGGATCACGCGCGACTGCATCGGGCGATCACGCGCTCGCATTGGGTTACCGCTCCACGGCGGTCGCCGCCGATTCGGTGGCGATCGGTCCCTCGGCCACGGCCAATACCGCCAGTTCGATGGCCGTTGGCAGCCTGGCAACTGCGACAGGCACCAACACGATAGCGGTGGGTGCCTCGGCGCTGGGCAGCGCCAACGCCGCGACCGCGATCGGCAGCAACGCCCAGGCGGCGGTGAATTCCGTGTCGGTCGGGCAAGCGGCACTGTCCAACGGCGGTTCCTCGGTGGCGATTGGCCAGGGCAGCCAGTCGGCCGGGCTGGAAGCCACCGCAGTGGGGCAACTGAGCATCGCCTCGGCGCAGAACAGTTCCGCGCTGGGCCAGAACAGCCAGGCCACCGGCGTGCAGGGCACTGCGCTGGGTGAAAGCACCGTGGCCAGTGGTCCGCAATCGAGTGCGCTGGGACAGGCGGCTCGGGCGAGTGTCGCCAATACCACCGCCGTCGGGCAGAACGCGGCTGCAACCGGTGTACGTGCATTGGCCGTCGGACAGGGCTCGGCCGCCAACAGCCAGGATTCGCTGGCCGTGGGTCAGGCTGCCCAGGGGCTCGCCGCCAATGCCAGCGCTGTAGGACAGGCGGCCAATGCATCGGCGATCGGCGCCACTGCGCTGGGCTTCCAGAGCGGTGCCAGCGGACTGCGTGCGACGGCGCTGGGCAACAACTCACGCGCGACGCAGACCGCCAGCACGGCCGTGGGCGGCTGGATCGATCGCAATGGCAACGCAGTCGTCGATGCCGGTGAATTCACCAGCGCGATCGCCGCCGATGCGACAGCATTGGGTACCGCATCCACCGCGAGCGCGGCCGATGCGACTGCGGTGGGTTTCTCCGCAACCGCCTCGGCCATCAACTCGGTGGCGCTGGGCACCGGCTCCATCGCCGACCAGGCCAATACCGTCTCGGTCGGTACCGCCGCGGCGCAGCGCAAGATCGTCAACCTCGCCCCGGGTACGGCGCCTACCGACGGTGTCAACTTCAGCCAGCTCGGTGCCGTGATCCAGGCCACCGACGACATCCGCTATTTCCAGGCCGATGGCCTGGGCAACGGCACTGACGATGCGCAGGTGACCGTGGGAACCCGTGGAGTCGCCGTGGGCAGTTCCGCGGCGGCGACCGGCGTGGGCGCGGTCGCGGTCGGTCCCTCCGCACGTGCGGCGGGCCCGGGCGACCTGGCCGTCGGCAGCAATGCCAGTGTCCTTGCCGACCAGAGCACGGCGGTGGGATCCGACAGCGTCATCGCCGTCGGCGCAACGCAGGCCTCGGCATTCGGCGCCACCAGCAATGTCAGCGGTGCGCAGGGAACGGCGCTGGGCTTCGGCGCCAGCGTCACCGCCGCCGGTGCCGTCGCCGTCGGCAGCCAGTCGGCTGCCTCGGGCAGCAACGCGGTTGCTATCGGGCTTGGCACGCAGGGCATCGGCAGCGGCAGCACGGCGCTCGGCGGCGGAGCGGCCGTGCTGGGCGATGGCGGTGTCGCAGTAGGCAATGGAGCGGGTGTCGTGGGCGGCGCCACGATGGCCGCTGCGCTCGGCACCGGCGCCTTCGTGTCTGACACCGGCTCCAATTCGGTCGCCCTCGGTGCGGGTTCCATCGCAGACCAGGCCAATACGGTTTCAGTGGGCAGCGCCGGCAGCGAGCGCAGGATCGTCAACGTCGCCGCCGGTACCGCGCCGACCGACGCCGTCAACGTCAGCCAACTTGGCGCCGCCACCAGCGACACGCGCTACTTCAAGGCCGACGGCCTGAACGACGGCAGCGACGATGCGCAGGCGACCGGCGCGCGCTCGGTTGCCAGTGGGCCCAACTCGGTCGCCAGCGGTCTGAGTTCCATGGCGATCGGCTACCGGAGCAATGCCAGCAGCACGCTCGGCATCGCCATCGGCAGCTGGAACGACAACAACGCCAACGGCATCGTCGATGCCGGCGAGGTCACGCAGGCGACGGGTGCAGGCAGCGTTGCGGTGGGCAGCGCGGCGCAGTCCAACGGCTTCGGTTCGGTGGCGATAGGTTCCAGCAGTCGCGGTCTGGTCGATGCCAGCACGGCGGTCGGCACCGATTCGGAGGCGTCGGGCCTCGGCGGTGCAGCGTTCGGCTACCAGTCGCGCGCGACAACCAACGCCAGCACGGCATTGGGCGCAGGCGCGGCTGCCACGGGCATCCGAAGCACGGCAGTGGGCACACTGTCCGTGGCCAGCGGCGACAACACCATCGGCATCGGATTCCAGTCCAGTTCGGCAGGCGCCAACGGCATCGCCATCGGCAACACCAGCCAGGTCAACTCGGTCGACGGCCTGGCGCTGGGAACCAACGCGATAGTGGCTGCGAACGATCCCAGCGGAACGCCGATGAGCCGGGGCATCGCGATCGGCAACAACAGCCGCGCCAACAATTCCGATGCCACTGCGGTCGGCGCCAACGCGATCGCCAACGGCCAGAACAGCGTGGCCTTTGGTACCGCATCCAACGCGCAGGGACCGCAGGCCAGCGCAATCGGGCAGAACGCACGCGCCATCGGCAGCAACTCAGTGGCACTGGGCACGTCGGCGCTGGCGCAGGGCAATGTCAGCACGGCGCTGGGGCAGAACGCGACAGCGACCGGATCGCTGAGCGTCTCGCTCGGCCAGTCTGCAGACGCAACCGCGAGCGAAGCACTGGCGGTGGGCAACAACGCACAGGCGACGGGGTCCAACTCGACCTCCCTGGGCCGTTCGGCCAATGCCTCGCAGACGGGCGCCCTGGCATTGGGCGCGGACTCGGTCGCATCGGCAGTCGATGCCTTCTCCGGCGGCCGCGGCAGCGCTGCGGTTGGCGTGGGCAGCACCGCACTGGGTGCGGCAAGCCGCGCGGCCGGTCCGGACGACACCGCAATCGGCAGCGGCGCGCAAGTACTGGCCAATCAAAGCACGGCGGTCGGCGCAGACAGCATCATCGCGGTGGGCGCCGTGCAGTCATCGGCATTGGGTGCAACCAGCAATGTCGCCGCCTCGCAGGGCACGGCGCTTGGCTTCGGCAGCAGCGTCACCGGTGTCGGTGGCGTCGCAGTGGGCAGCGGCTCGCTGGCCGATCGTGGTAACGCGGTCTCGGTGGGCACCGCCGCCAGCCAGCGACAGATCATCAACGTCGCCGCAGGTACCGCGCTTACCGATGCGGTGAACGTGAGCCAGCTCACCACCGCAACCAGCGGGCTGCGCTACTTCAAGGCCGTTGGCCTCAACGACGGCAGCGACGATACGCAGGCAACCGGGGTGCGATCGACCGCCGCTGGCGCGAGCGCCCTCGCCAACCAGGACGACACCACGGCGATCGGCAGCCAGTCGCAGGCCACCGCCACTTTTGCCACCGCGCTGGGGCATTCAGCGCTGGCGCTGGGTACCGCTTCGACGGCACTGGGCCAGTTCAGCGAGGCCGATGGCATCAACTCGGTGGCGGTCGGTTCCGACGCGTGGGCGCAGGCCGACGGCGCGATATCGATCGGCCAGGCAAGCATTGCGGCGGGCGTGGGCAGCGTCGCAATCGGTCGCACCAGCCTTGCTGCCGGGCCGGACGATACCGCCGTCGGCAACAACGCGCGGACCAAGGCCGACCAGGGCACCGTAGTGGGTGCGAACGCGCTCATCGAAGAGACGGCGGTCCAGTCGTCGGCGTACGGCGCAACCAGTCATGTCACCGCGGCTCAGGGCACCGCCCTGGGCTTCGGCAGCAGTGTGACGGCGATCAATGCCGTGGCGCTCGGCAACGGTTCGGTGGCCGACCAGGCCAATACCGTTTCGATCGGCAGCGTGGGCGGCGAGCGCAGGATCGTCAACGTCGCGATCGGCACGGCGCCGACGGACGCGGTGAATGTCAGCCAGCTCACTACCGCAGTGGCCGGCAACCGCCACTTCAAGGCGCAGAGTTCGATCCTTGGCGACGATGCGGTCGCCAGCGGCCTGGGTTCGATGGCGGCCGGTGTGATGGCCCAGGCCACTGGACTACGTGCCGTTGCCGTCGGCGTGGACAGCACCGCCAGCGGTGACCTGGCCATTGCCGTGGGTGGCGATTCGATCGCCAGCGGAACGGGCTCGATGTCATTGGGGCGCCTGTCGCAGGCGATCGGCAACGACAGCGTCGCGCTTGGCACCGGTTCGATCGCCGACCGCGGCCGCGCGTTGTCGATCGGTGCGGCGGGGAGCGAGCGCCAGATCATCAACGTGGCCGCCGGCACGGCGGCGACCGACGCGGTCAATGTCAGTCAGCTCACTGCGGCCGTGGCGGTAGGCACAGCCTATTTCAAGGCCGAAGGGCCCGGCGACGGCAGCGACGACGCCGTCGCCAGCGGTCTCAACAGCGTGGCCTCAGGCAAGTCCGCCGTGGCCAGTGGCGCCTCGAGCACGGCCATGGGCATGGGCGCCGACGCGACGGCGGTACAAACCGTTGCCATGGGCGTGCAGGCTACGGCCAGCGGCGATTCGTCAACGGCCGTGGGTGCCGGTAGCGCTGCTTCCGGAAGCACATCCTCTGCATTCGGTACGATCGCACTGGCTACCGCGGAAAACAGCGTCGCGGTGGGGCGCCAGACGTTCTCGGGCGCGGATGGAGCGGTGGCTATTGGCGCCATCAGCAACGTCGAGAACGGCGCCACGGCAGGCACGGCGTTGGGATTCAACTCGCGGGTGCGCGCGGCGGCGACCAACTCGGTCGCGCTCGGTGCGGACTCCGACGCGCAGGAAGCCGATGTGATTTCCGTCGGCAACTCGGGCATGCAGCGTCGCATCGTCAACGTCGCCGCCGGTACGGCGCCGACGGATGCGGTCAATGTCAGTCAACTGGGCACGCTGACGTCTGACACGCGCTACTTCCAGGCCGATGGCCTGAGTGACGGGACCGATGATGCGCAGGTCACGGCAGGAACGCGTGCCGTTGCGATCGGCGCCTCGGCCGCGGCCAGCGGAGCGGGTGCACTGGCCGGTGGCTTCGGTGCGAATGCTTCAACCGAGGGGGCGGTCGCCCTCGGCCGCAATGCCGTGGCCAATGGCGGTCGTTCGGTGTCGATCGGCGATGGCAATAGCGCCAGCGGCAACGGTGCGGTGGCGATCGGCGATCCCAACATCGCCACGGGTGATGGCGCGATAGCGCAGGGCCTGGACAACACCGCCACCGGCAACGGAGCGGTGGCGGCCGGGCACACCAATGTCGCCAACGGGCAGGGCGCGGTTGCGCTGGGCTTCCAGTCGCAGGCACAGCAGGCCGGTGCGCTTGCATTCGGCAGCACCGCTGTAGCGTCAGTCGAAGGCGCGGTGGCACTGGGCTCGGGCTCGGTCGCCGATCGTGCACTGGCGCCGACGTCGGGTACCCTTCCGGTCGGTTCCGGCGGCATTCCGATCGATACCACCGACGCGGTCCTGCTGGGATCGGTGTCTGTGGGCTCGGGCACGTCGTATCGGCAGATCACCCACGTGGCCGACGGCACGGAGCAGCAGGACGCGGTCACCATCCGCCAGTTGCAGGGTGCGATCGGCTCGATCGCGGCTTCGCCGGCAAAGTTCTTCCACGCGAATTCGTCCGCGGGTGACTCGCTCGCGATCGGCGCGGAAGCGATCGCTGTGGGCCCGCTCACGGTGGTCAACGCCGACAACGGCATCGGCATCGGCAACGGCGCGGTCGTCGACATCGCCGCACCGGGCGCGATCGCCATAGGCCGCGACACCCAGGTGTTGCTGGCCTCCGGCGTCGCGGTCGGCAGCCAGGCCCAGGCCAACGCCGAGCAGGGCGTGGCGCTGGGTGCGGGCGCGACGGCGAACCACGCGCTGAGCGTGGCGCTGGGTTCGGCCTCGCAGACAAGCGTCGGAGCGCAGGCCGGCTATACCGCCTACGCCATCCCGGCGGCACAGACTTCGGCCGGTGAAGTATCGGTGGGTAGCGCCGGTGCGGAACGCAAGGTGACCAACGTGGCAGCGGGCAGCGCTGCCACAGACGCGGTCAACGTGAGCCAGCTGTCGACGATGAGCCAGGGCATCACCTCCATCTTCGGTGGTGGCGCTTCGGTGGGGCCGGAAGGCGCGATCACGCCGCCCAGCTACGCCATCGGCGGCAACGTGTTCAACGACGTGGGGGCCGCGCTTGCCAACCTCGACGGTCGCGTGGGCAGCGGCCCAGGCGTCTCGGCAGCCGATCCGCGCTTCAACGCCAACGGTGGCAGCACCTCGACCGCCAGCGGCGCCAACACGGTGGCTGCCGGCGGCGGCGCCGTCGCCAGCGCCGACAACAGCGTCGCCCTCGGCGCCAACTCGGTGGCAGACCGCGCCAACACGGTCTCGGTCGGTTCGACCGGCAATACCCGCCAGGTCGCCAACGTTGCCGCAGGAACGACCGCAACCGATGCGGTCAACGTGCAGCAGATGTCGGAGCAGGCGGCGGTCACGTTGAACCAGGCCAACACCTACACCGACCAGCAGATCAACCAGATCGTCACCATACCGATGGAGGCAATCGAGGATCTGCGCGGCGACGTCGAGGACGAGTTCCGCCACACCGACAAGCGCATCAACCGCCAGGGCGCGATGACCGCGGCGATGGTGCACATGGCCAGCAGCGCGGCCAACATCCAGACCGACAACCGTGTTTCGGTCGGTGCCGGTTATGCGGAAGGCGAGGAAGCGATGGCGGTCGGCTACCAGCGACTGATAAAGCGCAACGTGTCGCTGTCGGTGGGCGCGGCGTTCAGCGGCAGCGAGCAGTCTGCCGGCGTCGGCATCGGAATTGGCTGGTGAGCAGGTTTGGAACTCAATATCCCTGAAACATGACCCATCCGGATCGCCGGCGCCCTGTACCATTCGCCGCACGTCAACCCAGAATCGAGGTAATGCATGTCCGTTTCGATGTACGACGCGTCGGTTCCAGTGTTCAGGCAGATGCTCGGCGCCATGGCCGGCCTGCTGGAGAAGGCCGAGGCCTACGCGGTGGAGAAGAAGATCGAACCGTCGGTCCTGCTGCAGGCCCGGCTGTTCCCGGACATGTTCCCGCTGGTGCGCCAGGTGCAGGTCGCCTGCGACTTCGCCAAGAGCGTGCCGGCACGCCTGGCCGACGTTGAAGTCCCGTCCTACGACGATACCGAGCAGGACTTCGCCGAGTTGCATGCACGCATCGCGCGCACGCTGGCCTTCATCGACGGCCTCGACCCGCTGCTGTTCGAGGGCAGCGAGGCACGCGAGATCGTGCTGCGTCCGGGCACGCCGAAGGAGCGCCGCTTCACCGGATCGGCCTACCTGCTGCACTATGGCCTGCCGCAGTTCTACTTCCACGTTACTACCGCGTATGCACTGCTGCGCCACAACGGCGTCGCGGTGGGCAAGCTGGATTTCATGGGCGTGCGCTGATCGTTCCATCGAGGTCGCGGAGTCGAGTCGATGTCCGGCGTCGATCTACCCGTTGGCGCGGAGCACAGGGAGCGGACGCTGGTCCGCAACCTGGGCACGTCCGCGCTGGCGGCCATCGCGTTGTTCGTCGTCACCGCCGTCGCGCTGCAATGGCTGCGCGACGACCTGGACTGGGTGCGCGTGCCGCTGAGCTTCTACCTGGTCGGTCCGTACGGGGCATGGCTGCAGTTGGCCTATGTCGGCCTGGCCAGTGCGATTGCGCTGCTGGCCATCGGCTACCACCGCGTGACCCGTTCCGGGCCGGGCAGCACCGCGGCACTGTCGCTTTTCATGCTCGGCGCGTTGGCCCTGGTGATCACGGCCGGGGCGCAGACCGACCTGGGCGGTGGCCGTGCGATGACCGCGGCCGCCTACGTCCACGCGATCTCCGCGCCGCTGGCCTTTCTTGGCACCAGCCTGGGCATGCTCCTGCAGTCCTGGCGCTTCCGCGGCGACGCGCGCTGGCGGCAGCACTTCGCCCTGGCTTTCGGACTGGCGGCCTTCTGCTTCGTGGCGCTGTGGGTCCTGGCCTTCGGGCGTGAACTGCCGCGTGGCCTCAGTCAGAAGCTGGTGGTCCTTGCCATCGTCGCCTGGTTCGCCCTGGCGGCCGAGTGGTTGCGTAGATACCAAATGCCGGCGATGAACCCTGATTAATCAGTGACTTGGGTCGTGCGTCGGATGCCGGCCCGGTGGCGCTTACAATGCGCGCCATGCTGCTCAATATCGCCGCCTACCACTTCACCCCGATCCAGCACCCCGAAGGCCTTGCCGCGCAATTGCAGTCGCGCGCCGAGGCGGCCGGGCTGCGCGGCACCATGCTGGTCGCCGGCGAGGGCATCAACCTGTTCCTGGCCGGCAGTGAGGCGGGCATCCACGGATTCCTCGAACGCCTGCGCGCGCAGGACTGCTTTGCGGACCTGACCGTCAAGTTCAGCCGCAGCCGGAGCCAACCGTTCGCGCGGCTGAAGGTAAAGGTCAAGTCGGAGATCATCAGCTTCCGCCGCGACAACGCCTCGCCGCTCGAAGGGCGCGCGCCGGCGGTAATGCCGGAAACGCTTGCACGCTGGCTTGACCAGGGCCACGACGATGCCGGCAAGCGCGTGGTCATGCTCGACACGCGCAACCGCGAGGAGTTCGGCTACGGCACCTTCAGCGATGCGTTGACGTTGCCGATCGACAATTTCACCGACCTGCCGCAGGCGCTGCAGCCGCACCGCGAAGCGCTGCAGGACGCAACCGTGGTCAGCTTCTGCACCGGTGGCATCCGCTGCGAGAAGGCCGCGCTGTGGATGCAGGCCGAGGGAATGAGCAACGTGTTGCAGCTCGACGGCGGCATTCTGGGGTACTTTGAACGCGTGGGCGGTCGCCATTACGATGGCCGCTGCTTCGTGTTCGATGAGCGCGTGGCGCTCGACCCCGAACTCAAACCGCTGATGGATGCGGCCGACGCAGTCGCCGCCGCCTGATGTCGGTCGGCAACTGCGTCGCCGACCACGACAAGTGAGGACACGCATGGCAGCAATTGGACCAGTGGGAATTTCGCGCGGAGCCGTCGCCATGACCCTGGTCGCGGCAGCCGTGCTGGCGCTGGCCGCCTGCGACAAGCAGGCGCCGGTCAACAGCGCTCCGCCGGAAGAGATCACCGCACCGGCTCCGGCCGCCAACCCGCAGCCCGACGTCAACGCCGAACCGGTGGAACGCGCAGCGCCGCCGATGGTCAAGGCGGTCGCGATGGGCGAATTCGAGCCGGGCAACCCGGTGGCGACCGCGGTGACGGGCAAGCTGACCATCGAAGACAACATGCTGCGCGGCGACAACGGCGCCAGCTTCACCACCGAGCGCGTGGCGATCGTCAACGGCGGCGACCAGTACTCGGCGGGCAATACCTACGCCCAGGCCATGATGGTTCCGCCCGAGCAGGAAATCGAACTGCGCCACGTGCTCGAGGAAACGCCGCCGACGCAGAGCCCGTCCAATGCGATGTGCGGCGGCGATCGTACCGGCTACATCGCGCTGGCCAAGGTGACGCGGGCCGGCGGCGACGTGGTCAAGGTGATCGGCCTCAAGGGCACCGACATGCCGGCAGCCGCGGCCAAGGGCATCGAGCTGTGCGCGAGCACGATGTATCTGCCGGTCTCCGATGCCGCGGCGTCTGCCGCCAAGTCAGCCGAGCCGCCAGCCAAAAAGGGCTGATCCCCCGGGCCGGAGGGTCGTTCACATCGCTGCGGCGTCGCGCTGCAGCCACGCAGTGGCGCCACGCGCCGCGCGCAGACCGCTGGCGTAGCAGGCCGTCAACAGGTAACCGCCAGTCGGCGCCTCCCAGTCGAGCATCTCGCCGGCGCAGAACACGCCCGGCATCGACCGCACCATCAAGCCATCGTCGAGCGCTTCCAGACGCACGCCACCGGCACTGCTGATCGCTTCGGCTATCGGGCGCGGGCGCAGCAGGCGCAACGGCAGGCGTTTGATCGTGCGCGCCAGCAGGGCCTCGTCGTGCAGCTGATCCCTGCTCAGCACCTCATGCAGCAAGCCAGCCTTGGCGCCGCTGATGCCTGCATGGCGGCGCAGGTGCTCGCTGAGGCTGCGGCCGCCGCGCGGGCAGGCGAGGTCGCGCTGCAGTCGCGGCAGGTCGCGTCCCGGCGCCAGGTCCAGTTCGATCCGCGCCTCGCCCGCGGTGGAAATGGCGTCGCGCAGACCCGCCGACAGTGCATAGACCAGGCTGCCTTCGATGCCGGTCGCGGTAACCACGCACTCGCCTTGCAGCGCGTGCTCGTTGCCGGACGCATCGCGCCAATGCGCGACGACCGGTTTCAGCGGCGCGCCGGCATGGCGACCGGCGAAGTGTTCGCTCCAGCCGACATCGAATCCGCAATTGGACGGCTGCAGCGCGGCGACATCGACGCCACGCGCGCGCAGGATGTCCTGCCAGCTGCCGTCCGATCCCAGTTGCGGCCAGCTGCCGCCGCCAAGCGCGAGCACGGTTGCGTCGGCCTGGAGCGCAATCTCTCCGGCAGGTGTCGCGAAGCGCAGCGCGCCGTCATCGTTCCAGCCGAGCCAGCGGTGCTGCACATGAAAGGCGACGCCGTCCTCGCGCAGGCGGCGCACCCAGCCGCGCAGCAGCGGCGCGGCCTTGCGGTCCATCGGAAAGACGCGGCCGGAAGTGCCGACGTAGGTGTCGATGCCGAATCGCTCGCGCGCCCATTCACGCAGGGCATCGGCGTCGAAGTCGTCGAGCCATGCGGCGATCTCGCTGCGACGGGCACCGTAGCGCGCATCGAAGGCCGGGCGCGGTTCGCCATGGGTGAGGTTGAGCCCGCCCTTGCCGGCAATCAGGAACTTGCGCCCGACCGAGCCCTTGGCCTCGAACAGGTCGACCTGCAGGCCTGCCGCGCGCGCGACTTCGGCGGCCATCAGGCCGGCGGGGCCGCCACCGATGACGGCCAGGCGGGCAGGGGAGTGGTTCGGAAGGGGCATGGCAGGGCGCACTACGGGGGACGAGGATTATGCCTTCCAGGGGTTGGGGTAAGGGCACACTTTGGCTAAGGTGACCCCATCCCTGGGGAGCTGACCACCGCATGTCTTTGCGATTCATTCCGGCGCAATGCGCCGTACTCGGCCTGGCACTGGCGCTTCATGGCGCCGCACCGGCAACGCCGGCGACTGCGCAGGACAGCGCGCACAACAGTGCGAACGCCACGCCGCTGCCGGCACAACTGCAGGACTTCGACGCCTACGTCGATGGCATCCGCAAGCAGTTTGACGTGCCAGGTATCGCCGTTGCCATCGTCAAGGACGGCCAGATCGTGCTCGAGCGCGGTTTCGGCGCGCGCGAACTGGGCAAGGACGGCAAGTCGCAGCCGGTCGATGCGAAGACGTTGTTCGCCATTGCCTCCAACACCAAGGCGTTCACCGCCGCGTCGCTGTCGATCCTCGCCGACGAGGGCAAGCTCAGCCTCGACGACCGCGTCATCGAGCACCTGCCGTGGTTCCGCATGTCCGACACCTACGTGACCGGCGAGATGCGCATCCGCGATCTGCTTGCGCATCGCAGTGGCCTGGGCCTGGGCGCCGGCGACCTGCTGTACTGGCCCGGCACCGACTACAGCACCGAGGAAGTCGCGCGCAGGCTGAAGGACGTGCCGCTCACCGGCAGCTTTCGCGGCCAGTACGCCTACGACAACATTCTCTATGGCGTGGCGCAGCTGGTGATCGAGCAGGCCAGCGGCCAGTCCTACGCGCAGTTCCTGCAGCAGCGCATCTTCGCGCCGCTGGGCATGCGCGACACCCGCTTCAACAGCGATGCACTGCGTGCGCGCGACAACGTCGCCACCGGTTACGCCAAGGCCGACTTCAAGGACCTGCAACCGGCGCCGCGGATGTCATGGGGCAACGTCTCCGGCGCCGGCGGCATCTACTCCAGCGTCCACGACATGAGCCAGTGGATGCGCATGCAGCTCGCCGGCGGCACGTACCGCGACGCCAGCGGCAGCGAGCAGCGTTTGTTCAGCGCCGAGCGCCAGCAGGAGATGTGGTCGGTGCTCACGCCGATGCCGATCGCCAAGCCCTCGGTGCCGGAGCTGGAAGCGGTGAAGCCTAACTTCCTCGGCTACGGCCAGGGCTGGCAACTGTCCGATTACCGCGGCCGCAAGCTGGTCTGGCACACCGGTGGCTGGCCGGGCATGGTCTCGCGCCTGACGCTGGTGCCGGAGCAGAAGCTGGGTGTGATCGTGCTGACCAATGCCGAGGTCGGCGGCGCGTTCAATGCCGTCACCCTGCGCGTGCTCGATGCGTACCTGGATGCGCCGAAGACCGACTGGCGCGCGGTCTACGCCGCAGCACTGGCCAAGTCGAAGGGCAAGGCCGACGAGGACTGGAACAAGCACCTGCAGGCGCGCGCTGCCGCAGCGCCGCCGTCGCTGCCGCTGGCAAGCTATGCCCGCACCTACCGCGACCCGTGGTACGGCGACGTGGTGGTCGAGCAGCGCGGCGACAAGCTGGTCATGCGCTTCAGCCGCACCCCGCAGCTGGTCGGCGAGCTGACTGCGTGGCAGCACGACACCTTCATGGTCCGCTGGGACCAGCGCTGGCTCAATGCCGATGCGTTCGTCAGTTTCGCGCTGGATGCGGACGGTGCGATTCGCGAGGCGCGGATGGAGGCGATCTCGCCGCTGACCGACTTCAGTTTCGACTTCCAGGATCTGCGCCTAGCGCCGGTGAGCAAGGAAGACAGCGCCGGATCACAAGCGCCTCACGGCGCCGGCACGAGGCTGTCGCGATGAGCGACGCACGCTGGCGGCACGACACCCAGGACATCCCGCGAATGGTGCGGGCGATCTATGAATGCATCTCCGGCCCGGCCGGCGCGCCGCGCGACTGGGAGCGCTTCCGCTACCTGCAGCACCCGCAGGCGCGCAGCCTGCGCACCGTGGTCGAGGCCGACGGCAACACGCGATCGATGGTGTTCGACGTCGACAGCTACATCGCCGACGTCACCCCGTTCTTCGCCGCCAACGACTTCCACGAAATCGAGATCGAGCACCGGCTGCAGCGTTTCGGTCAGGTCGCGCACGTGTGGAGCCGCTACGAGGCCCGTCCCGCCGCGGACTCGCCGGTGCTGCTCAAGCGCGGCGCCAACAGCATCCAGCTTTGCTTTGAACATGGTCGCTGGTGGGTCTTCAGCACGATCTGGGACAACGAACGCGAAGGCGTGACCTTCGACCTGTGGTGACCCGGCCATGATCCCGTTCTCCGTCCTCGACCTGGCGCCGATCACCGAAGGCAGCGACGCCACGCAGGCATTCGCCAACAGCCTCGACCTGGCTCGCCTCGCCGAACGCCTGGGCTACCAGCGCTTCTGGCTGGCCGAACACCACAACATGCCCGGCATCGCCAGCGCCGCAACGGCGGTGCTGATCGGCCATGTCGCCTGCGGCACGCAATCGATCCGCGTCGGCGCTGGCGGGGTCATGCTGCCCAACCATGCGCCGCTGCAGGTGGCCGAGCAGTTCGGCACGCTGGCTTCGCTGTATCCGGGGCGCATCGATCTGGGCCTGGGCCGCGCCCCCGGCACCGATCACGCCACCGCACATGCCCTGCGCCGTTATTTCGAAGGCGCCGACATGTTCGCCCAGGACGTGGTCGAACTGCTGCACTACTTCGAACCGGCGCAGCCGGCGCAGGCGGTGCGCGCCGTGCCCGGCGCGGGCGTGGAGGTGCCGGTGTGGCTGCTCGGTTCGAGCCTGTTCTCGGCCCGCCTGGCCGCGCAGCTCGGCCTGCCGTTCGCGTTCGCCTCGCATTTCGCGCCCGATGCGATGGACATGGCGCTGGCCTCGTACCGGCGCGAGTTCAAGCCCTCCAGGCGGCTGCAGCAGCCCTACGCCATGCTGGCGCTGAACGTGGTGGGTGCGCAAACAGATGCGCTGGCGCGACGGCTGTTCACCACCCAGCAGCAGGCCTTCGTCAATCTGCGTCGCGGCAAGCCGGGCCTGATCCCGCCACCGATCGACGACATCGAATCGTTCTGGACGCCGCTGGAGAAGAGCGGCGTCGAGCAGGCGCTGGCGTGCGCCGTGGTGGGCGACGACAACACGGTCCGCGACGGCATCGCCGCCTTCATCGAGCGCCATCGCCCGGACGAGCTGATGATCACCGCCAACGTCTTCGATCACGCCGCGCGACTGCGCTCGTTCGAGATTACCGCCGCGGCGCGCGACGCGCTCGCCTAGGGGCGTGCCGCCCAGGGTCGCGGTGCCGGGCTGCGGTGCTCGCGCACGTCGAGCAGTTCGACTTCGAATACCAGTGAACCGTTGGGCGGGATGACCCCGCCCGCGCCGGCGCTGCCATAGCCGTAGGTCGGCGGAATCATCAGCAGGCGATGGCCGCCCACGCGCATGCCGGCCACGCCTTCATCCCAGCCGCGGATCACGCGCCCGGCGCCGAGCAGGAACGTGAAGGGCTCATTGCGGTCGCGCGAACTGTCGAACTTGCTGCCGCGGCCGTCGGCTGCCTTGTGCTCGTAGTTCCAACCGGTGTAGTGGACGACCACGTCCTGTCCGGGCGTGGCGACCGCGCCGGTGCCGACCCGCTGGTCGATGGTCTCGAAGCGGGCGATGGTGCCACCCGGCGGCGGGCCGGGGTCGGCGCAGGCGGCGAGCAGCGCGGCGGCGAACAGCGCGGCAATGCGGGCGCCCATGCGCGTGACGATACGCATCAGGCGCTCCCTGCCAGGCAATCGGCAAGGCCGTCCAGGACCATCTTCCAGCCCGAATCGACCCGCTCGGCGTACTGCGCATTCTCCGCGGCCATCTCGTGGCTCAGGCTCAGCAGGCTGCCATTGCCCTCGTCGACGATCTCGACGGCAATGCGATCGCCGCCGCTGCCGTCTTCCACCATGCCAAGCGTGAAGACCAGGCGGTGCGGCCGGTCGATCTGCAGATACTGGCCGAAGTGCCCGGCGTCGACGCCTCCGCGGCGCTCGACGATGGCATAGCCACCGCCCACCCGGGGTTCGATCTGGACTCTCTGCATCTGCCCGTCTTCGGTCGCGAACAGCCAGCGGCCGGCGCTGGACGGGTCGAGCCAGGCGTCGAACACGCGTCCGGGCGCAGCATCGAAATGGCGGGACACGCGGACCACGACAGCACTCATCGCCTGCTCCTGGGAGGAATTGGGGTCATTGTCGAGCATCCCGTCGTGCCTCGCGACGGTCGCTGCGGCCGGGGCGCTGGCCTGCCGGCAGGCCCGTTCACGTTGTGGTCTCACGGGGGGAGCCGGACGTTCACGCAAGCCCGTGTCCCAGGAACCAGTCGAATGCCCCACCAGAGCAAGCCCGCACTCCTCCGGCACTACGGCAAACACCGTGGCGTGGTCGTGGACAACATCGATCCACTGCAGCTCGGTCGCGTGCTGGTGCAGGTCCCGAAGGTCTTCGATGCCGGCGGCTCGCGTTGGGCGATGCCATGCGTGCCCGTTGCCGGCCACCAGAGCGGTCTGTTCCTGCTGCCGTCGATCGGTGCGCCGGTGTGGGTGGAGTTCGAGCAGGGCGACCCCGAATTGCCGATCTGGGTTGGCGGCTACTGGGTCGACGCCGGTGAACTGCCGCCGATGGCCCAGGCCGGGCAGGGCGTGGCGGCGCTGCTGATGCAGACGCCCGGCCAGAACGCGGTGCTGGTGTCGGACCTGCCCGGTCCCGACGGCGGTGTCCTGCTGCGCGCGCAGTCCGGCGCCACCATCGCGGTCAACGAAGCCGGCATCACCATCAGCAACGGCCGCGGCGCCAGCATTGTCCTGGCCGGCTCGATGGTCACCATCAACGACGGCGCACTGACGGTGGTCTAGCCATGGGCGGAGCAATCCTGCATCTGGGCGCAAGCGTGGCCTGCTCGCACGGTGGTCCGGCCACGCCGACGGCTCCCTATTCGCGCGTCACTGTATCTGGCCGGCCGGTGGTGACAGTCGCGGCTCCCTACACCATTGCCCACTGCAACCTGCCGTCGCCGGCAGACGCCTTGCGCTGCACCGGCGGCCAGTGGCTGCAGGGCAGTACCCGCGTGTTCGCCGGCGGCCGCGCGCTGGTGCTCGATACGAGTCCGTCGATGTGCGTGCCCAACGGCGCGGCGATGGTGGTGATGGAATGCCAGATGCGCGTTACCGCGCTCTAGCCCACCCAGGGTCTGTCAGACCGCCATGCCCGCCGCGTGCCCGCTGGCCCAGGCCCACTGGAAGTTGTAGCCGCCCAGCCAGCCGGTAACGTCGACCACTTCGCCGATGAAATACAGACCTGGCACGCGCCGCGATTGCATCGTGCTGGACGACAGCTCATCGGTGTCGACGCCACCGAGCGTGACTTCGGCGGTGCGATAGCCCTCGCTGCCGCTGGCGACCAGCGGCCAGCGCGACAGCACCTCGGCGATCTCGCGCAACTGCGGCGCGTTGAACTGCTTGATCGGTTTGTTCGGCAACCAGAACTCGCACAGACGCTGTGCGAAGCGTTTGGGCATGACTTCGCCGAGCACGGTCTTGAGCTCGGCGGCCGGGCGTTCGTGCTGCCATTGCTGCAATGCCTCGAGGGCATCGCGTCCCGGCAGCAGGTCCAGGCGCAGGTCGTCGCCGGGCTGCCAGTACGAGGAGACCTGCAGGATCGACGGTCCACTGATGCCGCGATGGGTGACCAGCATGAAATTGCTGAAGGACTGGCCGTTGCAGTGGGCGGTCACCGGCAGCGCGACGCCGCTGAGGTCCGCCAGCCGCTCCTGGTGCTTGCCGCTGAGCGTGAGCGGCACCAGGCCGGCGCGCGTGGGCAGCACGGCATGGCCGAACTGGCGGGCCAGTTCGTAACCGAACCCGCTGGCGCCCATCGACGGGATCGACAGGCCGCCGCTGGCCACCACCAGCGCCGGCGCGGCGAACGCGCCGTGGCTGGTGTGCAGGCGGAAGCTGGCGCCCTCGCCGTCGCCGTGGCTGACCCGCTCGATGCTGCAGCTGGTTTCGATGCGCACGCCCGCGGCATGGCATTCGTCCACCAGCATCTTCACGATCAGCTTGGAGGAGATGTCGCAGAACAGCTGGCCCAGTTCCTTCTCGTGGTAGGCGATGCGGTGGCGTTCGACCATTTCGATGAAATGCCACGGCGTGTACCGCGCCAGCGCCGACTTGCAGAAGTGCGGATTGGCCGAGAGGAAATTGGCCGGGGTCGTGCCGGTGTTGGTGAAATTGCAGCGGCCGCCGCCCGACATCAGGATCTTCTTGCCGACGCGATTGGCGTGGTCGACCACCAGCACGCGCTTGCCGCGCTGGCCGGCGGTCAGCGCGCACATTAGTCCGGCTGCGCCGCCGCCAACAATCGCGACGTCGTAGTGCCCGGTCATGCCCGCGCGGCTTCCTCGTCGGATGCCATGCGGGTCAACGGACGGAAGGTGAAGGAATGGCCTTCGCCCAGCCACTGCACTTCGCCGTCCTGGATCAGCACGTTCACGCGCATGCCGCGCTGTTGCACGCCGGCCAGGGCCTCGACGATATCGGCGCCAATGTCGATCACGGTGAGGTTGCGCAGGCGCTTGAGCGCGTAGCTGTTCTTGTCCCACCACACGTCCGAGGCACGGCCGCCGTAGTTCACCACCACCACCTGGCGGGCACGACCGCAGGCCTTGCGGATGCGCGACTCGTCGGGATGGCCCAGGTCGATCCATTGCTCGATCTCGCCGGTGTAGTCGCGCCGCCACATATCCGGGTCGTCTTCGCTGCTCAGGCCGCGGCCGAACTCCAGGCGCTCCTCGGCGAACAGGGCGTAGGCGAGCAGTCGCACCATCAGCCGCTGCTCCGTCTCCGACGGATGCTGGGCGAGGGTGAGGTTGTAGGTAGCGTAGTGATGGCGGTCGAGGTCGCTGACTTGCAGCTCGGCCTTTACCACGGTGGCCTTGAGCGCCATGGGGTACATCCGGTCGGGGCAGAAAACAGCGCGCATTCTAGGCGCTGCGGGGGGTGCGTGCCGTTCTCAGCGCCATTGCGACTGCAGGGCGGCCGTTCCGGGGGACAATGGCGGCGTGAAACCGCTCCAACCCCATCGCCAAGGCGTGGCCGCGAGTCGCTGGCAGCTTCCACCGGGGCCCTGGCCGACGGTGCTGGAGGGCCTGTGCGCGCGATTCCCGGCGGTGGGGCGCGCGCGCTGGCTGGACCGGATCGAGCGCGGCCTGGTTCGCGACGCCGAAGGGCAGGCGCTGGCGGTGGATGCCGCTTACCGTGTCGGTGCCGAGCTCACCTACTACCGCGAAGTCGAAAGCGAAGCGGAGATTCCGTTCACGGAAGTCGTCCTGCATGCCGACGAGCACCTGGTCGTCGCCGACAAACCGCATTTCCTGCCGGTGACACCGTCAGGCAGGCACGTGGCGCAGACGCTGCTGGCGCGGCTGGTGCTGCGCCTGGGCAATCCGGATCTGGCGCCGCTGCACCGGATTGACCGTGGCACTGCCGGCCTGGTGCTGTTCTCGGCGAATGCGGCCACGCGCGCGCAGTACCAGGCGCTGTTCCCGCAACGCAGGATCAACAAGTGCTACGAAGCGCTGGCGCCCGGCCTGCCTGGCCTCGCGTTTCCGCTGGTGCGCCGGTCGCACCTGGAACGCGGCGAGCCGTTCTTCCGGATGCGTGAAGGCGGGGCTGCGGCAAACAGCGAGACGCGCATCGAGGTGATCGAGCGCGGCGACGGCATCTGGCGCTACGGGCTGGAACCGGTCACGGGACGCAAGCACCAGCTGCGCGTGCACATGGCCGCATTGGGTGCGCCGATCCTCAACGACCCGTTGTATCCGGAGTGCGGCGAACCGGTGGCTGACGACTACAAACGGCCACTGAAGCTGCTGGCGCGCACGCTGCAGTTCGTCGATCCGCTAAGTGGCCAGGAGCGGCGATTCGAGAGCAGACTCGAATTGTGAGCAGTTCCCTTCGAGGGGCTTTCACGTCCATTCCCGCGACGGCAACGTCATCCGCCGCTGCGGCGTCCCGACCAGGTCCAGGAACCGGTTGAACACGTTGTCCGCCTGGCCCTGCATCGTCGCGATGTGCTCGCGCGTCTTCTGCCGGATCATCTCCTCGCTGGCCTGCGCCGGATCCATGCCGACGAGTTCCGCCAACTCGTCGCGGTAGGCCGGGTTGGCCAGCCAGCGCTCGATCAGCCGCTCGTCCATTTCCAGATGAAACTGGAAGCCGTAGGCATTGTCGCCATAGCGGAACGCCTGCTGCTCGCAGCCCTCGGTGCGCGCCAGATGCTCGGCTTCGCGCGGCACATCGAAACTGTAGCGGTGCCACTGGAACACCGGCGCCGCATCGCCCAGCGGCGACAGCACCGGGTCGGCGCGACCGGCCGCGGTGGTCTGCAACCGGTACCAGCCGATCTCGGCCTGATGGTGGCGACGCACCGGAGCGCCCAGCACGTGGGCGAGCAGCTGCGCCCCCAGGCAGATCCCCAGCACCGGTTTGCCCTGTTCGAGCATGCGTTCGATCGCCAGCAGTTCGGTCCGCAGGTGCGGACGCTGCGCCTGGTCCTCGACGTTCATCGGCCCGCCGAGCACGATCAGGCCGCGATAACGGTCCACGTTCGGCTGGAAATCTGGCTGGCGCTCGAAATTGGCGAAGCGGATGCGATGCCCGCGCTTGCGGATCAGCGGGTCCAGGGTGCCGAGCGGTTCGGCGGCGACGTGCTGGAAGACGAGCAGGCGGGGCATGGCGCGGGCAGGGCGGGTCGACAACCCGACTATGCCAAATCCGGCGCGCCGGACGGTAGCGTCAGGCCCGTGGTGCGGCGGCGATCACGGCAATGGCGACGACGGCCAGCACGATCGCGGCGCGGTTCCAGACGCTGGTCTTCTCGCCGAAGGCGAACACGCCGACCAGCGTGCCCAGCACCACGACGCCGATGTTCATGGCCGCGAATACCACCGACGGATTGTCCGGGAAGGCCTGGTGGGCGCGGACGTAGAAGACGATGTTGCCGAAGTTGAGCAGGCCGAGGACCAATCCGGCGCCGATGTTGCGCGCTTCGATGCGCACCCCGGCGCGCCAGTGCCGGATCGAGATCCAGCCCAGCATCAGCACGAACGCAATCGCGAAGGCAACTTGCAACGCAGCCAGCGACGGCGTGCCAGCCAGGGCGATGCGCTTGAGCATGACGTCGACGACGGCGAAGCCGACCCAGACCACCAGCAGCAGGCCGATACCCGGGCGCGTCGGCGAAGCCACGGCACCGTCCTGCCGCGGCCGGACGACGATGCCGGCCACCGCCAGCAGGCCCAACGCCAGGCCCGCCATCCGCATCCCATCGGCGCGTTCGCCGAACAGCGTGAAGGCCGCCAACAACGACAGCAGCAGCGACAGGCGCTGCGCGACATCGGTGCGGACGATGCCGTTGCTGCGCACCGATGCGGCCAGCACCAGGAACAGCAACGGCAGCACGACCGCCAGGCCGAGCAGGGCGGCCCAGGGCGCATCCGGATGCGACAGGCTCGCCAGCGACGGCTTCAGCAGCGAGGCGCTGAGAACCGTGGCGGCGAGGTAATTCCAGGTCACCAGCTGCGCCACGTCCAGGCGGAAACGTGGCGCAAGCTTCAGGACCACTGCGACGAGCACGCTGCACAGCGCGCTGAACACGATCAGGTGCATCGGCTACCGCTGTGTGGTGTCAGCGCGGCTTGATCAGCGCGGCTTGAACGGCTTGCGCGGACCGGCGCCGTGCGGCTTGCCGCCATGCGGCGGGCGCGGACCGCGCGGGGGCGGACGACGGTCGTCATCGAATCCACGCTGCGGTGCATCGCCGTAGCGGCCATGCGGACGCTGGCCGCCTTGGCCGTCGGCCTCGTCGGCGCGGCTGATGCGCAGCTGCTGGCCGGCGACGCGCACGCGCTTGAGGTGATCCATGACCTCACGCGGCATGCCTTCGGGCAGGTCGATCAGGCTGAAGTCGTCGCGGATGTCGATGCGGCCGATGAAGCGGCTTTCCAGCTCGGCTTCGTTGGCGATCGCCCCGACGATGTTGCCCGGCTTGACGCCATGGGTGTGGCCGACTTCGATGCGGAAGGTTTCCATGCCGACTTCCGGGGCGCGCTCGCCACGCGGTTCGTGCACGCGCGTCTCCTGCGCGCGCGGCTCATGACGGTGCTGGCCCGGGCCCTCGTCATCGAACATTGATTCGGCGGCATTCACCGGACGCTCGAACGAACGCTCACCTGCAGCCGGCGGCGTGAACTGGCGGTCGGCATGGCGGGGACGATCGTCGCGCGGCTGATTCTCGCGCGGCTGATTCTCTCGGGGCTGGTACTCGCGCGGCGGTCGCGGCGCGGCATCGCGCTCGCGGCGCGGGTCGCGCTGGCCGTCACGCGGGCCACGCTCGAAACGGTCACGCGGCGAATGCTCGCGCGCACCACGCTCGGGGCGTTCGAAGGGCTGTGCATGCGGGCGCAAACGCTCGGCGGTCACGTCCAGCAGCAGCGGCATGTCGCCCTGCACCAGCTTGGCCAGCGCGGCGGCAATCTCCACCGCCGGCACGTTCTGCTCGCGCTCGTAGCGCTCGACCAGATCGCGGAACTGGCTCACGTCGGACGCTTCCAACGCCGTGGTGATGCGGCCGAGGAAACGGTTGACGCGCTGCTCGTTCACCGTCTCCACGGTGGGCAGCTGCATCTGCTCGATCGGCTGGCGCGTGGCGCGTTCGATCGCACGCAGCATGCCGCGCTCACGCGGGCTGACGAACAGGATCGCCTCGCCCTTGCGGCCGGCACGACCGGTGCGGCCAATGCGATGGACGTAGCTTTCGGTGTCGTACGGGATGTCGTAATTCAGCACATGGCTGATGCGCTCGACGTCGAGGCCGCGGGCGGCGACGTCGGTGGCGACGAGCACGTCGATCTTGCCATCCTTGAGGTTCTGGATGGTCTTCTCGCGCTGCGCCTGGACCACGTCGCCATTGATGGCGGCGGCGGCAATGCCGCGCGCGGCCAGCTTCTCGGCCAGTTCCTCGGTCGCCATCTTGGTGCGGGCGAACACGATCATCGCGTCGAACGGCTCGGCCTCGAGGATGCGGGTGATGGCATCGAGCTTGTGCATGCCGCTGACCGCCCAGTAGCGCTGGCGGATGTTGGCGGCGGTGGAGGTCTTGGACTTGATCGCGATCTCGACCGGGTCCTTGAGGTAGGTCTGGGCGATGCGCTTGATCGGGGCCGGCATCGTCGCCGAGAACAGCGCGACCTGGCGCGTCTCCGGGGTCTTCTTCAGCACGGCTTCGACATCGTCGATGAAGCCCATGCGCAGCATCTCGTCGGCTTCGTCCAGGACCAGGCAGCGCAGCTGCGACAGGTCGAGCGAACCGCGCTCGAGGTGGTCGATGACGCGGCCCGGCGTGCCGACGATCACCTGCACGCCGCGCTTGAGCGCCTGCAACTGCGGGTAATAGCTCTGGCCGCCGTAGATCGGCAGGACCTGGAAGTTGGGCAGGTGATGGGCGTACTTCTGGAACGCCTCGGCGACCTGGATCGCCAGCTCGCGCGTCGGCGCCAGCACCAGCGTCTGCGGCGCGCGCTGGTTGGGGTCGATGCGGGCCAGCACCGGCAGCGCGAACGCGGCGGTCTTGCCGGTGCCGGTCTGGGCCTGGCCGAGTACGTCGCGGCCTTCCAGCAGCGGCGGAATGGTGGCCGCCTGAATCGGCGAGGGCGACTCGTAGCCGACATCGGCCAGGGCGCGCATCAGCGGCTCGGGCAGGCCCAGGTCGGAGAATTTGATGGACGGGGCTTCTGCCGGAGAGCTGGCGGAAGGATCCGTGGAGGGGGTGTTGGGCGTTTCGGCGCTCATGGGGGGAGGGCTCGGCAGCGCCGGCGAACGCCGGTCGGAAGACCGCCTAGTGTACCGGACTGTGGTGTGTCGGCCGGGTGTAGCGCATTTGCCGGGGCCCGCAGGCCCCGCGCGGCGACACGTTCGCCTGTGGTGAAAGCAGTGAAGGCGCGCGGTCAGCGCGCCGTCAATGCCGGTGAAGCGCGCGGTCAGCGCGCCGTATATGCCGGTGAAGCGCGCGCTCAGCGCGCCGTCGATGCCGGTGCGGCGGAGGCCTGCAGCCCCCGCACGTCCTTCTCCACGCGGCCATCCTTCATCACGAACTGGACCTGTTTGAGCACCGTCACGTCGCTGAGCGGGTCGCCTGACACCGCGATCAGGTCGGCGCGCTTGCCCGCCTCGAGGCTGCCGACTTCGTCGGCCAGCCCGAGCAGGTCGGCGGCGTTCACGGTGGCGGCCTGGATTGCGCTGGCGGCGGTCATGCCGTGGGCCACCATCAGTTCGAACTCGTCGGCATTGCGGCCGTGCATGCTGACGCCGGCATCGGTGCCGAAGGCGATGCGGACGCCGGCCGGCACCGCACGTTCGAGCGCCTGGCCGGTGATGCCGATGCGCCATTCGATCTTGCTGCGGACCTCGCCGGTATAGGCCTCCGGGTTCCGCGCCAGTCGCTCCTTGTAGCCGTTGACCGTCGACAACGTGGGCACGTAGTAGGCGCCGGTCTTGCGGAACAGGGCGATGTCGGCATCGTCGAGCAGCGTGCCGTGCTCGATCGAATCGGCGCCGGCGCGCAGCGCTACGGCTATACCGTCGGCGCCATGGGCGTGAACGGCGACCTTCTTGTGGTACAGGTGCGCGGTTTCGACGATTGCCTTGGCTTCGTCATCGAACATCTGCTGGCCCAGGCCTGCGCCGATGCGACTGTTGACGCCGCCGGTGGTGGCGATCTTGATCACGTCGACACCGCGCCCGACCTGCAGGCGCACCGCGCGGCGGCAGTCTTCGGCGCCGTCGCAGGTGTTGCCGTGCACGTCGATGGCCGCGTGCAGTTCGTCGCGGAAACCCAGGGTCGGATCCATGTGGCCGGCGGTGGTCGAGATCGCATTGCCGGCATCGATGATGCGCGGCCCGGGCAGCTTGCCGGCGGCAACGGCATCGCGCAGGGCCAGGGTCACGCCGTCCTCGTCGCCGAGGTTGCGCACCGTGGTGAAGCCGGCGGCAAGGGTCTTGCGCGCGTTCACGGCGGCCTCGTAGGCGTGATCGGCCACGCCCTTGGACACGCCATCGAGCTGGCCTTCCACGCCGGCCTTGTCCGAGACGAGATGGACATGGCTGTCGATCAGGCCGGGCAGGACGTAGTGGTCGCGCAGGTCGATGACGGTGACCGTGGCGGGAACACTGGTGAACGCCGAAGCGTCGAGGAGACCGTCGCGGACCGCTTCGATGCGGCCATCGCGCAGCAGCAGCGTGCTCGGGCCGCGCGGCGCCCGGCCGGGGCGGTCGAGCAGGTGGCCGGCCTGGACCACGGTCCACTGCGGTGTGGCGGACTGGGCGAAGGCGGATGTCGCCGCGGTGGCAGCCAGCAGGCCGGGGAGCAGCAGTGTGAGCGCCGCAGTGCGGCGTGTGGTCCTGGTCATTGCGGTCGATCCCCGGTGCGCGTGCGTTCGCTCGCCGCAGCATAAGCGGTGCGGAGCGAGCGCGTCACGGCAGGCCGGGTCCTGCTTTCGTCTGGCCAGCGCCGCGCTGGGGCAGGCCGGCCGGAGCTTCGTCCGCGTCAGGACTTGTTGCCGGACCCGCTTTCCGGGGGTTCGGGGTTGGAAGGCGGATTGGCGATGTCACGGGCCTGCTGCTTCTTGGCCTGCTTCTCGTCCTGCTTCTTCTTTTTGGCGATTTCGCGCTGGCGCTTCTCGAAGGAATAGTTGGGCTTTGCCATGGGCGATCTCGTTATGCGGGTCGCCAGTGTAGGGCATGGAGGCGAAATTGCCCGTATACGCCGCATTGCCGCGGCTCGGGCGAACGTTGGAAATGGCCTCTGCGGCCCGCACATCAGGCCTTGCGGCGCTGGCCAGGCCTCGCACAACGGCCCAAAGTGACGCGGTGAACATGCTCAACCTCGATTTCGACAATGCCTTCGTCCGCGACCTGCCGGGCGACCCCGACAGTGGTCCCGGCGTGCGTCAGGTCCTTGGCGCTGCGTACTCGCGCGTTTCGCCGACGCCGGTGGCCGCGCCGCAGTTGCTGGCGCATTCGCCGCAGATGGCCCGGCGCCTGGGTTTCAGCGAAGCAGAAGTCGCCTCGCCCCTGTTCGCACAGGTGTTTGCAGGCAATTCGCTGATCGCGGGCATGGACCCGTTCGCCGCCAACTACGGCGGACACCAGTTCGGCAACTGGGCCGGGCAGCTGGGCGACGGCCGCGCCATCAGCCTGGGCGAGATCATCAACGCGGCCGGTGAACGCTGGGAGCTGCAGCTCAAGGGCGCCGGCCCAACCCCCTATTCGCGCACCGCCGACGGCCGCGCGGTGCTGCGGTCCTCGATCCGCGAGTTCCTGTGCAGCGAGGCCATGCATCACCTGGGCGTCCCGACCACGCGCGCGCTCAGCCTGGTCGGCACCGGCGAATGGGTCGAGCGCGACATGTTCTACGACGGCCACCCGGAGATGGAGCCGGGCGCCATCGTCTGCCGCGTCGCGCCCTCGTTCATCCGCTTCGGCAACTTCGAGCTGCCGGCGTCGCGCGACGACGTCGAGTTGTTGAAGCAGCTGGTCAACTTCTGCATCCGCCGCGACTTCCCGGAGCTGCGCGGTCAGGGCCAGGCGCTGCACGCGCAGTGGTTCGCGCAGGTATGCGAGCGCACCGCGGTGATGGTCGCGCACTGGATGCGGGTCGGTTTCGTCCACGGTGTGATGAACACCGACAACATGTCGATTCTCGGCCTGACCATCGACTACGGACCGTACGGCTGGGTCGACAACTTCGACCCCGGCTGGACGCCCAATACCACCGACCGCCACCAGCGCCGCTACCGCTTCGGCCAGCAACCGCAGGTGGCGTACTGGAACCTGGGCCGCCTGGCCGGGTCGCTGTCGTTGCTGTTCGATGGCGTCGAGCCGTTGCAGGACGGCCTGCGCTGCTTCGTCGAAACCTTCACCGCCGCCGACCGCGACAACACCGCGCGCAAGCTCGGCCTGGCCGAATGCCGCGACGAGGACATCGGCCTGATGCAATCGCTGCAGGACCTGATGACGCAGGCCGAGGTCGACATGACGCTGATGTTCCGCGGCCTCGCCGATCTGGACCTCGACGGCGACACACCCGACCCTGCGCCGCTGCGCGAGGCCTTCTACGACGAAGGCCGGCGCGAAACCGCCGAGCCGGCGTTGCGGGAGTGGCTGGGGCGCTACGCCGCCCGCTTGCGCGACCAGGCGCTGCCTGCAGGCGAGCGCCGTTCACGCATGAATGCCGCCAACCCGCGTTACGTCCTGCGCAACTACCTGGCGCAACAGGCGATCGACCGCGCCAGCCAGGGCGACGTCGCCGCCGTCACCGAACTGCTCCAGGTCATGCGCCACCCCTACGACGAGCAGCCCGGGCGCGAAGCGTTTGCCGGGCGCCGCCCCGACTGGGCGCGCGAGCGTGCCGGCTGTTCGATGCTCTCGTGCAGTTCGTAACGCGACCTTCCACACGCCGCCTACACAAAGCTGGCGGATCATGGCGCCGACAAGGCGACGGGTGGGGGCGGGACATGCAAGGCAATCAAAACTTTCAACTGCGGGCCGCGGTTCGCGGCACCGTGCTGGCGTCGATTCTGGCCCTGTTCGCGATGACGGCCACCACCGCATTGGCCTCCACGCCGGCGGAGGGCGACCACGCCGTCGGCACGCTGGTACGCGTGGACGTGGACAGCAACCGGCTGGCGCTCGCCACCGACGCCCAGACCGGTAGCGAGCTGGGGCAGGGCGGCGAGATCAATATCTACGTCGACGCCACCACCACCGCCACGCGCGCCGGCAAGCGGATCAAGCTGATCGAGCTCAAGCCCGGTGAACGCCTGCTGGTGCGCACGCAGTCGAGCCGCAACCGGGTGCAGGCCGTCAAGATCCTGGTGCTGCCCAACACCAACATGGCGCAGGGCGCCGGCCGATACCTGCATGGCACGATCAGCGACGTCAACACGCGCACGCGGACGCTGAATATCAGCCAGTCCGAAAGCCGGATCCTCAACCGCATCGGTTACGACGAGCAGACCACGCTGGTCGGGCTCGACGGCAAGTCGATTCCCCTGAACACCCTCAAGCCGGGCGACGAGATCGATACGGGGCTGCGCCTGCGCGGCAGGATCACCACCGCCACCAGCATGGTGCTGCTGCGCCCCACGTCAGGGCCCTGATTCCAGGCGTTCTGCTGTCGTGGGAAACGGGGCGGCCATCATCAGTCGCCCCTTGCACCCGGTCCTGGCTTTGCCGTGGCCGATGGCGGCCGTAGCCCATCGGCGATCCTTGGCCCATCGGCGACCGCCGCGGAGGCCGCCGCCGTCAGGCCGGGCGGCCAGCGCCAGGCCGTTCAGCTCTTTCCGGCCTTCTTCTCGCTCTTCTCGGCGCGCTTTTCCTTCATCGTCTTCGCCGGCTTCTTCTTGGTTTCTTTCTTGCGATCCATGCCTTTGCTCATGGCATTCCCCTGGTCAGGTGGCCGCCGCACCGTGCTGCGGCCTGGCGCCAAGTATGCGCCGGTGGCAGATCGCATGGCACTGCGACCGCCCGCGCCACGTAGAATGGTCCGATGCCCCTGATGACCCTGCAAAACGTCGACTACAGCGTCGGCGGCCCGCTGCTGCTGCAAAATGTAGCCCTGTCCATTGAAGCCGGTGAGCGCATTGCCCTGATCGGGCGCAACGGCGCCGGAAAATCGACCCTGATGCGCCTGCTCGCCGGAGAAATCCAGGCCGATGGCGGCGAAGTCCTGCGCGAAGGCGGCGTCCGCGTGGCGCGCCTGGAGCAGGAGGTCCCCAATGACGCCGGCGGCGACGTCTGGGACGTGGTGGCCGGCGGCCTCGGCGATCTCGGCGCATGGCTGGCGCAGTACCACCATCTCAGCCATGCCGAGCACGTCGACATGGATGCCCTCGCACGCGTCCAGGGCAAGATCGAGGACGCCAACGGCTGGTCGCTCGACCAGCGCGTGACCGAAACCCTCGAACGCCTGGGCCTGGACGGCGATGCGCTGTTCTCGAGCCTGTCCGGCGGCCTCAAGCGGCGCGTGCTGCTGGCGCGCGCGCTGGTGTCGGCGCCGGACCTGCTGCTGCTGGACGAACCGACCAACCACCTCGACATCGAAGCCATCGACTGGCTGGAAACCTTCCTCAAGGGCTGGCAGGGCGCGCTGTTGTTCGTCACCCATGACCGCCGCTTCCTGCGATCGCTGGCCACGCGCATCGTCGAGATCGACCGCGGCCAGGTCACCAGCTGGCCGGGCGACTGGGCCAACTACGAACGCCGCCGCGAAGAGCGCCTCAACGCCGAAGCGCAGGAAAACGCGCGCTTCGACAAGATGCTCGCGCAGGAGGAAGTCTGGATCCGCCAGGGCATCAAGGCCCGCCGCACCCGCGACGAGGGCCGCGTGCGTCGCCTCAAGGCGATGCGGGTGGAACGTTCGCATCGACGCGACCTGACCGGCAACGTGAAGATGGCGCTGGCGCAGAGCGAGTCGTCCGGCCGCAAGGTCGTCGAAGCCAAGGGCGTGAGTTTTGCCCATGGCCATCGCGAGCTGATCACCGATCTTTCGACCACGATTTTCCGCGGCGATCGCATCGGCCTGATCGGCCCCAATGGCAGCGGCAAGACCACCCTGATCAAGCTCCTGCTGGGCGAACTCAAGCCCGACGCCGGCGAGATCGTGCTCGGCAGCAACCTGCAGGTTGCCTATTTCGACCAGTACCGCGCGACCCTGCGCGAGGACTGGAATGCACTGGAGAACGTCGCCGAAGGCCGCGAGTTCGTCGAGGTCGGCGGCAAGTCCAAGCACGTGATCGGTTACCTGCAGGACTTCCTGTTCACGCCTGAGCGCGCGCGTGCGCCGATCACCCGCCTGTCCGGTGGCGAGCGCAACCGCCTGCTGCTGGCCAAGCTGTTCGCGCAGCCGTCCAACCTGCTGGTGATGGACGAACCGACCAACGACCTCGACGTGGAAACGCTGGAACTGCTCGAGGAGATGCTCGGCGATTACCCGGGTACCTTGCTGCTGGTCAGCCACGACCGCGACTTCCTCGACAACGTCGTGACCTCGACGCTGGTCATGGAGGGCGAGGGCCAGGTCGGCGAGTACGTCGGCGGCTACACCGACTGGGTGCGCCAGCGTCCGGTCGCATCGCTCGCGGCGCCGGCGAAGCAGACCGCCGCCGTTGTGCCTGCCACGCCGGTGGCAGCCATCCCGGCTGCGCCCAGGCGCAAGCTCAGCTACAAGGAAGCGCGCGAGCTGGAACAGCTTCCGCTTCGGATCGAGACGCTGGAAACCCGGGTGGCCGAGCTGACCGCGCAGATGAACGAGCCTGCCTTCTATCAGCGCGATGCGGCAGGGATCAACGCCCACAACGCATCGCTGGCCCAGACCCAGCTCGAACTGGACGCCGCGTACGCACGATGGAGCGAGCTGGACGCGTAGGGCGCCCTCATTCCCGCGCATTCCGTCATCCCGGCGAACGCCGGGATCCCTCTACCCGTCATCCCTGTGCAGGCGGGGATCCATCGACCTCGGCTCCCCTCATCTCACGCGATGAGACACCCCGGCGGCAGATTGAGCGGATGCCCCAGTCCCTCGCCCAGCCCGGGCTGTTCGAATCCGGCCCGCGCACCCTGATCGCCGACGAAGAAGGGGGCGTGCGCTATTGGCCGCGGTTCCTCGACGACGACCTTTCCGCCGAGTGGTTCGCCGTACTGCGCGATAGCGTCGCCTGGCAGGCGCAGCAACGTCCGATGTACGACCGCATCGTCGACGTGCCGCGGCTGGTTGCCGGCTTCGGCCTCGACGACGCGGACCTTCCGGCGCCGCTCGCCGAAGCAGGCGCGCGCCTGCGTGACCGCCTCCGGACGCCGTTCAATTCGGTAGGCCTCAACTTCTATCGCGATGGCCACGACAGCGTCGCCCCGCACAACGACAAGCTGCACAGCCTGGTGCCGGGCCAACCCATCGCCCTGCTGTCGCTGGGTGCAACCCGGCGGATGGCCATCCGCGCCAAGACGCCGCCCGCGCGCAGCGTGCACATCGACCTGGAGCCGGGCAGCGTGCTGGTGATGAGCCATGCCTCGCAGCTGCATTACCTGCACGGCATCGCCAAGACACGCGAACCGGTCGGACCGCGCATCAGCCTGGCGTTTCGGGTGCGTCCGGCGACCTCGCGCTGACCGCACTTGCGGCGCTCGCACGGCGATGGATTAATGGCTCGACAGGGCCATTCCGCAGCGGGACCCGCAGCGATGCAGTCGCAATCCCATCGCCTGTTCTTTGCACTCTGGCCGGGCGACGACCTGCGGCATGCCATCGAGCTCACGTCGGTTCGCCTCGAGCGCGAGTTCACACCCGGGGGGCGCAGGCTCGATGCAGCGCGCTTCCACCTCACGCTGCAGTTCCTCGGCGATTTCCTGCCCGTTCCGGAAGCGCCCGCTCCGGAAGCGTTGATCGACAACGCGCGCGCGGCGGCAGCGCAGGTGATTGCACTGCCGTTCGAGCTGACGCTCGATTGCGCCGGAAGCTTCCGCGGCAGCCGCGTCTGGTGGCTCGGTACCGGCACGCCGGCCCCCGGCCTGCACCACCTGTGGCAGGTGCTGGGCGACGCCCTGGAGCAGCACGGCGTGCCGACGCGGTCTGCGGCCGGCTTCAGCCCGCACCTGACCATCCAGCGCAACGCGCGCAGGCACCTCGCCGAAACGATGCCCGTCGCGCCGTTGGACTGGACCGTGCGCGACTTCGTGCTGGTCGACAGCCAGTCCGGCCATCCTTACCGGATCATCGGGCGCTGGCCCCTGCAGGCCTAGGCCGACACGTCCGGCGGCATTTCGCTAGCCCACGCCAGTGCCGCCTCACGCTCGTCCGGTGCGAACGAACGGATCTGGGTATGCGGCAAGAAGTGTCCGGAGAACTCCGAAATGCTGCCCAGCCAGTGCTTGTCGGTGACGATCGCACCGCGGGCGAAACGGCCGTACTCGCCGAATTTGGCGACCGCGTAGCGCAGGTCCTTGCCCATGGCCTGTGCGGTCAGCCCGGTGAAGCCGGTCAGGTCGCAGAACAGGCCGATGCGCTGGTGCTGCGCCAGCCGTGCTTCGACATCGGCAATGCAGCGGTCGTAGTCGTCGCCGTCGAGGGTTCCACTGAAGTGGTACGCGCCAACGTGCGATGGCGAAGGCAGGATCTCGATCATGGCGTCCTCACTCGTTGAGTCGTTCGTGCATGTCATTGGTGCTTGTCATTCGTGCAGGAATGCGCCGCAGCCCTTGTAGGTCTTGCCGCCGGCGCTGAGCTGCGCGCTGGCCTGGTACGTGCTGCCGCTCATGTCGTCCTGGCACGGTTTGCGCTCGATCCGCAGCACCACGTCGGTGCCGTTGGCGGTCTTGCCGCTGAAGCCTGTCGCGCCCTCGAGCGGTTTCGCGTTGGCGACCTCGATCTTGCGTGCGCCGTAATCGAGTTCGGCGTGCAGCAGCGGCGCTTCGCCCATGCCGACTTCGACCCACCAGCCCGGTTCGTTGCCGACCGCGCGGAAGCCAATGCCGCGGTCCTTTGCGGCTTCCCACGGCGACGGCCCATCGGCCTGGCTGCACTCGCGCTTGTCCTCGCCAGCCAGGGTCAGCGTACCGCTGGGGCCCTTGCTCCAGAACTCGTTGCCCTTGTCGTCGGCGTAGCGCGCGCCCGAAGCGGCGACTGCCAGCGGAATCGTCAGGCTGCGTCCGGAGAACGACAGCACGGCGCGCTCCGGCGGATTGAAGTCGGCGCTGATCCGCAGGTCGCCACACTGCCAGTAGCTGACCTGGGTGGTGCCGGCAGCAGCGGCAGGCGCGGATGGCGCAACCCGCACCAGCTGCAGGTCTACTGGCGCATTCGCAGCCGGATCCACCGCGGTGCGCGTGTCGGTGACGAACCACAGCTTGCCGTCGGGTCCGTACAGCGAGGCGTGCAGGCCGTACTTGCCGCCCTCGCGCAGCTTGACCGGATCGTAGGGCAGGCTGAAGGCATACGGCGGACCAGACGGGTCCTTGAAGCTGCGATCCGACAACACCGCCTGCGGCGTGTCGGCGAGCTGGCTGTCGATCAGCTGCACGCGCAGGCTCGAGCCGGGCGGCATCATGATCCGTTCGCGGTAGCTCGCCGTGCCGGTGATCGCGTGCGCGCCCTGCGTGACGGGCGGCACCGGTTTCGCGGACGTCGTCCCCGAATCCGGGCCTGCCTGGCACGCCGCGAGCGACAGCGCCACGGCAATGCCGAGCAGGGGCAGCGAAAGCGACTTCGACACGGGCATGGGCTGTCTCCTGGGTGAGGAGGACAGCCTAGCCGTGCCGATGTCTGGGCGCCGTCAGCGTGGCGTGCTGTCGCTGCGCAGCACCGGATACATCCGGTAGCGCGAGTCCCAGGACGAATGGCGGCGGGCGAAGAATTCGAGGCGCGCCTGCGGATCTGCCGCAAACGCCGCATCGTCCTTCAGACGCTTGTCGAACTCGGCCTTGATCTTGGGGTCCTTGAGCATCTCGCGCGCCACTTCTTCGGCGACGTAGTCCTCCATGTACTCCTTGCGCTCGAAATTGTTGTTGAACTCGCCCCATGCCACCAGCGCGTCGGGCGCCTGCGGTTCCAGCAGCGCCATCACCAGGCGCGCTTCGGGCTGGGCAATCGGCACGAACAGGGCACCGGCGGCGAGGTCCTGGGTCTCGGCGTGCCATTGCCCTTCGAGCGTCACGCGCTGATGCCCCTCGACCGATTGCGCGGCGAAGCTGGCCTTGTCGGCGCGGAATGCCTCCACCTTGGCATGCGGTTGCGCGGCGGACAGGCGACGGTACGCGATGCCGTGCTGGTCGAGCTTGGCCGCGACCCAGCCGGCGTGCGCGGCCGGCACCAGGTAACCGCCCCGGGGGGCGGTGACGACGTGGTCGGGGACGATTTCGTCGCGGATCGGAATCTGCCAGATCTGCGGCTTGCTCTCGTCGTAGCGCGTCATCAGCGCGCCGGACACCTCCGACGGCGTGCGCGTGTAGGCGTAGCCGCGGAAGTCGATGAGGTGGCTCTTGTCGGTGGCCTTGTAGTCGAGCACGACCTGCTGGCCGCCGAGCGCGGCGGAGCGCTGGTCGGCGCCGGACGCCAGCTGCTGCCACTGCGCGCCGTTGTCCGCGACCAGGTCGAGCAGGGCGACGATGGTGTTGCGCGTGACCTTGACCCGGTGCGGATAGTCGCGCCAGGAGTGCGTCTCGACCAGCATGCCGATGCGGTTGCGCAGCTGGAAATAGCCGTGCGAGAAGCGCGGCGTGGCGACGCCGTCCTCGAAGCCAGAGTCCGGTTCGTCGCCCTTGACGAACGAGGGGTAGAACGACAGCGGCAGCGAACCCTGAGCGCTCAGGCGCTCGATCACGCCGTCGCGCAACGCGGTGCCGGCCGCACGCAGCGCTTCGTCGCCGCTGTGCACCGGCTCGACCTGGATCGAGACGTCGTGTTCGAACTTGGCGCCGTCGGTGACGTGCAGGTCGACGTAGGCGAGCGGATCCCAGGCATCGACAAGGCGCAGCATCGCCTGCATCTCCGGCGTGTCGGCCTTCACGTAGTCGCGGTTGAGGTTGTAGTTCTGCGCCGTCGTGCGCCAGCCCATTTCCTCCGGGCCGCGCTGGTTGGGACGGTTCCAGCGCGCGAAGCGCTCGTGGCCGTCGACATTGAACACCGGCACGAACAGCAGCACCTGCTTGTCCAGTGCCCCCGGTGCGGCCTCGCCATCGAGTGCCTGGCGCAGGGCGAGGAAGCCGGCGTCCTTGCCGTCGATCTCGCCGGCATGGATGCCGCCCTGGATCAGCATCACCGGCAGACCCTTGGCCTTGGCCGCCTCGGGAGTGAAGGCGCCTGCCTTGCTCACCACCAGGACCTTCATCGGGCGGCCTTCGGGCGTCGTGCCGAAGTCGCTGCAGCGCACCGCGTCGGGGTAGCGCTGGGCGAACTGCGCGCACAGGGCGATGACCTCGTCGTAGCGACCGGTTTTCACGAACCCGCTGCGCTCGGATACGGTGGTCAGCGCGGAGTTGGCGGGAGCAGCGATGGAGGGCAGGGTGGTGAGCAGTGCGGCCAGGGTTGCGACAGCGAGCGGCGAACGGGTCATTGCGCGGGCGTCTCACGGATAAGTCGCGGCATGGTAGCCGAGACCGGGCCGATGCTTTGCGGCTTGCAGTCACGCTGCTGCCATCGGGGTGGCAGCAGCGTGCGATCATGGCCACCTGATCGAATCGCACTCCGGGGATCCAAGCATGTACAGCCTTTACTACTCGCCCGGTGCGGCGAGCCTGGTCGTCCACTGGCTTCTGATCGAGCTGGGCGTGCCGCACGAGCTGCGCCTCGTCGACACCCAGGCCAGGCAGCACAAGAGCGACGACTACCTCGCGCTCAACCCCAACGGTCTGGTGCCGACCCTGATCGCCGACGGCAAGCCGCTTTACGAAGCCGCCGCCCTCGTGCTGCATCTGGCTGATCGTCATGCCGAATCTGGCATTGCGCCTGCTGCCGACAGCCCGTTGCGCGGCGAGTACCTGCAGTGGATGTTGAACCTGGTCAACACGGTGCAGTCGCCGATGCGCCTGTGGTGGTACCCGGGCGATGTTGACGAAGCCCATGCCGACGAGATCCGCGAAGGCACGCGCAAGCGTGTGGAAGCAGCATGGGACCGACTCGACGCCCACCTTGCCGCGAATGGCCCCTACCTGCTGGGCGAGCGACTGAGCGCGGCCGATTTCTATCTCGCCATGCTGATGCGCTGGACGCGCAACATGCCGCGCCCCGGTCACGACTGGCCGCACCTGGCCACGTTGGCGCAGGCGATGAAGGCGCGGCCGTCGTTCAAGGAGCTGTACGAGCGCGAAGGCTTGACCGAGTGGGCCTGAGCTGAAGCATGAGCGGGGATGCCTGGGGCACGGCCTCGCTGATCGGGTAGGCTTGCCCATCCGCCGTTGCCGGCCATCGCCGGCAGCGGTGCGCACGCAACCAACCCGTGACTTTTCCGCAGGGCCGCCGTAGATGACGACCACCGCAAGCACCGCCGCCCGTTCGCAGGGCGATTCGCCGGGCAATTCGCAGGGCCGGATGCCCCGGCAGATCCCCTACATCATCGGCAACGAAGGCTGCGAGCGGTTCAGTTTCTACGGGATGCGCAACATCCTGACGCCATTCCTGGTCAGCACGCTGCTGCTGTATGCACCGGAGGCCGAGCGCGCCGGCATCGCCAAGGATGTCTTCCACAGCTTCGTCATCGGCGTGTATTTTTTCCCGCTGCTCGGCGGCTGGCTCGCCGATCGCTTCTTCGGCAAGTACCAGACCGTGCTGTGGTTCTCGCTGGTCTACTGCGCCGGCCACGCCTGCCTTGCGATCTTCGAGGACAACCGTAGCGGCTTCTACACCGGCCTGTTCCTGATCGCGCTGGGATCAGGCGGCATCAAGCCACTGGTCGTGTCCTTTGTCGGCGACCAGTTCGACCAGAGCAACAAGCATCTGGCCAAGATCGTCTTCGATGCCTTTTACTGGATCATCAACTTCGGTTCGTTCTTCGCATCGCTGCTGATGCCGTTCTTCCTGCGCCACTACGGTCCCGCGGTGGCGTTCGGCATTCCCGGCATCCTGATGCTCATCGCAACGCTGATCTTCTGGCTGGGTCGCAAGCAGTACGTCAACGTGCCGCCGAGTGCGGCCGATCCAAACTCGTTCCTGCATGTGGCCCGTACCGCGCTGCTCGCGCAGGCGCCGGGGCAGGGACGGGCAGGGCTGGTGGTCGCGGCGACCGGCGGGGTGCTGGCGGTCGGCGCGCTGTTGCTGATTCCCAGGCTCGGCTTCGTCATCTGCGCCTGCATGGCGCTGGGCCTGATCATCGCCTTCGGCGGCATCGGCACGTCCATGCAGCTCGATCGCGCCCGCGGCAAGCATCCCGACCAGGCCGTCGACGGTGTCCGCGCGGTGCTGCGGATCCTGATCGTGTTCGCCCTGACCACGCCGTTCTGGTCGCTGTTCGACCAGAAGGCCTCGACCTGGGTGCTGCAGGGCAACGAGATGGCGATGCCGCACGACCAGTGGTGGTGGCCGAGCTGGCTGGTCAAGGACGCCGCGCAGATGCAGGCGCTGAACCCGGCGCTGGTGATGCTGCTGATTCCGTTCAACAACCTGGTGCTGTACCCGCTGCTGCGCCGGCTCGGATTCGAGCCGACCGCGCTCAAGCGCATGGGCTGGGGCATCGCGTTCTCGGGCCTGGCCTGGATCGGCGCCGGCCTGATCCAGCTCTACCTCGACGGTGGCCACCCGGTGACGCTGACCTGGCAGATGCTGCCGTACGCGCTGCTGACCTTCGGCGAAGTACTGGTATCGGCGACCGCGCTGGAGTTCGCCTACAGCCAGGCGCCGCAGGCGATGAAGGGCGTGATCATGGCGTTCTGGTACCTCGCCAGCACGTTCGGCAGCCTGTGGGTGCTGCTGACCAATGCCGGCGTGCGCAACGAGGCGGTGACCTCGCACATCGCCAGCACCGGGTTGAGCGAGAATGCGTTCCTGATGTTCTTCTTCGCCGGTTTCGCCTTCCTTGCCGCGGCTGCGTTCGCGCTCTATGCGCGCACCTATCCGATGCAGGACAACTATCGAAATGCATGACATCGCAGCGCGGGACGTGACGCGCGCCATGCCCGACGCCTTCGCCAGGAGCTTCAACGGATGCTGACTTTCGCCCTGATCGCCGTGACCGTGCTGGTCTCGTGGCTGGCCTTCGAGCGGCCCGCGCTGCTCAACCGCCTGATCCTGTGGCCGCCGGCCATCGACCGCAAGCACCAGTACGACCGGCTGATCACGCACGGTTTCATCCATGCAGACTGGTCGCACCTGCTGTTCAACATGCTCACGCTGTACTTCTTCGGTCGCCTGATCGAAGGGGTGATCGCACAGTTGATCGGACCGTTCGGTTTCCTGCTGTTCTACCTGTCGGCGATAGTGATCGCGATCCTGCCGACCTACCTGCGCCATCGCCACGATGCGCAGTACCGCAGCCTGGGCGCCTCCGGCGCGGTCTCGGCGGTGCTGTTCGCCTTCATCCTGCTGCAACCGTGGGCGCTGATCTACATCCCGATCCCGGTGCCGGCCTTCCTCTATGCGATCGGCTACATCGCCTACTCGTTCTGGATGGACAAGCGCGGCGGCGACCACATCAACCACAGCGCGCACCTGTCGGGTGCGATCTATGGCGTGTTGTTCATGCTGTTGATGGAGCCGCGCGTGGGGGCGATCTTCCTCGAGCGCCTGATGCGCCCGACCTTCGGCTGAAGCTGGAGGGACTGCGGCGGACCTGCTTGCTGCAGGCCCGCCGCGCTCAAGGCGCCCCCCAGCTACCCGAGCTGGTGTCGGCCGGGTTGCCCCGGTCGAAAACGTTGGATCAGGCAGCCCGACCGGCAGTGCGGTCAGGCCGTCCGGTCAGGCCGCGTGGCGGTCCGAACTGGCGGTGTCGTCGGCGCCGTAGGTTTCGAGCAGGCGGGCGTAGATCTCCGCATCGATCTGCGACGACTCGATGGACGATTCCTTGCCGCTCTGGGCCAGGTCGAACATCCGGGTCATCAGGGCGTCGTCGCTGACGTGGCCGAGGGTCAGGTGGTGCACGCTCATGGGTGTCTCTCCGCACTGTGTTTCCTGTCTTGGATCACGCAGATTCCGTGCCAGCCGTCTCAGCTTGGGTGCGGCGTGAAAATGTGACGCGGTCGGTCATTACTGGTCACTGCTGGGGCTGAACGGATGACGTATTGCGACGCCTTCGCTCGCCTCCTGCTCACCCGGCATGAATGTCGCGCGTGATATCCAAAACCCTCCCAGACGATGCCCAGGAGTGCCAGGCATGGCGATCAGGAAGGCCGGAAAAAACACCGCCCACAAGGCTCCCGCGATGAAGGCGGCCACCAGCCGGACCGCCAGGAAAGTCGCGAAGAAAGGCGCGAAGAAGGGCGCGAAGAAGACCGTCGCCAAGGCAGCGAAGAAGGCCGCCGCCAAGTCCGCTGCCCGCAAGGCTCCGGTGCGCAAGACCGCGAAGAAGGTCGTGGCCAGGAAGGCGGTGGCAAAGAAGGCGGCCCCGAAGAAGGCAGCCACAAAGAAAACAGCCACAAAGAAGACCGTGAAGAAGGTGACGGCCCCCAGGAAGACCGTGGTCAAGAAGGCCGCCGCGGCCAGAAAGGTCGTGAAGAAAGCAGCACCACGCAAGACCGCCGCCAGCAAGACCGTGCGCAAGACGGCAACCACCAGGGCCAGCGCCCGCAAGGTCGCAGCCCGGAAATCTCCCGCCAGGCAATCGCCGGCCAAGAAGGTGGTCACCCGGACCGCCCGCAAGACCCCGGTCGCCAAGCCCGCGCCGACCCCGCGCAAGCGCGCCGCCCGTGCCCCGGCCAAGCCGCGCATAACCCCCGAGCAGGCGCTGGCCAATACCCAGGAGCTGCTGGCGGCCAAGCACGAGCGCGACCACCAGCCGCAGCCGTGGCAGCAGCTCGATCCCGGCCATGGGCACGTGCCCAAGCCGGGGTTCCAGTCCGACAGTGCCGCCGCCAAGGCAGGCGAGCTGCACGCCGCCGAGAGCCGGATGGAGGCCACCCAGGGCAGCATCGGCACCCAGGACCGTCACAATCAGGGCAAGCGCGACAGCCGCTGACAGAGGATCCAGATGACCCAGCACAGCATCCAGCACGACCCGGTGATCGGAGTGTTCAGCACCACCGTCGACGGCGTCGAGGCACGCATGGAGTACCACCGCGAAGGCGACAAGATGGTGATCACCCACACCGGCGTGCCCGATGCGATCGCCGGCCGCGGCATTGCCGGCGAGCTGGTCCGGTCGGCCTTCGAGTTCGCCAAGGCCCAGGGCTGGCATGTCCATCCGGCCTGCTCCTATGCCGCGGCCTGGGTCGAGCGCCATCCCGAGTACAACCAGCTGCTGGCCTGACCGGGCCGGCGGCGCCCTCGCAGCCTCGCCCCATGTGGGGCGGGGCAGGGCGGGATAGAGGTGTCTGCCCTCGCCGGTGGCGCGCAGTGCTGTCCCCCCGCGCCCATGTGTGACAGCATGCGCGCCCATCCCCCATTGCCGCGCCCCTGGCGCCCGCCCGCATGCGCCTGAACAAGCACATCAGCGACACCGGATTCTGCTCGCGCCGCGAAGCCGACGGCCTCATTGCCGAGGGGCGGGTCACGGTCAACGGCGTGCGTGCCCGCATCGGCGCCGAAGTCGGCGAGGGCGACCAGGTCCTGGTCGACGGCCAATCGCTGCGCGTGCGCCAGGCCAGCAAAGGCAAGCGCCAGCATGTCTACATCGCGCTCAACAAGCCGACCGGCGTCACCAGCACCACCGAGGCCGGGGTCAAGGGCAACATCGTCGACTTCGTCGGCCACGAGCAGCGCATCTTTCCGATCGGCCGCCTCGACAAGGAGTCGGAGGGGCTGATCCTGCTGACCAGCAATGGCGACATCGTCAACGAGATCCTGCGCGCCGAGAACAAGCTGGAGAAGGAATACCTGGTGGTGGTGAATCACGCAGTGACCGACGAGTTCCTGCGTTCCATGGCCCGCGGCGTGCCGGTGCACGGCCAGACGACGTTGCCGTGCAAGACCGGCAAGCTCGGCAAGTTCGGTTTCCGCATCGTCCTGGTGCAGGGCCTCAACCGGCAGATCCGCCTGATGGCCGCGCACTTCGGCTTCCGCGTGAAGCAGCTGCTGCGGGTGCGCATCGGCAACGTCAAGCTCGGCCGCCTCAAGCCCGGACAGTGGCGCAACCTGACCGATGCCGAACTGCAAGGCCTGTTGCCGCAGCGAACCCAGTGGTAGCCGCGCCCCTGCATATGGGCATCACGCCGCCGCCGCTAACCTGACGCTCATCGACAAGGGACTGCCCATGAAGCGAGTGTTGATGCTGTCGTTGCTGTGCGCGTGCGCGCTGGTCGTGCTGGCCGCTTGCAGGCGCGAAGGCGAACCGGCGGCGCCGGCGACCAGCGCCGCTCCGGCCGCACCCGCCGGCACGGTCACGACCGCAGCCCCGGCGTCTGCCGCGGTCGATCTCAAGGACGTCTCCGAGTCGACGCCGGACTACATCATCGGCATCAGCTATCAGGTTCCGGCCAACCAGCATCCGGCGCTTGCCGCCGAACTGAAGAAGTACGCCGATGCCGCTCGCGCCGACCTGGTCGAGGCGGCGAAGTCGCGCGGAGAGCCCGGCGGCGCGACCAGTGCTCCCTACGACCTCTCGCTCAGTTTCACCGAGCTGATGAATACCCCGAGCGTGGTCGCGGTGGCCGCCGATGGCAGCAGCTACACCGGCGGCGCCCATGGCGCACCGCTGATCGCCCGCTTCGTCTGGCTGCCGCAACAGCAGCGCATGCTCACAGCGCGCGAGCTGATCCGCGACGAGAAGGGCTGGGCGGCGATCTCCGGTTACGTTCGCGAGCAGTTGCATTCGGCGCTGTCGCAGCGTGTCGATGCCGACGACCTGCCGGCCGAGGAGCGGGCCGAGGTGGTCAAGAACGCCTCGCGCATGATCGACGACGGCACCGAGCCGGCGCCGACCGACTTCGCCCTGTTCGAGCCGATGGCCGCGTCCGACGGCAGGCTCGGCGGCCTGCGCTTCGTGTTCGCGCCCTACCAGGTCGGGCCGTACTCCGACGGCACCCAGACGGTCGAGGTGCCCGCCGACGTCCTGCTGCCGTTCGTCTCGCCCGAGTACCGGCCGCTGTTTACCGGCGGTTGATGCCGCCTTGACGGCCTCGCGCTAGCATTGTTCAGGCCCGCCACCCTGCTGGTCAGGCCCAGGGCCGAACGAGCACCGAGGTCGCCATGTCCGCATTGCGCAGTCGGGTAGAAAAACTGTTGTCACTGGCCGACGTGAATGTCGGCGGCAATCGTCCGTGGGACCTGCAGGTCGAGGACGAGCGCTTCTTCGCACGCGTCATGGTCGAGGGATCGCTCGGCCTGGGCGAGTCGTACATGGACGGCTGGTGGCGCGCGGCCTCACTCGACGGGTTGCTGTGCCGTCTGATCATGGCCGACCTCGACCGCAAGGTCAGGGGCGTGAGCGCCTGGCTCGACGGCGTCCGCGCCTACCTCACCAACCTGCAGAGCCGGCGCCGCAGCTTCGTCGTCGGCGAGCAGCACTACGACCTCGGAAACGACCTGTACCGGGCCATGCTTGGCAAGCGCCTGGTGTACAGCTGCGGCTACTGGCGCGATCGCGACGGCGCGCGCCTGCACGACCTCGACCTGGCCCAGGAAGCCAAGCTCGACCTGGTCTGCCGCAAGCTCGGCCTCAAGCCCGGCATGCGCGTGCTCGACGTCGGCTGCGGCTGGGGCGAGGCGCTGAAGTTCGCCGCGCAGCGTTATGGCATCAGCGGCGTGGGCGTGACCATCTCGCGCGAACAGGCCGACTATGCCCGCGGCCTGTGCGCCGGGCTGCCGATCGAGATCCGGCTGCAGGACTACCGCGAGCTTGGCGCAGGCGCCGATGACGAGCGTTTCGACGCGATCCTGTCGCTGGGCATGTTCGAGCACGTCGGCGTCAAGAACTACAGGACCTATTTCGAGATGGTTCGCAGGAGCCTGTCCGACAGCGGTCTGTTCCTGTTGCACACGATCGGCACCAACCTGTCGGTGAACGTCACCGACCCGTGGATTGCCCGCTACATCTTCCCCAATTCGATGCTGCCCTCGGCCGCGCAGATCGCGCAGTCGTGCGAGGGCCAGTTCGTGATGGAGGACTGGCACAACTTCGGCGCCGACTACGAGCTGACGTTGCAGGCCTGGCTGGACAACGTCGAACGCGCCTGGCCGCAACTGCCGGCCCGCTACGACGAGCGCTTCCGGCGCATGTGGCGCTTCTACCTGTCGGCCTCGATGGCCAGTTTCCGCAGCCGCCATGCGCAGCTGTGGCAACTGGTCCTGTCGCCACGGGGCGTGCCCGGCGGTTACATCGCCCCACGCTGACGGTGCCCGGGCGCAAGCTGCCGCCCCACATCAATCCGCCCGCCCCATGCAAGCTGCACTGCACATCGCATCGCCGCCGGCTTTGCCGCACTATGTGCGCTCATTTCGCCAGCTCGACACGAGGGTTCTATGCAGACTTGGTTCCGGCGCAAGGACATCGACCGGGTCACGGTCCACGAGGAAGGGCGCCGCCTGGTCCCGACCCTGAGCTGGCCGCACCTGATTGCCCTGGGCATCGGCGCCATCGTCGGCACCGGCATCTACACCCTGATCGGCGTCGGCGCCAACCTCGCCGGGCCGGCGGTGCTGCTGTCGTTCATGGTGGCGGGCATCGTCTGCGCCTGCGCGGCGCTGGCCTACGCCGAAATGGCGACGATGATGCCGGCTGCCGGCAGCGCCTACACCTACAGCTACATCGTGCTGGGAGAGGCGATCGCCTGGGTGGTCGGCTGGAGCCTGATCCTGGAGTACTCGCTGGTGGTGAGCACGGTGGCGGTCGGCTGGTCCGGCTACGCCGTCGGCTTCATGAAGGGGCTCGGGGTGGACCTGCCCTTGTGGTTGACCGCCGGTCCGCATGCGGGCGGCCTGATCAACCTGCCGGCGGTCGCCATCGTGTTCGTCGTCGCCGGCCTGCTGATGGCCGGCACGCGAGAGAGCGCGACCCTCAACGCGGTCCTGGTCGTGCTCAAGATCATCGCGCTGGGCATCTTCGTCGCCATCGCGCTGCCGCATTTCGACATGGCCAACACGCAGCCGTTCATGCCGTTCGGCTTCGTCAAGTCGATGGGCGCCGATGGCGTCGAACGCGGCGTGATGGCCGCCGCGGCGATCATCTTCTTCGCCTTCTACGGCTTCGACGCGATCTCCACGGCGGCCGAAGAAACCAAGAACCCCGGCCGCGACCTGTCCATCGGCATCGTCGGCTCGATGGTCGGCTGCACGCTGATCTACATGGTGGTGGCGCTGGCCGCGGTCGGCGCGCTGAGCTACACGGTGTTCGGCAACAGCCCGGAGCCGCTGGCGCTGATCCTGCGCGAACTGGGCCAGGGCAAGGCCGCGACGGTGATCGCCGCGGCTGCCGTCATCGCGCTGCCGACGGTGCTGCTGGCGTTCCTGTACGGCCAGAGCCGCATCTTCTTCGTGATGTCGCGTGACGGCCTGCTGCCGCGTGGCCTTTCGAAGGTCAATGCGCGCACCGGCACGCCGATCGCCACCACGCTGTTCACCGCCACCCTGGTGGCGGCGCTGGCCGGCGTGGCGCGACTGGACGAGATTGCCGCGCTGGCCAATGCCGGCACGCTGGCGGCCTTCATCGCGGTGGCGGTGTGCCTGCTGGTGTTGCGCAAGCGCCACCCGGAACGCACGCGCCTGTTCCGCGCGCCGATGGCATGGGTGATCGGGCCGATCGCGATCTTCGGCTGCCTGTACCTGTTCTGGAGCCTGCCGCAGCGCACGCAGTTGTGGTTCCTGCTGTGGAACGCGATAGGTGTGGTGGCGTACCTCGCCTACGGCCGTCGCCGCAGCCTGCTCGCGGTTGGCAAGGAAGCGTAGTTGCGGTGATCGCAGGAGCCGGTACGCCGGCTCTTGCGGTGTGAAAGGCAGGAGCCGGCTTCTGCGATCAGGCCAGCGCCCCGGCCAGCACGGCCCCGGCGTCGGCTTCGATCTTCAGTCCGGCCAGATCGTCGGCGCGCGTGCGCCCGCGATTGAGAATCGCGATCGGCATCCCGGCCTCGTGCGCGCCGCGCACGAAGCGGAAGCCCGAATAGACCATCAGCGACGAACCCACCACCAGCACCGCATCGGATGCCTGCAGCGCCTCCTGCGCCTGCAGGTAGCGCTGGCGCGGCACGTTCTCGCCGAAGAACACCACGTCGGGCTTGAGCATGCCCGCGCAGCGCGCGCACGGGGGGACATTGAATGCGCTGAAATCATGGCCGTCCAGGTCGGCGTCGCCATCGGGAGCGGTGGCGGCGTCCAGGTGCAGCCAATCGGGGTTCGATTGCGCCAGCCGTTGCTGCATGTCCGCGCGTGGCAGGCGGTCGCCGCAAGCCAGGCAGACCACGTCGTCGAGGCGGCCGTGGAGATCGATGACGTTGTGGCTGCCGGCGCGCTGGTGCAGGCCGTCGACGTTCTGGGTGAGCAGGGTCGTCAGCCGGCCCTGCGGCTCCCATCCTGCGAGGGCGCGATGGGCCGCATTGGGCTGCGCATCGGCGATCCGCGGCCAGCCTATGAAGCTGCGTGCCCAGTAGCGCGCATTGACCCGCGGGTCGGCGGTGAAGGCCTGGTAGGTGACCGGTGGCGTTCGTTTCCACTGGCCATCGCCGTCGCGGTAGTCGGGGATGCCCGAACCGGTGCTGCAGCCGGCGCCGGTGAGGACGAACACACGCTGCCGGGGGCGCAGCCAGTCGCGCAGCCGCTGCGCGTCATCGTGCGGAGCAGAGGAGGTGTTGGGAGCGAGTGACATGCCCCCATCTTCTCATTCGCGACGTTTCATCCAGGCCGCCATCTGGCCGCCATCTGGCCGCCAACCTGAACGTCGTCTCATGGGCTGAGACAGCGCTGCGACACGATCCCGACATGCCACTGGATGCCTTTCATCCCGCCGTAGCCGCCTGGTTCGCCAGGTCGTTCCCTGCGCCCACGCCGGCGCAGGTACAGGCGTGGCCGGCCATCCGCAGCGGGCGCAACACCCTGGTCGCCGCACCGACCGGTTCAGGCAAAACCCTGACCGCCTTCATGACCGCGATCGACGGGCTGGTGCGACAGGGCCTGGCCAATGCCGAGGGCAGCGGCCTGTTCGGCAACGAAGCGGTCGCGGCATTGCCCGACGAAACCGTGGTCGTATACATCTCGCCGCTGAAGGCGCTGTCGAACGACATCCGCATCAACCTCGAGGCGCCTCTGGCCGGCATCCGCGCGCAGTTGCAGGCGATGGGCCTGCCCGACGTCGAGATCCGCACGGCGGTGCGCACCGGCGACACCCCGCAGGCCGAGCGCGCGCTGACCCGGCGCAAGCCGCCGCACATCCTCGTCACCACGCCCGAGTCGCTGTACGTGCTGCTCGGTTCCGAGTCCGGCCGCGCGATGCTGGCCAGCGTGCGCACGGTGATCGTCGACGAAATCCACGCCGTGGCCGCAAGCAAGCGCGGCAGCCACCTGGCGCTGTCGCTGGAGCGGCTGGAGGCACTGGCCGGCCATGGCCTCACCCGCATCGGCCTGTCGGCAACGCAGAAACCCATCGAAGACGTCGCACGTTTCCTGGTCGGCGCTGGCGCGCCTGAGCCCTCCCCTTCAAGGGGAGGGTTGGGAGGGGATGGGTTAGAAGGGGATGGGTTAGATGGGTTGAGCGGCGATGGGCCGGGCTGCACCATCGTCGACATCGGCTACACCCGCGAACGCGACCTCGCCCTGGAGCTGCCGCCGACACCGCTGAGCGCGGTGATGTCGCACGACCAGTGGGACCAGGTCTACGCACGCCTGGCCGACCTGGTCGAGCAGCACCGCACCACGCTGGTGTTCGTCAACACGCGGCGCATGGCCGAGCGCGCCGCGCGGCATCTGGGCGAGCGACTGGGCAAGGACGTCGTCGCCGCGCACCATGGCAGCCTGGCCAAGGAGCTGCGCCTTGAGGCCGAGCAGAGGCTCAAGCGCGGCGAGCTGCGGGTGCTGGTGGCGACCGCCTCGCTGGAGCTTGGCATCGACATCGGCGACGTCGACCTGGTCTGTCAGCTCGGTTCTCCGCGATCGATTGCCGCGTTCCTGCAGCGCGTCGGCCGCTCGGGCCACCACGTCGGCGGCGTGCCGAAGGGCCGGTTGTTCCCGCAGACGCGCGACGAGCTGGTCGAATGTGCGGCGTTGCTCGACAGCGTGCGCCGCGGCGAACTCGACGCCCTGGTGATGCCCGATGCGCCGCTGGACGTGCTGGCGCAGCAGATCGTCGCCGAAGTGTCGTGCCGCGAATGGGACGAGGACGCGCTGTACGACTGGGTTCGGCGCGCATCGCCGTACGCGAGGCTCAAGCGCGAGGATTTCGACGCCGTGGTGCGCATGCTCGCCGACGGCTTCACCACGCGTCGTGGCATCCGCGCCGGCTACCTGCACCGCGATGCGGTCAACCGCAAACTGCGCGGCCGCAAGGGCGGGCGCATGACCGCGCTGATGTCTGGCGGCACCATTCCCGACACGGCCGACTACTCGGTGATAGTGGAGCCGGAGTCGCTGTTCATTGGCACGGTCAACGAAGACTTCGCCATCGAGAGCCTTGCTGGCGACATCTTCCAGCTGGGCAATGCCAGCTACCGCATCCTGCGCGTGGAGCCCGGCAAGGTACGGGTCGAGGATGCCCAGGGCGCGCCGCCTAGCATCCCGTTCTGGCTGGGCGAAGCGCCCGGTCGCACCGACGAGTTGTCGTATGCGGTCTCGCGCCTGCGCGAGGAAGTGGCATCGCGACTGGACGATGGTGTTCTCCGCAGCGATCAGGAACTCGACGCAGACCGCGCCTTGCCGCACACACATGCGGCCAGCGAGTCGTGGCTTCATGACGATCTCGGCTTGCCTGTCGCCGCCGCGCAACAGATCAGCGAGTACCTCGCCAGCACACATGCCGCGCTCGGCGCGATGCCCAGCCAGCACACCCTGGTGCTGGAACGCTTCTTCGACGAGAGCGGCGGCACCCAGCTGGTGATCCACACGCCCTACGGCAGCCGCATCAACCGTGCCTGGGGCCTGGCCCTTCGCAAACGCTTCTGCAGGCAGTTCAACTTCGAACTTCAGGCGGCCGCCACCGAAGATGCCATCGTGCTGTCGCTGTCGACCAGCCACAGCTTCCCGCTGGAGGAAGTCTCGCGCTACCTGCATTCCTCGTCGGCCGAGCACGTGCTGATCCAGGCATTGCTCGATGCACCGATGTTCGGCGTGCGCTGGCGTTGGGCGGCGACGACGGCGCTGGCGTTGCCGCGTTTCGTCGGCGGCAAGAAAGTGCCGCCGCAGTTGCAACGAATGAAGTCCGAGGATCTGCTCGCCACCGTATTCCCCGACCAGGTCGCCTGTGCCGAGAACCTCGTCGGCGAGCGCGAAGTGCCCGACCATCCCCTGGTCGCACAAACGCTGGACGACTGCCTGCACGAGGCCATGGATGTCGAAGGCTGGCTGCGCCTGCTGCGGGCGATGGAAGCGGGCGAGGTCAGGATCGTCGCGCGCGACCTGAGCGCGCCGTCGCCATTTGCGGCGGAAGTGCTCAATGCCCGCCCGTACTCCTTCCTCGATGACGCGCCGCTGGAGGAGCGTCGCACCCAGGCCGTGCAGACGCGCCGCTATGCCGACGCGCAAAGTGCCGACGACCTCGGCCGACTCGATGCGTCGGCCATCGAGGCCGTGCGCGAAGAGGCCTGGCCGCAGGTGCGCAGCGTCGACGAGATGCACGAGGCGCTGATGGGCCTGGGCGTGGTGACCGCGCGGGAGGTCCGCGAGAACGGCTGGGCCGACTGGCTGACGCGACTGGCGAAGGATCATCGCGCCACCACGATCCAGAGCCCCGGCGCCGCGAGCGGCGTTGCGGTGAGAGCGGGCGTGGCGGTGATCGTCGAAGGCACCGGTCTGTGGTGCGCGGCCGAACGGCTTCCGCAGCTCCAGGCCATCTATCCGGAAGCCGAGCTGCAGCCGCGCATCGAAGCCCCCGCCGAATTCATGCAACAGCCGTGGACGCGCGAGGAAGCGCTGGTGGAACTGCTGCGTTCGCGCCTGACCGGCCTCGGCCCCACGCCGGCGCAGGTGCTCGCCGACGAGCTGTCGCTGCCGCGGACCGATATCGAGCAGACACTGCTGCGCCTGCAGAGCGAAGGCTACGTGATGCAGGGCCGCTTCACCCCCGGCATCGATGCGGACGAATGGTGCGAGCGGCACCTGCTGGCACGCATCCACCGCTACACGTTGCGGCGCCTGCGTCGCGAGATCGAACCGCTGGCGCCGCGAGACTTCATGCGCTTCGCCTTCGACTGGCAGCGCGTGGGGCCCTCCGCCCGCGTCCAGGGGCCCGAAGCACTGGCCGGTGTGCTGTCGCAACTGGAGGGTTACGAGGCGCCGGCATCGGCGTGGGAGTCGGAACTGCTTCCCGCGCGAGTCAGCGATTATTCGATTTCGTGGCTGGACGACCTGTGCACGTCAGGACGGACGCAGTGGACGCGCCTGCGTGCCGGCAGCAACGAAGCCAACGCCGCGCGCGGCAGCACGCCAGTTCGCAGCACGCCGATCGTGCTGCTGCCACGCCGCGACGCCGCGGCCTGGACGCGGCTTGCGCCGCCGCTGGGTGCCGACGAAGCCCTCTCCAGCCGCGCCCAGCGCGTCCTCGACCATCTGGCCGGGCACGGCGCTTCGTTCTTCGACGAACTGGTCACCGGCGCGCACCTGCTGCGCACCGAGCTGGAAGACGCGCTGGCCGAACTGGTCGCGCGCGGACGCATCCACTGCGACAGCTACGCCGGCCTGCGCGCGTTGCTGGTGCCGGCATCGAAGCGGCCGGGCGCGCATCCCGGACGCCGCCGCCGCGCGGCACTGTTCGGCATCGAGGATGCCGGTCGCTGGGCATTGATCAAGCGCGCACCGGAGAGCGCCAACGAGAAGCGCGAACCGGAGGACGTCGAGCACATCGCGCGGGTGCTGCTACGGCGCCATGGCGTGGTCTGCTGGCGCATGTTGGAGCGCGAGGCGTCGTGGCTTCCGCCGTGGCGCGAACTGGTGCGCGTCTACCACCGCCTCGAAGCGCGCGGAGAGATCCGCGGCGGCCGCTTCATCGCCGGCCTGTCGGGCGAACAGTTCGCGCTGCCCGAGGCGATCGGGCTGATGCGCCAGGTCCGGCAGCGGCCGCACGATGGCGCCCTGATCTGCGTGTCGGCGGTCGATCCGCTTAACCTGCTCGGCACCGTGCTCACCGGCAACAAGGTGCCGCGCCTGGCCGGTGCGCGGATCGCCTTCCGCGACGGCGTTGCCGTGGCGACCCTCGTCTCGGGCGAAGTCGAAATACTGGCCGAACTGGAACCGGACGACGCCCGCGTCGTGCGCAAGGCACTGCTGCGCGAACCGGACTCCACGTTCGCTGCGACGGCAGTCACGCCCTGAGCGGGTGACGCGCTGCTCCTGGTCGGAACCGCCTGCGCCACCGCGATTGCCAAGCAGCCTGCCGCGGATGATGCTCGCACTGTGAGCGCCCCCGACCGCCACCGCCAACCCGACCACCAGGGCCTCATCGTGATCGGCCATCGCGGTGCCAGCGGCTATCGCCCGGAGCACACACTGGAGTCCTACCGCCTGGCGATCCGCCAGGGCGCCGACTTCATCGAGCCGGACCTGGTCGCGACCCGCGATGGCGTCCTCGTCGCCCGCCACGAGAACGAGATCTCAGGCACCACCGACGTCGCGACGCATCCGGAATTCGCCAGCCGCCGCACCACCAAGACGATCGACGGCATCGCCCAGACCGGCTGGTTTACCGAGGACTTCACCCTTGCCGAACTGAAGACCCTGCGGGCGAAGGAGCGGATCCCGGCGATCCGGCCCGACAACACCCGTTTCGACGGCACGTACACGATCCCGACCCTGGCCGAAGTGATCGCACTGGTGAAGCGCGAGGCTCGCAACGGCCGCAAGGTCGGCATTTATCCCGAGACCAAGCACCCGACCTACTTCGCGCGGGAGGGACGGCGACTCGATGGCCGCCCCATCGGCATCTCGCTCGGCGCGAAACTGGTCGAGACGCTGGTGGCGGAAGGGTTTACCGATCCGTCGCGGATCTACGTGCAGAGCTTCGAGTTCGAGAACCTGATCGAACTGAAGAAGAAGCTGATGCCAGCCGCGGGCATCGACGTGCCGCTGGTGCAGCTGTATGACGACCTCAATGAAGCCAGACCCTATGACGTGGTCTACAACACCACCCACGGCGCCGACCTGGCAGCGCTGTACGCCGGCTTGTCAGGCAAGGTCGAAGGCGGTTTGACTGCAACGACACGGTACGGCGCATTTGCGACCGAATCCGTACTGCAATGGATGAAGGCCAACTACGCCAGCGGCGTAGGCCCGTGGAAAGGCAGCCTGCTACCGCGCCAGCCGCTCGCACCGCCGCGCGACGGCAACGGCGACGGCAAGGCCGAACTGGCCGGGCAGGGCGCCGGCCTGGTCCATCCGATGCTGGGCTGGGCGCTGAAGGCCGGATTGCAGGTGCATCCGTACACGCTGCGCGCCGAGGAAACGTTCCTCGCGCAGACCCAGGGCGGCATCACCCAGTCCGTTGTCGCCGAGGCAATGCAGCTGTACGGCCTGGGCGCGCAGGGCTTCTTCATCGACCAACCGGACCAGGGCGTGCTGGCGCGGGACCTTTTCCTCGAACTCAGTCGCGTCGATCCCGAACGCTGACGCAAAGAAAACCGCCCGGGTCTCCCCGGGCGGTTTCGTCAATCCATCGCCCTGAAGCGACTTACTTCTTGGCTGCCTTGCCGGTCGCCTCGGAGCCCGAGGTGGCGGTCAGGCCACGCTTCTCCAGCAGCGGCTCGATCTTCGGATCGTGGCCGGCGAAGTTGCGGAACAGCTGCAGCGCATCGACGCTGCCGCCCTGCGACAGCAGCGACTGGCGGAAATGGTCGCCGTTCTTGCGGGTCAGTCCACCGTTCTGCTTGAACCATTCAACCGAGTTCGCGTCCAGCACTTCCGACCAGATGTAAGCGTAGTAGCCGGCGGCGTAGCCACCCATGATGTGGCTGAAGTACGGCGTGCGGTAACGCGGCGGCACCGCGTAGAAGTTGACGCCGTCCTTCTTCAGCGCGGCGGCTTCAAAGCCCATCACGCCGTTGGCTGCAGGCAGCTGCGAGGCCGTCGCCTGGTGCCAGTTCTGGTCGAGCATCGCCGAACCCAGGTACTCGGTGGTGGCGAAGCCCTGGTTGAACTTCGAGCTGGCCAGCACCTTGTCCAACAGCTCCTTCGGCATCGCCGCGCCCGTCTGGTAGTGCTTGGCGTAGTTGGCCAGGATCGCCGGCCAGTCAGCCCACATCTCGTTGACCTGCGAGGGGTACTCGACGAAGTCGCGAGGCACGCTGGTGCCGGAGAAGTAGGGGTACTCGACATTCGAGAACATGCCGTGCAGCGCATGACCGAACTCGTGGAACGCCGTGGTCACCTCATCCCAGGTCATCAGCGTCGGCTTGCCTTCCGACGGCTTGGGGATGTTGAGGTGGTTGGCCACCACCGGCTTGAAACCGGTCAGGCCGGACTGGTCGACGTAGGAGTTCATCCACGCACCGCCGCGCTTGGAGTCGCGCGCGTACGGATCGAAGATGAAGATCGCCAGCTGCGTGCCGTCCTCGTTGAACACGTCGTACACGAAGGTGTCGGCGTGGTACTTGGGCAGGTCGGTGCGCTCCTTGAACTTCAGGCCGTACAGCTGGCCCGCAGCAAAGAACACGCCGTTCTCCAGCACGTTCTTCATCTCGAAGTACGGCTTGAGCTGCGACTCGTCGAACGCGTACTTCTCCTGGCGAACCTTCTCGGTGTAGAACGACCAGTCCCACGGTTCGAGCTTGAAGGTCGGCTGGCCCTTGGCCTTTTGTTCCTTGTCGATCATCGCCTGCAGGTCGGCGCCTTCGCGCTCGGCGTTGGCGACTGCAGCCGGGGCGAGCTGGCCGAGCATGCTGTTGACGGCTTCCGGCGACTTGGCCGTCTCGTCTTCCAGCACATAGGCTGCGTAGTTCGGGTAACCCATGATCTTGGCGCGTTCGGCACGCAGCTTGGTGACCTGGGAGACGATGGCGGTGTTGTCGTACTCGTTGCCGCGGCTGCCGCGGGCGATCGAGGCCTTGTGCAGGCGCTCGCGCACGGCGCGGTTGGTCAGCGACGCCTCCGGCGGCTGGCCGGTGGTGTTGAGCAGGGCGATGACGTACTTGCCGTCGAGCTTGCGCGCCTTGGCCGCTTCGGCGGCGGTGGCGATCTGCTCGTCGGTCAGGCCGTCGAGTTCAGCCTTGGTGTCTACAACAATCGCCGAAGCATTCACTTCGGCCAGCACGTTCTGGCTGAACTTGGTGCCCAGCGCGGCCAGCTCGGCGTTGATCGCCTTGGTGCGGGTCTTGTCGGCTTCCGACAGGTTGGCGCCGGAGCGGACGAAGTCGGTGTAGTAGCGCTCGATCAGGCGCACGCCCTGGGCGTCGAGGCCGAGCGTGGTGCGCGTGTCGTACAGCGCCTTCACGCGGGCAAAGAGCTTGGCGTTGAGGTTGATCGCGTCACGGTGCGCGGAGAACTTCGGCGCGTAGGTCGCCTGCAGCTTCTCGCGCGTGTCGTTGGTGTCGGTGCCGACCAGGTTGAAGAACACCGTGGTGGCGCGGGTCAGCGTGCGGCCCGACTTCTCCATCGCGATGATGGTGTTGTCGAACGTCGGCTTGGCTGCATTGTTGGCGATCGCATCGATCTCCTTCAGCTGCTCGGCCATGCCGGCGTCGAAGGCGGGCGCGAAGTCGGCGTCCTTGATCTTGTCGAACTGCGGGTAATGCAGGGGCAGCGGGGAGTCGCTGAAGAACGGATTCACGCTGTTGGGCGTCGGGGTTGGCGCGCTCACGGACGTATCTGCCTTGGGAGTCTTGGCATAGGTGGGGGCGGTTGCGCTCAATGCCACGGCCAGGGCCAGCGCGAGAGGGTGCTTCATTGGACGGAGACCTCGTCAAAGGGAGCCCGCAGCCTACCCGATGGGGGGCAATTGGACCCCTGACGAAAGGCATGGGGGGACGAACGGCCCGCGCCGGCACAGGCTGGCTACACTTCGGGCAAGGGTCGCCGGCCAGCCGGCGACCAGCGCGATCCATCACCGAGGGGAAAAATCCATGACCGTCCGCACCCGCGCCGCACTGACCCGCGCCGGATTCAACCACGGCCGATTCAACCATGCCGTCACCGGCAGCCTGCTCCTGGGCGTCGGCCTGCTCGGACTGGCCAGCACCGCCATGGCCGCCGAGACGCTGCGCTACGTCGCCCTGGTCGACGGGGGCAAGCAGGCCGGCCAGCAGGTCGTGACCCACCGCGACGACGGCAGCTACGCCGTCGACTTCATCTTCAAGGACAACGGCCGTGGCCCGGAGCTGAAGGAGGAGTACACCCTGGCCGCGGACGGCACCTATACCCGCTACCGGGTCCAGGGCACGTCGACCTTCGGCGCCGCCATCGACGAGAGCTTCAGCCGCAAGGGCGACCAGGTCGAGTGGAAGTCGAAATCCGACGACGGCAGCCAGAAGGTTTCGGGGACCGCGCTGTACTCGCCGCTGGGCGGCTCGCCGGCCGGGTTCTCGGTGGCGATGGGCGCGCTGGCCAAGCGCGCCGACGGCAAGCTGCCGCTGATCCCCAGCGGCACGCTCACTTCGCGCAAGGTGGCGCAGGCCCAGGTCCAGTGCGGCGCCACGCAGCGTCCGGTGCAACTGCTCGCCGTCACCGGCGTCGGCCTGACGCCGACGTTCGCCTGGGCAACCACGGACGCCAGCCCGCGCCTGTTCGCCTACATCTACCCCGGCTTCCTGCAGCTGATCGAAGACGGATGCCAGGGCGGCGCCAATGCCCTGGAGGCGCAACAGAAGCTGGCCGAGGCCGAGGCGCTGGTCGACCTGGCCAAGCGCCTGGGCCATCCGCTCGCCGGCGCCACCCTGATCCGCAACGCGCGCGTGTTCGACAGCGAAAACGCACGCCTGGGTGCGGCCAGCGACGTGCTGGTGAAGGACGGCACGATCGTATCGGTGACGCCGACCGGCAAGGGCGGCAAGGTCAAGGCCGACAACATCATCGACGCCGGCGGCAAGGTGCTGCTGCCGGGCCTGTTCGACATGCATGCCCATGTCGGCCGCTGGGACGGCGGGCTCAACCTCGCCGCAGGCGTCACCACCGTGCGCGACATGGGCAACGACAACGCCACGCTCCAGCAGATGCTCGGCGAGATCAAGGCCGGCACGCTGATGTCGCCGGACGTGGTGCCCGCCGGTTTCATCGAAGGCGAGAGCAAGTACTCGGCGCGCAACGGCTTCGTGGTCAAGAACCTCGACGATGTGAAGAAGGCGGTCGACTGGTACGCCGAACACGGCTACCCGCAAATCAAGATCTACAACTCGTTCCCGAAGGACATCCTCAAGGACACCGTGGCGTACGCGCACTCCAAGGGCATGCGCGTCAGCGGCCACGTGCCGGCGTTCCTGCGCGCGCAGGACGTGGTGGACGACGGCTTCGACGAGATCCAGCACATCAACCAGCTGATGCTGAACTTCTTCGTCGATGACAAGACCGACACGCGCACGCTGGCGCGGTTCTACCTGCCGGCTGAAAAGACCGACGGCCTGGACCTGGACAGCAAGCCGGTGCAGGACTTCATCGCCACGCTGGCTTCGAAGAAAGTGGTGATCGACCCGACCCTGGCCACGTTCGAGTTCCTGCACCAGCGCAACGGCGAGATGTCGCCGATCGTGGCCGACGTCGCCGACCACCTGCCGCCGGACATCCAGCGCGGCCGTCGCGCCGCCGAGATGAACATCCCCGACGATGCCACCGCGGCGCGCTACACCCGCTCCTACGCCAAGATGGTCGAGTTCGTCGGCCGCGCCTACAAGGCCGGCGTGCCGATGGTGGCCGGCACCGACGAGATGGTCGGCTTCACCCTGCAGCGCGAGCTGGAGCTGTATGTCCAGGCCGGGCTGACCCCGTCGCAGGCCCTGCAGGTGGCGACCTGGAACGGAGCGACCTATAGCCGCACGCTCAAGGAGCGGGGGTCGGTCACCCCCGGCAAGCGCTCCGATATCGTGCTGATCGACGGCGATCCTACCACCAACATCGCCGATATCCGCAATGTGGCGCTGGTGATCAAGGGCTCGACCGCCTATTACCCGAGCGAGATCCACGAGGCGCTGGGGATCAAGCCGTTCGTGCCGGCGGTGAAGGTCAGCGCCGCGCGCTGACCAATGCCACCCTGGCCGCGCCTGCGGCCAGGGTGGGGGTTCAGGCGTACGCCCGGGTACGGCGCTTTAACAGTCTGGTAACATTCCGCCCGTCATGTCAGCCGCCGTGGCGCGGACGGGTCCGCGCCGAGGTCGTCAGGGGACGGCCTGAGTCCACGTATCGCCGCATCGCGCATGTCGGAGAGAGGCATGTTCGCTGCGTCGGCCTTCGAATCCTTGGCGTCCCATCCTTGACGCCACCCATCGAGACCGCTCAATGCCTTCCATGCCGCTTGCACGCAAGCTTCCCCGCCACGCCCTGACCGTCGCCATCGCCCTGATGCTGCCGGCCCAGGCCGCTTTCGCGCAGGATGCGCAGACCCCGACCGACACCGCACCGGCGCAGACCGCGCAGCCGGCCAGCGGCAAGTCCACGACGCTGGAGACCATCGAGGTCACCGCGCAGCGCAAGGTCGAAAACCTGCAGGACGTGCCGGTGTCGGTCACCACGCTCAATGCCGAGCAGCTCGATGTGCTGGGTTCCGGTGGCAACGACGTGCGCTTCCTGTCCGGTCGCGTGCCCAGCCTCAACATCGAATCCTCGTTTGGTCGCGCCTTCCCGCGCTTCTACATCCGCGGCTACGGCAACACCGACTTCCGCCTCAACGCGTCGCAGCCGGTGTCGCTGGTCTATGACGAAGTCGTCCAGGAAAACCCGATCCTCAAGGGCTTCCCGGTGTTCGACCTGGATCGCGTCGAAGTGTTGCGTGGCCCGCAGGGTTCGCTGTTCGGCCGCAACACCCCGGCCGGCGTGGTCAAGTTCGAGTCGGTTCGTCCGTCGCAGGATTTCGGCGGCTACGGCAAGCTCGGCATCGGCAGCGACAACATGGTCAACTTCGAGGGCGCCGTCGGCGGCGGCCTCAGCGAGAACTGGTCGGGACGCGCCTCGGTGCTGTTCCAGCGCCGCGACGACTGGGTCGAGAACACCTACCCGGGTCCGAACGACGGTTTCGAAGGCTATGACGAATCGGCCGGCCGCGTGCAGTTCCTCTACGAAGGCGAGTCCTTCGAAGCGCTGCTCAACGCCCACGCCCGTCACCTCAACGGCACCGCGCGTCTGTTCCGCGCCAACATCATCAAGCCGGGCACCAACGACCTGGTCGACGGTTTCGACGAGGACAAGGTCTCGCTCGACGGCCTCAACCACTCCGAGCTCGACAGCCAGGGCGCCAGCGCGCGCCTGACCTGGGACATCGGCGACTACAAGCTGTATTCGATCACCGGCTACGAGTCGGTCGAGACCTACAGCCGCGGCGACATCGACGGCGGTTTCGGCGCAGTGTTCCTGCCGGTGTCGGGCCCGGGCGTGATTCCGTTCGCGTCGGAAACGGCCGACGGCATTCCGTCGCACGCGCAGTGGACGCAGGAGTTCCGCGTCGAGTCCGACCTGGACAGCGCATGGAACTGGCAGGCCGGCCTGTTCTACTTCAACGAAGACTACGACGTCGAAAGCTTCAGCTACGACTCGCTGGCCGGCGGCATCCAGGACGGCTACGAGCGCGTCAACCAGACCAACGACTCGTGGGCCGTGTTCGCGGCGACCACGTGGGACGTCAATGACGCCTTCCAGCTGCGTGCCGGCGTGCGTTACACCTGGGACGACAAGGACCTGGGCGTCGAGGAGTACTGGCAGACCGGCTTCGCTCCGTGCGTGCTCGGCGGCAAGTGCACCATCGCGCAGCTGGCGGCGATGGAGCCCGATGGCGACCTGGACGAGTCGACCTCCGACAAGAAGTTCAACTGGGACCTGTCGGCCACCTACGAGATCAACGACGACGTGAACCTCTACGGCCGCGTCGCCACCGGCTACCGCGGCAGCAGCATCCAGGCCGCGGGCGCGTTCAACGGCATGTCGATCGCCGGTCCGGAAACCTCCACCTCGTACGAGGCGGGCATCAAGGCCGACCTGTGGGACAAGCGCGCGCGCCTCAACGCCGGCGTCTTCTACTACGAGATCAAGGACCAGCAGCTCACCGCCGTGGGCGGTTCGACCGGTAACGCCAACATCCTGCTCAACGCCGACAAGAGCACCGGCCAGGGCTTCGAGATGGACTTCCAGGCGTACCTGGCCGACGACCTGCTGCTGACCCTGGGCAGCAGCTACAACGACACCGAGATCAAGGACCCGACCCTGGCGGTCTCGCCGTGCGCGGCCTGCACCGTGACCGATCCGCTCGACATCAACGGCAAGGCACTGATCGACGGCAACGTCCTGCCGCAGGCGCCGAAGTGGAACCACAACCTGACCCTGCGCTGGGGCATCCCGATGGACAACGGTGGCGAGTTCTACGCCTACACCGACTGGGTCTATCGCAGCGAAGTGAACTTCTTCCTGTACGACTCGGTCGAGTTCACCGGCAAGTCGCTGGTCGAAGGTGGCCTGCGCCTGGGTTACATGTGGGATTACGGCAAGTACGACCTGGCCGTGTTCGGCCGCAACATCACCGACGAAGTGCAGGTCGTGGGCGGCATCGACTTCAACAACCTCACCGGCTTCATCAACGAGCCGCGCACGGTTGGCGTGGAGTTCAAGGCCGGCTTCTGAGGCATTGGCCTGAGATTGCTGCGATCGTGTGACACCGACAACGCCGGGCCCGTCCCGGCGTTGTCGTTTCCGGCCGCAGGGCGGCCTGCGCGATGGCTAGCGCTCCCATGGCCGTGTCCGGCGCCTTGCCAACGTTTTCAGATTCCCGATGTCCCGCCCGGGCGCTATGCTCGGGGCCACAGTTCCGGAGTCACCCCCCATGACCACCGCCTACGACTTCAGCGCCACCGACATCGACGGCCAGCCGCGCCGGCTCGATGAGTTCCGCGGCAAGGTCCTGCTGATCGTCAACGTTGCCTCCCAGTGCGGGTTTACCCCGCAATACACCGGCCTGGAGAAGCTCTCCCGGGACTTTGGCGGCCGCGGCCTGGAAGTACTCGGGTTCCCCTGCGACCAGTTCGGCCACCAGGAGCCCGGGGACGAGGCCGAGATCCTCAACTTCTGCTCGCTCAACTACGACGTGACCTTCCCGCTGTTCGCCAAGGTCGAGGTCAACGGCGACGGCGCCCACCCCTTGTGGAAGTGGCTCAAGGACGAAAAGGGTGGCATCCTCGGCCTTGCGGGGATCAAGTGGAATTTCACCAAGTTCCTGGTCGGCCGGGATGGCCAGGTGATCAAGCGATACGCACCGACCGACAAGCCAGAGTCGATTGCGAAGGACATCGAAGCCGCATTGGGGTGATGCCATGCTCAGGCAGGTTCTGCAGACGGAGTTGCAGGTCGAAATCGAAGATCATGATTTCGGTTTGCGCGTGCATGTAAGCGGCGAGGAAAACCTCGACAACACACTCGCGTACTGGCGCGAAATCATGCCGCGGCTGGAAGTGGCGCAGGGCAACGGCGTGCTGCTGGTCGACGAGCTCAGCGGCGAAGCCATGCAGGAACTGGAATGGCTCGAGCTGGTGCTCGCCATGGAATACGCGCGACTGTGGCGTTACCGCATCGCGCACGTGAAGCCGCGCGGCTTGCAGGATGTCGAGTACTGCGCGCTGTACGCGCGCGATGCCGGCGTGGACGCGGCGGTATTCACCAACGAGGTCGAAGCCGAGCGCTGGCTGCGCGGCGCCGGCACCGGCACCGGGGCAGCGATCACGGCCTGATCGCTGTCGCGGTTGCCTCGCTACTTCTCGACGAACGCCCGCTCGAACACATACTGCCCTGGCACGCCGATGCGCGGCGCCGCGGCGAAGCCACGGCCATCGAGGATACCGCGGAAGTCGGCCAGCATCTGCGGGCTGCCGCAGATCATCGCGCGGTCGTGCTCGGGGTCGAGCGCCTCGATGCCCAGGTGCCGCATCATCCGGCCGCTGTCGAACAGATCGGTCAGGCGGCCGCGGTGGTCGTTGCCGTCGAAGTCGAACGCCTCGCGCGTCACCGCCGGGTAGTACTTGAGCTTGGCGGCGATCTGCTCGCCGAGGAACTCATGGCGCGGCAGTTCGTTGACGAAGTAGTCGCGGTAGGCCAGGTCGTGCCCGTTGCGGACACCGTGGGTGAGGATCACCCGGTCGAAGCGCTCGTAGGTGGCCGGGTCCTTGATCACCGCCAGCCACGGCGCCAGGCCGGTGCCGGTGCCCAGCAGGTAGAGATTGCGGCCGGGATGCAGGTCATGGATCAGCAGGGTGCCCGTGGGCTTGCGCCCGATCAGCACCTGGTCGCCCGGCTGGATCGACTTCAGCCGCGAGGTCAGCGGGCCGTTGGGCACCTTGATGCTGAAGAACTCCAGCTGCTCTTCCCAGTTGGCGCTGGCGATCGAGTAGGCGCGCAGCAGCGGCCGCACCGAGCCGTCCGCCTGCGGTACGTCCAGTCCGATCATCACGAACTGGCCGTTCTCGAAGCGGAACCCGTCGTCGCGGGTGGTGGTGAAGCTGAAGTAGTCGTCCGTCCAGTGACGGACATCCAGCACCGTTTCGGTGCCAAACGCGGAAGACATGCCGGTGCTTGGGGAGTAGAACCGGCCGGCATTGTAGCCGATCGCGTCCCTCAGCCCGTCGGCGGATCCAGCCGCAGCAGCTTGCCGTTCTCCTCGTCGGTGAGGACATAGACCTTGCCGTCGCTGCCGACCCGGACGTCGCGGATGCGCGAGTTGAGTTCCTTCAGCAGGCGCTCTTCGCCGGTGATCGTGTCGCCGTCGAGGCTGAGCCGGATCAGGCTGCTGTCGGCCAGTGCCCCCAGGAACAGGCTGTTGTCCCACTTCGAGCCGGCATGCCCGGTGTAGAACGCCATGCCAGACAGGCCCGGCGACTTCTCCCAGACGTGGTAGGGCTGCTCCATGCCCGGCGCCGAGGTGCCGACGGACTCGGGAATCTTCAGGCCCGAGTAGTTGATGCCATGGGTGATGATCGGCCAGCCGTAGTTCTTGCCCGCCTCGGGGCGGTTGATCTCGTCGCCGCCGCGCGGGCCGTGCTCGGCCTCCCACACCGTGCCGGTGCGCGGATCGGTCGCCAGCGACTGCATGTTGCGATGGCCGTAGCTCCAGATCTCCGGGCGAGCGTCCTTGCGGCCGACGAAGGGATTGTCGCTGGGCACGCTGCCGTCGAGGTTCAGGCGCACCACCTTGCCCTGCAGCATGTCGAGCTTCTGCGCGGTCGGGCGGTCGTTGCGTTCGCCCTGGGTGATGAACACATGGCCCTTGCCGTCGAAGGCGATGCGCGAGCCGAAGTGATTCGGGCCCTCGAGCTTGGGCTGCTGTTGATAGATGCGCCGCACATCGGTGAGCGCCGTGTCGCCCAGCGTGGCCATGGCCGCAGCGGTGCCGGCGGTGCCGTTCTCGCCGGGCTCGGCGTAGCTGAAGTAGATCCGCTTGCTGCTGGCGAAGTCGGGGGCCAGCACCACGTCGAGCAGGCCGCCCTGGCCCTGCGCCCAGACCTCCGGCACGCCCCCGAGGGGGGCAGACACCGCGCCGTCCGCGGAGATCCGGCGCATCCGCCCCGGGCGCTCGGTGACCAGGAAGCCGCCGTCGGGCAGCAGCGCCACGCTCCACGGGTGCGACAGGCCCGAGGCAATCTCGGTCACGCGCACCTGGCCGCTCTGGCTGGCGACGGTCTGCGTCGGCATCGCCTTGGGCGCCGGGGTCGCGGCAGCCACGGCGTCCGTCTTCGCGGCGGCACCCTGGTCGGCCTGGCATGCGGCAAGCGAGAGCGACAGCGCAAAGGCGAGGGCGGTGCAGTGGACGTGGTGGCGCATGGACAGTCTCCCGGAGCGAATAGGGGTAAAAAGAATGGTGACAGCCGACCGCCTCAACGATACCCGGCGGCCTGCAATTCAAACAGTTCGGCGTAGCGGCCGCCCTGGTCGAGCAGTTCCTGGTGGGTGCCGCTGGCTTCGAGCCGGCCTTGCGCGAGCACCAGGATGCGGTCGGCCATGCGCACGCTGCTGAAGCGGTGCGAAATCAGTACCGCGGTCTTGCCGTGCGAGAGTTCCTTGAAGCGCCGGAACACTTCGAACTCGCTGCGCGCATCCAGCGCCGCGGTCGGCTCGTCGAGGATCATCACCTGCGCATCGCGCATGTAGGCTCGGGCGATGGCGATCTTCTGCCACTGCCCGCCGGACAGGTCGACGCCGGTCTTGAAGCGGCGGCCAACCAGCTGGTCGTAACCGTTGGGCAATGCCTCGATCACCTCGTCGGCCGCCGCGCGCCGGGCCGCCTCGCGGATGCGCGCGCTGTCGGCCATCGCGTCGATCTGGCCAACGCCGATGTTCTCGCCGGCGGTGAGGTGGTAGCGGACGAAGTCCTGGAAGATCACGCCGACGTTGCCGCGCAGGTCGTCCAGGTCGTAGTCGCGAAGGTCGCGACCGTCCAGGGTGATGCGGCCTTCGTCCGGGTCGTACAGGCGCGCAAGCAGCTTGACCAGGGTGGTCTTGCCGGCGCCGTTCTCGCCGACCAGGGCCAGCACTTCGCCGGCGCGCAGTTCGAAGTCGAGACCGCGCAGCGCCCACTTTTCCGCATCGGGATAGCGGAAGCCGACGTTCTCGAACACGAAGCCGCGCGCGATCGGCCGCGGTATCGGCAACGCATTGGCCGGCGAGACGATCTCGGGCGTGATCTCGAAGAACGAGAACAGGTCATCCAGGTACAGCGCCTGTCCGGCCACCTGCGAGAAGCCGACCAGCAGGCCTTCGAGCAACTGCCGCAAGCGGCGGAAACTGCCGGCCAGGAAGGTCAGGTCGCCGATGCTGAAATCGCCGCGCACGGTGCGCCAGGCGATGTAGGCGTAGGCGACGTAATAGCCCATCGTGCCCAGCGCGGCCAGCAGCGCACCCCAGGCGGCGCGGCGGCGGGCGAGGGCGCGGTTGGCGCGGAAGAATCCGTCGGCCAGTTCGCGGTACTTGGCGATCAGGTAACGGTGGAGGTTGAAGATCTTCACCTCCTTGGCCGTCTCCACGCTCGCGCCCATCTGGCGCACGTATTCCAGCTGGCGGCGTTCGGGCGTCCAGGCGAAGTTGAGCGAATAGCCCAGCGCGTTGAAGTGCGCCTCGCCGACGAACGAGGGCACCAGCGCCACGGCGAGCAGCACGATCAGCCATGGCGCATAGACCAGCAGGCCGGCAGCGAAGCTGATCACGGTGATCGCATCCTGCACCTGGCCGAACAGCTGGCTCATCAGGTTCATCCGCCCCATGGTCTGGCGGCGCGCGCGGTCGAGCTTGTCCTGCAGGTCCGGGTCTTCGAAGTCCTCCAGGTCGAGCGTGGCCGCGTGCTCCATCAGGCGCACGCTGGTGGCGTTGGTGAACAGTTCCGACAGCAGCGAGTCGCCGTAGCTGATCAGGCGCCCGAGCAGGTCCGAGCCGATCGCCAGCGCGAACTCGAGCAGCAGCAGCGACGACAGCGTGTCCAGCTGGCCGCTGTGCCAGGCCGCACCGATCGACTCGAAGTTGGCGCCGGCCGCGACCAGGCGCACGGCTTCGTCGATGATCAGCTTGCCGACATACAGCGTGGCGATGGGCAGGAACGCGCGGACGATCCGCAGGCCCAGCGTGGTCAGCGTCAGCCAGGGGCTGGTCGCCCAGATCTGCCGCAGGAATGGCGGCAGGTTGCGCAACGCGTCGAATCGTTCGCGCAGGCTTGGCTTGGCGGGTGCGGCGGTGTCGGCGGGCATGGGTTGGCAGGATAGGGCACAACGGCGGCAGCCGACGTCATGGTGATGTTGCGGCCGTCATGCGGAAGCGAGGGGAAGATCGAGTTCGACCCAGGCCGGGGCATGATCGCTGGCCCGTTCCGAGCCGCGTACCCAGCGATCCACGCCGGCTTCGCTCAGGCTTGGCGCGAGCACCGGGTTGAGCAGGAGATGGTCGATGCGCAGTCCCGCATCGCGCTGCCAGTGCTGGCGGAAGTAATCCCAGAACGTATACACGCGCTCCTCGCCGAACAGTTCGCGCAGGCTGTCCGTCCAGCCCTGCGCGAGCAGGCGCTCGTAGCGCTCGCGGCTTTGCGGCTGGAGCAGGGCATCCTTGCGCCACGATTTTGGGTCGTAGATGTCCGCATCGGTCGGCACGACGTTGAAGTCGCCGGCGATCACGACGGGCTGGCCGCAGTCGTGCAGTTGTTGTGCGCGTTCGATCAGGCGGTCGAACCAGGCCAGTTTGTAGTCGAACTTGGGGCCGGGCTGCGGATTGCCGTTGGGCAGGTACAGGCAAGCGATGACCATTCCGTTCACCGCCGCTTCGAGATAGCGGCTCTGGCTGGGATCGGGGTCGCCAGGGAGACCGCGCTGGATCTCGATCGGGTCGCTGTCGCGGGCCAGGATGGCCACGCCGTTCCAGGCCTTCTGGCCGTGCCAGATCGCGCCATAGCCGGCCTCGGCGAGGGCCTTGCGCGGGAACTGTTCATTGGCGGCCTTCAGTTCCTGCAGGCAGGCGACATCGGGCGCGTCCTCGCGCAGCCATGCCAGCACTGATTCCAGGCGGGTGTTGATGCCGTTGACGTTGAACGTGGCGATCTTCACGCGCGGGCCCGGTGCGGCGCTCGCGTGGGAACCGGCGAACCGGTTCCCACGGACATCGGCTCAGAAACGGTACACGCCGCCCAGGCGGATGCCGCTGTCCTTGAACTCGAGATGGCCATTGAAACGGTTGGCATCGGCGTCGGCGTCGATGTTGTTGTAGGTGTAGTCGAGCATGAAACCGAAGCTCTCCCACGGGTACCACTCGACGCCGCCGCGGGCGAAGGTGACATCGGCATCGATGTCGTTGATGTTGGCCTTGAAGTAGCCCGCTTCGGCGTACAGGCGCCAATCTTCCGCAGGTGTCCAGCGCCAGCTGCCGCCAATCGTCGGTGCGGGGATGTCGGCAGAGACCTGCCGATCGAAATCCGCCCCGCCCTGATTGCCGCCGGCATCGACCACCAGGCTCAAGTCCAGTTCGACCTTGTACCAGATCAGGCCCAGGCGCGGGCCCAGTGCCCAGGTGTCGTTGTTGGCTGCCCACCAGTTGTAGTTGAGCTCGTAGGCATCGAGGTTGTACTCGCTGCGAACGGTTGCAGATGCCGGGTAGGTCGCGCCATCGAAGTTGATGTCGCGGTTGAGAGTGCGGCGCGAGTCGAAACTGTCCTGGTAGTAGGAGATGCCGAACTCGTGGTCTTCGAACGGCCGCCAGCTCGCGGAGATCAGGCCGATCGTGCTGTCGCCGTCCAGGCCCAGGTCGCGATCGAGATCGACATCGGAGCCCCGCACGGTCTCGCCGTCGGCGCGCAGCTGGGTGTCGAATTTGCTGATGTAACCGGCGACGCGGATGCTGAATGTGTCCAGCGGCTGCACGGCCAGGGCCGGGAAGGACAGTGCCGAGAGGAAGACAGCGGGCAACAGGACGCGACCCACAGCCGCGCGGTGACGTTGCGACGACGACATGCGAACCCCCTCAGGATGGCGTCCCGGCCGGGTTGACCGGGCAGATGTTTACTTTATGTAACGTTCCATCTTCGCCTGTGCGGGAAATGTGAAGATGCCGTGTCCAGGCAAACGGCCCGGACCCGCAGTCAGATACGGGCTAAAATATGGCCCCGCCCGCCAGCCTCGATGCCCGCCGTGAGCAACGCCGCAAGCCCGAAGTCCAGCTCGACCACGCCAGCCTCCATCCGCCAGGAAGACCTGATCCAGTCCGTGGCCGATGCCCTGCAGTACATCAGCTACTACCACCCGGTCGACTACATCAGGAACCTCGCCGCCGCCTACGAGCGCGAAGAGTCGCCGGCCGCGCGCGATGCCATCGCCCAGATCCTGATCAACTCGCGCATGTGCGCTGAAGGCCACCGTCCGATCTGCCAGGACACCGGCATCGTCACCGTGTTCCTCGAGATCGGCATGAACGTGCGCTGGGACGACGCCACCATGGGCGTGGAGGACATGGTCCAAGAGGGCGTGCGCCGCGCCTACAACCACCCCGACAACAAGCTGCGCGCGTCGGTATTGGCCGATCCAGCGGGCAAGCGCACCAACACAAAGGACAACACGCCGGGCGTGGTCAACGTCAAGGTTGTGCCGGGCAATACGGTCGATGTGATCGTCGCCGCCAAGGGCGGCGGCTCGGAAGCCAAGTCGAAGTTCGCGATGCTCAACCCCTCCGACTCGATCGTCGACTGGGTGCTCAAGACCGTGCCGACGATGGGCGCGGGCTGGTGCCCGCCGGGCATGCTCGGCATCGGCATCGGCGGCACCGCCGAGAAGGCGATGCTGCTGGCGAAGGAAGCGCTGATGGAACCGATCGACATCACCGAGCTGCAGCAGCGCGGTGCGTCCAATCGCGCCGAGGAGCTGCGCCTGGAACTGTTCGAGAAGGTCAACGCGCTCGGCATCGGCGCGCAGGGCCTGGGCGGCCTGACCACCGTGCTCGACATCAAGGTCAGGGATTATCCGACCCACGCGGCCAACCTGCCGGTGGCGCTGATTCCGAACTGCGCCGCCACGCGCCACGCCCATTTCACGCTCGATGGCAGCGGCCCGGTGATGCTCGATCCGCCGTCGCTGGCCGACTGGCCGGAGCTGACGTACGACGCTTCCAAGGGCCGTCGGGTCAATCTCGACACGCTCACCCGTGAAGACGTCGCCAGCTGGAAGCCCGGCGAAGTGCTGCTGCTCAACGGCAAGCTGCTGACCGGTCGCGACGCCGCGCACAAGCGCATGGTCGACATGCTCAACAAGGGCGAGTCGCTGCCGGTCGATCTCAAGGGCCGTTTCATCTACTACGTCGGCCCGGTCGATCCGGTGCGCGATGAGGTCGTCGGCCCGGCCGGCCCGACCACGGCCACGCGCATGGACAAGTTCACCGAGCAGGTGCTCAGCCAGACCGGTCTGCTCGGCATGGTCGGCAAGGCCGAGCGCGGTCCGACGGCCATTGAGGCGATCCGCAAGCACGGTTCGGCCTATCTGATGGCGGTCGGCGGCGCTGCCTATCTGGTGTCGAAGGCGATCAAGGCTGCGCGCGTGGTCGGCTTCGCCGACCTGGGCATGGAGGCGATCTACGAGTTCCAGGTGGAAGACATGCCAGTGACCGTGGCCGTCGACTCCACCGGCGAGTCGGTGCACAAGACCGGCCCGCGCGAGTGGCAGGCGAGAATCGGCAAGATCCCGGTAGTAGTGGAGTAATCGGTTCGGCCCGCCTTGCCTTCGGAACGGCGCCGTCCACCACGCCGGGGATTGCTGCGCCCGGCAGACGACCTCCTGTCTTTATGCCGGGCGCGGGACATCCATGTCCCGCTGCTACGCAATCCCCGTCGCGGTGGACGACGCTCCATCAATTCGTTGCCCGGTCTTCGTCCGGAAGTCGTCATTCCCGCGAAGGCGGGACCCATGGACGCTGCGCGAGCTACAACCGCCCCACCAGCTCCACCAGCTTCTTGCGCGTCTCGGCGCGCAGCAGATACGCCTGCGCCATCGCCTCCAGCGCGGCGATGTTGGTGTCGCTGACGTCGTCCAGGTCGTCCAGCCCCGTCAGCAGTTCTGCCTGCAGGCGGAAATAGCCGTCGCCGACCAGGTGCTGGGCGATGTAGTCGACCGCGTCGGTGTTGCCATCGAACAGCACGTCGATGATCGGGATCGCCCATTCGATCGCGCCCCATTCCTGCGCGGACTTCAGGTCGATCGGCCGGTTGCGCTCGCCGCTGCCGACCGACAGCACCACCAGGTCCTGGGCGCTGTCGACGCGGGCGTCCTTGCGTAACGCTTCGGCGATCGCGCACGCGGTCGGGTTGTTGGCCACCACGCCGCCATCGATCATCGCCCGCTTGCGTCCCTCGACCACCATCGGGTGGGCGGGGAAGTAGGTCGGCGCCGCCGTCGATGCGCGGCACACTTCCCACATCGGCAGGTCGGCGTGCTCGGGCTTGAAGCTCTTGAACACCACCGGCGTGCGCGAAATCGTGTCGTAACTGGTGATCAACAGCGGTTTCTTCGCCTGTCCCAGCGTGGTGGTGCCGAAGACCTTCTTCAGCACCTTCTCCAGACCTTTGCCGTCGTAGCGTGGCGCGGACACGCCCTGGCTCAGCAGTCGCCCCGCGCGCGACCACAGTCGCTGCGCCATGCCCGGGAAGATCACATGCCGCTGCTGCCGGTAGAGCTCGGCCATTTGCCCGGGCCCCAGGCCCATCGCCAGCCCGCAGGCGATCAGCGCGCCGGTCGAGCTGCCGGCGATCAGGTCGAAGTTGCCGACCAGCCCGCCGCGTTTGCCGGCCTGGACGAGAGCATCCTCGACGCCGGACAGCCAGACACAGCTGACCAGGCCACGGATGCCGCCGCCATCGAGTGAGAGGATGCGGTGCATTTTCACGGTGACGTCTCCTGCCATTGCAACCCCTGCCGAAGATGGAGGTCATCATCGCAGGCCGCGGTCGCATGGACTGCGACCGCGGTGTCAGGTCAGTACCATTCCAGCAGCGAGATGCCCAGGCCGATGTAGGTCGCCCGGTGGTTGTAGTCGATCAGGCTTTCGCCATAGCCGTCGAACACCTGCACATGCCCGCGCAGGCTGTTGCTGATCGGGAAGCCCCAGTCCAGTTGCAGCGCGCCGTGCGAACGGTCGCCGCCGCGCAGCGAATGCCGCCCCATCACCGAGAACTGGTGGCCGCCGTGCACGTACACCAGCGTGGCGTCGCCGCGCCCGACGAAATCCTCGATGTCGGAGTTGTTGTCGTCGCCGGCACTCTCCGGGACGCGCCACCACGGCCGGATCGTCAGCGCCCAGTTCTCGCGATCCAGGCCGATGGTGCCGATCACGCGGTTCCAGCTGCGCGACAGGGGATCGGCGCGGCCATTGGACTGGTGATTGATGCCGATCCCGGCCAGGCGTCCGGTCCAGCCACCAATCTGGTAGTTGTTGCGGAAGGTCAGCATGACCTCCGGTTCGTAGTTGGTTTCGCGGAACGGCCGCGAGGTGTCGGCGCTGTAGACCTGCCAGCGCGAGCTCTGGGTGTAGGCCAGCCACAGGTCGCCGTTGTCGCCGAATATGTCCTCCCAGGCCTTGGTCTTGAAGCTCAGCTGGAATTTGGCTTCGAGCGCATCGACCGGGAGCGGCCCGGGCACGGTGTTGTTCGGGTTCGGCGAATGCGGCGCCTCGTTGACGTCGTTGGTCCAGAACGCGGGCAGCAGGTAAACCGGCTTGTAGGCGCGGAAGTTGAAGATGCCCAGCTTGGAGTCGCTGGCCAGTTCCCAGCGGCTGTCGAGCAGCGAGCCCTTGCCGGCGTTGGCAATGGCGCTGTGCAACGGGTCTTCCATCGGGAACATCTCGTTGCCGGCGCGAGACTCTCCGCCGGCGCGGGCCGGTTGTTCCGCGGCCGCAGGCGGGGCCGCCCCGGGCACCACTTCCTCGGCGAGCTCCAGGTTTTTCTGGATCGCCTTGGCTTCCTTGGCGGCGATATCGGCGCCGCGCGTGTCGCGGGCCTGGCGGCCGAGCGCGGCGTCGTAGCAGGCCAGCCGGTCGGCATCGACGTTAATGGAAACGCAGGCTTCGGGCGTGGCCGGCGTGGCGGGGACCTGTGCCTGCGCCAGCAAGGGGGCTGCGGCGATCAGCAGCAGTGGTCGGGAGAATGGACGGCGAACTTGGCGCGAATTGCGGACTGGCTGCATGCGGGGGGCTCGATGCGGTGGACGTCGCGGCTGCAAAGTGTGCATTGCCGTGCGGGCGCTGTCGTTAACGCGACTTGTCCGGGAAAGGGCGGGACGGTGCCCGTGGCGATATTGCGCGGGAATCTGCAGTCACACGAACCAGGCGAATGCGAACAGTCCCAGCATGGCGAATGCCAGGCCCAGTTTGAGCACCACGCCGAAGACGATGCCGAGCCAGGTGCCGAAGCCGACCTTGGCCGCCTTGCGCACCTCGCGGCAGTGGATCAGTTCGCCACCCAGGGCGCCGACAAAAGGCCCGGCGAACAATCCGGCCGGGCCGAAGAACAGGCCGGCAAACGTGCCCAGCACCGCGCCGACCACGGCCAGTTTGCTGGCGCCCACGCGCTTGGCCCCGATCGAAGTGGCCAGCAGGTCGATGCCCAGCGACAGCACGGTCAGCACCCCCAGTATCACCAGCGGCACCCAGCCGACCTCGCGGAAATCCCCGGCCCATGCCGCCAGCAACATCCCGGCGAAAACCAGGGGCAGGCCGGGCAGGGCAGGCAATACCGTGCCGGCTATCCCGACCAGGATCAGAATGCCGGCCAATACGTAATAAAACCCCTGCAATTCCATACTGATTACCCCCTGTCAGAGCATGACTTTGCCCAGATTGCATTTTCACCCGGCCCGGGGTACTTTGCGGGCGCTGTGTTTGCCAGGGTCACCGTGAATCGTGGCCCGATGCGGTTGATCCATCGATCCGCTACATCGTTGCACCTCGCTTCCTCCTTGCAACCAGCACGCAGCCTAACGCGGCGTTATCAACCAAACGTTCCAAGGAGTAAGTAAATATGTCGAACCGTGAAACCGGTACCGTCAAGTGGTTCAACGATGCCAAGGGCTTTGGCTTCATCAGCCGCGAGAATGGCGAGGACGTGTTCGTGCACTTCCGTGCCATCCAGTCGCAGGGCTTCAAGAGCCTGAAGGAAGGCCAGAAGGTCTCCTTCACCGTCGTGCAGGGCCAGAAGGGCCTGCAGGCCGACGCCGTCCAGCCGCTCTGATCCCAGTCTCTGGGGCCGGATCCGGCGACGGAAGTCTCTGGCGCTGCTTGCGGCGCCCGGAAAGGAAAAACCCGGCCTGCGCCGGGTTTTTTCTTTATACGTGAATGTTACCGCTCCCATTGTTTCATCCCGTTGTTTCCGGGATTAGTTACTGCGCATAGGCGCGGCCGTTATTGACGCGTACATAGGAACCTTCGCGGATGCCGCCCAGGTCCTTCTGCGTCACGACCGTGGTGCGGCCGTCGTTGAGACGAACGTAAACGTTATAGCCCGGGCCGGCGGTGTTCTTCTGGATTGCATTGCCGGCGATGGCGCCGCCCACCGCGCCAGCGGCGGCGGAAATATTCTGATTGCCCTTGCTGCCGCCCGTATGGGCCGAAATCTCGTGGCCGGCGACGGCGCCGACCAGGCCGCCCAGGACTGCGCCCGTGGCGCTGGGGGCGGTGGAACCGGTGGCGACCTGTTCGATACGGGTCACGGTGCCGCAGTCATAGCAGGTGTTGCTGTTGCCGCCGTAGGACGGTGCAGGTGCCGGCACGGTGCTGTAGCCGGGCGACGGAGACGTGGCACAGCCGGCAAGCGCAAGCATCGCAGCGGAAGCAATACCAAGCAGGCGGAGATTCTGGGAACTCATGCGCGACTCCTTGTGGAGGTGAGGGCGGCAACACCACCCCGGTGCCCGCCACGCATGAACGCTAGCCTTGTGGAGATGAACAGGCGATCAATATTCCGGTATGACCGCCGCCGTGTTGTGCAAAGAGCCAGCTTGCTGGAGGCCGCGTGATGACACGCGGCTGGCCGCAGACTCAGCCGCGGAAGTCCTGATGGCAGGCCTTGCAGGCTTCCCCGATTTCAGTATTGACCGTACCCACGCCGGCACAGTTGAGCGGCGGGCTGGCAAGCGCGGCGTCGAGCTTGGCGCGCATGCGGCTGGCGTGCTCGCCGAATCGCTTGTCGTCGGCCAGGTCGGGGAACGCCGGTTCCAGATCGTCAGCCATTACCCGCAGTGCCTTGAAATGGGGCAGCACGTCGGTCGCCGCGCAACGGTTCTGCTCGACCTTGTGCTTGAGCTGGCCCAGGTGCCACTGCTGTACGTGCATCACGCCCTCGGGGAAATGGTCCTTGCGGGCGTTGATCGCGCGAAGCGCCATCACCGTCGCGATCACGCCGATCGCCAGGCCGATGAGGAACAGGAACAGGTACTTCGTCGCGTTGCTGCCTGGCTTGACACTGCTGGGCTGGGGGTTGCTCATCGTCCGGGCTCCGTGCAATTTGCGCCGAACCATATCATGCGGGTCGCGGCGCGCAGGTCACGGTGGCCCCCGGCTTGGGACGCTTACAATGCCGCACATGACCACCACCACTCTCGACCCGGCCTGGCTTGAACGCTTCGCCGGGGTCGATCGCCTCTACGGCACCGGAACCATCGCCCGCCTGTCCACCTGCCGCATCGCCGTGGTCGGCATGGGCGGCGTCGGCTCGTGGGTGGTGGAGGCGCTGGCACGCACCGGCATCGGCCACCTGACCCTGATCGATGCCGACGATCTGTGCGTGTCCAACACCAACCGGCAGTTGCCGGCGCTGGTCGGCCAGTACGGGCGGGCCAAGGTCGAGGCCATGGCCGAACGTTGCCGGGCGATCAATCCGCAGATCACGGTCGAGGCGGTGGCCAGCTTCGTCACGCCGGCCAACCTGGCCGAGATGCTCGACCGGGGTTTCGACCTGGTGATCGACGCCTGCGACAGTTTCCGCACCAAGGTCGAAATGGCCGCGTGGTGCCGCCGCCGCAAGTTGCCGCTGATCGTGGTCGGTTCTGCCGGCGGGCGCACCGACGCCACGCTGGTGCGGGTTCGCGACCTGTCGCGCACCGAGCACGATGCGATGCTGGCGCTGGTGCGAAAGAAGCTGCGCAGCGAGTTCAACTTCCCCAAGAACACCGATCGCTACTTCGGCATCTCGGCGATCTATTCGTTGGAGAACGTCAAATATCCGCAGCCCGATGGCAGCGTGTGTGGCGTGCGTCCAGTGGTGAGCGGCGACGCCGCATTGAAGCTGGACTGCGGCGCCGGACTGGGCGCGGCCACGCACATCACCGGCACGTTCGCGTTCGCCGCGGTCGGGCGCGCGCTGGAGTTGCTGCTCAAGCGCAAGTAACGGCCGCTAACGGCCGCTCAGTCGAGGCCCTGGGAGGGCAGGCCGAACAACCGCTCCGCGTTGGCCGTCGTTGCACGCGCCAGGGCGTCTGGCGTGATGCCCCGCAGTTCGGCGATCACGGTCAGGACGCTGGTCAGGCGCGAGGGCTCGTTGCGCTGTCCGCGAATGCCGGCATCGGGCTGGTCCGGGGCATCGGTCTCCAGCAACAGGTGCTCCAGCGGCATCGTCGCCGCCAGTCTGCGCAGGCGATTGGCGCGGTCGTAGGTCACCGGGCCGCCGAGGCCGAGCATGAAACCAGCCCGCCACAGTTGCCTGGCCTGTTCCTCGCTACCCGGGTAACTGTGGACGACGCCACGCACGCCTCCGATTCGGCGTACCGCGGCGATCACAGCATCGACCGCGCGGCGCGCGTGCACGATCACCGGCAGGTCGAACTCGCGTGCCAGGCGCAGTTGGCCTTCAAACAAGTGCATCTGCCGGTCGGCATCGAGGCCCTCCACGAAATAGTCGAGACCGCATTCGCCAACCGCGAGCGGGCGTTCGCGTTCGAGCCATTCGCGCAGCAGCGCCAGGTGCTCGTCGCGGTGCGCCGCCAGGTACATCGGGTGCAGGCCATAGGCCGGATACAGGCCGCTGGCGGCCAAGCAGACCTCGCGCAGCTTAGGCCAGCTGGCGGCATCGACGGCCGGCACCAGCTGGCGGCTGACCCCGGCCTCGCGCGCACGCGCGATCACCTGGTCGCGGTCGCCGTCGAATTCGGCCGCGTCCAGGTGGCAGTGGCTGTCGACCAGCAGGGGGGCGTTCAGGGGGCGGGCCGCCTTTCAGCGCGGGGCGCGGGGTGCCGGCGGCAGGGTCGGATCCTTGCGCTTCTTCCAGTTGGCCAGCAGCAGGGTGCCCAGGCCCAGCAGCAGCTCGTCTGCGAAGGGCACGACGTCCGGCACTACCAGGTCCACCACGAACAGGGCGGCGGTCAGCACGAACAGGCGGGGGAAGCTCAGCTTGCCCAGGAAGCTCAGCAGGGGGGCGGTCAGTGGGTTGGCCATGGCATCTGTAATTTGACGGCGGTCGCAATGACGCTATCACGCTCCCAAACAAGGTTCACAGTTGCGACAGCTTGATGTTAAAAAATCGGCGGCCGTTCAGGATCGCAGTGTTCGAATGGCGCCATCCACCAACCCGCGGGCGAAATCCCGCAGCAGAGGCCTGAAATGAACAAGAACATCCTAGCGGTCGCCCTGGCTTCGCTGCTGGTCGGCGGCGTCGCCGTCGCGGCATACAACAGCTTCCGTGGTCACGACGGTGCCCAAGCCACCCAGCTCGACGCCAACGGCCAGCCGATCGGCCAGGGCAGCGACATGGCCGCCGACGGCGCCATCCAGTCGGGCAAGATCGAATACGCCGACGTGCTCAACGTCAAGCCGATCAACGAGAAGGAAAAGCTGTACGCCACCGTCATCGGTACCGACGCGGTGCGCGAGACCAGCACCACTTCGACGCCGCGCGAAGTCTGCCAGGACGTGGTCGTGCAGGAGCGCGCCCCGGAGCGTGACGGCAACGTCGGCGGTACGGTCGCCGGTGCGGTCATCGGTGGCCTGGTCGGCAACCAGATCGGCGGCGGCAATGGCCGCAAGGCCGCGACCGTCGGTGGCGCTGTCGCCGGTGGCTTCATCGGCAACCAGGTCGACAAGCGTCACGTCGGCGGCAAGGTCACCAGCCGCACCGAGCGTCAGTGCCACACCGCTTCGTCGACGTCGCAGTCCTCGCGCGTGGTGGGCTACAACGTGACCTACCGCAATCCGGACGGCACCACCGGCACGATGCGCACCGACAGCAAGCCGGGCAACCAGATCCTGCTGGGTGAAGAGGACAAGGTGGTCGGCTACGACGTGACCTATCGTTTCGACGGCGCCGAGCAGACCATCCGCATGGACGAGCGTCCGGTCAACAACCGCCTGCCGGTCATCGACGGCCAGGTCGTGACCCAGACGGCTTCGGCCTCGACGGGTTCGACCCAGGGCTGATCGCCACATCGCATTAGCAATACTCGAGGGGCCGGAGCGATCCGGCCCCTTTTTTTGTCCCGAACCGTCATCCCCGGCCCGGCGGACGACGCTTCGGCGAGTTATTGACCGGTCTTCGTCAATTCGCAGGGCCCTGGCAAGCGAAGCGCAGTCAGGTATTGGCAATCCCCGGAAAACGCAGGCGCAAAGCGCCTTCTGGGGGTACCCGCGCCGCTGGCGGCCATTACAATGGCCGTCTTTCCAATGTCGAGCGCGCCATGGCCCTGCACCCGTACGACCTCTACGACGTCCGCTCCCTGCTCAGCGACGAGGAGCGCGCCGTACAGGACACGGTGGCGCGTTTCACCAACGAGCGCGTGATTCCGATCATCGGCGATGCGTTCGACCAGGCCCGCTTCCCCAAGGAACTGATCGGCGAGATCGCCGAGCTGGGCCTGCTCGGTTCCTCGCTGCCGGAAAAGTACGGTTGCGCCGGACTCAATGCGGTCAGCTACGGCCTGATCTGCCAGGAACTCGAGCGCGGCGACAGCGGCATCCGCAGTTTCGTCAGCGTGCAGTCCTCGCTGTGCATGTATCCGATCTACGCCTATGGTACGGAGGAGCAGCGCATGCGCTGGCTGCCGGACATGGCCGCGGGCAAGGTCATCGGCTGTTTCGGCCTGACCGAGCCGCACGGTGGTTCCGATCCGGCCAACATGAAAACCAACGCCAAGCGTGACGGCGGCGACTGGGTCCTCAACGGCTCCAAGATGTGGATCACCAACGGCAACATCGCCGACATCGCGATCGTCTGGGCGCAGACCGACGAAGGCATCCAGGGTTTCGTCGTCGAGAAGGGCATGCCCGGTTTCGCGGCGCAGGAAATCAAGCACAAGATGAGCCTGCGCGCGTCGGTGACCAGCTCGCTGTTCTTCGACAACGTGCGCGTGCCCGAGAGCAACCGCCTGCCGAACGTCAAGGGCCTCAAGGGTCCGCTGGGCTGCCTGACACAGGCCCGCTACGGCATCACCTGGGGTCCGATCGGCGCGGCCATCGCCTGCCTCGACGAAGTGCTGAACTACACCAAGGAACGCATCCTGTTCGATCGCCCGGTGGCGGCGACGCAGAGCGCCCAGATCAAGATGGCCGAGATGGCGCGCCGGATCACCCTGGCGCAGTTGCTGGTGGTGCAGTTGGGCCGCCTCAAGGATGCTGGCGCCATGCAGCCGGCGCAGGTCTCGCTGGCGAAGTGGAACAACTGCCGCATGGCGATCGACATCGCGCGCGAATGCCGCGACCTGCTCGGCGGCGCCGGCATCACCACCGAGCATGCGGCGATCCGCCACGCGCTCAACCTCGAATCGGTCATCACCTACGAAGGCACCGAGACCGTGCACCAGCTGGTGATCGGGCGTGAGCTGACCGGCATCAGCGCGTTCTGACCCTCAAGACTCGTCATTCCCGCGAAGGCGGGAACCCAGCGTCTTTGGTTTGGCAGCGCAAAGTCACTGGGTCTCGCCGGAGCCTGCCCTGAGCAGGCGAAGGGCGGGGATGACGGCCGAATGCTGTCGGAGAAGTCCAACGTGTCTGTCTTCGACGTCCAACTGGTAACACCACGCCTGATCCTGCGCATGCCCTGCGCCGGCGACTTCGAGGCGTGGGCGGCCTTCCGCGCCGACGAGGAGGTCGCGCGCTACATCGGCGGTCCCGAAGCGCGGCCCATGGCCTGGCGCAGCCTGGCGGCGATGATCGGCGCATGGCACCTGAGGGGTTTCGCCATGTTCTCGGTGATCGACAAGGCGACGGGCGAATGGCTGGGTCGCGTCGGTCCCTGGCAGCCCGAGGGCTGGCCCGGCACCGAGGTCGGCTGGAGCATCGTCCGCGCGCACTGGGGCAAGGGCTTCGGGCCCGAAGCGGCCACCGCCTCGATCGACTGGGCGTTTGCCCAGCTGGGGTGGAGCGAAGTGATCCATACGATCGACCCGCGCAACGAGAATTCCAGGGCCGTCGCCGCCAAGCTGGGCTCGCGCTATCTGCGCATGGGCCGGCTGCCGGTGCCGCATGATGCCAACGAGGTCGAAATCTGGGGCCAGTCGCGCGAGCAGTGGCTCGCCCGGCGTGCAAGCGAGGAGCGCACATGATCACCGTCTACGGCTATTCCTGTTCCGGCAACTGCCACAAGCTCAAGCTGCTGCTGACCCAGCTTGCCCGCGAGTTCAAGTGGGTGGAGATCGACAGCACCTGCGGCGAAACGCGCACGCCTGAGTACCTGGCCAAGAATCCCAACGGCAGGGTGCCGATGATCGAGCTCGAGGATGGCCGCATCCTCACCGAGTCCAACGCGATCCTGTGCTGGCTGGCCGAAGGCACGCCGTACTGGGCCGGCGACGCCTGGCAGCGTGCGCAGGTGCTCAGCTGGATGTTCTTCGAGCAGTACAGTCACGAGCCCTACATCGCGGTGGCGCGCTTCATCCGCGGCTGGACGCAGCTGGACTCGCCGCGTCGCGCCACGCTGGCGCAGTTGCGCGAGCGCGGCCATCAGGCGCTGGCCGTGATGGAGCAGCACCTTGCCGCCGGGCACGCCTGGTTCAGTGGCGACGCCTACGGCATCGCCGACATCGCCTTGTTCGCCTACACCGTGGTCGCCGACGAGGGTGGCTTCGACCTGGCGGCGTACCCGCAACTGCGTGACTGGCTGGGCCGGGTGATGAAGACGCCTGGCTTCGTCGCCATGCCGGCGCCGCCGGTCGAGGTCGCATCGCGGCTGGCGTTGCCGGACTGACGCCACCACGGGTTCACTGCATTCCTACCAGTTCAGTCGTCCACCAGAGACCTGTTGGGCGACACAAGAGAATCATCAATCATGTCAGCACTGCCCAACCCCATCCCCGCGCGCATGAAGGGCCTCAACCGGGCCGAGATCTGCGACGTCAACTTCATCGAGTTCGTCAACGCCTGGAACGGCCGCGCCGACGCCCGCCCGACCGCGGGCGAAGCAATCCTCGATGGCAGTGCGCTCGACGCGCGCGGTTTCCGCGAGCTTTTCGAATCGCAGCTGGTCAGTCGCCATCTCGACCTGATGGCGCGCGTGCTGCGCGTGCAGAACAAGGTCTTCTACACGATCGGTTCCAGTGGCCACGAAGGCAACGCGATGGTGGCGCGCCTCACGCGCCATACCGATCCGGCGTTCCTGCATTACCGCTCCGGCGGCTTCATGGCCGAACGCTTCCGCAAGCTGCCCGGCATGGACCCGGTGATGGACTCGGCGCTGTCGTTCGCCGCCAGCAAGGACGATCCGGCCAGTGGCGGCCGCCACAAGGTCTGGGGCAGCAAGCCGTTGTGGGTATTGCCGCAGACGTCGACCATCGCCTCGCACCTGCCCAAGGCCCTGGGCACCGCGGTCGCCATCGAAGCGGGCAAGCGCCTGGGTCATGCGTTGCCGATTCCCGAGGACAGCATCACGGTCTGCTCGTTCGGCGACGCATCGGCCAACCATGCCACCGCGCAGACCGCGTTCAACGCCGCCGCCTGGACCGTTTACCAGAAGCTGCCGGCGCCGGTCCTGTTCGTCTGCGAGGACAACGGCATCGGCATCTCGGTCAAGACGCCGGGCGGCTGGATCGGCAGCCGTTTCCGCAACATGGACGGCCTGGATTACTTCACCGCCGACGGCCTCGACCTGGCCAGCGGCTACGGCGACGTGCAGCGTGCCGTCGAGCATTGCCGCACCACGCGCCGCCCGACTTTCCTGCACCTGAAGACGACCCGCATCATGGGCCACGCCGGCACCGACTTCGAGATTGAATGGCGTTCGATCGAGGAACTGTGCGCGGTCGAGGCCACCGATCCGCTGTTGAGGTCGGCGGCCATCGCGCTGGAATCGGGCCTGATGTCGAAGGACGAAGTGCTGGCGCTGTACGAGGCAACGCGGAAGAAGTGCTTCGCCGCGGCCGAAGAAGCCGACCGCCGGCCCAAGCTCGACAACCTCGCCGAAGTCATTGCGCCGCTCGCGCCGTACACGCCGGCCGAGGTGATGGCCGAAGCAACGCGCGCGGATTACGGGTCGCGCCGACTGGAAGTGTTCGGCAGCGAAGCGAAGTTGCCGGAGAACCAGCCGCCACGTCACCTCGCGATCCAGATCAACAACGCCCTGCACGACATCTTCGCCAAGTACCCCGAGACGCTGCTGTTCGGCGAGGACGTGGCGCAGAAGGGTGGCGTCTACACCGTCACCAAGGGCCTGCAGAAGGCGTTCGGCCCGCGCCGCGTGTTCAACACGCTGCTCGACGAGACGATGATCCTGGGCATGGCCCAGGGCTTTGCCAACGTCGGCATGCTGCCGATCCCGGAAATCCAGTACCTGGCGTACTTCCACAACGCCTGCGACCAGATCCGCGGCGAAGCGGCGAGCCTGCAGTTCTTCAGCAACAACCAGTACGCCAATCCGATGGTCGTGCGCATCGCCGGCCTGGGCTACCAGCGTGGTTTCGGCGGCCATTTCCACAACGACAACTCGATCACCGCGCTGCGCGACATCCCGGGACTGGTGGTCGGTTGTCCGTCGCGTGGCGACGATGCGGCCACCATGCTGCGCACGTTGACCGCGCTGTCGAAGGTCGACGGCCGCGTAAGCGTGTTCCTCGAGCCGATCGCGCTGTACATGACCAAGGACCTGTACGAGCCCGGCGACGGCGCATGGCTCACCACCTACCCGAAGCCCGACGAAGCGATGGTGCTGGGCGAGGGGCGCGTCTACGGCGAAGGCAACGACGACCTGGTGATCTTCACCTACGGCAACGGCGTGCCAATGAGCCTGCGCGCGGCGCGGACCATCGAGGCCAAGCACGGCTGGAAGGCGCGCGTGGTCGACCTGCGCTGGCTGGTTCCGCTCAACGAGGAATTCATCCGCGAGCAGGCACGCAGCGCCAGGCGCCTGCTGATCGTCGACGAGGGCCGCCACAGTGCCGGCGTCGGCGAGGGCATCCTCACCGCGATTGCCGAGGGTGGCTACGGCGCGCGACCGTTCCAGCGCGTGGTCGGTGTCGACACCTATACGCCTCTGGCCGGTGCGGCCTTCCTGGTGATTCCGGGCGAAGACGACATCGTCGCAGCGGCGGACCGGCTCGCCTGAATGTGCGGCCTGGCCGGACTGTTGCGCGCCACCCAGGACGCCAGCGACGAGCAGCTGACCGCGCTCGCCGGCGCGATGGGCGATGCGCTGGTCCATCGCGGCCCTGACGACCGTGGTGTCTGGACGCAGGCGGAGGCGGGCATCGCGCTCGCCCATCGCCGCCTGAGCATCCTCGATCTGTCGCCGCTGGGCCACCAGCCGATGGCGTCGAGCGATCATCGCTTCGTCATCGCCTACAACGGCGAGGTCTACAACTTCGCCGAGCTGCGCGAGGTGCTGGTGGCGCGCGGCCATGCATTCCGTGGCCATTCCGACACCGAGGTGCTGCTGGTGGCGGTGGTGGAGTGGGGCGTCGAGGACGCGATCGCGCGCTGCAACGGCATGTTCGCGATCGCACTGTGGGACCGCCAGGAGCGCTGCCTGTGGCTGGCGCGCGATCGCGTCGGCAAGAAGCCGCTGTACTACGGTTGGGCCGGCCAGACCTTCGTGTTCGGCTCCGAGCTCAAGGCGCTGTGGCGGCATCCGGATTTCGACAACGGCGTCAGCCGCGATGCGCTGGCGCTGCTGCTGCGGCTGGACTACATCCCGGCGCCGCACGCGATCCACGAAGGTGCCTTCAAGCTGATGCCGGGATCGCTCCTGCGCATCGATGCGGCAGCGGTGGCGGCCGGCGCCGGCGCTCATGATCCGGAGCGTGATCAGCACCGTTACTGGGGTCCTCGTGAGCGCATGGAGGGGGCGATCAGGCAACCCTTCAAGGGCGACGAGCGCGAGGCCGAGAACCGCCTCGATGAGCTGCTGCGCGAGGCGGTAGGCCTGCGCATGGTTGCTGATGTGCCGGTTGGCGTTTTCCTTTCCGGTGGCACCGACTCCTCGATTGTCACGGCACTGATGCAGGCACAGAGCCGCCATCCGGTACGCAGTTTCACCATCGGCTTCGAGCGCTCGCACCACGATGAGGCGCACCTTGCACGCGAGGTTGCCGATCACCTGCACACCGCGCACACCGAGCTGTATGTGAGCGGCAGTGATGCGCTCGCGGTGGTGCCGACACTGCCTGCGATGTTCGACGAGCCATTTGCCGACGCCTCGCAGGTGCCGACCGCGCTGGTGGCGCGACTGGCGCGCAGCGCGGTCACGGTGGCGCTTTCGGGCGACGGCGGCGACGAGCTTTTCTTCGGCTACAAGCGCTACGAGCGCGCGTTGCGCAACTGGCGATGGCAGCGGCGCGTGCCGTCGCCGCTGCGCAGGGCGATGGCGCGCAGGGCGAGCGGGCATGGCGAGGCCTCGCGCACGGGCGGTTTCGCCGCGCTGGCGGCCGAGATGGGCGCCAGCGGCATTGGCGACGTCTACCGTCAACGCATTGCCCGCTGGCGCGATCCGACCTGTGCAGTGCCTGGTGCGAGGTTGCCGGCGACGCTGTACGACCAGGCTGATCCGCTGCACGGCGCCGGTACCGCGGCCGACGCGATGATGCTGGCCGACTTCAGCGTCTACCTGCCCGAAGACCTGCTATGCAAGGTCGACCGGACGAGCATGGCGGTGAGCCTGGAGGCGCGCGCGCCGTTGCTGGACTGGCACGTCGCCGAGTTCGCCTGGTCGCTGCCGCTTGCCTTCAAGCGTCATGCCAAGGGCAACAAGTACCTGCTCAAGCAGGTCCTTCGCCGCTATCTGCCCGATCACATGGTCGACCGCGGCAAGCGCGGTTTCGGTGCGCCGGTGAGCGCATGGTTGCGCGGCGATCTGCGAGAGTGGGCGTCTTCGCTGCTGGACGAGCAGCGTCTGCGCGAGGAGGGGTACTTTGACGCCGCCCTGGTGCATGGCCTGTGGCGCAAGTTCCTCGATGGCGAGCGCAAGTGGCACACGCATCTATGGAACGTGCTGATGTTCCAGGCGTGGCACGAACATTGGCGCGGGCAGCGTCGCGCGGTGCGGGAACTTTAGTCGGCGAATTTCCCCGCCACCTTCGTCCCGTCACCCTGAGTTATCGCCACCCTTTGCCTTCATCCCCGATTGCCGTCATCCCCGATTGCCGTCATCCCGGCATTCACCGGGATGACGGATTACGGACGACGGCGTGGCGTGGCGCTAGCGAGCCAACCCGCTGCGCAGCGGCAACTCGCGCAGTGCGACATCGCCGGCGGACATTTCCTGCGCTTCGCGCTCCAGCGGCAGTACCGCCAACGCCAGATGGCGATCGCCTGCATCCGCGCTGGCCACCAGCTTGCCCAGCGACGCCGGACCGGCCATCACGTCCGCACCGGCAACCAGGGCCGCGTCGGCTTCCAGCAGCGCCAGGCCACGCTTGGCCTGGCCGAGGAAATGCGTGCGCGCGACGATTTCCTGGCCCGGGTAGCAGCCTTTCTTGACGCTGAAAGCCTGCAGGCGTTCCAGCGAGAGCTGCTGCGGCGTCCAGTGGCCGCCCTGGGAGGCGGGCAGGCGGGGCAGGCCGTGTTCGAGGTCGAAGGCCTGCCAGCGCGCCAGTGCCTGCGCATCGGCGGGTGCGGCCGGCTCGGCGGAGATGCGCAGGCTGCGCGGTCCGGCCTCGCCACCGAGGTCCATTTCGACCGTCTCGACCCCGTCGTCACCGCCCAGGGCGGAGCCTTGTGCCATCGCCGGTGCCGCAAAGGAGCCGCTGACGTGCAGATCCTGGCGAATCTCGATCTTGACCTTGCTGCGAAACACGAAGCGCTGCAGCGCGGCTGCCAGCTCGACCGGATCGGCATCGGGCAGCAGCAGCCACAGAGCCTCATCGGACAGTTTCAGCAAAGCGAACAACGCCGTGACGCGCCCTTTGGGCGTCAGCCAGCCATTCCACTGCCAGCAGCGCGGCTCCAGCAGGCCGACGTCGTTCATGAACTGTGCCTGCGCGAAAGCCACCGCATCGCGGCCGGTGAGCGCGATCAGGCGATGGTCGGGCAGGGCGAAAGCGGGGCCGGCAACGGCCTGCGGGTTGTCATGCATGGGGCGCGGGAATTAACATTCAGCGCCGTGATGATAGGCCAAACCCCACCCGTTGAAGCGCCCGAGGCAGATTCGACTCCGCAGCCCGCGCCATTGACGGATCCCAACAGGCCAAAGGAGCACGGCGGGCGCGAAGGCCCCGAACCGACCCGCTACGGCGACTGGGAAAAAAACGGCCGCTGCATCGATTTCTGACGCGTCACCACGCTTCCCCGCCACGCGGCTCCTGCCGCCCAGCTCAGAGAACGCCATAGCCCATGGCTAACGATCCACGCGTCCGCGAACGCCCCCTGTCACCGCACCTGCAGGTTTATAGCTGGCAGGTGCAGATGGTGACTTCGATCCTGCACCGCGGCACAGGCATCGTCCTGACCCTGGGCAGCCTGCTGGTTGTGTGGGCGCTGGTGGCGCTGGCCGCCGGACCCGAATCCTGGAGCACCTTCACCGCCTGCGCGCGGTCGCCGCTGGGCTTCCTGGTCCTGTTCGGCTGGAGCTGGTCGCTGGCCTTCCACCTGCTCAACGGCATCCGTCACCTGGTGCAGGACGCCGGTTACGGCTACCGCATCGAATCGTTCGTCCGCAGCAGCTGGGTGTCGGTCTTCGGCAGCCTGGTGCTGACCGTGATCCTCTGGCTGTTGGCGATGATGGCCCAGCGGGGTGGCGCATGAGCATGCAAAACGGCCGCCTGCGCAACCCGCTCAAGACCGCCCGCGGCCTGGGCTCGGCCAAGGAAGGTACCCACCATTTCGTCGTCCAGCGCGTCACCGCGATCGCCCTGGTCTTCCTGTCGCTCTACGTGATCTGGCTGATCCTGTCGCTCATCGGCGGCGACTTCGCCAGTATCCGCGCCACCGTTGGCCATCCGTGCAACGCGGTGCTGCTGTCGGCGTTCCTGATCGCCTCGTTCTGGCACGCCAAGCTAGGCATGCAGGTGATCATCGAGGACTACATCCATACCCCGTGGCTGGCCGTGACATCGCAGCTCGCGGTTGTTTTCGTTTGCGTTCTCGCGGCATTGGCCAGCGTGCTCGCCGTCATCCGCATCGCGCTGGGAGCCTGATTCATGGCCGCCGCTTACAAGATTCATGAGCACACTTTCGACATGGTCGTGGTCGGCGCCGGTGGCGCCGGTCTGCGCGCCACCTTCGGCCTGGCCCAGAAGGGCCTGAAGACCGCCTGCATCACCAAGGTGTTCCCGACCCGTTCGCACACGGTGGCCGCGCAGGGCGGCGTCGCCGCGGCGCTGGCCAACATGGGCGAGGACGACTGGCGCTACCACTTCTTCGATACCGTCAAGGGCTCGGACTGGCTGGGCGACCAGGACGCGATCGAGTACATGTGCAAGGAAGCCATCCCGGCGATCATCGAGCTGGAGCACTACGGCGTTCCGTTCTCGCGCACCGAGGACGGCAAGATCTACCAGCGGCCGTTCGGCGGCATGACCACCCGTTACGGCGAAGGCCCGCCGGCGCAGCGCACCTGCGCCGCCGCCGACCGCACCGGCCACGCCATCCTGCACACGCTGTACCAGCAGTCGCTGGCGCACGACGCGCAGTTCTTCATCGAGTACTTCGCGCTCGACCTGATCATGGACGCCAACGGCGCCTGCCGCGGCGTGCTTGCCCTGGACATGGCCGAAGGCACGCTGCACCTGTTCAAGGCGCAGGGCACGGTGCTGGCCACCGGCGGCTACGGCCGCGCCTACTTCTCGGCGACCTCGGCCCACACCTGCACCGGCGACGGCGGCGGCATGGCGCTGCGCGCCGGCCTGTCGCTGCAGGACATGGAGTTCGTGCAGTTCCACCCGACCGGCATCTACGGCGCCGGCTGCCTGATCACCGAGGGTGTCCGCGGCGAAGGCGGCATCCTGCGCAACAGCAACGGCGAGCGCTTCATGGAGCGCTACGCTCCGAGCGTGAAGGACCTGGCGCCGCGCGACATGGTCAGCCGCGCGATGACGATGGAAATCCGCGAAGGCCGCGGCGTCGGCGAGCACAAGGACCACATCCTGCTCGACCTGACCCACCTCGGACCGGAGGTGATCCACGAGAAGCTGCCGGGCATCGCCGAGTCGGCGCGCATCTTCGCCAACGTCGACGTCGAGAAGCAGCCGATCCCGGTGATCCCGACCGTGCACTACAACATGGGCGGCATCCCGACCAACTACCACGGCGAAGTGGTGCAGCTGCGCAACGGCAACCCGGACGAAGTGGTCCCCGGTCTGTATGCGATCGGCGAAGCGGCCTGCGTGTCGGTCCACGGCGCCAACCGCCTGGGCTCGAACTCGCTGCTCGACCTGGTCGTGTTCGGTCGCGCCGTCGCCAACCGCGCTGCCGAGACGGTCAAGGTCGACGGCAAGCAGGCGCGCCTGGCCGGCGATGCCTGCGACCCGGCCCTGGCCCGCCTGGACAAGCTGCGCAACGCCAACGGCGGCACGCCGACGGCGGTCATCCGCGACAAGATGCAGCGCACGATGCAGCTCGACGCCGCGGTGTTCCGCACCGGCGAGACGCTGTCGGACGGCGTACGCAAGATGCGCGACATCCATGCCTCGTTCGGCGACGTCAAGGTGGCCGACCGCTCGCTGATCTGGAACTCGGACCTGATCGAGACCTACGAGCTGTCGAACCTGCTCGACCAGGCCCTGGTGACGATTGTCTCCGCCGAGAACCGCACCGAGTCGCGTGGCGCGCATGCCCGTGAGGACTTCCCGGACCGCGACGACGCCAACTGGCAGAAGCACACCTTGTGCTCGGTCAGCGAAAGCGGCGACACCGCCATCGACTATCGCCCGGTGCACATGTACACGTTGAGTGACGACGTGGCCGTGGTTCCGCCGAAGAAGCGCGTCTACTGATCCGGAGCGAGCAACGTGGCTGAATTCTCACTACCCAAGAACTCGCAGATCCAGAAGGGCCGCCACTGGGCGTCACCGGGCGCCAAGCAGCCGCGCACCTTCAAGGTCTACCGCTGGAACCCCGACGACGGCATGAATCCGCGCGTGGACACCTACGAGGTGGACATGGCGGCGTGCGGCCCGATGGTTCTGGACGCGCTGATCAAGATCAAGAACGAGATCGACCCGACCCTGACCTTCCGTCGTTCCTGCCGCGAGGGCATCTGCGGTTCGTGCGCGATGAACATCGACGGCACCAACACGCTGGCATGCACCAAGGCGATCGAGGATTGCGGCAAGGCCGAAGTCCCGATCTACCCGTTGCCGCACATGCCGGTGGTGAAGGACCTGGTTCCGGACCTGACCCACTTCTACGCCCAGTACGCCTCTATCAAGCCGTGGCTGCGCACGCAGAGCCCGGCCCCGTCGGACCGCGAGCGCCTGCAGTCGCCGGAAGATCGCAAGAAGCTCGACGGCCTGTACGAGTGCATCCTGTGCGCGTGCTGCTCGACCAGCTGCCCGAGCTACTGGTGGAACGGCGACCGTTACCTCGGCCCGGCGGTCCTGCTGCAGGCCTACCGCTGGATCGTCGACTCGCGTGACGAGGACACCGGTGCGCGCCTGGACGACCTCGAGGATCCGTTCAAGCTGTACCGCTGCCACACCATCATGAACTGCGCGCGCACCTGCCCGAAGGGTTTGAACCCCGCGCAGGCGATCGGCGAGATCAAGAAGCTGATGCTGGCCCGTCGCGTCTGACGACGCGCGGACCGGTGGCAACACGGAGAGGGCGCACGCGAGTGCGCCTTTTTTGTTCGGGCTGAAGTGGGTCGGAGGCAAGCAAGTGGAAGACATCAACGAAGCCGACGAACGCGAGTTGCGGCGCCTGCGCTGGCGCTGCCGGCGCGGCATGCGCGAACTCGATCAGTTGTTCGAGCGCTATCTCGAACGCGCCTGGCGGCAGGCCGGCGAGGGTGAGCGCGTCGTTTTCCTACGCCTTCTGGAAACCGAGGACGATAAGCTCTGGCACTGGTTCATGGGCAACGATGCGCCGACCGATGCCGACCTCGCCGCGCTCGTCGCGCGCATCCGTTCCCTGCCTCCTTGAGTGGCGCCCGTCGCGGCTGCTCGCCGCGGCGCTGGTGGCGCTCGGGGCGTTGGCCGCGGTGGCGGTAACCGGATGCGAGTTGCCACTGCCGTTGTCGCTGCCACTGGCGCTGCTGTGTCTGGCCGAAGGGCTGCGGTTGGGGCGGCGCGAGCTGTCCCGGCCGCGACGATGGCTGGCGATCGACGCTGATGGCGACGCCAGCGTGGGCGGCCGGGCGGTAACGGAGCTTGCGGTGGCCTGGCGCGGTCCGCTGGCTTTTGTGCGGTTTCGCGACGCCGATGGCCGGCCGCGGCGGCTGGCCTGGTGGCCCGACACCCTCCCGGCCGGCAAGCGCCGTGAACTCAGGCTGGCCGCTCCGGTCAAAGCCGCTGCGCAAAAAGCGCCTTCGATGGCACCATAGCCCGATATGTTCAAACCCATCCCCGTGGCCATCGGCCTGCGCTACCTCCGGGCCAAGCGCCGCAACGGCTTCATTTCCTTCATCTCCCTGGCCTCCATCGCTGGCATAGCGCTGGGCGTGACGGCCCTGATCACCACGCTGGCGGTGATGAGCGGCTTCCAGCGCGAGATCCGCGACCGCATGCTGCAGATGGCCGCCCACGCCACGGTCAGCGCCTACGGCGAACCGCTGACGGACTGGCAGCAGGCGGTCCACACCGCCGTCGCCGACGCCCGCGTCGCCGGCGCCGCCCCCTACATCGAGAAGGAGGCGTTGCTGTCGGGTGCGCGCAACCAGCCGGCCCTCGTCCGCGGCGTGCTGCCGGCCGAGGAGGGCAAGGTTTCGGTGCTCGCCGAGAAGATGGTGCAGGGCAAGCTCGATTCGCTGCAGCAGGGCAGCTTCAACATCGTCCTGGGCAAGGAGCTGGCGTTGTGGCTCGGCGTCGGCATCGGCGACAGCGTGGTGATGACCACCAGCGATTTCCGCAGCACCCCGCTCGGCGCGGTGCCCCAGCTCAAGCGCTTCACCGTCAGCGGCATCTTCGAGGCCGGCTACAACGAGTTCGACAAGGGCCTGGCGGTCGCCAACATGCACGACATGCAGCGTTTGCTGCGCATGGGCGAGGGCGTCACCGGCGTGCGCCTGCGCCTGCACGACATGGACAAGGCCTGGGACGTCGCCCGCGACCTGGCGGTGAACCTGGGCGGTCCGTACCGGGTCAGCGACTGGACCAGCGAAAACGCCAACATGTTCCGCGCGCTGAAGATGGAGAAGACCATCATGGCGATCCTGTTGTCGCTGATCATCGCCATGGGCGCGTTCAACCTGGTCAGCTCGCAGGTGATGCTGGTGACCGACAAGCAGGCCGACATCGCCATCCTGCGCACGCTCGGCCTGACCCCGCGCGGGGTGATGCAGGTGTTCGTGGTGCAGGGCACGCTGATCGGGGTGATCGGCACGGTGATCGGGGTGATCGGCGGCATCGTGCTCACGCTCAACCTGGAACACATCCTCAAGGCGATCGAAGCCGTGCTCGGCGTCCAGTTGCTGCCCGAAGACGTCTACTACATCACCGGCCTGCCGACCGACCTGCAGACCAGCGACGTGCTGATCATCGCCGCGGTGGCGCTGGTCATGGCCTTCATGGCCACCATCTATCCCGCCTGGCGCGCCGCGCGTACGGCTCCGGCGGAGGCGCTGCGCTATGAATAATTCCAGCAACGGCCCCAAGCACAGCGGCGAGGCGCTCCGCGCCGAGGGCCTGGCGATGACCTACGCCGAGGGCAAGCTGCGCACCCCGGTATTCGAGGGGCTGCAGTTGTCGGTGCAATCCGGCGAGACGGTGGCGATCCTGGGTGCCTCCGGCGCCGGCAAGAGCACGCTGCTGCACCTGCTGGGCGGCCTCGATACGCCCACGGCGGGCGAGGTGTTCGTTGCCGGGCAGAAGATGAGCACGCTGTCCGATGCCGCCCGTGGCGCGCTGCGCAACCGCGCGCTCGGCTTCGTCTACCAGTTCCATCACCTGCTGCCCGAGTTCACCGCGCTGGAAAACGTAATGCTGCCGGTGCTGCTGGCAGGCGCGCCGGTCGCCGACGCCACCCGGCGTTCGCAGGAGTTGCTGGAGTCCGTCGGCCTTGCGCATCGCCTCGAGCACAAGCCGGGCGAGTTGTCGGGTGGCGAACGCCAGCGCGCCGCGGTTGCGCGCGCCCTGGTCAATCGTCCGGCCTGCGTGCTCGGCGACGAGCCGACCGGCAACCTCGACGAGAAGACCGCGCAGACCGTCTTCGAACTGATGCTCGCGCTCAACCGCGAACAGCACACCAGCCTGGTGCTGGTAACCCATGACCGCCGCCTGGCGCGGCGCCTGGATCGGGTGCTGGAGCTGCACGAAGGCAAGCTGCGCGAGCTGGCCCGCGACGAGGTCTAGACAAGGAGAGGTCAATGCGCGACGCGGCAAGGACGCCGCCGTTCGGAACCACCACTGCGCTGGCACTGCTGACAGGCGTCTGTGCCTGCCTGTGGTTGCCGTGGTTGCTGCCGTGGCAGGGTTCGATCGCACTGCTGCTGGCTGGCGTCGCCCTGGTCTGGCGCGGCCTGCGCTTCGCAGGCGCCGCAACGCTCATTTGCGGCTGGATGTTGCTGGGTTTTGGCCTGGCCGGATTGCATGCGGCCCACTCGCTGGCGTCGCAATTGCCAGCGCAGTGGGAACAGCGTGACGCGCAGGTCCGCGGCCGCGTGATCGAACTGCCCGTGCACGAAGTCGCGCGTACGCGTTTCTTCTTCCGGGTCGATGACGATGCGACCCAGGCATCGCACTTGCGGGATCGCACGCTACGGCTGGCCTGGTACGACCGCAATCCGCGGGTTCGGTCGGCCCTGCGCGCCGGGCAGCGCTGGCAGTTCGATCTGCGCCTGCGTGCGCCGCGCGGCCTGCGCAATCCTGGCGGATCCGACAGCGAGCGCTATGCACTCGCGCAACGCATCACCGCGACCGGCTACGTGCGCCAACCCGGGCAGGCGCGAATGCTCGCACCCGCCGCCGGCCTGGATGCGTGGCGCGAAACCATGTCGGCGCGCATCGCCGCGATGGATCGTCCGTCTTCGCGTTTCATCCGTGCCCTCGCGCTGGGCGACACCCGGGCATTGGGCGACGACGACTGGCACGTGCTGCGCGCCAATGGCCTGACCCATCTCATCGCCATATCCGGCTTCCACGTCGGGCTGGTGGCGGGGTTGTTCGCGCTGCTGGCGCGCGGGTTGTGGTGGCTGTGTCCGGTCGCGCTGTCCAGGCGCATGCCGGCGCAGGTCGTGGCCGCCGCCGCGGGGCTTTGCGGTGCCGCGCTCTACGCAGCGGTCGCCGGCTTCGCCCTGCCCACGGTCCGCACCGCATTGATGATCGCCGTCATCGCCGGCGTGCGTATGTTCCGGCGGCCGCTGCGGCTTGCCGATTCGCTGGCGCTGGCGGCGTTCGCGGTGCTGCTGGTGGACCCGATGGCCGCGCTCGGTGCCGGCTTCTGGCTCAGCTTCGCCGGTGTCGCCTGGCTGCTGTGGTGCCTGCCGCGCGGCAGCAACCGGCCGGTGCACGATTTCCTGTCCGCGCAAGGCGTGGTGACGGTGGGCCTGCTGCCGATGAGCGCGGTGCTGTTCGGCCAGGCCTCGCTGGCCGGGCTGCTGGCGAACCTGCTCGCGGTGCCGTGGTGGAGCCTGGTCGTGGTGCCGCTGTCGCTGCTCGGCCTGGGCCTGGAGGCGCTGGAGCCTGGATACGGAGCATGGGCCTGGTACGCCGCGGCACGCGCGTTCGAGCTGACCTGGCCCCTGTTTGAACGCCTGGCGGCGACGCCGGTGGCGGTGTGGTGGCTGCCCGAGCCGGCCTGGTTCGCCATGCCGCTGGCGTTGATCGGGGCCTTCTGGCTGCTGCTTCCGCGCGGCGTGCCGGGCAAGCCACTGGCGCTTCTGCTGTGGCTGCCCCTGCTGTGGCCGGATCGTCACCTGCCGCGCCATGGCGAAGCGGAACTGGTGGTGATCGACGTGGGGCAGGGGCTGGCGGTCCAGGTGCGCACCGCGCGGCACGTGCTGCTGTACGACATGGGGCCGGCCGTGCGCGACGGGTTCGATGCCGGCGAGCGGGCGGTGGTGCCGGCCCTGCAGGCGTCGGGGGTGCGCCGGCTCGACCGCCTCGTCGTCAGCCACCCCGACAACGACCACGCCGGAGGCCTGGAGGCGGTCCGGCGGGCGTTCGGCCAGGGCCGGCTGCTGGCGCCGGAGGGCGCTGCAATGGCCGGCGCGCTGCCCTGCGTGGCCGGTGAGGGCTGGGAGTGGGACGGCGTCCGCTTCCGCTTCCTGCACCCGGGCCGGTTCTTCCCCTACCTGGGCAACGAGGCCAGCTGCGTCCTGCGGATCGAGGCCGCCGGGGCCGCAGCGCTGCTCACCGGCGACATCGGCGAGGTCGTCGAGCGGATCCTCGTCCGGACCGCCCCCGCGGCCTTGCACGCCGACGTGGTCACGGTCGCGCACCACGGCAGTGGCGGATCCTCGGACCCTCTATTCGTCGCCGCCACCGCCGCTCGCCACGCCCTGGTTTCGTCTGGCCACGGCAACCGCTTCGGCCATCCCAGGCCCGGGATCGTCGATAGATGGGCCCAGGCAGGGGCGCAGGTGCACGACACCGCCCGCGCCGGCGCCCTGCGCGTGCGACTGGAACGCGGCGGCGTCAGCGTCGAATCGCGACGGCAGGCCCAGCCGCGGCTGTGGGATGCAGCGCAGCGCTGGGAGAAAGGCGCGGCTGGGCTATCCTATCGGCCTGATTAACACGGCCGAGGGCCGGAGGTTGGCGTGCTGGAACTGGTCAAGGCCGGCGGTTGGCCGATGATTCCCCTGTTGTTGCTGTCGGTACTGGCCCTGACGCTGATCGTCGAGCGCGCCTGGTCGCTGCGTCGCAACGCCGTGCTGCCCCCCAACCTGGGCAAGGAAGTGCGGACGTGGGCGGGCAGCGGCAAGCTCGACCCCGCCCACATCGAGTCGCTGCGCAAGACCTCGCCGCTGGGCGAGCTGCTGGCGGCTGCCCTGGACGTCCGCCATCGCCCGCGCGACCAGATCCGCGAGCGTATCGAAGACGTCGGCCGACATCTGGTCCACAAGATGGAGCGCTACCTCAACACCCTCGGCACGATCGCCGCGGCCGGTCCGCTGCTGGGCCTGTTCGGCACCGTCGTCGGCATGATCCAGATGTTCCTGGGCATCCTCGACCATGGCATCGGCGACGTGAACCAGCTCGCCGGCGGCATCGGCAAGGCCCTGGTCTGCACCGCCGCCGGCATGATCGTGGCGATCCCGGCGCTGATCGCGCACCGCTGGTTCCGCGGGCGCATCGGCGAGTACATCGTGTCGATGGAGCACGAGGCCATCGCCTTGATGGACACGCTTGAGACGCGTCCGGCCAGCGCCGTGCGCACGCCGCAGGCCGCCTGAGGCGCACGACACGATGCGTATCCGCGACCACCGCGCCTTCGAAGACGGGCTGGAGATCAATCTGGTTCCGTTGATCGACGTGATCCTGGTGCTGATCATCTTCTTCGTCGTCACCGCCACCTTCGACGCGCGCTCGGTGCTCAAGCTCGAGCTGCCGCGCGCCACCGGCGAGCCGGCCAGCGACACGTCGAAGGCGCTGATCGTGCTGGTCAACGCCGACGGCCGCTATTTCGTCGACGACCGTGAAGTGCTGCGCAGCGATGTCGAATCGCTCAAGGCCACGATCGCCGAAGTGGCCGGCAACGACCGCGACCGCCCGGTGATGCTGCGCGCCGATGCACGCACGCCCTACCAGGCCGTGGTCACCGTGTATGACGCACTTGGCCAGCTGGGCTTCCGCAGGGTCATGAACGCAACCGCGCCACAAACCAGCCAGGCCGCCGCGGGGGCGGGCAAGTGAGCGACTCGCCGTCGCCCTGGTCCACCTACCGCCGACTCCAGCACTTCGTATCGCCGTATCGCGGCGTGCTGCTGGTGGCGCTGCTGGGCATGCTCGTGGAAGCCGCCGCCGCCGGCGCTTTCACCTGGTTGATGAAGCCGGTGGTCGATGAGACCTTCATCAACGCCAACCGCAAGCTGAGCCTGCTGTTGCCGCTGGCGATCGTCGGCATCTTCGTCGCGCGCGGCATCGCCGGTTACATCACCGACACCTTCATGGCGCGTGCCGGCCGCAGCATCGCCCGCGACCTGCGCGTGATGGTGCTGGGCAAGTACCTGCGCCTGCCGGGCCTGCGCTTCGACACCGAGCCGGTCGCCTCGATGCTCACGCGCCTGGGCTCGGACAGCGACCAGGTCGCGCAGGCCGCGATCGACGCCGCCAAGGTCATGCTGCAGCAGTCGCTGCAGGTCGTGGCGATGATGGCGGTGATGCTCTACTACAGCTGGCGCGTGACGCTGGCCATCCTGCTGCTGGGCCCGTTGCTGGCCTGGACGATGGACACCGTCGGCAGGCGCTATCGCCGCATCGGCCATCGCATCCAGGAAAGCGGCGCACAGCTGCTGCAGTCGGCCGACCAGGCACTGTCGAACCATCAGGAAGTGAAGGTCTACGGCGCACAGGGCGCGGAACTCGAGCGCTACTCCGGCCAGGCCAACCATCACCTGCGCCTGAGCCTGAAGGTCGAATCCACGCGCAGCATCTCCTCGGCGGTGGTGCAGCTGATGGGCGCGGTGGGACTGGCGCTGCTGCTGTTCTTCGCCGGACGCGAAGCTGCCAACGGCCGCCTCAGCGCGGGCGATTTCGTCAGCCTGATGACCTCGATGCTGGCGGTGATCCCGGCGCTGAAGCAGCTGACCAACGTGCAGGGCATGCTGCAGCGTGGCGTAGCGTCGGCCGAGCGCCTGTTCGACGTGCTGGACACGCCCGACGAGGTCGACACCGGCCGGAGTCCGCTGGACCGTTCCGAAGGCCTGCTCGAATTCCGCGACGTCACCGCCCGCTATCCGGGCCAGGCGCAGCCGGCGCTGATCGACATCAGTTTTGTCGCGCGCCCCGGCACGGTCACCGCGATCGTTGGCCGTTCCGGCAGCGGCAAGTCCACGCTGATCAAGCTGATCCCGCGCTTCTACGACATCGAGGCCGGGCAGATCCTGCTCGATGGCCATCCGCTGCAGGATTACCGCCTGCAGGACCTGCGCCGGCAGATTGCACTGGTCGGCCAGCAGGTGATGCTGTTCGACGGCACCGTCGCGGCCAACGTCGCCTACGGCGAACTGCAGCAGGCCGGCGCGCCGGCGCTTGAGCAGGCCGTGCGCGGCGCCAACGCGATGGAGTTCGTTGAACGCCTGCCGCAGGGCATCCATACCGAGATCGGGGCCAAGGGCGGTCGCCTTTCCGGTGGCCAGCGCCAGCGCCTGGCGATCGCGCGCGCAATGCTGAAAGACGCGCCGATCCTGATCCTCGACGAGGCCACGGCCGCGCTCGATACCGAGTCCGAGCGCCTGGTCCAGGACGCGCTCGACCACCTGATGCCCAACCGCACCACGCTGGTGATCGCCCATCGCCTGTCGACGATCGAACACGCCGACCAGGTGCTGGTGCTGGACCAGGGCCGCATCGTCGAGCGCGGCACGCACAGCGAACTGCTGGCGCTCGGCGGCCTCTACGCGCACCTCCACCGCATGCAGTTCCGCGAGGCTGAATGAGCAAACGGTCGTCGCAAACCCCGGCTTTCTGGTACGACGACGCGCGCGTGCCCTTCGGTGCGCGCCTGCTTTCGGCGGTCTACGGTTCACTGAGCGGGCTGCGTCGCAGCCTGTATCTGAAGGGATGGCTCAAGCGCCAGCACCCGGGCATGCCGGTGATCGTGGTCGGCAACATCACCGCCGGCGGCGCCGGCAAGACGCCGCTCACCATTGCCCTGGTCGAGCGGCTGCGCGCCGAGGGCTGGAGCCCGGGCGTCGCCAGCCGCGGCTACGGTCGCGATGACGCCAGTGCCGCGATGTGGGTCGACATCCGCAGCCCCGCCGACGCCGCGGGCGACGAGCCGGTGCTGATCGCGCAGCGTACCGGTGTGCGCATCCGCGTCGATCGCGATCGTGCCGCCGCCGCCAAGGCACTGGCCGAGGCCGGTTGCGACCTGGTCATCTGCGACGACGGCCTGCAGCACTACAAACTGGCGCGCGACATCGAAATCGAGGTGGTCGACGGCCGCCGCCGCTACGGCAATGGCCTGCTGCTTCCGGCCGGGCCGCTGCGCGAACTGCCCGAACGCGGCGCGCGCTGCGACTTCCGCGTGGTCAACGTCGGCGCCGGTGGCGCCGGCAATGGCGATACCGGTTTTGGCGAGTGGCCGATGCGCCTGTTCGCCGACCAGGCCCAGCCGATGCTGGGCGGACGCCCGCGCCGGCTGACCTCGTTCTCCGGGCAACGCGTGCATGCAGTGGCCGGCATCGGCGACCCCGAGCGCTTCTTCTCGATGCTGCGCGGGTTTGGAATCGCGGTCGTTCCGCATGCCTTCGCCGACCACCATCGCTACAGCGCCGCCGACTTCGAATTCGGCAGCCGCGAACTGCCGGTGCTGATGACCGAGAAGGATGCGGTGAAGTGCACCGCGTTCGCCGACGATCGTCACTTCAGCGTGCCCGTGCGCGCCGACTTGCCAGAGGCATTCTGGGTGTCGCTGCTGGACCGCTTGGCGAGCAAGTCGCGTCCTTATCGCCACAGCGAACGCCAGAGCGGCGGCAACGAAGGGAAACCGCAATGAGCAGCGGCCATCCCTCCGATTTCGTCGTTGCGATCCCGGCCCGCTACGCCGCCAGCCGCCTGCCCGGGAAACCGCTGCGGATGCTGGCCGGCGAGCCGCTGGTGCTGCACGTCGCCCGTCGCGCGCTGGCCGCCGGTGCGCGCGAAGTCTGGGTCGCCGCCGACGACGAGCGCATCGCCGCAGCCATTGCCGGCTCTGGTCTCACCGACAGCGGCGTGCGCGTGGCAATGACCTCGCGCGACCACGCCTCCGGCACCGACCGCCTGGCCGAATGCGCGCGCATCGCCGGCTGGAGCGACGATACCGTCGTGGTCAACCTGCAGGGCGACGAGCCCTTCGCGCCGGCCGCGGGTATCCGCGCCGTGGCTTCGTTGATGCTCGATGGCGACACCGAGATGGCGACGCTGGCCGCACCGGTAACCGAAGTGGATACGCTGCTCGATCCCAATGCCGTCAAGCTGGTGCGCGCCGGCAACGGCCATGCCCTCTATTTCAGCCGGGCGCCGATTCCGTGGCCGCGCGATGCCTTCGCCCGCGACCGCACCACCATGCCGGGGCAGGGCGAGTGGCTCCGCCATATCGGCATCTACGGCTACCGGGCCGGGTTCCTGCAGCGTTTCGCTGCGCTGCCGCCGGGTCGCCTGGAGCAGGTGGAATCGCTGGAGCAACTGCGCGTGCTCGAAGCCGGCTATCGCATCGCCGTGGGCATCACGCCCGAACCGTTCCCGCCGGGAGTAGACACGCCCGAAGACCTCGCCCGCGCCGAGGCCTGGATTGCTGCCGGCCGTGGCTGAACCGGTCCGCCTGCTGGTCGTCTGCCTGGGCAATATCTGCCGCTCGCCGGTGGCCGAAGGCGTGCTGCGTGCGCACATCGCCGCATCGACGCTGGCGGGGCAGGTGGAGGTGGATTCGGCCGGCACCGGCGACTGGCATGTCGGCCAGCCGCCTGACCGCCGCGCGATCGCCAGCGCCGCCGGGCATGGCATCGACATCTCCGGCCTGCGCGCGCGCCAGCTTGCCGCAGACGACTACCGTCGCTTCGACTGGCTGCTGTGTGCCGACCGCGCCAACCTGCGCGACGTCGAAGCCCGCGCCCCGCGCGGCGCGCACGCCAGGGCGGTGCTGCTGCTCGACTGGGCGGGCATCGAAACCGATGGCGAAGTTCCGGATCCGTACACGGGCGGCCCGGTGCAGTTCGAACACGTGTTCCAGTTGCTCGATCGCGCCGCCGATGGCGTCATCAGCAGGCTGCGGCGCGAACATCGCCTGTAACCTCGGCAGCAAAGCTCGCAAAAGACCGCGGCCGGCCCTTGCGCTGCCGCATAATTGGCCCAATCCCTGAGCCGATGCTTGTGACCGCAACGCCCGCCATCGCCCGCCTTCCGCCCACGGCTCCCGCCGGCGCCTCGCCGTCGCTGCCGGGCAGGGACGGTACGCCATGAGCAGCGCCGCCACCGCGCCGTTCGACGGCAAGGCCTTCATCAAGAAGCTGAGCACCGCGCCCGGCGTGTACCGGATGATCGCGGCCGACGACAGCGTGCTCTACGTCGGCAAGGCCGGCGTGCTCAAGAACCGCGTTTCGAGCTATTTCAACGCCACGCCCAAGTCGGCGCGGATCATGACCATGCTGGCGCAGACCGCGCGCATGGAAGTGACCGTCACCCGCACCGAGACCGAGGCGCTGATCCTCGAGAACGAGCTGATCAAGTCGCTCAAGCCGCGCTACAACGTGCTGCTGCGCGACGACAAGAGCTACCCCTACGTGCTGATGACGCAGGAAGCATGGCCGCGCATCGCCATGCACCGTGGGCCGCGGGCGATCCCGGGGCGCTATTACGGCCCGTACGCCAGCGTCGGCGCCGTGCGCGACTCGCTCAACCTGATGCACAAGCTGTTCAAGCTGCGCAGCTGCGAGGACAGCGTCTTCCGCAACCGTTCGCGGCCGTGCCTGCAGCATCAGATCGGCCGCTGCAGCGCGCCCTGTGTCGGCCTCGTGCCGGCGCGCGACTATGCCGAGAGCGTGCGCCGCGCCGGCCTGTTCCTGGAAGGGCGCAGCGACGAGCTCAGCGACGACCTGGTCAAGTCGATGGAGGCGGCGAGCGTGCGTCTGGACTTCGAGGAAGCCGCGCGCCTGCGCGACCTCGTTGCCTCGATCCGCAGCGTGCAGGCGCGGCAGTACGTCGACGGTCGCGCCGCCGACCTGGATGTTCTCGCCATCGCCATGCAGGGCGTCGCCGCCTGCGTGCTGCTGCTTGCCTTCCGCGACGGCCGCAACCTCGGCACCAGGGCGTTCTTCCCGAAAACCAACGGCAGCGACAACCCGGAAGAAGTGCTGGCGGCGTTCGTCTCGCAGTACTACGGCGAGCAGCCGCCGCCGCGCGAGATCGTGATCGACCGCGACATCCCGGATCGCGAGCTGATCGAACAGGCGCTGTCGAGCGCCGGCGAACGCAAGGTGCAGATCAAGTGCAACGTGCGTGGCGATCGCGCCGGCTACCTCGACATGGCCAAGCGCAATGCCGAACTGTCGCTGGCCAGCGAACGCACCAGTCATGCTGCCCAGCGCGCCCGCGCCGAGGCGCTGCGCGACATGCTCGGCATGGTCGAACTGCCTGTCCGGATCGAGTGCTTCGACATCAGCCACACCATGGGCGAGGCCACGGTGGCTTCGTGCGTGGTGTTCGATGCCGAAGGCCCCGTGCGTGGCCAGTACCGCCGCTACAACATCGCCGGGATCGAGCCGGGCGACGATTACGCCGCCATGCACCAGGCGATCGAGCGGCGCTTCCGGCGCGCGGTGGAGGAGGCCGGGGTGATGCCCGACGTCCTGCTGATCGACGGTGGCGCCGGCCAGGTCGCGCAGGCCCGTGCGGCGCTGACCGAGCTGGGTGTCGACGGCGTCATCCTGGTGGGCGTGGCCAAAGGCCCGGCCCGCCGCCCCGGCGACGAAGAGCTGCTGCTGCCCGACGGCCGCACCGTGCATCCGGGCGCCGAGTCGCCGGCGTTGCAGCTGGTCCAGCAGGTCCGCGACGAGGCCCACCGTTTTGCCATCACCGGCCACCGCGGGCGCCGCCAGAAGGCGCGCAACACCAGCCGCCTGGAGGACATCGCCGGGATCGGCCCGCGCAGGCGCGCCAGCCTGCTGCGCCACTTTGGCGGCCTGGGCGGCCTGAAGGCGGCGGGAATCGAGGAAATCGCCCGGGTGGACGGCATCAACGACGCCCTGGCAGAGCGTATCTATGCGACCCTGCACGGGCTGGACACACCTGACATGAACGACGCGAAGAGCGGCGCGCGGAGCGAAGGATGAAGTTGACGGTACCGACGATGTTGACCCTGCTGCGGATCCTGTTGATCCCGGTGCTGGTGCTGGTGTTCTACTTGCCTTTCAAGTGGACCAACTTCGCGGCCGCTTTCATCTTCGCGTTCGCCTCGATCACCGACTGGCTCGATGGCTGGATCGCGCGAAAGTACGATCAGTATTCGGCGTTCGGCGCATTCCTCGATCCGGTCGCGGACAAGTTGATGGTCGCGGTGGCGCTGCTGCTGACGGTGCAGAAGCATCCGACGGTGTGGATGGCGTTGTGGGCGGCAGTGATCATCGGTCGCGAAATTGCCGTATCGGCATTGCGCGAATGGATGGCCGAACTGGGCCAGCGTGCAACGGTGAAGGTCGCCAGCATCGGCAAATTCAAGACGATCGTGCAGATGGTCGCGCTGGTGTGCCTGCTGTACCAGGAGCCTTTTGCCGGCATCAATGTGTTCATGATCGGCGAATGGTTGCTGGCTGCTGCCGCATTGCTGACGTTGTGGTCGGGGCTGGCGTACCTGCGAGCTGCATGGCCGGTCTTGCGCGAAGACGCGCGTTCATAGAAAATATCCTCATCGCGAACTGTGCAGTGTTCGACGGTCGACCGGACAGTGGCTCGTTCGGTTGGGCAGGGCGGAAGTTCGGCGACAGGAACTTCCGGGGTAGCGAAAAAGTGGTTGACAGATTCGCTTCCATGCCTAAAATGTCGGTTCCTCTGCGGGAATAGCTCAGTTGGTAGAGCACGACCTTGCCAAGGTCGGGGTCGCGAGTTCGAGTCTCGTTTCCCGCTCCAAATTCGAGGGTGGAGTTCATCAGCTCCCTCAACCAAGGCCCCGCGAGCGGGGCCTTGTTGTTTCCGGCCCCCTTGCGTGAACGGGCCTGGAATATGGAAGAATCCGCACTGCGGATTCGAAAGTCACCGGCCTGGTGGCAGAGTGGTTATGCAGCGGCCTGCAAAGCCGCGTACGCCGGTTCAATTCCGACCCAGGCCTCCAAGTTCGAAAACAAAACCCTGCTTCGGCGGGGTTTTTGTTTTGTCTGGCGACATTCACGCCCTGTCGATCCGGGACACGCTAGACCGTGACCCTGCGAACGATCCAGGAGAGTAGGCATGTCCCTCGTCAAACCGATCACGCCGCATCTGTGGTTCGACAAGGAGGCGAAGGAAGCCGCCGAGTTCTACTGCTCGGTGTATCCGGAATCGGCGATCGATTCCGTCGCGCGATTGCGCAACACGCCCTCGGGCGACTGCGACGTGGTGTCCTTCAGCCTGCACGGGCAGCCGTTCATGGCGATCAGCGCCGGGCCGCTGTTCAAGTTCAATCCGTCGGTGTCGTTCTTCGTCCACTTCGACCCGGAGCGCGATGACGATGCGCGGGCAAAACTCGACAAGCTGTGGGCGGCGCTGGTCGATGGTGGCCAGGCGCTCATGCCGTTGGACAAGTACCCCTTCAGCGAACACTACGGCTGGGTGCAGGACCGCTACGGCCTGTCGTGGCAACTGATGCTGACCGACCCGGCCGGTGAGCGCAGGCCGCCGATCGTGCCGTCACTGATGTTTACCGGGGACGCGTACGGCAAGGCAGAAGAGGCGGGCGCGTTCTACCTCAGTGTTCGATGGCTCCGTCGCGGGGCAACTGGTCAAGTATCCCGCCGGCATGGCGCCGGACCAGGAAGGGTCAGTGATGTATTCGGACTTCCGGTTGGGCCAGGGCTGGTTCGCGGCGATGGACAGTGGCCATCGGCACGGATTCGGCTTCAACGAGGCAATCTCCTTCGTGGTCACCTGCCGCGACCAGGCGGAGATCGACCGCTACTGGGCGCAGCTGTCGAGCGTGCCGGAGGCCGAGCAGTGCGGCTGGTGCAAGGACCGCTTCGGGGTGTCCTGGCAGATCACGCCGCAGCTGATGGACGAGATCCTGGCCGCGGGCGACCAGGCGGTCATCGATCGCGTCACCCGCGCGTTCCTGCCGATGCACAAGCTGGATGTGGCGAAGATCGAGGCTGCCGCCGCAGGGTGACCGCGCCGGTTTGCCAGGCCTTCGCGTAAGCTAGCGCGCACCACGCATCCCAGCCCGGATGGCGGAACTGGTAGACGCATCGGACTTAAAATCCGCTGGCCGAAAGGCCGTGCCGGTTCGACTCCGGCTCCGGGCACCAAACGTGGCAAGGCTAGTCGCCTGGGGTACCGAGCCCTGGGCTTGACCCGGTTTCAGAGGTGCTTGGTCGGGCGCTTGGCTGCGGAAACCTTTTTTCGACTGCCTTGGCTGGCTTGTAGGGCTTGTAACCTTTGTTGGCTGCGGTTGGCGCGAGTGCAGATTGTCCGACCGCTTCCACGGACCAGACCCTGCGGCATATTGGGGCTGCCCTCGGCGGAGTCCAAAGATGGTCCGCGAATCCGTCCGGGAATCTGGTGGCGTCACGCCTTCGCGGACCGCACGCTCTCGAGGAACGCGCGCAGCAGCGCGCTTCGATATTTGCGCCGGTGCAGGGCCAGGCTCAGCTGGCGCTTGAGACTCAGGAATGGCGTGCGCAACACGGCGAGGCGACCGGCGGCCTGTGCGTGCGTCACCGCGACTGCGGGCAGCAGGGCCAGCCCAAGCCCGGCGATCACGGCCTGTTTGATGGCTTCGCTCTGGTCGAGTTCGAGCACGGTTTCGCCCGCAGGCAGCGCCGCCAACGCGCGCTCGGCCTGGTCGCGCGTGGCCGATCCGCCTTCGCGCAGGATCCAGCGGGCACCGGCGAAGTCCTCGGGGCGCAGGCGCCGGCGTTTGGCCAACGGATGGCTGGTCGGCGCGCAGACGCACAAGGTGTCGTCGCGCCAGCGCAGCAGCTCCAGGTCCGGATGCGTGGCCGGGCCTTCGATACAACCCACGTCGAGGCTGTAGTCGAGGACGCCGGCCACGATCGCTGCGGTGTTGTCGACGTGCAGCTTCAGCGCGACCTGCGGGTGGGCCGTGATGAATCCGCCGAGCAGGTCGCCGACGAGGTAATTGCCGACGGTATTGCTGGCGCCCACGCGCAGCTCGCCGGTCAGCAGCGCGGCGGCATCGCCGGCATGGCGGCCGAGTTCGCGCATGCGTTCGAGCAGTTCCTGCGCCAGCGGCAGCAGATGGCGGCCATGCGCGTTGAGGTGCAGGCGACGCTGGGTGCGATCGAACAGGGGGGCGCCGAGCACGCGCTCCAGCTCGGCCAGCGCCATGCTCGCCGCCGGTTGGGTCAGGTGCAGGTGCCCGGCGGCGGCGCGAACGCTGCCGGCCGTGGCGATGGCGACGAACACCTCGAGCTGCCGTGGGCTGATGCCGATCATCAGGAGAATTTATCGGGTGGCTAAGTAATATCAAATTTACTTGATTTGGCCCGGGCGTGACCATTCACGCCATGGCCTATATCGCTCCCGCTTCGCAAACCGGCACTCCCCGCCCGTGGCACGCATGGATCCCGGGCTGGGCGCCTGGCCTGGGCCTGGCCCTGGCGGTGGGCCTGGTGGCCCTGGCCGCCGCGCAGCTGCCGCTGCTGCAGCGCTGGCAGCTGAGCGCCCTGACCGTCGCCATCGTGCTGGGCATGCTGATCGGCAATCTCGCCGGCAGCCGGCTTCCGGCCGGGATCGCCCCGGGCATCGGCCTGGCCCAGCGCCAGCTGCTGCGTGCCGGCGTGGTGCTGTACGGGCTGCGCCTGAGCTTCCAGGACGTCGCCGCCGTTGGTGTCCATGGATTGCTGATCGACGTGATCGTCGTGGTGTCGACGCTGGGCCTGGGCACCTGGGTGGGGCGGCGCTGGTTCGGCCTGGATCGCGACACCGCCCTGCTCACGGCCGCTGGCAGCGCGATCTGCGGCGCGGCTGCGGTGCTGGCAGTGGAGCGGGTGATCCGGCCCGATCCGAGCAAGGTCGCCATCGCGGTGGCGAGCGTGGTGCTGTTCGGCACGCTGAACATCTTCCTTTACCCGCAGCTGTACCCGCACCTGGGCCTGGATCCGGCAGCGTTCGGGCTGTATGCCGGCGCGACCGTGCACGAAGTGGCGCAGGTCGTGGCGGTGGGCAGTGCGATCGGCCCGGAGACCGCCGACGCGGCCGTGGTGGTCAAGCTGACCCGCGTGCTGATGCTGGTGCCGGTGCTGCTGGTGCTGGGTTGGCGCGAGGCGCGCAATGGCGGCCAGCGGGCGATGGTGGTGCCGTGGTTTGCGTTCGGTTTCCTGGGCGTGGTGGTGTTGAATTCGCTGGTGACCATTCCGGCATCGATGCGCTCGGCATTGCTGATGCTCGACACGCTGCTGCTCGCCACGGCGATGGCTGCACTGGGAATCGAGACGCGACTGTCGCGGTTGCGTGCCCTCGGGCCAAGGCCGTTGTTGCTGGCTGCCGTGCTGTTCGGCTGGCTGTCGATTGGCGGATATGTGCTGGTGCGCTGGCTGGCCTGAGCCCTGCAGGCCCTAGAATGACCGCAGGTGGCGAGCCGCGACGGGCGCCGGGTGGTCGGGCCAGAACATCGAGCAGGTGGGTGAATGCAGGAGATTGCCGGGTCGCGCATCGCGGTCGTCGGGCTGGGCTACGTCGGACTGCCATTGGCGGTCGAGTTCGCCCGCCAGTACGACACGCTGGGTTACGACATCGACGCGCGCCGGGTCGAGCAGCTCGCCCGTGGCGAGGATTACAACGGCGAGACGGAGCGCGCTGACCTGGTCGATGCCAGGCGCCTGACCCTGACTTCCGATCCGCAGCAACTGCGCGACTGCAACGTCTTCGTGATCACCGTGCCCACGCCGGTCGACGAGCACAAGCGCCCAGATTTCTCGCCGCTGATTGCCGCCAGTGGCACGATTGGTTCGCTGCTGAAAGACGGTGACGTGGTCGTTTATGAGTCGACGGTTTATCCCGGTGCAACCGAAGAGATCTGCGTGCCCGAGCTCGAGCGCGCGTCGGGCCTTCGCTGCAACCACGATTTCTTCGTCGGCTACAGCCCCGAGCGCATCAACCCGGGCGACCGCAAGCGGCGCCTGGTCGACATCCCCAAGGTGACCTCCGGCTCCACGCCCGAAGCAGCCGATTTCGTCGATGCGCTCTATCGCAGCATCATCAAGGCCGGCACGCACAAGGCCTCCAGCCTGCGCGTGGCGGAGGCCTCCAAGGTCATCGAGAACACCCAGCGCGACGCCAACATCGCGCTGGTCAACGAGTTCGCGCTGATCTTCCAGCGCCTGGGCATCGACACCACCGAAGTGCTGGAGGCCGCCGGCACGAAATGGAACTTCCTGCCGTTCCGGCCGGGCCTGGTCGGTGGCCACTGTATCGGCGTCGATCCCTATTACCTGATCCAGAAGGCACAGCAGGCCGGTTACTACCCGGACATCCTGCTGGCGTGCCGCCGCATCAACGATGCGATGGGCGAGCATGTCGCCGCCGACGTGGTAAAGCTGATGATCCAGCGCGGCATTGCCGTTGCCGGCGCGCGCATCCTCATCCTGGGCATCACCTTCAAGGAGAACTGCCCGGACCTGCGCAACACGCGCGTGATCGAGCTGGCAGAAAAGTTCGGCGAGTACCGCGCGCAAGTGGACATCTACGACCCCTGGGCCGATGCCGACGAAGCGCGACGCGCCTATGGCATCGAGTTGCTGCCCAGTGCGCCGCAGCACGAAACCTACGACGCGGTGGTGCTGGCCGTTGCCCATGAGCAGTTCCGCGAGCTGGGCGCCGCCGGTGCGCGTGCGTTCGGGCGCGAACATGCGCTGCTGTACGACATCAAGAGCCTGTACCCGCGCGACGGGGTCGATGCAAGGCTCTGATCACGGCCGCCGCGTTATGCTTTGACCGCCTTCCGGACGGTTGCCGCCACATGCGCTATTCCCTGTTTGCCGCCAGCCTGGTCGCGTTGCTGGCGTCGCTGATCCTGGCGCCGTGGCACGCCACGTGGTGGTGGGGCGTGGCCGGTTCCGGCGCGCTGGTGGCATTGGGAACCTGGGACCTGATGCAGACCCGAAGTGTCCTGCGCCGCAACTACCCGTTGCTCGCCCACTTCCGCTATGCCCTGGAATCGATCGGCCCGGAAATGCGGCAGTACTTCATCGAATCGGATATCGCCGAGGTTCCGTTCTCGCGACAGGAGCGCAGCCTGGTCTACCAGCGCGCCAAGTCGGTCAGCGACGTGCGGCCGTTCGGTTCGCAGCAGGATGTCTACGGCATCGACTACGAGTGGATCAATCACTCGCTGGCGCCCAAGCCGCATGGTTCGCACGACTTCCGTGTGGTGGTGGGCGAGGGCAGTGCGAAGCAGCCCTATGCCGTCAGCGTGTTCAACATCTCGGCGATGAGCTTTGGTTCGCTGTCGGCAAATGCCATCCGCGCGCTCAACCGCGGCGCGCGCATGGGCGGGTTCTACCACGACACCGGCGAGGGCTCGATTTCGTCCTACCACCGCGAGAACGGCGGCGACCTGGTCTGGGAAATCGGCTCGGGCTATTTCGGTTGCCGCAACGACGACGGATCGTTCAGTGCCGAGCGGTTCGCCGCATGTGCCGCCGACCCGCAGGTGAAGATGATCGAGATCAAGCTGTCGCAGGGCGCCAAGCCCGGCCACGGCGGTGTATTGCCGGCGGCCAAGGTGACCGCGGAGATTTCCCAGGCCCGCGGCGTGCCGATGGGCGTGGACTGCGTCTCGCCGGCCGCGCACAGCGCATTCCACACGCCGCTGGGCCTGCTGGAGTTCGTCGCGCAGCTGCGCGAGTTGTCGGGCGGCAAGCCGGTCGGATTCAAGCTGGCGATCGGCCATCCGTGGGAATGGTTCGGCATCGCCAAGGCCATGCTCGAAAGCGGACTGCTGCCGGACTTCATCGTCGTCGACGGCGCCGAGGGCGGTACCGGCGCGGCGCCTGCGGAGTTCATCGATCATGTCGGCGTGCCGATGCACGAAGCATTGATGCTGGTGCACAACACGCTGGTGGGCCTGGACCTGCGCGGCCGCATCCGCATCGGCGCTGCCGGGCGCATCACCAGCGCGTTCGACATCGCCCGCACATTGGCGATGGGCGCCGACTGGTGCAACGCGGCGCGCGGTTTCATGTTCGCGCTGGGCTGCATCCAGTCGCAGAGCTGCCACACCGACCGTTGCCCGACCGGCGTGGCGACACAGGATCCGCGCCGCTGGCGCAATCTCGACGTGCCCGACAAGGCCACGCGCGTGGCGGCCTTCCAGCAGAACACGCTCAAGGCATTGCGCGATCTGCTGTGCGCGGCGGGGCTGGAGCATCCGGAGCAACTGGGTCCGGAGCACATCCTTCGTCGGGTTTCGCCGATCGAGGTGCGATCGCTGGCCGCGCTCTACACGTTCCTGCGACCGGGCGACCTGGTGGCCAGGATCCCGGAGCACGCGGTGTTCCAGTCGTTCTGGGCCGGTGCGCGCAGCGACACCTTTGCCGCGCCCGCTCTGGTGGCGGCGATGCGCGGGAGCAAGTCGCTGTAGTCAGTCCAGCAGTTCGAGCACGCGTTCAGGCGGGCGCCCGATCACCGCCCGGCCGGCATGGGCCAGGATTGGACGCTCGATCAGGCGCGGATGCGCGCTCATCGCTTCGATCAGTGCCGATTCCGGCAGCGACTCGTCGGCCAGCCCGAGCGCGGCGTACTCGTCTTCACCGGTGCGGAGCAGGGCGCGTGCCGGCAACTGCAGCATCTGCAGCAAGCCACGCAGCTCGGCGGGCGAAGGCGGTGTGTCGAGATAGGTGACCACCATCGGCTCGATGCCGCGTTCGCGCAGCAGTTCCAGTGCGCCGCGCGATTTGGAGCAGCGGGGGTTGTGGTACAGGCGGGTGTCGTTCATCGAAAGCCTCGCTGAATCTGCGGCGACGGTGCTGGCGGGCCTGGGTTGGCGGCTGGCGAGCCGGCGCTGAAAAGCAAAAGGCCGGCTTTCGCCGGCCTTTGCCTGGTACTGGTGGGCGGTACAAGTTTCGAACTTGTGACCCCTGCCGTGTGAAAGCAGTGCTCTACCGCTGAGCTAACCGCCCAAAATGGCTGCGCAGTATACCTCAAGCCGGGCCCGGGTTGGCAAGAGCCTCGTGCCGGCAAATCAGGCGCAGCTCGTTCAGCAGGGCCGGCGCGCTTTGCCGCTACACTCCCGCGCTCTGTGCTCGGGGGGGCGCCATGTTCGATCTGCATTGCCATCTGCTGCCTGCCATCGACGATGGCGCGGTGGATCTCGACATGGCACTGGAAATGGCGCGCATGGCCGCGGCCGACGGCATCGTCACCGTCGCCTGCACGCCGCACATCTACCCGGGCATGTACGAGAACACGGCCGACGGCATTCGTGCCGCCATCGCTGCGTTCCAGGCCGAGCTCGACGAGCGCGGGATCGCGCTGCGGCTGGTCGAGGGCGCCGACGTCCACATGGATCCGGACCTGCTCGCAGGCATCCGCGGTGGCCGCGTGCCGACCCTGGCCGGCTCGCGCTACCTGCTGCTGGAGCCGCCGCACCATGTCGCACCGCCGCGCTTCGAAGAGGCGGTGTTCGACCTTATGGCCGCGGGCCTGGTGCCGGTGATCACCCATCCCGAGCGCCTGACCTGGGTGGAGACGCACTACGGCGTGTTCAAGCGGCTGGCAGAGCGTGGCGCCTGGATGCAGATCACCGCCGGGGCGATGACCGGGCGCTACGGGCGCCGGGTGAAGTATTGGGGAGAGCGTTTCGTCGGCGAAGGGCTGTGCATGATCCTGGCGACCGACGCGCACCATCCGCAGCGGCGGCCGCCGCTGCTGGGCGAGGCCCGCGAGGCTGCGGCCGGGCTGGTGGGAATGGAAGAAGCCGTGCACATGGTCGATACCCGCACGCGCGGCATCGTCGACGATGTGGCGCCCGAGCAACTGCCGCCGGCGCTGTTCCGGAAGGCAAGTTTCGTGCCCCACGTGCGCGGCCCGGACGGGGCGTCGGGCGAGGGCGCGGTCAGCCGCTGGCTGCGCTCGATCCGGGGGAAGTGAGGAAAAGTCTCAGTACCGATGGGGCAGTCGAAACTGGGACGTGCGGCATAATTGAAGTGGGAATCCGTGCGCGCCTGCGTACGGCTTGTTTTTTTGGGGATGGCACGTGGTTATGGGTTTACGAGTCTGGGCGCTTGCGTGCCTGATGTTGTTGTGCGCCTGTTCGAATGTCGGCGGGTCGAAGGATGAAGCAGCTACGTTGCCGGAAGGTGATCCGGTGGCGGCGGCCATGGGCCGTAGCGAGTACCTGATCGGCCCGAGCGATCTGCTCGCGGTGACGGTATTCCAGATCGAGGACCTCAACCGTGACGTCCGGGTCAACAATGCAGGGCAGATCGCACTCCCGCTGATTGGCGCCGTCGACGTCGCCGGCCACACCGTGGGCGAAGTCGAGCAGGACATCGCCGGCCGCTACAAGGCGCGCTACCTGCAGAACCCGCAGGTCACCGTGTTCGTGAAGGAATTCTCCAGCCAGCGCGTGACCGTCGGTGGCGCCGTGAAGAAGCCCGGCATCTACCCGATGACCTCGCGACTGAGCCTGTTGCAGTGCCTGGCGCTGTCGGAAGGCTTCAGCGACGTTGCCAGCCATCGCAACGTGCTGGTGTTCCGCACCATCGGCGGCGAGCGCAAGTACGCGCGCTTCGACGTCGCCGCCATCGAGAAGGGTGAGCAGCCCGATCCGCAGATCTTCGGCGAGGACGTGATCGTGGTGGATACCTCGATGGGTCGCCAGACGCTGCGGACGTTGATCCAGCTGGCGCCGTTCATCGCGGTGTGGAGGTCCTACAATTGAACGCCGTAGCAGAACCCATCGAGTCGCTGCGTCAGGAAGACCGTGACGGCGACGAGATCAACCTTCTCGAGTATTGGCGCATCCTGCGCGAGCGCCAGTGGTGGGTGGTCGGCACCGCGTTCGCGGTGGTGTTCCTGACGCTGGTATTCACGCTGCTGGCCACGCCCATCTACCGCGCCGGTTCGACCCTGCAGATCGAGCGCGACACGATGAAGATCGTCGAGTTCGAAGGCCTGCAGCCGACCGAGTCGCCGATGGATCGCGACTTCTACCAGACCCAGTACGAGCTGCTGAAGAGCCGCTCGCTTGCGCGCCGCGTCATCCAGGACCTGCGCCTGACCGCGAACAAGCAGTTCGAAAAGGACATGGCCAAGGTCGACGAGGACCTCACCGACAAGGCCAACGGCCAGGCCGTGTCCGCTTCCACCCGCCAGCAGGCGCGCGAAGCGGCCATGATCGAGCTGGTGCAGGAAGAGCTGGGCATCGAGCCGGTGCGCAACTCGCGCCTGGTCCGCGTCAACTTCGATTCGCCCGATCCGCTGCTGGCTGCGCGCGTGGCCAATGCCTATGCCGACGGCTTCATCGCCAGCAACCTGGAGCGTCGATTCGATGCCTCGTCGTACGCCAAGAAGTACCTGGAAGAACGACTGACGCAGCTCAAGGGCAAGCTCGAGGATTCCGAGAAGGAGCTGGTGGCGTTCTCCGAAACCGAGCGGATCGTGTCCGTCGGCGACGACAAGCCTTCGCTCGACGCCCAGAACCTCAGCGATCTCAATGCCGCCCTCGCCGTGGCGCAGGGTTCGCGCATCAAGGCCGAGGCGATGTGGGCCCAGGCCAGCACCGGCAACGGCATGGGCCTGCCGCAGGTCGTCGCCAACCTGCTGATCCAGAAGCTGCGCGAGCAGCGTTCGACGCTGATGGCCGAGTACCAGAACAACCTGGGTACCTACAAGGCCGACTACCCGAACATGGTGCAGCTGAGCAACCAGATCGCCGAAGCCGATCGCCAGATCAATGTGGAAGTCGGCAACATCCGCGACGCCATCCGCGCCGAGTACCAGGCCGCGCTGGCGCAGGAGACGCTGCTTCGCGAGCGCATCACCGGACTGAAGGGCGACGTGCTCGACCTGCAGAGCCGCTCGATCCAGTACAACATCCTGCGCCGCGAGGCCGAAACCAACCGCCAGCTCTACGACGCGCTGCTGCAGCGCTACAAGGAGATCGGCGTGGCCGGTGGCGTGGGCGCCAACAACATCTCGGTGATCGACCGCGCTGTCGCGCCCGACAAGGCGAACTCGCCGCGCAAGCTGCTCAACCTTGCGGTCGGCATGCTGCTGGGCGGGTTCCTCGGTGTCCTGCTGGCGTTCCTGATGCACCACCTCGACAACACGGTGCATGACCCGAAGGCGCTGGAAGCCATCACCGGACTACCGGTCCTGGGTGCCATCCCGCGCCTGGAGCAGGGCATGACCACGGCCCAGGCGGCCAACGACCTGCGCTCGCCGTTTGCCGAGGCCTACCGCTCGGTGCGCACCGCGCTGCAGTTCGCCACAGTGCATGGCCTGCCGCGCAGCCTGCTGATCACCAGCGCCAGCCCGTCGGAGGGAAAGAGCACCACGGCGCACGAGTTGGCGCGCAACATCGCCCAGCTTGGCAAGCGCGTGGTGCTGGTCGACGCCGACCTGCGCAATCCGTCCGTGCACAAGACCACCGGCCTGTCCTCGGCGATGGGCCTGTCGAACCTGCTGGCAGGCGCGCGCGAACTGGCCGACGTACTGCAGCACCTGCCCAACGAAAAGCTGAGCGTCATCACCTCCGGTCCGCTGCCGCCGAACCCGCCGGAGCTGCTTGCTGGCGATTCGCTGGCCAGGTTGCTCGCGCAATTGCGGGAGCAGTTCGACATGGTGATCCTGGACGGTCCGCCGGTGCTGGGCCTGGCCGATGCACCGCTGCTGGCCAACCAGGCCGAAGCCACTGTCATGGTGGCCGCGGCCGAAGACACCCGCAACGACGCACTGCGCGTTTCGCTGCAGCGCCTGAAGGCCGCGCGTGCCCGCGTCCTCGGCGCGGTGCTGACCCGCTTCGACCTCAAGCGCAAGGGCGAAGGCTACGGCTATACCTACTATGCCTACGGCGGCTCGTCCGACTGACCGGCCGCGGGCCGGCCAGCTCCGTCTCGGGGTTGGCCTGCTTGCGGTCACTGCGATGGCCTGGATGGCCTGGCAGCAGGTGCGCGTCGACGCGGATGTCGGCGCTGCGTTCGGTCCCGATCGACGCGTGGCCGCCGCACGTGGACAGGCCGGCGACGCCGACGCGCTTGCCGTGGCCGCGCGTGAAACGCTGCGCGACCGCCCCATCGACGGCGGCGCATTCCGCCTGCTCGGACTGGCTGCATCGCTGCAGTCCGATCCCGACCGTGCGATCGACCTCTACCGCACGGCCGCGCGCCTGGCGCCGCGCGACGATATCGCCCAGGCGATGCTCGTCGATGCGTCGTTCGCGCAGGGCAGGGTGGATGAGGGCGTGACCCACATCGATGCACTGCTGCGCATTGCGCCGCATCTGCGTGAGCCGATGCTGGTTTCGTTGATGCCCTTCACCGGCAATCCCGAACTGCACGCGGCGCTGGTGCGGGTGCTGGCGGCCGATCCGCCGTGGCGCGGAGCCCTGGCGCGAGTACTGCGCACTTCCGACCCGGCGCAGACCGAGGCCCTGCTGTCGGGCCTTAGCCAGACCGTGCCGCTGACGCCTGCCGAGCTGTCGGTGCGGGTCGATGCGCTCACCGCGCTCGGCCAGGCTGCGCGTGCACGCGAGATATGGCTCGCTTCGCTGGCAGAAGATGAAAGGGCGCTCGATGGCCTGCCGTTCGATGGCGGCTTCGAGGGCCAGGACCAGACCGGTGGATTCGGTTGGAAGTGGTCCGACGAACCCGGCGTCAGCATCACCCTCGACGCCATCGACCCGGTGCAGGGGCAGCAATCGCTGCAGGCGGACTTCAGCGGTCGCGCGATGCGATTCATTGGCCCGCGCCAGCGCCTGGCGCTTGCACCGGGGCGTTATGAGCTCAGCAGTGCCGTGGATGACCGGACCGGGTCGCCGCGACGCTTCGCCTGGTTCGTGCAATGCACGGCCGGGCCGGAGCTTGCGCACGCAAACCTCATGCAACTTGACCTTCCGGCCTCCGCGTCGTCGCACTGGCGGACCGCGCGTGCGACGTTCGATGTGCCGCCTGACTGTCAGGGTCAACAACTGACGCTGCGTCACACCGGCCGGTCGCTGTCCGAACGACAGATCAGTGGCACTTTGCGCGTCGATGACGTGCAACTGAGAAAAGTTCCCAGTGCTGTCACATTGCAAACTGCGTCACGCTCCGAATAGGCTGTCGCAGTGACACATTTCGTGTTGATAGGGAGTTCTAAAGCCATGAAGCAGATTCTGTTTGGTCTGGTCGCTGTCCTCGCATTTGGCGCGGCTTCCGCGCAGACCGCACCGGCCAACGACGCCGCGAAGGATCAGGCCGCTCCGGCCAAGAAGGTCGCTTCGCAGGAGAAGAAGAGCAAGGTCGACGGTTCGACCGTGCTGGCCGTTGGCGCCGGCGTTGCCGCCGCCGCAGCGCTTGCCAGCGGTAGCAGTGGTAGCGACGAGCCGGCACCGGCTCCGAAGCCGCCGAAGCCGTCCAGCCCGTAATGCCTTCGAGCCGCGCCGGACCGTGGGTCCGGTGCAGTGGCGAACGGGTCGCCTCGAGCGGCCCGATCGTCTGAGACGAATCCAATTGAATAGATCCGGAGTTGTGCAATGAAGTCGCTGATTGTTGGAATGTTCGCGTTGACCCTTGCTGGTGGTGCGCTTGCGCAATCGCCGAAGGTACTTGTCCGCTCCAACAGTGGCGACGTGCAGGTCGGTGGCCGCACGGTCGGTGAGGTCAGCAGCGCTGGTGCCGAGGCCGGCGACGTGGTCGTCGTCAACGGCGGCGAAGCGTACGTCACCTATTCCAACGGTTGCACCGTCAAGGTCACCGGCAGCTACACCGTGCAGGACACCGCGCCGGCGAAGTGCCCGAGCCTGGGCAAGACCGGTTCGGACACCAACTACGTCATGGTCGGCTCCGGCATCGCCGTGGCTGCCGGCGCCGTGGCGCTGGCGTCTGGCGGTGGCGACGACGCCAAGCCCGCTCCGGCTCCGCCGAAGCCGTCGAGCCCGTAAGCGCGCACCGCCGTCCACTCAGAACAGAATGGATAGCGACGGGCCGCCGCGTGCGGCCCGTTTGCTGTCAACGAGGTTGAAATGCGTTTGAAGGGCGCCAAGGGGACGCCTGATACGGCCGCCGAACTTGCTGCCGCGCTGCTGTTGACTGCAGCGCTGCTGGCTGGTGGCGGGTCGCGTGGCATCGGCGACGTCATCGTGCACATGGCTGCGCTGCCGGCGTTGCTGCTGGCGCTCATGCGCTGGCAATGGGCGCCTGCATCCAGGCCGCAGCGCGCCATGGCCGTCATCTGCCTGGGCGCGATCGCACTGGCCGTGCTGCAGTTGATTCCACTGCCTCCCGCGATCCTTTCAATGCTGCCGGGACGTTCGGACGTGCTTGCCGATCTGGCGCAGGCCAGGCAAGCGCATGGATGGCTTCCGCTGACGCTGGACCGCTGGGGCACCGTGCGTGCGTTGCTGGCGATGCTGGTGTTCGCGTCGTTCTGGGCGCTGGCGTGCACGCTGACGACGGCGGCAAGGCTGCGGCTGCTCAAGCTCGCGCTGGTGCTGGCGACGCTGACGGCGCTGCTGGGCTACGCCCAGTCTGCTGCGGGTACTCATTCCGCGCTGCGCTTCTACGACTATCACCATCCCATCGGCGCGATCGGCCTGTTCGCCAATCGCAATCACTTCGCCTGCCTGATGGCGATGCTGCTGCCTTTCGCCATCGCCCTGGGCGTGCAGAGCCAGACCAGGCGCCGCGTGCCTGCCGCCCTGGCCTGGTATGCGGTCGCGGCGATGCTGTTCCTCGCCGCGGCCCTGAGCTTCTCGCGAACCGGGCTGGCGCTCGCCTGCGCGGCTGCACTGGCCAGCGTCGTGCTGTCGTCGCGGGTCACTGACGCCAGCAAACCTGGCCGCGTACGCCGCTGGGCGCCAATGGCCGCCATTGCGGTGGCCATCGCCGGCATTGCCGTCTACGCATGGGACGGCATCAGCCACCGCCTGCAGCAGGATCCGCTGGAAGACCTGCGCTGGCAGTACCTGCGTTACGGCTGGGACGCCGCGCAGGCGTACCTGCCGTGGGGTAGCGGCTGGGGCAGCTTCAAGTCGGTGTACGCGCCGCTCGAGCCGGTCGCGGCGATGCGCGAGGTGTTCGCGTTGCACGCGCACAACGATGTGCTGGAGACGCTGATCGAGGCCGGCTTGCCAGGAATTGTCCTGATACTGACGCTGTTGGTCACGGTGATCTACGTCACAAGAAAAAGTCTCATTGATCACACTTTCCACGGGCCGATACTCAGTGCCGCGGCGATTGCCGCGTTTGTCCCGTTGGCGCACTCCCTGGTCGATTACCCGTTGCGGACCCATGCGGTCGCGGTGGTGTTCGCGCTGGTGCTGTCCTTCCTCCTGACGAACGCGAGCGAATCGCGATGACTGGGGGGGTCCGCATGCTGTTCTCGCCAATCCGGCCGGAGTACGCAGTCGAACGTGCGTCATTGAACAAGTTTTCGGCCCTGTTCGGGCTGATGCTGCGCGTGCTCGACATCGCCGTGATCGTCGCGGTCGGAGTGATTGCCTACTGGCTGCGGTTCGACACGACCGACATGCCGCTGGAGATCCGCCAGGCGGTTGCCCGCGGCGTGTTGTTCACGCTGCTGTCGATGGGCTCGTTTTCGATGTATCGCAGCTGGCGCGGCAAGAGCGTGGTTGCCGAAGCCTTCAAGCTGCTCGGCGTATGGACCGTGGTGTTCCTGCTGGGCATCCTCTATGTGGCGCTGCTGAAGGTGCAGGGCGTGACCTCGCGCCTGTGGTGGGCGTACTGGTTCATTGGCACCGTGCTGGCCTCCGGCGTGGGCAGGCTGGTGTGCCGCAAGGCGGCCTCCTGGGTGCGTGTACGCGGGCTCGATATCTGCACCGCGGTCGTGGTTGGCAGCAACGCCGATGCGGCGCACATCGTGCGCACCCTGGAACGCCAGCGCTGGGCCGGCATCGAAGTGCGCGGCTGGTTCAGCACGGCGGCCGGCATGCAGCCGGCGCTGGCCGGCGTTCCGCATCTGGGCGATCTGGGCGCGCTGGCGCATTACGTCGAGCTGCATCACATCGGCCAGGTCTGGATCGCGTTGCCGGTGAGCGAGCAGGTCGCCATCGACCGCATCGTCACCGACCTGGACCACTCGACGGCCGACATCAAGTTCGTGCCCGACCTGTTCGGCCTGCAACTGCTGAACCACTCCGTTGAACAGATGGCGGGCCTGCCGGTGATCAACCTGCGCGCGAGTCCGCTCAATGGCGAGGCGCGCCTGCTCAAGGGCGTGCAGGACCGCGTGCTGGGCGCGCTGATCCTGGTCCTCATCTCGCCGCTGCTGTGCCTGATCGCGATCGGTGTGAAGCTCAGCTCGCCCGGGCCGGTGCTGTTCAAGCAGAAGCGCCATGGCCTGGACGGAAAGACCATCAAGGTCTGGAAGTTCCGCAGCATGCGCGTTCATGGCGAGAGCGTGGGCAAGCTGACCCAGGCGACCCGCCACGACCCGCGCGTGACGGCCTTCGGTAGTTTCCTGCGCCGCACCAGCCTCGATGAACTGCCGCAGTTCATCAACGTGATGCAGGGGAAGATGTCGATCGTGGGGCCGCGGCCGCATGCGGTGGAGCACAACCACCACTACAAGGTGATCGTGCAGAACTACATGCAGCGCCATCGCGTGAAGCCGGGGATCACCGGCTGGGCGCAGGTCAATGGCCTGCGTGGAGAAACCGATACCGTCGACAAGATGGCCTCGCGTGTCGAGTACGACCTGCATTACATGCAGAACTGGTCCCTGTTGCTTGATCTTCGCATCATCGCGATGACGGTGGTGAAGGGGTTCTTTGGCAAGGCTGCGTATTAGGTGTGGAAGTGGAAGGCGGGGCAAGGATCGATGGCCTCAGTCAGTGCGTCATCCGGCTCTACGAGCCGGGCCCGGAGCCAATGGTCAAGGCGTGTGATTCAGTCGGTGCAGAGCAGGCGAAGTGAACAAAGATCTTCATAGCGACCAGGACGTCAGTGCAGTGACTGTTCCTCAGACTGAGCCGAAGCGAATATTGCTGATCGGAAAGATATCGCACGAGAACTTCGGCGACCTTCTGATGGGTGTCTATTACGCCAAATGGGTGGCGGAACTTGGTGCCGTCCCCGTCTTCTATCGCGCGGACCCGAGGGTAAAGCTACGATTGGAAGACGAAGTTGCTTGCGAGTTCGTCGATGATCCTGCTTGTGCGTCGATCGCCGGGGCGATCTACTTCGGCGGCGGCTACTTCGGGCATAGCGCCACCAACTTTCACTCGTGGCCCAGGCAATGGCTGGTCGACGGCTACTTCATCACGATCCACCGCTGGCTGGAGCGCCATGACGTCTCCTACATCGTGTCCTCCGTTGAGATCGGTCCGCTCTGTGGTGGAAAGATCCGAGTTGCGGTTGCCAGGATCCTTGAAGGGGCGGACTTCGTTGCGCCGAGGAATCGTGCATCACTCAGGTTCGCGCGCGCCATCGCTCCGGGCTCCACACTTGAGGATGGTCGCGATGTCGTCTTTGAAGAGGAGCGGGTTCCCGGACATGGTGATCGTTCGTTGCCGATAACGCTCGGAATTCATGCTGGTGAGAAGCTGGCCTACGGCAGCGCGCTGCGCCGGCGCTACATTCGTGGATTGATGGCGGCCATCGAGAGGAATGCCAGCAAGATATCGCGCGTCGTCGTCTTCTTTGACTCAGCATCGACCCGAGGCAGTAGTGAGTCCGCCGATCGCTTCGCGAACGATGTGCGGTCGCTCGGCATCGAGGTTGTCGTCTCGGAGTATGCGGATCTGAAGGCAACCCTCGCGGTATTGCGCGGACTCACTCACTTTGTCACGACGAAGCTGCACGCGGGTGTTGTCGTGAAGGCGAGTGGCGGCAGGGTTCTCGCAATCAACGACCAGCCGAAAGTTCGTCGGTTCTACCGGAGCATTGATTCTGGTGACGACGTTATCTCGTTCTACCTGAGTTCTGCTTCGCGAATTTCGAGGCGAGTGGACCGGTTGTTTGGCTCCGCGTCTGTCCGAGTCGATTCTGGCGGGATCGGAGGTAGGACGCATCAGGACATGACGAAGACCTGGCTCAGGCGTTTGTTGGTATCCAATGCTTAGGAAGATTCTCTCCACTGGCGCTCTTTCTGGAGTGTCGATGTTGCTTCTTGCGTTGAGCGAAGTAGTTGCCGCTCGACAGTTGGGACTTCATGACTATGGTTCCTTTGCCTCTGTCACGGCGCTGGCAACGATCGTAGGTGCCGCGATGTGTTTGGGCTTGCCCCAGCTGGCGCTCAAGGCACTGCGAGCGCCGTCAGGCGTGCTCGCGAACGCGGGCGACGGTAGCGTTGGACTGGAAGGAGCCATGGTCTCCAAGCTGACCATGATGCATTGCGGTCTGATTCTGGCACTTGGCTCGGTGGCCATTCTGATGCTGCGCGGGGACTACTCCTGGGCCTTGCAGGCCTACGTGCTTCTGCCGGCGTCAATAGCGGCGAAGGTAGGGCTAAGGCGGATTCTGACCGGCCTGGATCGACCCAGGGAGGGGCTGGTTGCCGACGAGATTGCGCCCGTCCTGTTCTTCTTCGCACTTGTCTTGGTAGGTGGCGCCGTTTCGGCGGGGCCGCCGAGTTCACTTCAGTTTGTGTCCTATCTCTGTATCGCAAACGTGATCTCGGTTGTATGGATACTGTTGAGGGACAGGTCGCGACTAGGTGTGTTGGCTTCGCCCCAAGTCTCGGTGGGCGGTGCGGTGGGCGTGTACAGGGAAGCTCTGCATTTTGTGCCATTCGTCTTTGCATTCATTGCGGCGAAGAAGGTTGATGTCGCGCTGCTGCATATGATGACGAACTCGTCTTCAACAGCCTTGTACGCAGCCGCGGCAAAGTTGGCGATGCCCGGGCTGGCGGTAAGCTCTGCGGTCAACATGCTTGCGACACGCGAGCTGGCAGATGCGTATCACTCACGCTCGCGAGTGAGGTTCTATGGTGCTTTGAGACGTGGCGCTCGGATATCGCTGCTCGTTGCGGCGCCTTACTATCTGATCGTTGCCCTTTGCTCAAAGGAGCTGCTTCGCATCGTGTTCGGCGCGGATTTCGTGCCGGGTTGGGACGTGCTTCTGGTCCTTTGCGTAGGTGCGTTGGTGACCGCGTCCTCCGGCCCGATTCTGATTGCGTTCTCTGTGACGGACCTTAGCCGTTCGCTCTCGCGCTTGACCTTCTACTACTTAATCGCGTTAGCTCTCCTGGTGGTGGCGTTGAGCGCCTGGATGGGAGCGCTGGGGGCCGCTGTCGCCACGGTGATTGCTGGTGCCATGTACAGATCACAGCTTTGGCGGCAGATCAGAATGACCACGCGCGATTGGTCGCAAGAGGCGAGCGCGTGATAGTCGCCATGATCCAGCGGCCGCCGCCGATTCACGGTGCCGCGTTGAGGAACGAAGAGTTCCTTAAGTTTCTTCAGGGTCATGATGAAGTGGTCGCCATTGACCTGGCCCCTAAACAAAGCATCGGCACCATAGGTGCGTTCAGTCTTGGGAAAGTGAGCGCTGGGCTGGGCGTGTTCTGGAAGCTGCTATTGGTGCTTCTCGGCCGGACCCGCCAGATCCAGGTTGTCTATATCACTCCAGCGCAAGGTGGCTGGGGGCTGCTTCGCGACTCCATGCTCATTGTGCTGGCAACGCTGTTCCGTCGCAGGGTTGTGGCGCATTTTCGCGCGATTGGCTTGCACAGGGTGCTGGGGTTCAAGCGGACTCTTCTCCGATTTGCAATGACCAGAGTCCATGCGGTGGCGATGTCCAAGCGTGTTTCGCAGGATCTGAGTGGAGTGGTTGATGATTCCAGACTGCACATTGTGTCGAACGGTCTACGCGACTATTCGCCATCTCGTCGCGCGTCGCGGTCCGATTCTGAGCTCCGCGTCCTGCACGTCAGTAATCTGAGTGCCGAGAAGGGTGCGTTCGATGCGCTTGAGGCTTTTCTCCTCCTCTTGGACAGGGTCGCCGACGCCCGATTGACCATCGTCGGCTCGTGGGTCGATAAGGACGAAGAGGCCCGTTTCGCGAAGCGGTTGGAGGATAGTGGTGCTGGAGCGGCTGTCCGTTTGCCGGGCCCGTTGTACGGCGAAGCCAAGTGGCGCGAGTTCATTGCGTCTGATCTGTTTCTGTTTCCGAGCACATACAGCAAGGAGTGCTTTCCTGGGGTGGTGCTGGAGGCAATGAGTGCGGGTCTTCCGGTTGTTTCCTATGCGCACGCGGCAGTCCCGGACATTCTTGATCACGGGGCTACGGGCTGGGTCGTCGAGTGCGGCGACGTCCAGGGCCTCGCCAACGGGATGAGTTCGCTGGCATCGGACTCAACGTACCTCGCGACGATGTCGGATGCGGCATTCGGCAAATTCAACGCAAACTTCAAGGCGTCGGTGACCCACCCGAGGCTTCTGGATGTCCTGAGGGGCTGTCCTTGAACGTTGTCTACCTCCTGTTCGCCTTGTTGCTGTTTGGTGCGCCGTTCATTGGCTCGATCGAAGTTGGTGGTGTCTCCGTCGTCTTGCTCAGAGATGCCGGCCTGATAGCGCTATGCGTGATGTTCTTGCTGAAGGCCGGATCTCGCCACCGGCGACCAAGGCTGTTTGGCGCTCCACCCGCCTGGGCTCTCTGGCTGTTGTTGCTCTCGGTGTATGTGGCGATCAACACCATGCTTTCGGTCAATGGTTCGAACGCAGCGAGCATAGCAGTTCGGCTGTTTGGCTTGTCTGCCGTCGCGATGACTTTGATCTGCGTTGATGACGTCCGAGGGGCATACCAGAAGGCCATCCTCCAACTCCTTGCTGCCTACTGCCTGGTTTCCCTGGTGGTGGCGCCGTTCGTTGGAGAGTATCTCGAGGGTCCCTTGGGGAGGCATTTCACAAAGTTCGTGGCGCTGACTGGCTTCTGCTTGTCACTTTCGCTGATCGCCAACGGTCTGAATCGAAGGATTTCGTACGCTTGTGCGGCGCTGTCGGTGACGGTAGGAATTCTCTGCCTTCAGCGTGGCTTCGTCATTGCTGCATTTGTTGCGTTGCTTGTGACGATGTTGCTTCTCAAGGTTTCGGTTGGCCTTCGCGTCAGGGTGCTTGCCGCAGCACTGGTCCTTGGGGGCGGGGCATGGATGGTCATCGGGGATCGCTTGGTCGAGTATGCGTTCTATGAAGGGGTCGGCCCTGCTCAGATCGTTTCCTCCATCGCGGATGGTTCGTTTGAGCTAAGCATGCTCAGGACGCGTTCAAGGCTTGATCTTGCCGATATCGTCATCACGGGTTCCCAGGTGAGCGTCCTTGGACACGGGGCTGGCTGGTCAAAGTATTTGATCGGTGGTTTCTATGGCGAAGGAAAGGAACCGCACAATGACATGCTGGTCCTTTTGTTTGACTACGGACTGCTGGGGTTGTCGTTGTTCTTTCTGTTCTTGTTGTCCTTCTTTCGCCGGGGCAAGAACATGTCCCGGCAGGGTGGCCGGATAGGGGCTCACGCGTTAGCCGCCACGTCCTTGATGTCGGGTTGCGTAGCGTGGATGTTCTTCTCCAACGTCCTCATTTACTCGATGGCGGGGCTGGCCTTCTCGATAGCCTTCATGGCGCTGGCTGAGGCTGAAGTTGCCAAGGGGCAGAAGTGCTCGGCCCGATGAACAGTATTGAAGTACTGGGACACCCGATCCATGTGCTGGGTTGGAGCGACTCAGTTGAGAGGGTGCTCTCCTGGGCTGCTGTGGGCGAGAGTCGAGCTGTCTGCATTTGCAACTCACACTCGTTGGTGAACGCCTCCAAAGACGCAGCCTTTGCGCAGGTGCTCAGATCCTCGGATATGAATACCTCGGATGGGGCGCCGGTCGCGTTCTTGATGCGTCGATATGGCGCCGAGCGCCAGGTGCGGATCAGTGGGCCTGATCTGATGCTTCTCTGCTGCGAGAGTGCTGCCCAAGCGGGGGTGTCGGTCTTTCTCTATGGAAGCAGGCAAGAGACGCTGGACGCGCTTGTGTCTGCACTGAAGGGCCGTTTCCAGTCGCTCAAGATCGCCGGTTCGTACTCGCCGCCATTCCGGATGCTGAGCGAAGGGGAAGACGCCGCTATCGTCGACGCCATCAACGCGTCAGGTGCCGGAATCGTTTGGGTTGGACTGGGGTGCCCCAAGCAGGAGGCTTGGATGATTGCGCATCGCGGGCGCATCAAAGCTGTCATGGTCGGTGTTGGTGCGGCGTTCGATTACCACGCGGGGTTGATTGCGCGGGCGCCACATTGGATGCAGCAATGCGGGCTCGAATGGCTCCATAGGCTGCTCAGCGAGCCGAGGCGCTTATGGCGCAGGTACCTGGTGACAAATACTCTTTTCATCGTGTTTGCCATCCGCGAGTTGCTCAGCAGGGCTGCTCGCTGATAACGCGGTGAATGATCAGAACCTAAGCGAAGCCTTCACTCAAACTCCGCAAACGGCTGCCTGATCAACGCATGCACGCGCAGGCCCGGGTGCTGGTCCGCCAGCTTCAGCGCGCCGCTCAACGCCACCACACGGTCCGAGATATTGGTCAGCCCGTTGTTCGCGCGCATGCCGTCAACGCCACCAATCCCATCGTCACTGACATGGATGAACATCCAGATCGCATCATTGCGCAGGTTGATGCGCAGCCGCACTTCGCATTTACTGGCACGGGCATGGCGCACCACATTGGTCACCGCTTCCTGCACCACCCGGTAGGCCGCATTGCGGTGCACCGGGGCCAGCATCGACAGCAGGCGGGCGTCGCCCTCGAGGTGTGAGGCGAACGCGAGCCCGGCTTCTTCGACCAGGCGGCGGATCTGGCCACGCTCGATCGATGCGTACAAACCCAGTTCGTCCAGGGCCGCCGGGCGCAGTGACTCCAGCACCGAGCCGATATTGCGGCGCATGTTGCGGGTCAGTTCCAGCAGGTTGTCGACCACGGCAGTCCGCCCGCTCGCGATGAAATCACGCTGGGCCAGCTTGAGGTGCGTCTGCAGCGCGGTCAGGTTCTGACCGAACTCGTCGTGCAGGTCGGCGGCCAGGCGCCGGCGTTCGCGCTCTTCGGCCTGCAGGTTGCGCAGCGCCGAGGCGTGCAGTTGCGAGGTCAGCACAGCAGCCTGCGCATTGGCTTGGCGGAGCAAGGCGGTGCCGCGGCGCATGTCGTCTATGGCGACGCCGAACAGGAGCGCCATCGCTCCGGTGATGGCGATGAACATCTGCAGGCGGATCGGCGTGTAGACCGGCAGGCCGACGTGCTCCTCGACCGCAATGGCGATGCTGGCCACCAGCACCGACACCGCCGCACCGCGCCAGCCGTGGCGCATGGCGAACACCACCACCGCGACCATCAGCAGGAGTCGCAGCAGTTCACCCAGGTTGCTGCCAGGCCGGCTGAGGCTCAGTACCAGGTACAGGGCCATGGTCGGCAACAGATAGCGGATGGCGCTGGTGATGATCGGCTTGGACGGCGAGTAGTGCGCCGGCTCGTCGATCCACGCGCCCAGCGGCACGATCAGGATGCAGCCGATGAAGTTGCCCAGGAAGTTCTTCAGCAGGTAGGCGGCCAGCATCGCCAGCACGCTGGGGCCGGCCAGCGGCGCGATGTCGATGACCTGGGCCAGCCGCATGTCGCCGACCCGGCCGTCAATCAGCGCATACACCAGGTCCTTGCTGACCACGGCCAGCGCGGAGACCGCGGTGGCCAGGTGGATCCGGGTCATGGACTCCAGGTTCATGGCGTCTTTCGGGAAGACGCGCCAGTGCTGCAGCACGATCACGCCGGTGGCGAGCAGGAACGGTTCCAGGAGGTTGTCCAGCACGAACTGCAGCGGGCCGGGCCAATACAGCATGAAGTCCCCCGGCACGCCGGAGGTGATGCTGATGGCCACGCCGTTGATCGTGCGCGCGAGCACCGCGCCGGCGAACAACCAGGGCCACCAGCGCCGCGGTATGCACCACAGGGCGGTGAACAGGACGCCGTTGGCGACCATCCAGTGGAAGAAGCCCGCGAGCCCCAACGGCACGTAGACCGCGATCACCGCGATCATGGCCACCAGGCCAATGGCGACCTCGCGTATCGCGCCGCCGGAGCGCGCGCCCTTCTCGACGGCGAGGGGGCGCGGCGGGGAAGCCGGGCTTGGCGGGTCGGATGGGCGCAGGGTCTGGTTCATCGGCAGGCAGATTACCCGGTGCCCATGGGCCGGGAGGGAGACTTTTTCTAACCCGCGGGGCGCGAGGGCTGTCAGACTAGTGTCATGGTCAGGGTATTGCTAGTTGACGATCACGCGATCGTCCGCGAGGGCTTCAAGCGCCTCTTTGAAAACACCGAAGGTTACGAAGTCCTGGCGGAGGCCTCGACCGTGGCCGACGCCGTGGCGGCCGCCCGTGCCCATTCGCCCGACATCGCCGTCCTCGATCTGAGCCTGAGCGCGGGCAACAGCGGCCTGACCCTGCTGGGGCAGCTGGCCACCGTGGTGCCCGACGTGCGACGGGTGGTGCTGAGCATGCACGACGACCCCGGCCTGGTGCTGCGGGCGCTGGACCTGGGCGCGCACGGCTACGTCACCAAGGCTGCCGCCGTGGATGAACTGGTCGGCGTGCTCGATCGGGTCATGCAGGGTGAAATCGTGCTCAGCAGCGATCTCAACGCCACCGTGCAACGGCCGGTCGCCTCGCGCTTGACGCCGCGCGAAGCCGAAACCCTGCGCGGCCTGCTGTCGGACCTGCCGCCGAAGGCGATCGCCAGCGAGCTGGGCATCAGCGTGAAGACCCTCTACCGCCATCGCGCCAACCTGATGGAAAAGCTGGGCGCGCGCACCGTTGGCGAACTGGCGCGAATTGCGCGCGAACGCGGACTGCTGACGATGTGGGGTCGCTGAGAAAGCGCCCTCATCCGCCCTTCGGGCAGATTCTCCCGCGTGCGGGAGAAGGGATATGACTACTCCAGCTGCGACGCCGCAAACGCCGCATCCAGCGCTTCCATCGCATCGATCGGCTTGAGCTTGGCTGCCTTCTCGTACGCAGCCGCGGCGGCATCTTCCTGCTTGTCGCCATGCAGCAGCATCAACACGTTGCCGTGCTCGATATGGGCGATGGGCGAGTCTGGCGTCAGTTTCAACGCGGTCTTGATGTGCTTCTCCGCTTCTGCAGCCTTCGCGCCGTAGGTCAGGCCGCCGATCATGCCGCCGACCTTGCCGATGATCTCGGCGTGGTACAGCGCCATCGCCGTGTGCGCCTCGGCGTGCTTTGGCGACAGCGCCAACGTTTTGTCCAGCGCGCCGCGCACCTTGCCGGCGATGCCGGCCTTGAGCGCCTTGGCGATGCTCAGGCCCTGGCTGTAACGGCCCAGTGCGAAGGCATGGCGATAGTGGCTGTTGGCGTCGTCGGGCAAGGCCTTCACTGCCGCCTCGGCAATCTTCGCCGCCTGCTCGAAACGCTTGAGCTTTTCCGCGTCGTCGTCTACGAGGTAAGTGGCGTGGATGCCGATCGCCTTCACCGCGACCGACGCGCCAACCGTGCCGAGTGCTTCGCCGGCATCGAACGCCGCCTTGAAGTCGCCGTGGTGGAAGCTGCGCCAGGCGTCCTGCAAGGCGTTTGCCAGCGCGTCGGCATCCAGCCCCTTGGGTGCGGCCTTGCCGGCGGCGGCAATCAACGCCGAGGCGCGCTTGCTGTCCGGGAAGGGCTCGGTGTCGCCGGCATGCAGCTTCGGCCAGGCCTTCTTGAGCGCGTCGCCGGCATAGGCGAAGCCCTTGGCGTCATGCGGAAACGCTGCCCAGCTGGATTTGGCGGCCATCTGCGGTCCTTGTCGGCGGGTCGGGACGGGCAGCATCTCGCCAGTGGACGGGACATGGCAAGGGGTGCGAGGGCCTTAGTGTGTTTGCTCGATCGCTCGCCACGAAAGTGGGCGCCAAAGCCGGGCATTCCGCCTGGATATGGAGTTCCCGATGGCGGCTGTGAAGCGCAAGTCCGGCGCAGCGAGCAAGACCACGCTGCGTCACGTCTGGTTGGCCGGCCTGGGCCTGGTCGCAGTCTCGCGCCGCGCAGCGCTGGCGGCATCGGCCCATGCATCGGCGCGGATCGATGCGTTGCAGCGTGGCGCGCAGGCGCTGGCTGGCACGGCCGGTGCGCGCATGCGCCAGGTGGAACCGCGCGTGGTGCAGTTCAGCAGCGACGTCGAGGCGCGACTGGCGCCGGTGCTCGACAAGCTCGGGTTGAAGCCGAAGGCCACGCGCCAGGTGCGCACCGCGACCAGGAAGCCGCAGTCGCGTCGCGCGACGCGTGCGCCGGCGAAGCGGGCCGCGGCTCAGTCCAGGTAAGCGCGCGTCAGCGTATTGAGGTGCACCCGCTCGGCGTCGCGCAGGAATGGCGCCAGCAGCATCATCACCTGCACGATGCCGTCGCGGATCGCCGCGTGTTCGTCCTTGTCGCCACGCGCGGCGGCGTAGTTCAACCAGAACGTGGCGATCACCAGCACGTTGGTCGCGGTCGCTGCCACTTCGTCCTTCGACGCCCGCATGATCCCGGCCTGCACCAGGCCGCGCATGACCGTGTGCGCCTGCTCGTCGGCACGGCGCAGGATGCGGGCGAAGCGCAGCCGCAGGCGGCGGTTGCGGCTGAGGATCTCGACCAGGTCGCGATGCAGGAAGCGGTAATCCCAGATGCACTCGAACACCAGGTGCAGTTGCAACCAGATGTCCTCCAGGCCGGGCAATCTTCCCTGCGGCGCGGCGAGCGCGGCGTCCATGCGCTCCTCGAAGCGCGCGAACAGCTGCTCGATGATGTCGTCCTTGTTGCGGAAGTGGTAGTACAGATTGCCCGGGCTGATCTCCAGCTCGTCGGCGATATGGTTGGTGGTGACGTTCGGCTCGCCCAGCGCGTTGAACATGGTCAACGCGCTCTCAAGGATGCGCTGGCGGGTCTGTTTCGCCATCAGTTGTCTCGTGGGGCGGAGGGGACGCGGCAGTCCGCGTGTGAGGGCCGGGTGAAAATCAGGCGCGCAGCCGCTTGACCAGGTCGATGTACTTCTTCTTGGCGTCGTCGGTCGAGGTGCCCTTGAGCTTGGCCCAGGCCTCGTACTTGGCGGTGCCGACGAAGTCGAAGAATCCCGGCTTGGGACCGCTGACATCCCCTTCGGAGCCCTGCTTGTAAAGCGCGTACAGCCGCAGCAGCGTCTCGTTGTCAGGGCGGTCGGTCAGCGTTTTGACATCCTTGGCGGCCTGCTCGAAGTCCTGCTGTAAACCGGTGTTTCGCAGATCGGACATGGGTCGCCCCTCCCGGCGGCCAAGATGGTGCGGGCATTACCGCACGCACCGCAGGGGTGGTCAATACGCCCGGGAATTGTCGCGCGCGACCGGCTCTGGCAACGTAGGCCCATTACGCCGCCAAGCGGCATGCTCAAGGTCAGGGAGTGGGACATGAGTTATTTCGTCACGGGCGCGACGGGTTTCATCGGACGCTTCCTCGTCAGCAAGCTGCTCAAGCGCAAGGGCACCATCTATGTGCTGGTGCGCAAGGACTCGCACAAGAAGCTTGATGCCATCGCCAAGAAGATGGGATGGGACAGCAAGCGCGTGGTCCTGGTCGATGGCGACATGACCCAGCCCAACTGCGGCGTCAGCGCCGCGCAGCTTCGCGCGCTCAATGGCAAGGTCAAGCACTTCTTCCATCTGGCGGCGATCTACGACCTCACCGCCAACGCCGAATCGCAACGTGCGGCCAATATCGACGGCACCCAGAACGCACTCGACCTGTCGGTGGCGATCAAGGCCGAAGTGTTCCACCACACCAGTTCGATCGCGGCGGCCGGCCTGTACCAGGGCGTGTTCCGCGAGGACATGTTCGACGAGGCCGAAGGCCTGGACGATCCGTACCTGCGCACCAAGCACGATTCGGAAGGACTGGTGCGGCGCGAATCCCGGATCAAGTGGCGCATCTACCGGCCGGGCATGGTCGTGGGCCACTCGCAGACCGGCGAGATGGACAAGATCGACGGCCCTTACTACTTCTTCACCTTCCTCAAGAAGCTGCGGGAGCTGCTGCCGCCGTGGATGCCGATGCTCGGCCTGGAAGGCGGGCGCATCAACGTGGTGCCGGTGGACTTCGTGGTCGATGCGATGGACCACATCTCCCACAAGCCGCGCCTGGACGGGCATTGCTTCCACCTGACCGATCCGGAACCGATGCGCGTGGGCGAGGTGCTCAACACCTTCGCCCGCGCCGGCCATTCGCCGGAAATGACCATGCGCATCGATGCGCGCATGTTCGCCTTCATCCCCGGCAGCGTGCGCGGCATGGTAGGCAACCTGCCGCCGGTGCGGCGCTTCGTCGGGATGCTGCTGCGCGACTTCAAGATTCCCAAGGCGACACTGAAGTTCCTGACCTATCCGACCCGCTTCGACAACCGCGAGGCCGAGCGCGCACTCAAGGGCAGCGGCATCCATGTTCCGCCGCTGGAAGGGTATGCCTGGCGCCTGTGGGACTACTGGGAGCGCCACCTCGACCCGGACCTGTTCGTCGACCGCTCGCTCAAGGGCAAGGTACGCAACAAGGTCGTGGTCATCACCGGTGGTTCGTCGGGCATTGGCCTGGCGACTGCCCAGCGCGTGGCCGAGGCCGGCGCGATCACGGTGATCGTGGCGCGTGGCGAGATCGAGCTGTTCAAGGCGCGCGACGAGATGAAGGCCGCCGGCGGCAAGGTGTTCGCCTACACCGCCGACTTGGCCGACATGGAGGACTGCGACCGTCTGGTGAAGACCGTGCTCGAGGAGCACGGCCGCGTCGACGTGCTGGTCAACAACGCCGGCCGTTCGATCCGCCGCTCGATCGAGCTCAGCTACGACCGCTTCCATGACTTCGAGCGGACGATGCAACTCAACTACTTCGGCAGCCTGCGCCTGATCATGGGTGTCATGCCGGGCATGGTCCAGCGCCGCAAGGGCCACATCATCAACATCAGTTCGATCGGCGTGCTGGCCAATTCGCCGCGTTTTTCGGCCTATGTCGCCTCGAAGGCGGCGCTCGATGCATGGAGCCGCTGCGCCCAGGGCGAGTTGTCCGGCAAGGGCATCAGCTTCACCACCATCAACATGCCGCTGGTGAAGACGCCGATGATCGCGCCGACCAAGATGTACGACTCGGTGCCGACGCTGACGCCGGACGAGGCAGCCGACCTGGTCGTGAAGGGGATCATCGAACGACCCAGCCGGATTGCGACGCGACTGGGCATCACCGCTTCGGTGCTCAATGCGCTCGCGCCTAAGGCCTACGAGGTGATCATGAGCACCGCGTTCGAGCTGTTCCCCGATTCGGCGGCGGCACGTGGCGACAAGCAGGCGCTACGGGGCGAGGTCAAGCCGAGCAACGAGCAGATCGCGTTCGCCTCGCTGATGCGAGGCGTGCACTGGTAGCAATTCAGTAGCTACTGCACTGCAGGAACCGCACCGTCCGCTGGCTTTCCGCCGGCGGCTGCAGTTGCAGGCGTGAGGCGCGCAGCGATTCGTAGCGGTTGAGCACTGCGCACACTTCCTGCACGTGCAGTTCCTGGACATCCTCGCGTTGCTGGATGAACAACGTCGAGCTGGTCGACCACAACACCCGCTCGACCCACGGCAGGGCGGAGATGGCGTGGATGACTTCGCCGCGCTCGAACTGTTCGCGATTGGGATCGGCCGGTGCCGCAGCGGTCAGGGCAGGCTCGTTGGCCTGCGCGGCGGGCGTGCCCGGCGCCGCAGACGGGCGCTGGGCGAGCGGCGCAGCGGTGACTTGTGCCGTGTCCGGCGCGCCCTGCATCACGGCCGGCAGGAAGCCCACCGCCACGCCCAGCACGATCGCGCCCAGCCATGCGATGACGATCTCGCGGATGCTGCGCTTGCGTGCGCTCGCGGTCAGGTCTTCGCGCAGCGAGGAGGGCAGCATCTGGCTGACCAGCGCCCACAGTGCCGTGCCGTCGTAGAGCTCCAGTTCGCCGCCAGCCTTGCGCGCCTCGGCGTCGATCCGCGCCGGCGTGGCGAGGATGCCGCCGGCGGCGCCGTTGAAGCGGACCGCATCGGCCAGCTCGCGCACGCTCGCCGCACCCAGGCGCGAGCGGGCGCCGGCCTGCTTGCAGGCCAGCAGCCACGTGCGGCCTTCGCGCATCAGGCGGATCTCGGCCTGCGGTCCGTGCTCGAGGGTCTGCTCGACCGATTCGGCGACAAAACCGCGGGCATGGAGGGCTTCGATCACCAGCCGCGAGAACTCGCGCCAGCGCATGCCGGCCAGGGCGTCGATGCCGGCGGCGGTTTCTGCCTGGCGCTGGCGGACCAGCCACAGGTAGGCCGTGGCCAGGGCACCGGAAAGGACAACGACGACGGTCGCAATCAAAGGGGAAAAGCCGGCCGACATGCGTGACTCTGTTGGTTCAGGGCCCGCGAATATACGCCAGCTTCATCTCAACTCGCATGGCAGCGTTCGCACTGCAAAAAGAAAGCCCGCCAGTCCGAAACCGTAAGGGGAAGGGAGCATACGGAAGCGCGGACTGGCGGGCTTGTTTGTGCGCGCGGCGGTTGGCCGTGCGGTAAAGCGGCAGGGACGGCCTGGGCCAGCCCCGGTAGGTCAGTTGCGGCGGGTCAGGACGCGGCGGACTTGCGCGGCTTGCGTGCTGCCGGCGACTTGGCAGCCTTGGCGGCCTTCTTCGCTGCCGGGACCTTGCGCGCGGCGGCCGGCTTGCCGCCCTGGCGGCGCAGTTCGGCGGTGAGCGCGTCGACCTTGCGGCTGAGTTCGGTCAGGTCGTCGCGGCCCGGCACGCCGAGCTTGATCAGGGCGCGGTTTACGCGCTCCTCGAAGACCTTTTCCAGGCGGTCCCAGGTATCGGCGGCACGGTCGCGTGCCTGGCCAACCCGGGATTCCACGACGTCACGGACGGCATCGGCCTGGCCACCGGCGAACTTGCGCGCGGTCTGCTCCAGGGTCATGCCTTCCTTGATCAGCGCGTCGAACAGCTTGGTGCCTTCGGCCTGCGCGCGAGAGAACGCGCCCACGCCAGCCAGCCAGATCTGCTGCGCCGATTCGCTCAGGCTGCGCGAGAGCTGCTCGGCCTTGTCGGCTTCGGCCTTGCTTGCCTTGCTGCCACCGGTGCTGCGACCAGCGCTGGTGCGGCCGGTGCTGGCCTTCTTGGCCGCCTTCTTGAACTTCGCCATGCGGGTTCCCTCGATGGGAGTGGCTGATGTGCCACCACCATCGCCCCGCGCTCTAGAGCTTTCACACCAGCGAGGAATCAGCGACGGCGGCGAGCGGCGACCAGGCGGCCGACATCGTCCAGGGCGCGGTCGAGCCTGGCGGTGGTTTCGGTGTGCCGGGTCGGCATGTCGAGGCCGTCGAGGATCGAGCGCCCGGCATCGGCGATCAGGTCGGTGCGCAGGTGGATGCCGTGCGCGGCCAGCTGCGGGCCCAGGGTGTCGGCGCGACGGTGCAGGTCGGCCAGGGTGTTGCGGTAGGCGATCTCGCAGATGCGCCGGCGCGCCGAGAAACTGAAGGCGTTGGTGAAGAACAGCTCGCCGTCCTCGGCATTGGGTTCGAAGATGAGCTGGTCGATGTCCGGGTACTGCTGGGCGTAGCGCGCCAGGCCGACCTGCATGCGCGACTGCAGCAGCGTGCGGAAGGTCTGCGACAGCACCGCCGGCAGGCCGCCTGCGGCGAGGCTGCGCTCGCGGCTGACGGCAACACCGGCATCGCCCTTGTTGAAGGGCACGAGCGGGTTGATGCCGATGAGCAGGTCGATGTCGCGCTCGAGCAGCACCGAAGCGTTCATGGTCCGGCGCAGCGCGCCATCGACGAAGTGGCGGCCGCGGACCTCGACCGGCGGATACAGGCCGGGCAGGGCGGCACTGGCCTGGACCGCGGTGGAGATCGGCACGTCGTTCCAGCCCTCGCCGCCGAAACGCACGACGTCGCCGCTGTCGAGGTCGACCGAAATGACGTAGAGGGTGGCGTCGAGTTCACGGAAATCGTTGCTGCGGCCGCGCCGGGTGAACACGTCGCGCAGGAATTCCTCGACCCGGGCATTGTCGAACAGCCCGGTCGGCACCAGCCCGCCGAAGCGCATCAGAAGGTCCGACCAGCGCGCTTCCTTGCCCGAGAACAGCATGTCCTGACCCCACTGCGCGGCCAGGCGCGGCAGGCCGGCGGCACGGCGCAGGTATTCGAAGATCGCCGGGCGCAGGAAGGTTTCCGGACGGAACTGCACGTCGTCGCTGTCGCCGGTGATGAAGATCCGGCACATCTGCGCGGTGTCCATGCGGTTGGCCAGGCCGGCAGCCAGGAAGGCGCCGCTGCTGACGCCGACGTAGCTGTCCAGGCGGGTGAGGTCGAGGCCATCGAGGGCTTCGTCGAGCGCGCGCAGGGCGCCCAGCTCGTACATGCCGCCGATCGGGCCGCCGCCGGCAACCGCCAGGCCTATCCGGCTGGGGCGATCGGAGCGGGTGCGCGGCCGGTGCCGGGCGGAATGGACTGACAGCATGGAGGCACGGGTTGCGGGGTTGACCCGAGTGTAGCCGGGTTCGGCGGGCGCCACCGGCCCGTCCGGTTTGCCGCACAAGCGCTATTGCCGGGGCGCGCGTGGCCGGCGGCCGGGGTGGCTTGCAGGGGCCGGCGGCGGCCGCGATCATCGGCCTGATGTCCCCGCACACGCCCAGTGGCAGCCACCGTCGTCGTCCCCTGGCGCAACGGCTGCAATGGCTGCTGCACGAGCACCAGGCGCTGCACGATCCGGCGCAGGAGCCGCGCAACCGCCTGCGCTGGCTGCCGGAGGTGCGGCGCTGGCAGGCGCGGCGGCTGGAAGCCAGTTTCGACCAGTTCCTCAGCGACCCCAGGCGTCGCCCGGCCGCGCAGTTCTTCCTCAGCGATGTCTACAACGACCACGACTTCAGCCGCCGCGACGCCGACATCGCCAAGGTCCTGCCGATGATGCAGCGCCTGTTGCCGACCGGTCTGCTGGAGACGGTGGCGGACGCGATCGAGCTGGGCCTGCTCACCCATGCCTTCGACCTGCGCATGGCCCAGGTGCTGCAGGAGATCGGCGGGCAGCGCCGCAAGCTCAACGCCGAACTCTATGCGCGGGCGTACCGGCAGGCCGGCCTGCCGCGGCTGCGCTCGCACCAGATCGACCTGATTTCGCGGGTCGGCCTGGGCCTGGGCAATGCCCTGCGCATGCCCGGCATTTCGATGCTGCTCAAGCTGTCCCACGGGCCGGCGAAGGCCACGGGCCTGTCGGAACTGCAGGGGTTTCTCGAGCGCGGCTTCGAGGCGTTCTCGAAGCTCGGCGACGTGCGCAGTTTCATCGCCGAGATCGAAGTCGACGAGCGCGAGGTGTCGCAGCGCGTGTTCGCCGGCGAGCCGGATCCGTTCCGCGGGCAGATCGACTGAGGTCGTCCCGGGCCCGCGGCGGTGGCCTCAGGCGAAGCGTTCGTCGAGGACGCGCTTGATCTCGGCTTCGATCGGGCCTTTCATCGTGCTCAGCAGGAATCCCAGCTTCGCGGTGACGTGAAGTTTCTCGGGCTCCAGCTCGATGTGGCCATCGACGCCGCTGCGATTGAAGTTGAGGACGTCGCCGTCCCAGGCGTAGTCCATGCCGAAGCGCTCGGACAGTTTCTCGGCCACTTCCTGCACGGCCTGGCGGGCCTGGTCGGGCGAGAGCGAATGGGCGTGGTGGATATCGATGTTCGACATGTCTGGTCCTCCGAAGTGCCGGTATTGTGCGGGCACCACCCCCTCCATCCAAGTGTGCGACGCATGCTAGATTGCGCGGGCGTGAATTCCCTCAGACTGCGATTCCAAAACCGTGAACATGCCGACCTGGCGCTGAGCCCGGGCGTGCATGCCATTGGCTATGACAGCCAGGCCGCGCTGCGCCCAGTGTCCGGCGATGCGGCGCTGGTGCAGTTCTGCGTGGACCGTCGCGGCGTCTGGCTGCAGGTTCGCGAAGGCGCGCACGGCCTTCACGTCAACGGCCGACCGGTGCGGCGGATGGCGATGCTGCGTGTTGGCGACGCGATCTTCGTCGACGGCATCGAGCTGTTGCTGCTCGCCGCCGACCCGCTGCCGGCACCGGTCGATTACGGATTCTCCGGCGGCGCCGACACACGGATGCTGCTGCGTGGCGTCGGCGGCTCCCATCACGGCCGCAGCTTCACCCTTGACCGGGCGCGAACCGTGGGCCGTGCCGGCGAGTGCGACATCCGCATCAACGAGGCGTCCTTCGTCGACCGCCATGCCCGCCTGGAAGCCCACGCCGACGGCGTGGTCCTGCGCGACCTGGGTTCGGTCGAAGGCAGCATCGTCAACGGCCGGCCGGTGCGCCACGCGCTGCTGCAGCCGGGCGATCAGGTGGTCTTTGGCAGCCAGCACCGGTTCGTCGTCGAGGCCCCGGTGCAGCGCATGGCCGGGATCGAGGCCAGCGCTCCTGCTCCGGTCCGCACCGCCCCCGTCGAGGAGCCGCGTGCGCCTTCGACCTTGCCGCAGTCGGTCCGGCGCATGCCGTGGCTGTTGCTGGCGGCGTTGCTGATCGCCGCCGCGCTCAGCTTGTTGCTGCTGTACGGCGCGCGTTGAGCGCGCGCAGCTTCTTCCACGCCCGCCAGCCCAGCAGCAACGCCAGGATGCCGGCGTACAGGGCCGGTTCGCGGATGTCGGATTTGACCAGCCACCAGAAGTGCAGCACCGCCAGCACGGCGATGACATAGACCAGCTGGTGCAGGCGGGCCCAGTTGCGGCCGAGCCTGCGGATCGCCGCCTGGGTCGAGGTGATGGCCAGTGGCAACAGCAACAGCCATGCCGCGAAGCCGACGGTGATGTAGGGGCGCTTGACGATCTCGCTGAAGATCGTCGCCCAGTAGCCACGCAGGTCGAGCACCAGGTACGCGCTCAGGTGCAGCGTTGCGTAGGCGAAGGCGTACAGGCCCAGCATCCGGCGGAAGCGCAGCAGGGCCGGCTGGTTGCTCAGTTGCCGCAACGGCGTGATCGCCAGGGTGATCATCAGGAACCGCAACGCCCACAGGCCGAGCCGATGTTCGATCGCCGCCACCGGGTCGGCGCCCAGGCCGCCGCTGCCGGTGAGGAACTCGGCACGGATCTGCCACGCCAGGATCGCCGCCGGCGTCAGCGCCAGCAGGTGCACCACGGCCTTGCTGGCGAACAGGGCCCTGGGGCCGGGTCGCCACACGCTCATGCCCGCCACGCCGTCAGAACCACTTCTTCAGGTCGAGGCCGGTGTACATCCCGGCGACCTGGTCGGCATAGCCGTTGAACATGCGCGTCGGGATGCGTTCGGCAAACAGCTTGCTGGCCGTGCCGGCAATGCGGCGCTCGCTCTTCTGGCTCCAGCGCGGATGGTCGACGTTGGGATTGACGTTGGAGAAGAAACCGTACTCGCTGGGCTGGGCTTCGTGCCAGGCCGTCTCCGGCATCTTCTCGACGAAATCGATGGCCACGATCGACTTGATCGACTTGAAGCCGTACTTCCATGGTGTGACCAGCCGCAGCGGAGCACCGTTCTGCTGCAGCAGCGGCTTGCCGTAGATGCCGGTGGCCAGCAGCGTCAGCGGGTTCATCGCCTCGTCGATGCGCAGCCCCTCGCGGTAGGGCCAGTCGAGCGCGGGATAGCCCACGCCCGGCATCTGCTTTGGATCGGCCAGGGTGGTGAAGGCCACGTACTTGGCCTGCGACGTCGGCTCGAAGCGCTTGAGCACCGCGGCCAGCGGCACGCCCAGCCACGGGATCACCATCGACCAGCCCTCGACGCAGCGCAGGCGGTAGACGCGTTCTTCCGGGGTAAGGCCCTTGATCAAGTCGTCGAGCGAAAGTGTGCCGGGTTTGGCGCAATGGCCGCCGACGGCCACCGACCACGGACGCGTGCGCAGCGTTCGCCCGGCCTGCGACGGGTCGGCCTTGCCGGTGCCGAACTCGTAGAAATTGTTGTAGCTGGTGACGTCCTCGTAGCGGGTCAGCACTTCGTCGGTGCGGAAGCCCGAGCGCGCCTGTGCCGGCGTTATCGCCACCTTTGGCGGAGGCGGCGGCTCGGCTCCGGAGCAGCCGGGCAGGGCCAGCGCCGGCGCCGCGGCGACCGCGGCCAGGAGCTGCCGTCGCCCGCGGTAAACCGCTTCGTCGGTGATGTGCGATGAGGGGATCTTCAGTGCGTCACGCAGTGACATTGTGCTGCTCCGGATCGGTACGGCGATGCGCGGGGGGAGCGCACCATTCACGACTATAGAGGGCGCGAGCGCGGGAAAAGTTGCGCGGGTAACCATGAATCCGTTACCTGTTGCAGTGCGGCATACTTGGCCGCTCAGCGCCAATCCCCCTGTGAACCCTTACCTGACTGGAGCGTTCGATGTCCCGCGCCTTCAACTTTGCCGCCGGTCCCGCAACCCTGCCCGAGCCGGTCCTGCGGCAGGCCCAGGAAGAACTCCTGGACTGGCACGGAGTAGGCGCCTCGATCGTGGAGCTTAGCCACCGGGGGCCGGAGTTCATGAAGGTCGCCGCACAGGCCGAGGCCGACCTGCGCAGCCTGGTCTCGGTCCCGGACGATTATGCGGTGTTGTTCCTGCAGGGCGGGGCGACGCTCCAGCAGGCGCTGATGGCACTCAATTTCACCTCGCCGGGTCAACGCGTCGACTACGTCGTGACAGGGCATTGGGGCAAGACTGCACTGAAGCAGGTCCGGCCGTACTGCGACGTCAACATCGCCGCCGATGGCGAGGCAGGTGGTTTCCGCGACATCCCGGCGCGCGACACCTGGCAGCTTTCGCCCGATGCCGCCTATGTCCACTACACCGCCAACGAAACCATCCACGGCGTCGAGTTCCGCGACATTCCCGACGTGGGCGACGTGCCGCTGTTTGCCGATTTCAGCTCCTCGATCGCTTCCGGGCCGCTGGATATCTCCCGGTTTGGCCTGATCTATGGCGGCGCGCAGAAAAACCTCGGCCCGGTCGGCGTAGCGGTCGTCATCGTCCGCCGAGACCTGCTGGAACGTGCCGGCCAGCCGCGTGCGGAAATCCTCGACTATCGCGCCCACCTCAAGGGCGACTCGATGCTCAACACGCCGCCGACCTGGAACTGGTACCTGGCCGGCCTGGTGTTCAAGTGGATGCTGGCGGAGGGCGGCGTGGAAGAGTTCGCCCGCCGCAACGCGCGCAAGGCCGGCCTGTTGTATGACGCGATCGACCACTCCGGAGGCTTCTATCGCAATGAAGTGGCGCCGGCGGCGCGTTCGCGCATGAACGTGCCGTTCTTCCTGCACGACCCCGCGCTCGATGCAGCCTTCCTCGAACAGGCTGCACAGCACGGCCTGATCTCGCTCAAGGGCCATCGCGTGCTCGGCGGCATGCGCGCGTCGATCTATAACGCGATGCCGGAAGAGGGCGTGCAGACGCTGGTGGCCTTCATGCGCGATTTCCAGCAGCGCAACGGCTGACGATCCGCTCCTCTCCCGTCCGCGGGCGAGGGGGCTCAAGAGACAACAAGGCGATACACGAAATGAGCAGCAACAAGAAGTCGCCGGCCAAGCCGGCAGCAAAGAAGACCCCGGCCAAGGCCACCAAGGCAGCGGCAGGCAAGGTGTCGAAGGTGGCCAAGGCCGCCGGCGCAGGCAAGGTCACGGCCGCCGCAACGGCCCCGGCAGCACCGGCCTCGCTGGCATCGCCCGACCTGCTTGCCTTGCGCGAGCGCATCGACGGCATCGACCGCCACATCCAGCAGTTGATCGCCGAGCGTGCGCAGTTCGCCAACCAGGTCGGCAAGGCCAAGGGCAAGCTCGCCGCCGCGGTCGACTACTACCGCCCCGAGCGCGAGGCGCAGGTGCTGCGTCGCGTGGTCGATCGCAATGACGGCCCGCTCAACGATGAAGTCCTGGTGCGGCTGTTCCGGGAAATCATGTCGGCATGCCTGGCGCAGCAGGAGCCGCTGAAGATCGGCTACCTCGGGCCGGAAGGCACCCATTCGCAGCAGGCCGTGTACAAGCACTTCGGCCACTCCATCCATGGCCTGCCGCTGGGCAGCATCGAGGAAGTGTTCCAGGAAGTGGAGGCCGGCCATGCCGACTTCGGCGTGGTGCCGGTGGAGAACTCCACCCAGGGCACCATCCAGTCGACGCTGGACATGTTCCTGACGTCGAAGCTGAAGATCTGCGGCGAAGTCGAACTGCGCGTGCACCAGCACCTGCTCTCGCGCAGCGGCCGCATGGAGGACATCGAGCGCGTCTACTCGCACCCGCAGTCGTTCGCCCAGTGCAAGGCCTGGCTGCGCCAGTACCTGCCCAAGGCGGAGAAGATCGCGGTCGGCAGCAATGCCGAGGCGGCCCGGCGCGCGCGAAGTGCCGACGACGCTGCCGCCATCGCCGGCATCAGCGCCGCCAACGTCTACGGGTTGAAGTCCATTGCCGGCCCCATCGAGGACCGTCCCGACAACACCACGCGCTTCCTCGTGCTTGGCCGCGAACTGTTCACCACCTCGGGCAACGACCGCACTTCGCTGCTGGTGTTCATCAAGGACCAGCCGGGCGCGCTGCATCACGTGCTGGCGCCGTTCGCCCGGCACGGCCTGAGCATGAACCGGATCGAGTCGCGCCCGGGCCATACCGGCCTGTGGCAATACGCGTTCTTCATCGACGTCGGTGGCCATGTCCATGACGAGGCGATGCGCCGCGCGCTGGACGAACTGGACGAGTACGCACAGGAAGTGAAGGTGCTCGGGTCCTACCCGGTGGCGATCGCATGAGCCTGGCGGCTGGCCACGACGGGGCAGGGCGCGCCGGCGAGCGTCCGGCGTTCGACGAGGCCTGGTTCGCCAGTCGCGCCAGTGCCGGCGTGCAGCGCCTGCGCGCCTACGACCCCGGCCACGACCTGGTCGGGATGCGCAAACGCTTTGGCGAGGCCAACCTGGTCGAGCTCGGTTCCAACGAGAATCCCTATGGCCCGTCGCCGGCCGCGCGCCAGGCGGTGGTCGAGCAGTTGCAAGCGCTGCACCGCTATCCCGATCCGCTCGGCGCCGACCTCAAGCGGGCACTGGCGGCCAGGCATGGGGTCGATCCGGCGCAGATCCTGCTCGGCAATGGCTCGCACGAACTGCTGATGCTACTGGGCCAGGTGTTTGCCGGGCCCAGTGACGAAGTGGTCTGCTCGCAGTACGGATTCGCGGTGTTTGCATTGGCCACGCAGGCAGCCGGCGCCACGCTGCGGATGGTCGACGCGCTGCCGCGCGACCATGCCGTGATGCCGCTGGGTCACGACCTGGACGCGATCGTCCGGGCCATCGGCGCAAAGACGAAGCTGGTGTTCCTGGCCAATCCGAACAACCCGACCGGCACCTGGTTTGGTCGCCAGGCCTTTGAGGCCTTCATGGCGCGCGTGCCGGCCGAGGTGATCGTCGTCATGGACGAGGCCTACGCCGAGATGGCGCAGGCCGATGCCGATGCCGCCAGCGCGCTGCCCGCACTGGCCGCGTACCCGAACCTGCTGCTCACCCGCACCTTCAGCAAGGCCTATGGCCTGGCCGGCATGCGCGTGGGTTACCTGATCGGCGCGCCGGGCCTGGTTGCGGTGATGGAGCGCCTTCGCGAGAGCTTCAATGTCAACGGCCCAGCGCTCGCCGCCTGCGAAGCCGCGCTGGGCGACGAGGCGCACCTGCAATGGGCCTGCGAGTGCAATGCCGCGCAGCGCGCCGAACTGGCTGCGCAGCTTGGGCAGCGTGGGCTGCGCGTATACCCGTCGCAGACCAATTTCGTGCTGGTCGAGTCCGGTCCGCGCACGGCGCAGATTGAGGCAGACCTCGTCGCGCGCGGCGTGGTGTTGCGACCGATGGGGGGCTACGGCCTGCCCGAGTGCCTGCGCATCACCGTCGGCACGGCCGACGAGAACCGTCGCCTGCTGGCGGCACTGGACGCGGCGCTGGCATGAGCACGGAATCAGGCACTGGCAACACCCGCCAGGACTGGATCGCACGCAGCGGCGGACACCCGTTGCGCGGCAACCTGCGCGTGCCCGGCGACAAGTCGGTCTCGCACCGCGCGATCATGCTTGGCGCACTGGCCGAAGGCACGACCCGGATCAGCGGTTTCCTGGAAGGCGAGGACACGCGCGCCACCGCGCGCGTCTTCGAGCAATTGGGCGTACGCATCGAAACCCCGAGCGCGAGCGAACGCATCGTCCATGGCGTCGGCCTGCACGGCCTGGTCGGCAGCAGCAACCCGCTCGACTGCGGCAATGCCGGCACCGGCATGCGCCTGCTTGCCGGAGTACTTGCCGGGCAAGCGTTCGACAGCGTGCTGGTCGGCGATGCTTCGTTGTCGAAGCGGCCGATGCGCCGCGTGACCGAGCCGTTGTCGCAGATGGGCGCCGTGATTGGTTCGCAGGAGGGCGGGCTGCCACCGTTGCGGATCCGTGGTGGCGCCAGCCTGCATGGCATCGACTACGCCTCGCCGGTGGCGAGCGCGCAGGTGAAGTCCGCGCTGCTGCTGGCCGGCCTGTACGCGCACGGCGAGACCAGCGTGCACGAACCACACCCGACGCGCGACTACACCGAACGCATGCTGGCCGCCTTCGGCTGGCCGATCGAGTTCTCGCCCGGGCACGCGCGACTGTGCGGCGGCCATCGGCTGGTGGCGACGGACATCGCGGTGCCGGCAGATTTTTCCTCGGCGGCATTCTTCATGGTGGCCGCCAGCATCGTTCCCGGTTCCGAGATTCGACTCGAGGCCGTCGGCATGAACCCGCGCCGGACCGGTCTGCTGACCGCCCTGCGGCGGATGGGTGCCGACATCCGCGAGGGGAACGCCAGCGAGCAGGGTGGCGAACCCGTTGCCGACCTGCTGGTCCGGTACGCCCCGTTGCGCGGCATCGACATCGGCGGCGACCTGGCGCCGGACATGATCGACGAGTTCCCGGCGCTGTTCGTCGCCGCCGCGTGTGCGCAGGGCAACACCACCATCCGCGACGCCGCCGAGCTGCGCGTGAAGGAGTCCGACCGCATCGCCACCATGGCGCAGGGCCTGCGCGCGCTGGGCATCGAGGTTCAGGAGCACCCCGACGGGGCGACCATCGTGCCCGGGCCGATCGGCGCCGGCACAGTCGACAGCCACGGCGACCACCGCATCGCCATGAGCTTCGCCGTGGCCGCGCAGCGTGCAGCGGGTGAGGTGCGCGTGGCCGATATAGCCAACGTTGCAACGTCGTTCCCCGGATTTGAATCCCTTGCCGCTTCAGCTGGCGTATGGCTGAGCACGGCACCGTGACTTAGACTCGAACGGTCTTGTCCGTGTCCCCCGAAGCCAAGATTGTGTCCCAGCAGACTTTTCACACGGGCATGACCGGCCGCCGTGCGGGTCGGAATGTGCCCGCGGCAGCCGTCGTGTCTGCCCACGTGACCCCGCGATTGCTGCGGGTCGCTTTGTGCGGCCTGGGATTCCTGGCGTTCTTCGCCATGACCGACTTCGGTCTGTACCTGCGCCCGGAGTCGGGTGCGGCGATCGCCCTGCTGGCCATGTTGTTCGCCGGCTGGGCGCCGTGGCGTGAGCTGAAGGCATTGCCGGTCGTGCGGATGCTGGGCATCTTCATCGCCTTCCTGCTCGTACACGCGGCATATGCGACCTGGGTCGTGCCCCAGACCGATTACTCGGGCCAACTGTCCATCGTCGCCAAGCTGGTGCGGCTGGGCGTGTTCTGCTGCGTCGTGGGCTGGTGGCTGTCGATCTGTCCGCGCGCCATTCCAGGGCTGCTGGGGCTGATGGTGCTGGGTCTGCTCGTGGCCGTGCTGTACCACATGCCATGGCATTCGCTGCCGGGCATCTGGGATGGCCAGGTGCGCCCGCGCTTCGGCATACCGGAGAACCTCAGCGGCCAGTTGGCCGCGGTCGGTGGCTGGCTGGCGATGTGCCTGTTGATCGGCGTCTGGCGCGACCATCCACGCGGCCAGCGTCGCGGCTGGCTGATCGCGGCGGGGCTGGTTGCCTACGCCGGCAGCTTCTGCGTGCTGCTGTTCTCGCAGTCGCGTGGCGCCTGGCTCGCATTCCTCTCGGCCACGCCAGTGGCCATCCTGGGCTACTGGCTGACGCGGCGTCCGCGCGGGCTGCGGTCGCTGCCGTGGCAGCCGATCGCGCTGGTGGCGGTGATCTCGGTGCTGCTGACGTTGGCGGCGTGGGACATTTTCTCGGTGCGCTTTGCCGGGGCCGACCGGTTGCTGCCTGTGGCAGAAGAGGCTTCGACCTCGGTGGCTGCTACCGATTCGCCGGAAACCGGAGCGCCGTCGTCTGATGGCGCCGCATCTGCCCGACCGGCAGCAGCCAGGCCCGCCAGAAATCCGGGCACGCCCGCTGCGGGGGGCTCCGGCGCTGCGGCCGATGCCCGGCCCACTTCGACCATCGACACCACGGTTCCTGGCAACAAGGCCATCGGCATCCGTGTGCGCCTGTACGAGCTGGGCGTCGCGCGTTTCAAGGAGCGCCCGCTGCTGGGATGGGGCCTGGACTCCACGCCGGTGCTGATTGACGCCGCGCACCTGGACCTGGCCGGCGAACACCATGTCCACCTGCACAACTCCTACCTCGATGCGCTGGTGGGGATTGGGCTGGTGGGCTCGTTGTTGCTGCTGCTGGTGTTCGCCATGGTGATGCGCGAGCTCCACCTGGCATGGCGCACCGGGATCATTTCCACCGCGAGCTTCTGGGCGCTGATCGGCTGCGTCGGCATCGTCCTGGTCGCCAACTCGTTCGATTCGCTGCTATGGCGTTTCGAGTACGCGCGCGCGCCGCAGGAGCTGCTGTTTGGCTGCTGCATCGCCTATGCATTGATCCGGCGCCGCGGTTCGGCCGCCGGCGCGTGACGCTAGCGTTGCGCGTCGAACCTGATCGGCACGATCACCGAGCCACTGGCCGGCTGGCCATTGCTCATGGCCGGACGGAAACGCCAGCGGCGCACGGCGTCCACCGCGGCACGATCGAGATAGCGTGATCCGCTGCTGCCTTCGACGCTGACCTGTGCCGGAACGCCATCGGCTCCGATCTCGACCCGCACGTTGACGGTGCCACTTTCGCCACGACGCAACGACTGGGTTGGGTATCGCGGCGAGGGCGTCTGACCCGGAAGCGGTTCGGGCCGGGTAGTGGCAACGGCAACCGGCGCCGGGGCGGGGTGCGGCAGGGTCGGGGGCGCAACGGGAGGCGCGGTCTCCACCAGGCGCGGTTGTTCGTCGCCTCCGGTGGTGTCGCTGCCCGGTGCCTTGGCCACGCGACTGGCGCTGTCGGCTCCTGCGGCCGGCATGGGCGCAGGCAGTGGGGCGTAGTCGGGCGAAGCGGTGGTGGGCAACGAGCCGACATCGCGTCCGGCGCCGCGGTTTCGACCCAGGGACAGGACCAGGGCAAACAGCACCAGGCCTGCCATGAACGCCAGCAGGACCCACAGCAGTGAGCGTCGGGATGGCAGCCAGCTGGACAGCGAAGCTGCCGACGGAAGGCGCGGGGTCGCAGGAGCGGATAGGGACATGGGCCGTCCGTCAGGGATTCTCAGGCGATTCTGACCATCGCAGCGTTAATGATTCGGCAACCAGACGGCTCGGGATGCCGCTGCGCGCCATTCCACGCGATAATCGCGACCTCGATCACCCCACGCCCCCGACATGCTCGATCCGAACCTGCTGCGCCAAAACCCCGCCGAACTCGCGCTGCGCCTGCGCCAGAGCCGGGGCTACGACCTCGACGCCAATGCGCTGGAAGCGCTGGAAGGCGAGCGCAAGCAGATCCAGGTCCGGACCCAGGAGCTGCAGAACCTGCGCAATACCCGTTCCAAGGCGATCGGAATGGCCAAGGCCAAGGGCGAGGACGTGGCGCCGCTGATGGCCGAAGTCGCCGGCTTCGGCGATGAGCTCAAGGCCAGCGAGGCGCGCCTGGAAACCATCCGCGGCGAGATCGAGGCGATCGCCTTGACCCTGCCCAACCTGCCGCACGAATCGGTGCCGGCCGGGCAGGACGAAAGCCACAACGTCGAGCAGCACCGCTGGGGCACGCCGCGTGCTTTCGAATTCGCGGTCAAGGACCACGTCGAACTGGGCGCACGCAACGGCTGGCTCGACGGCGACACCGCGGCCAAGCTCAGCGGCGCGCGCTTCACCGTGCTGCGCGGGCAGCTCGCTCGCCTGCATCGCGCGCTGGCGCAGTTCATGCTCGACCTGCACACCAATGAGCACGGCTATCAGGAAACCAGCGTGCCGTTGCTGGTCAACGCCGACAGCATGCGCGGCACCGGCCAGCTGCCGAAGTTCGAGGACGACCTGTTTGCCACCGTGGTCGGCGACGGCGAGAGCGCGCACAAGCGCTACCTGATCCCGACCTCGGAAGTGCCGTTGACGAACATCGTGCGCGACGAGATCGTCGAGGCCGAGGCCCTGCCGTTGCGCATGACCGCGCATTCGATGTGCTTCCGCGCCGAAGCCGGCAGCCACGGCCGCGATACCCGCGGCATGATCCGCCAGCACCAGTTCGAGAAGGTGGAGCTGGTCACCATCGCGCAGCCGGAAGAGAGCTACGCCGAACACGACCGCATGACCCGCTGCGCCGAAGTGGTGCTGGAGAAGCTCGGCCTGCCGTATCGCCGCGTGCTGCTGTGCACCGGCGACATGGGCTTTGCCGCGACCAAGACCTACGACCTGGAGGTCTGGCTGCCTTCGCAGGACACCTACCGCGAGATTTCCTCGTGCTCCAACTGCGAGTCGTTCCAGGCGCGGCGCATGCAGGCGCGCTGGCGCAATCCGGCGACCGGCAAGCCCGAGCTGGTGCACACGCTCAACGGTTCGGGCGTGGCGGTGGGCCGTGCGCTGATCGCGGTGATGGAGAACTACCAGAACGAGGACGGCTCGATCACCGTGCCCGACATCCTGCGTCCGTACATGGGCGGCCAGGAGCGGATCGCCTGACGATCCCGCATTGAATGACCGGTTCCGACCGGACAAAAAAACGGGCCCGCATCGCGGGCCCGTTGCGTTTCCGCCCCAAGCGGGGAGGGGTGGGGCGGGAACGCCCAGTCAGGCGGCCTGAATCAAGGAAGGGGAATCCTCGGGGGTTATCAGGCGGCCTGTGCCAGAGGCGAACGGATGGACGCATGGGCAGCGGCCAGGGCGTCGGTGCGGTGCTGGTCGGAGTAGGCCACGCCTTCGGCCCGGACGATCTCCAGATCGGTCACGCCCAGGAAGCCAAACACATGGCGCAGGTACGACTCCTGGAAGTCGGCCGGGCTGGTGTCGCCGTAGATGCCGCCGCGACCGCTGGCGATGATCACGCGCTTGCCACCGGCCAGGCCCTCGGGGCCGGCTTCGGTGTAGTGGAACGTGCGGCCGGCAACGGCGACACGGTCGATCCAGGCCTTCAGCGTCGAGGGGATGCTGAAGTTGTAAAACGGGGTTCCGATCACCACTACGTCGGCATCCAGGAATTGCTGGATCACCGCCTCGGCGGCGTCGGCCTCAGCCTGGTCGGCCTTGGCCAGGGCACGGCCGGTCAGGTGCGGGATCGGATCGGCGTCGAGGTCGCGGTACTCGACCTTCAGGCCGGAATGCGACTCCTGCCAGCGATTGACGATCGCCGAGCTGAGTTCGCGGGTAATGGAATTGGCGCCCAGGGCGCTGGAGTCGAGGTGAAGGAGCTTCATGACGGGCCTGTGCAGCAGATACGGCGGGAGTGCCGGGTTGGACGACAATCTAGGCCGTTGCTTATTTGGGATAAAGCTGGTCAACTACCACTAACTGTTCTGGAATTGGAATTATCGCCATGCAGGACCTGAACGATCTGTACTACTTTGCAATGGTGGTCGAGCACGGCGGTTTCGCCGCGGCCGAGCGCGCGCTGGGCATCCCCAAGTCGCGCCTGAGCCGCCGCATCAGCCAGCTCGAGACCGATCTGGGCGTCCGCCTGCTGCAGCGCTCGACGCGCCGCTTCGCCGTCACCGACGTCGGCAACAGCGTCTACCGGCACGCCCAGTCGATGCTGGCCGAGGCCCAGGCGGCGCACGAAGTGGTCGACCGCCTCAGCGCCGAGCCGCGAGGCGTCATCCGCGTCAGCGTCCCGGTCGGGATGGCCCAGCAGCAGATGCCCAGGTTGCTGCCGGAGTTCCTCGCCCGGTTCCCGCAGGTGCGGGTGCAGTTGCTGGTGAGCAATCGCCGCGTCGACATCATCAATGAAGGCATCGACGTCGCCTTGCGCGTGCGCGCCAAGCTCGACGACGACGGCAGCCTGGTGATGCGCAGCTTCGGCCAGATCCAGGAACTGCTGGTCGCCAGCCCCGACTATCTGCGCCGCATGGGCCGGCCGAAGAACCCGGACGAACTCAGCGAGCACGTCACCCTCAGCATGAGCGAGGACGACGCGCGCCAGCGCTGGGAGCTGCACGGCCCCGATGGCGACGTGCGCCGGGTCGAACTCAAGCCGCGCGTGATGGGCTTCGACTTCCCGATGCTGATGTCGCTGGCCCAGCAGGGCGTCGGCATCACCCTGCTGCCTGAGACCATCTGCGCCGACGCCGTGCGCCGCGGCGAGCTGGAAGTGGTGCTGCCGAACTGGCGCCTGCCGCAGGGCATCTTCCACGCCGTGTTCGCTTCGCGCCGCGGCCTGTTGCCGGCGGTGCGGGTATTCATCGATTTCATTGCCGAAAAGGCGCCCGGACTGGTCGAGTCAGCCCGGTTGCAGTGCAAGGAGATCAAGGGCATGCCGTGCCCGGAGGACGCGACCGCTCCGATTCCGGCGGCAGAAATCCGCATTCCTACTCAGGCCTGACGGCACGCAGGCTTGATGGCGGGCGGGCCTGACAGCGGGCAGGCCGGGCCGCGCGAAGGCATGCGACAATGCGCGACCCGCCAGGCGGGTCATGCATGAAGCGCTGTCGCCAGACGATCCGGAGAGATGGCCGAGTGGTTTAAGGCAGCGGTCTTGAAAACCGCCGTGGTAGCAATACCACCGTGGGTTCGAATCCCACTCTCTCCGCCATGCTTCAACCTGGAACGGCCGCTGCTGTAGCCTAAGCCTCCGTCAACCCAGCCAACGCGCCCATGGATACGCGCAATTTGAACCGTGTTTTCGAGAGCCTTCAGGGCGAATCGGTTCTTTTGCGAGCGGTCCCGGGATTCCCGGTTGTCGCCATGACCCGGCAGATGCGCTCCACCTCGGTGGACCCGGGCAACACCCTCGGGCGTCCGTACTTCGAATTGTTTCCCGACTCGCCGCAGGCGCCTGGGAGCGTGGCCTCGCTTACCGCCTCGTTCGAACGCGTGATACGGACCCGCTCGACGGACCACCACGCGCAGCGATTCGACGTGCTTGATCCTTCCACCGGCAACGTCGTGGAGCGCTACTGGTCGGCGGTCAACAGCCCGATCCTCAATGATGCCGGTGATGTGGAATACATCCTCCATCAGGCTCAGGACGCGGCGATCGAGCGGCACCACGGGTCGACGGCCATCCTGGATGCGATGGACCGCGAACGCCTGACTGCCAAGTCCGAGCACCAGCGCCGCATCTACGAAACCGCACTCAACAACACGCCCGACTTCGTCTACATCTTCGGCACCGACCTGCGCGCCATTTACGCCAACGACTCCCTGCGGAAGGTGTGGGGCGTGGAGGACGTGCGCGGGAAGGTGTGGATGGAACTGGGCTACGAGCAGTGGCACGCCGACATGCACGACCGAGAGCTGGCGCAGGTCATCGCGACCAGGGCGCCGATCCGGGGCGAGATCCCGTTCACCGGCACCAACGGTCGCCGCATCTACGACTACATCTTCGCTCCCGTGTTCGACGCTGCCGGCGACGTGGTCGCCGTGGCGGGGACCACGCGGGACATCACCGATCGGCAAGCCGCCGAGCAGATCGTTCGCGAACACGCAGACCGGCTGGCCGAGGCCGACCGGGCCAAGGACGAGTTCCTGGCGACGCTGTCCCACGAGCTCCGCAATCCGCTGGCTCCCCTGCGCAACGGGATCCAGATCCTTCGTCACACGACCAGTGCCGACAGCCCGCACGTCCAGATTCACGAGGTCCTGGAGCGCCAGGTCGACCACCTCGTGCGTCTCGTCGACGACCTGATGGATGTGTCGCGCATCACCCGGGGGAACGTGTCGTTGCAGCTCGAGCCGGTCGAGCTTGGGGTGGTGGTGGACAGTGCTGTGGAAGCGGTGCAGCCGGAAATCGACGCAGGCCGCCATCGGTTGGCCATCGATATGCCGGTGCCTTCGCTGGTGCTGCAGGCTGATCGCGTCCGCCTGGCGCAAATCCTGACGAACCTGCTGAACAACGCCGCGAAGTACTCCGAGCCAGGCGCCGACATCGTGCTGCGTGCCCACGTGGCCGATGGCTCGTTGCTGCTGTCGGTGAGCGACACCGGCATGGGCATGGAGCCTTCGGACATTCCACACCTGTTCGAGATGTTCACCCGGGGAGGGTCGGCGAGGTCATCTCACCAGGAGGGGCTCGGTATCGGCTTGACACTGTCGCGCCGCCTGGCTGCCTTGCACGGCGGTTCGCTCGACGGCTCCAGCGGCGGTCCGGGCAAGGGAAGCACCTTCACCCTGCGAATTCCGTTACCCGACAACGGCGAGGGTTGGTTGGCCGATCCCAGCCGGAACGACGCTGCCATCGTCCCCGGACTTCGATTGCTGCTTGCCGATGATGTATGCGATGCCGGCAACAGCCTTGCCGAAGTGCTGCGCCTGTCTGGCGCGGTGGTGCATGTCGTCGACAACGGCGCTGACGCCCTGGCCCAGTTCGAGAGTGTCGACCCGGATGTCGTGATCCTCGACATCGGAATGCCCCGAATGACCGGCTATGACGTTGCCCGCGCCCTCCGGGCGCGCGGAGTCAAAGTGCCACTCATCGCGTTGACCGGCTGGGACCAGCCCGCCGACCGCGAACGCGCGTTTGCCGCGGGGTTTGATCATCACCTGGTCAAGCCCATCGCGATTCCCGTCCTCGTCAGGTTGCTTGCATCGTTGCAAGCCTCGGGGCGAGGTTCCGAACTGCCCGCCGCCTGCAAGACCTAGGGCCTGCGCAGGTCGCTCGCCCGCGTCCGCGCGATCATGGCGCGGGAAGAGGCCATTCCGCCTCGACGTGGTGGAGGACGCCGTCGTCGACCAACGGGAAACCGAAGTCCGCCTGTTCGACGCCATCCAGGCGCAGCGTTGCAGGTCCTGTATCACCCTGCTTGACCCGGATCGAGTACAGGCTGGTCCCGTAACGGTATTGCAGGCGGTACTCGGGCCAGTCGACGGGCAGGCACGGATGCAGCGACATGTGGGCACCGGTGCGCTGCAGGCCCAGCAGCGATTCGGTCAGCAGGCGATACATCCAGCCCGCCGAACCGGTGTACCAGGTCCAACCTCCGCGGCCCACATGCGGCGCCACCCCGTACACGTCGGCGGCCAGTACGTACGGTTCGACTTTGTAGCGCGCGGCATCATCGGCATCGAGTGCGTGGTTGACGGGATTGATCATGCGCGCAAGCTCCCAGGCCCGCGCCGAATCTCCCTGCCGGGCGAACGCCATCGCCGCCCACACCGCGGCATGCGTGTACTGCCCGCCGTTCTCGCGCACCCCGGGCACGTAACCGCGGATGTAGCCGGGGTCATTGGTGGTCCGGTCGAACGGAGGATCCAACAGCTGGATCAGCCCGGCATCGCGCCGCACCAGATAGCGGTCCAGCGATGCCATGGCCTGGCGCGCACGCGCGTCGTCGGCGGCGCCCGACAGCACCGACCAGCTTTGCGAGATGGAGTCGATCCTGCATTCGTCGCTCCTGGTGGAACCCAGCGGAGTGCCGTCGTCGAACCACGCACGCAGATACCACTGTCCGTCCCAGCCATGGGCTTCCAGGTTCGCGCGCAATCGCTGCGACTGGTCATGGCAATAGGCGGCGAAGGTGTCGTCGCCGCGAGCGTGGGCAACCTCTTTGAAGCGCTGCAGGACGTCGAAGAGGAAAAAGCCCAGCCATACGCTCTCGCCGCGACCGGCCTCGCCGACCCGGTTCATGCCGTCGTTCCAGTCGCCGGTGCCGATGAGCGGCAGGCCGCGTTCGCCCAGCAGAGAGCAGCCGCGTTGCAACGCCAGCACGCAGTGGTCGTAGAACGGCTGTTGCAGGTACGAGGCCACCGGCATGTCGTAATAGGATTCTTCGTCGGGATTGACCGGGCGCCCGTCGATGAAGCGCACGTTCTCGTCCAGCACGCTGGTATCGCCGGTCACCGCCAGGTATCGACACGCAGCCAGTGGCAGCCACAGATAATCGTCCGAGCAACGCGTGCGCACACCGCGTCCCTGCGGCGGGTGCCACCAGTGCAGCACGTCGCCCTGCGGGAACTGGTGCGCTGCACACAGCAGCAGGTGCTCGCGCGTGAGCGCCGGCATGGCGTGCACGGTCGCCATGGTGTCCTGCAGCTGGTCGCGGAAACCAAACGCCCCGCCGGACTGGTAGTAGCCGCTGCGCGCCAGATATCGACAAGCCAACGTCTGGTAGAGCAGCCAGCCATTGGCCAGCGCGTCGACGCTCGGGTCCGGTGTCTTCACCTGTACGGTGGACAGCACATGGCGCCAATGGATACGCACGGTATCAAGCACATCGTGGGCCCGCTGTGTGCCGCGCCACCTTGCCGCCAGCTGCAGGGCTTCGCCATAGTCCTTGCCGACGCCCAGGCGGAACACCGTTTCCACCTCCTGGCCATCGCCCAGGGTCAGTGGCACCTGGATGGCCGCACACGGGTCCAGTCCCACGCCGAGCCGGCCGGACAGGCGCTCGCGCCGCAACGCCGCCGGGTCATCCAGGCTGCCGTTGCGGCCGAGGAACTCGGTGCGGTCGGCGGTGTAGCTGCAACCGCTTGCATCGGTGTCGAAGAAGGCGACGCGCCCGCTGAACTCCGTGTTGTAGGGGTTGCGCGCCGTCAGGACGCCGATGTCGGTATTGAGCTCGCTGACAACGTGCATCTGCGACTTGACCCGTATGTCGCCCAGAACCCATTCAACGTAGCCGGTCGCGGACAGGCGACGTTCGCGGCCGGACAGGTTGCGCAGCTTCAGCACCGAGAACTTGACGGCATCCTCGGTGGCGACATACACCCACAACTCGCTGGCGATGCCATCCTCGATGTGTTCGTAGACGCTGTAGCCGAAGCCGTGACGGGTGCGGTAGGCACCGCGACCGCGACGCGGCAATGGCATCGGCGACCAGACGTGTCCGGTTTCCTCGTCGCGCAGATAGAACGCTTCACCGCCGGTGTCGGCGACCGGATCGTTATGCCACGGGGTCAGGCGGAACTCGTGTGCGTTCTCGAACCAGGTATAGCCCGGGGTGCTTTCGCTCACCACGGTGCCGAAATTCTCGTTGGCCAGCACATTGGACCACGGTGCCGGAGTGGGGGCGCCTTCGCGCGAGACGATAACGTACTCGCGACCATCGGCCGAGAAGGCACCGGTACCGTTGTCGAAGAGCAATTCGTCGGCGACCGCGTCGAATGGCCAGGCATCTTCCATGTCGACGCCGGTCGTGGCCGGTGGCAAGCCGGCCCATCCGTCTGCATCCGCCACGTCGGGCGTGGTTTCCACGTCCGGCAACAGGTCAGGGACCGTGCGTTCGGGCGTCACGTGGCGGCCAACCTGGGCGGCGAGCGTGCCCTTCTGGTCGCTGACGATCACCCGCGCCACCGACTGCAGCAGGATGCGGTCCTCCTGCGAGATCTGCTGGGCGGGACGCACGAAGATGCCGCCAGGGCGGTCGAGCACGTTGACCTCCGGGTCGGCGGAAACCATCCCCAGGATCTGTTCCTGCAGCTGCTGCCGGTATCCGGCCTGGCTCTCGTTCCAGATCACCAGGTCGGCTCGCAGGCCTTTCAATCGCCAGTACGCATGCGCCTGCACCATCTGGCGAACCAGTTCGATGTTGTCCGAGTCGGCGATCTGCAGCAGCACTATGGGCAAGTCGCCGGAGATCGCATGGCCCCACAGCCCGGACTGGCCGCGCTGGTTCTGCAGCAGCACCTCCGCGTCGGCGCGCAGCAACGGATGCGCATAGACGATCAGCCCGGCCAGGCGCTCGTAGAGCTGCGCATCGGCCTGGGAGGCGTTGATCTGGCGCCTGACCACCTGGCTGTGGGTCCAGGCCAGGTCGAACACGCGGTCGGCCAGGCGACGGTCGCGGTATTTGTCGACCAGCTCCAGGCAGGCATCGCGGTCCGCGCCTACGCCGTAGACCATGTCGATCATCGCGGTCTGTTCCGGCGCCAGTTCGATCCTGCACCGTATCGCCACGATGGGATCGAGCACCGACCCCTGGGTATCCGACAGCGCTTCATCGGTCGAGAGCGCGCGCGGAACGCGCGGCGTGTTGCCGCGCCCGAGGAAGCGCGCACGGTCGGTTTCGTAGGAGATCGCACTGATGTCGGCGTCATGCACCGCGACCAGGTGGAACATCCACGGCGGCACTTCATCGTGCGCGCGCGGGCGCCGGGTGCAGATCAGCGCCTGCTTCTCCCGCGCGATCTCGGACTGGACGAACAGGTTGCTGAATGCCGGATGCAGTTCATCTGAGATGGCCGGGGCCAGCACGACCTCGGCGTAGGTGGTGATCTCGATCGTGCGCGTGCGGCGACTGCGATTGCTGAGCCGCACCCTGCGCAGTTCGATGTCGTCCTCGGCCGAAATGGCGATCTCCAGGTGGCTGTCATAGCCGCGCTTGCGTCCGCGGAATTCAGCCTTGGCATCGGAGAAGATCGCCTCGTACTGTTCCACCGGGACGCCGGTCGGGTGCAGGGCCGCCGACCAGAACTCGCCGCTTTCGACATCACGCAGGTAGCAGAAGCTGCCCCAATGATCGCGGGTGCCATCCTCGCGCCAACGCGTGACGGCCATCTCGCGATGCCGGCTGTAGCCGCCGCCGGCGCTTGTCAGCAAACCGTGGTAACGGCCGTTCGACAGCATCTGCACCGCAGGTCGTGTGGTGCCTGGATTGCGGAAGACGCGCAGTTGAGTCTCCGACTCGCCCGGCGTTGCGCGCGTGCCCAGGGTCTCGGCTTCGTGCGGGTGGAACACACCGGTATGCGGGATGCGCTCCTGCAACAGCAGCACGGTGGCCTGGAATTCGGCATCGGCGACGAAGCGCTTCTGCATCGGTTGGTGGCGCAACAGATGGTCCAGCGACAGCAGGCCCATGCCCTGGTGGTGGGCCATGAAGGAGCGCACCACCACGAATTCCTGGCCATGCGGAACGCGTGTGGGCGTGTAGTCGATCGCTTCGTACAGGCCGAAGTGACCGCCGAAGCCCAGCGCGGTCAGTCGCTGCAGGTTCTGGCACGCCGCTTCCGGCGCCACCATCAACGCCATCATGCTGGCATAGGGCGCGATTACCAGGTCCTGGCCCAGGCCGCGCTTGAGCCCCAGTCCCGGCACGCCGAAGGCGCGGTACTGGTAGTTCATGCGGGCATCGACGGTGTTGTATCCGGACTCCGACACCCCCCACGGCACCGATCGCTGTGCACCATGGGCGATCTGCGCCTCCACCGCGTGGTTCGAGGTCTGGTCCAGCAGGGTATCGGGATAGCTGGGCATCACCAGTTGCGGCATCAGGTACTCGAACATCGAGCCGCTCCACGACAACAGCGTGGCATCGCCGTTGACCTCGGTCAGCAGCCGTCCCAATGCGAACCAGCTTTCCTGTGGCAGCTTGCCCTGGGCGATCGCCACGAAGCTGCACAACCTCGCTTCCGATGCCAGCAGGTCGTAGAAGCCGGCATCCAGCCGGTGTTCGTCGAGGTTGTAGCCGATCGACAGCAGGTGGCGCGCGCGGTCGTAAAGGAACTCGTATTCCATCAGCGAGAACTGGCCCGCGACATGCGCCAGTCTTTCGAGCTGGTGGATGCGTTCTCGCGCGCGTGTCGACGCCTGCCCAGCCGAGGGCTGCTGGCGCAGCTGCAATAGCGTGGGAACGGGCTGGCTGGCCGCGGCACCTTCAGCGGCATCACCCGCCTGGTCGGGCGCGAACAGGCGCAGCTCGGCCAGTGCGGCCTCGCAGGTCTCAAGCAGCAGGGTGGGCCAATGCGGTGCGTTCGTGTCATCGCTGGCGATCTTCGGCCAGACGGCGTCAATCTCACCGGCGCGCAGCAACAGTTGCGAAAGGGTGCGTTCGGCATCGCCCATGGTGGCGGGCGGCTGCGCACGGGCAGGTTCGAGCGCGGCACGGAAGTTGGCCACCGCCGCGACCAGTGCATCACCGCCGAGGCCTGCGTCCCTGCGCGTTTCGTCCAGGACGCCCACGGTGTCGGCCAGTCCGTCGAATGTGCAGCCCGACAGCACCGGCGCGTCCACAAGCGCCAGCAGCCCTTGCCGAAGGGTCAGCAGATGCCCGGCCAGGTTGCCACTGTCGACAGTGGAGATGTAGCGCGGATGCAGCGGCTGCAGCGTCTCGGTGTCGTACCAGTTGAAGAAATGGCCACGATGGCGCGGCAGCCCTTCCAGGGTGGCGAACACCAGTCGCGTGCGCTCCATCACCGTGCCCACCTGCACGTAGCCCAGGTCGTAGGCCGAGAGGTTGGCCAGCAACGACAGGCCGATGTTCGTCGGCGACGTGCGTCGTGCCACCACCAGTGCCGGATGCTCCTGCACGTTGTCCGGCGGCAGCCAGTGATCTTCGGCGCGGACGTAGGTTTCGAAGAATCCCCAGGTGCGGCGTGCCAGCCTGCCCAGGAATGCCAGCTGGCCGGCGGACAGGTTGGCGTCGGGCCGCGAGGGCGGGTGGCCCATCCAGGCCATGATCGCCGGCGACAGCAACCACAGCCCCAGCAGGGGAGCCGCAACCCACAGTGACGAAGGCTGCACGAGCGCCAGCAGCACCGTCACGGCGACCGCGAACAGCGGCGCCGGCGCCATGCCTTGGAACTCCGCCCCCATGCCGCTGCCCAGGCTTCGCTCCACCTCGCTGGAGGGGTTCCACTGCAGCAGGTGTCGGCGACTGACTGCCAGGCGCCACAGGGTGCGCGCGATCGCGCCCAGGCTGAGGAATGCTTCGAATGGCAGGCAGGCAATGTTTACCAGACAACGCTGCAACTGGCGCAGCGTGGAGTTTCCGATCCGTACCAGATGGGCTTCCAGTGGCATGTCCACCGGAATGACGAAGGCGTCGCGAAGCGCAGGCAGCAGCACAGGCAGCAGCCACAGGCACAGCAGCCATCCTGTCCAGGCCAGCGGATGGGGCGAGAACAGCCAGCCCAGCACCAGCAACGACGTGGCGGCGACCGGCACCAGACTGCGTCGCAGGTTGTCCAGCAGCTTGCCGCGCGACAACCACGACAGCGGGCTGCGCTCGTAGCCCCCGGTTGCGCGCGGGACCCACGGCAGCAGCCAGGGCAGCAGTTGCCAGTCGCCGCGAATCCAGCGATAGCGCCGCTTCACATCGGCTGCGTACCGTGATGGATATTCCTCGAACAGGCGCACGTCGCTGACCAGCCCTGCACGCGCGTAGCAGCCTTCCAGCAGGTCATGGCTGAGAATGCGGTTGTCGGGAAAGCGATCGGCCAGCGCAGACTCGAACGCGTCCACGTCGTAGATGCCCTTGCCAACGAACGAGCCCTCACCGAACAGGTCCTGGTAAACGTCCGATACGGTGCGCGTGTACGGGTCGATGCCAGGTTCGCTGCCGAACATGCGCGCGTAGCGCGAGCTGCGGCGTCCTCCCAGGCTCGTTCCCACGCTTGGCTGCAGGATGCCGTAGCCGCGCATGACCCGGTGCTGACGCGAGTCGAAGCGGGCGCGGTTCAGCGGGTGGGCGAGGGTGGCGACGAACTCGCGGGCCGCATCGCGTGGAAGGCGGGTATCGGTATCGAGGGTAATCACGTACTGCACGTCGCCGAGCACGGCGGTCTTGCCGGTCACCTGCAGGAAGTCCTCATCACCCTTGCCGCGCAACAGCTGATTCAGCGCCGCCAGTTTGCCGCGCTTGCGCTCGTAGCCCATCCAGCGACCTTCGCGTGGATTCCACTGGCGCGGGCGGTGGAACAGGAAGAACAAGTCGCCGCTTTCGGGCGCATAGCGCGTATTGAGCAGTTCGATCTGCTGCACGGCCCGCGCCACGAGCGCTTCGTCCGCGGGAATGGTCTGCTCGTCTGCATCGAGGAAATCGGTCAGCAACGCGAAGTGGAGATGGCGGTCGCGGTTGGCCAGAAAGCGTACTTCCAGCCCTTCCACCAGGCTGTCGACGCCTTGCGCACTGCCGAGCATGCTGGGTACCACCACGAGCGTGCGCGATTGGGCTGGAATGCCTGTCGAGAAATCCATTCGCGGCAACGGCCGCGGCGCCACCAGCAGGGTCGCAGCCCAGTTGACGAGGGCGATGGCCATTTCGCTGAAGGCCACCACCGCCAGCGCCAGCAGTACCCACAGCGGGACGGCAGGCGCCGCAATGCGGGCAACATCCGACAGCAGGCCCCATGCGAACAGTCCGGTGATCGCGGCGATCGGCGCCAGGTAGACCGGCAGCGGAATGCGGCGAGATGGCAGCCTCGCGAGTCGGTGGGCCTGACTGGCCGCTGCCACGGCGGCCCGGGTCTGTTTCACCCCGTCATCGACCAGGTAATAGCCGACATGCGCCTGGATCGGGTCAATGGCCGCGTCCGCGTCGGCCTGTGCCAGCTGCAGCACGATGTCGGCGACATCCTCTTCGGTGGCGCCGCTGAGGCGTGCGATGGTCTCCACCACGTGGCGGTAACTGTCGCGCGTGCTGAAATCCATCAGGGCATACGTGCCGGCAGGGTCTTCGCGCAGACGGTGCTCGACCACGCTCATGCTCTCGACGAAATTGCGCCAGTCCATGTTGGCCAGGAAGCGCAGGCTGGCGATGCTGTTGCTGATCGAGACCTGGTCGGCGGCCTGTTGCTGGCTTTCCAGGTGAACCAGTTCCTCGATTCTGTGGCCGCCGTCCGCGACCCACTGTTCCAGCCACGTGATCGCCATGGACAGCACCGATCCGCGACCCTGCAATCCTCGCGTCAGCTCGGAGACGAAGGCGCCCGACAGTGGGGGCCTGGAGCGCGCCATGTCGGCGACCACCAGTACGACGTCCTTGGGATTGGCCGCAGCGGTCTCGTTGAGCAGTTCGGCCCATTCGCTCGCCAGCCGATGGTCCACGCCATCGCGCATGACCCGCACGGCCATGCGGCGGAGATTGTCGATCAGGGCCAGCCTCAGCATGATGGGAATTGCCCACAGCTCGCCGAGTTTCAGCGCGGTGACCGACTGGTAGGCAGCCACGAATCGGCTGATGTTCTCGCCATCGATACGGCCATCGCCATGCGCGATCGCCTCCAGCGAGAGGTCGTAGACACGGGGAAGGCCGGCCGACGGCCCCTCGCGCAACGAGGGCAGCTGGCGGCTGTAGCCTTTGGGAAGGTGCCTGCGCGCGGTGTGGATCTGTTCTTCCACCAGATAGTAGTTGTCCAGCAACCACTCACCGGCGGGGGTGATGCGCATCTCCTGCTGCACCATCCTGGTGAGCAAGGTGCTGGCGTCATCCAGCAGGCCCTCGTTCTCCTCGAGACGGTCCAGCAGCCGTTCCGGGCCCGGTCGCGAATGCACCCGGTGCGAACGGGCCAGCGCCCTGCCGTGAAGCTCCATCTGCTCGGCGTTGAACAACTGAGAGCGTAGTGGTGCTTCGGCCTGCAGCGTCCGCTTTGTCGCCGCGCGGCGCCATCGCCACAAACGCCTGCGCAAGCGCAACCAGCGACTGAAAATGCTCCAGCGGTTGGGCATTGGAAATCCTGTGGGCCGGGGATCCCGCCGTGGCATCCATCCTTGCATCCGGGCCGCGGCCCGGACGTGAAAGCTCGACCACACCAGAGCGCTCACCGCGGTGCAGGCCGGAGGGTGGTTGACCGACAGGCACAGTCACTGGACCATCGGCTTCCGCCTCATGGGGGGGCTCAATCATTGGAGGTCTCGTGGCAGTAGACGTGGTGGTCCGCCGGGCACAAGCAGGTGATGAGGACGCGTTGTCGCTGGTCGGGCAGGCGACATTCCTGGAGACGTTCTCTGGCATTCTGGACGGAAGGGCAATCACGGAGCACTGCCGCAGGGCGCATTCGCCCGCGCAGTACCTGCATTGGCTGGCTGACTCGCGATCGGCGGTCTGGCTGGCGGGCGCCGTCCCGGGCGATGCGCCGGTGGGCTACCTGGTTGTAGCGGTGCCGGACCTCCCAGGCGCGAACCCGGATCGTGACCTCGAGCTCAAGCGAATCTATCTGCTCGGGCGTTTCCAGGGTGGTGGCCTGGGCAAGCGGCTGCTGCGGCAGGCTGTCGAGCATGCCGAGGGAGTCGGAGCGGCCCGGCTACTGCTGGGTGTCTATGCCGGAAATCTCGCGGCAATGGCCTTCTATGCGAAACAGGGATTCAAGCACCTTACGGATCGCCAGTTCGTGGTGGGTGGAACCGCCTACGATGACCGTGTGATGAGTCTGGACCTTGGCAGATGACCGTTGGCCTGCTTCGCGGCCATCAGGGTGGAGCGGCACATTCCTTTCGGCGCCCCGCCGCTCCCCTGGTCAATCCGACGGCATTACTGCTTGGTCGGAACGTTGACCTTGTCGATGCCGTGGATGACGCCGTTGCTCGAGCCGATGTCGGCTGAAGTAACCAGCGCGCCAACAATGCTGACCTTGTCGTCGGTCATCTTGATCGGAGCAGACTGGCCGTTGACGGTCCTGGCTGCATCCCACTTGCCGATGTCGGCAACGAGTTTGCGGCCGCTGACAACGTGATAGTTCAGCAGCAAGACGAGCTATTCCTTGTTCTCGGGCTTGAACAGATTCTCCAGGCGGCCTTCCGGCAACTTCTCGAACGCTGCATCGGTCGGTGCGAAGACAGTGAACGGGCCCACGCCGCGCAGCGTGTCGCTCATGCCTGCGCGGTCGATTGCCTTGCCGAAGGTCTTGAACGAACCATTCGCGGCGGCAGTGTCGACGAGGTTCTTGCTGTTGGGGGGTAGCCTGTTAGTTATTCGTGATCTGACGACACAACGGCGAATGTGTTCATCGGGCGGTGTGTGTCGGTGAAACTTCGGTGATGCCGCGGCAAAGGTGCTACATTCAAGCTCGCACTGCGTTGTCGAACGCCTCTGCCCTTAGGCCTGCCACGGACGGGCCTGTCATGGACAACATGATCGAAGTGCGACGCCGCACCGCCGTCATCCAGGCGGAAGGCCACGAAAAGATGCTTGCGCTCTGCTGGGCCTTTCGCTCCCAGTTGGAGGATGTGCAGGCGCGCCTGTCTCCAGCGGACTACAGCTATGCCGAAGCGCTCAAGACGTTTCTTTTGCGGGCGCGTGGCATCCAGGGGCGATGAACGTGCACTCTCAGGAATCCGAGCTGGTTGCCGATCTCGATCGCCATGACGAGCTGCTGCGGGAGTGTGCTTCCGGGCGACTTCCTTTCTGGGATTTCTGCGCCTCCTACGACAACTTCTATTGGCGGTATGCGTTGGATGGCCATGAGGCCGGTCCGGCGGAGCTTGCAGTCCTGGACAAGCTGGCCGATCGCATCGCTCCGCATCAACACTTGGCCGATTCCGTCCTTTCAAGCGTGTGTTCCGACAGCCATCCGGAGAAGGGCAGTTACGGCCGCTCCGGGCGATTTGGCCCGGAGGAGGCGCTGGCGCGCCTGAAAGCGATCGCCGATAGCCTGCCGAGCGGAACGGGCGCCTGAACAGGCGCGGACCGCGCACGCATACATCCGTTGCAGTGGCCGCTGCAACAGTATGTAGCGCCCATTGAACTGTTGATGCCCGCGGCGAAGCGCAAGCTTTGCCTTGCGGTCAGCGACCCGGAAGCCGGGTGAAGGCCGTTGGCTCCGCAGCCTTGAAGTTGCGGAGTTGCCCTTCAACCTGCTGGCTGCTCCCCTGGATGCAGCCTGATGCTCCCGAGGTCACGTTTCATGAAGATTCAAGAACTGCTGAAGTCCAAGTCCGGCGCCGTGGTCACGATCGATGTCGGCGACACGATTGGCGCGGCAGCCCGCAAGATGACGTCCCACAAGATCGCCGCGCTCGTGGTCACCCGCGATGCGCAGCCGATAGGCGTGGTTTCAGAACAGGACATCGTGGCCGCCGTGGCCGAGGATGGCGCGCAGGCCGGCACCCGTCCGTTGCACCAGTTCCTCAAGGGCGTCGTCGAAAGCATTGCCCCGGACGCCAGCATCAAGCAGGCGATGTCGCTGATGACGCACGCACGCCTGCGCCACCTGCCCGTGATCAACAATGATGTCCTCGTCGGCATCGTCAGCCTGGGCGACATCGTCAAGAACCGGCTCGATGAACTGTCGATCGAGCGCGACGTGCTGCGCGACATCTACATCGCGGCGCACTGAATCACGCGGTCGGCGACCGCACTCGCTCCTGCATGAAGCTCAGGCGTCCGGACGGGCGCCTTTGCTGCGCGTCTCGCTGCGCTGGCGGAAGTCCTTGCGCCACGCACGTGGCGCCATGCCGAACTCGGCGGCGAACCAGCGCGTGAACGAGCTCGGCGCGGAGAACCCCAACAACCTGCCAACCACCTGCAGCGAGTACTGGCTGTTTTCCATGTAGCGCACGACCAGGTCGGTGCGCACCGAGTTGAGGATGTCGGAGAAGGTCGCGTTGCCTTCCTCCAGCCGGCGCTGCAGCGTACGCACGTTCATGCCGCGGCCGTGGGCCACCTGCTCGATGGTCGCCTGTCCCATCGGCATCAGGATGTAGAGGTCCTTGCGCACGTCGGTGATGATGGAGTTCTTCGTCGGCGCCGGCAGCGCTTCGACCAGTCGCTTTACATACAGCGCCATGGCCGGGTCGGCGGACGGGTTGCGATAGCTCAGGTCGGCGGCGTCGCAGACGATGCCGTTGAAGTCGCGGTCGAACTCGGTGGCGCAGCGGAACACGCGGCGGTGGACCAGCAGGTTCTCCGGCGCGCCATGGGTGAAGTTCACGCTGTGCGGCTTCCAGTGCGGGCCCAGCAGGAATCCGCACAGCCGGTACAGCGCGCCCATCGCCAGCTCGATGGCCTGGCGCGAGGTCGGGCCCGGGCCGGGAACGAACTCTTCGCGGATCACGACCGTCCGGCCACGCTCCTCGACATGGATCGCCAGCAGCTCGTTGAGCAGGTGGCGATACTTCATGGTCGTGACCAGGGCGTCGCGCAGTGTCGGCTGGTGGATCAGCAACAGGCTGACCACGCCGAAGTCCGACAATTGCCGCGACTCGGCCATGCGCAGGCCGAAGGTCTCGCAGCCGGTCTGTCGCGCCGAGTCCTCCAGCAGCTTCACGGCGGCGTTCGCCGGAATCCTTCGTTCCGGGTCGGCCAGCATGGTCCGGCTGAGCCCGGCCGCGCGTAGCAGGGGCTGCGGATTGAGGCCCAGTTGCTGCGCCACCTCGAAATAGTTCTTGAGCGTGGCGGCGCGAATCAGGCTGCTCATGGGGCGCTCCGCGGGGTCGGCCGGGTTGTCATGATATGGCAAGTTGCTGTCGCCGTCTGGCAAGAACTGCAGTGCTTGCCCTGCCTATAGTCGAAGCCGTTCGCCCCCTCGGGGGGCACCCCGATTCATAGTCGAGAGGCTTCAGAAACTGCCATGGCCCATGCAATTCGTTTCCACCAGGCCGGTGGCCCCGAGGTACTGCGCTACGAGTCGGTCGGGGTCGGCGAACCGGGTCCTGGACAGGTGCGCCTGCGCCACGTCGCGGCCGGCCTGAACTACGCCGACACCTACTTCCGCAACGGCACCTACGTGATCCCGCTGCCGGCCGGAATGGGCGTGGAGGCGGCGGGCGTGGTGGAGGCGGTCGGCGCGGACGTCGACCAGGTCAGCGTCGGCGACCGCGTCACCTATACCGGATTCATCAACACCCTGGGCGCCTACAGCACCGAGCGCCTGGTGCCGGCTGCGCCGCTGATCAAGCTGCCCGAGGCGATCGCCTGCGAAACTGCGGCGGCAATGACCATGCGCGGCCTCACCGCCGCCTACCTGTTGCGCCGGATCCACTCGTTCCAGCCTGGCGACTCCATCCTGTTGCACGCCGCCGCCGGTGGCGTTGGCCTGATCGTCGCGCAGTGGGCCAAGCTGCTGGGCCTGACCGTGATCGGCACGGTGTCCACCGAGGCCAAGGCCGAGATTGCCCGTGCCCACGGTTGCGATCACGTCATCAACTACAGCCATGAAGACGTCGCCGCGCGCGTTCGCGAACTGACCAATGGCGTTGGCGTGTCGGTCGTGTTCGACAGCGTCGGCAAGACCACCTTCGATGCTTCGCTCGATTCGCTCAAGCGCCGTGGCCTGATGGTCTGCGTCGGCACCGCCTCGGGTCCGATCGCACCGTTCAATCCGCAACTGCTGGCGATGAAGGGCTCGTTGTACGTGACCCGCCCGGCGCTGGCCGACTACATCGCCGATCCGGCCGAGAAGGCCGAGCTTGCTGCGGAACTGTTCGACCACGTCGCCGCTGGCCGCATCCGCATCGAGATCAACCAGCGCTACGCCTTGAAGGACGCCGTGCAGGCGCATCGCGACCTGGAAGCGCGCAAAACCACCGGGTCGTCGATCTTCGTCATCTGAGATGAGCACAGACATGCGCGTCGAACCATTGACCTATGCCATCGGCGTCGAACTGTCCGGCGTCAGCCTGGCCGATGCTGTCCACGACGACGACCTGTTCCAGGAACTGCGGCGTTTGCTGGTCCGACACAAAGTGATGTTCCTGCGCGACCAGGACATCACCCGCGCCGAGCACGTGGCCTTCGCCCGCCGCTTCGGCGAGCTGGAGGATCACCCGGTCTCCGGCAGCGACCCCGAACACCCGGGGCTGGTGCGCATCTACAAGTCGCCCGGGCAGCCCAACGAACGCTACGAAAACGCCTGGCACAGCGATGCCACCTGGCGCGTGGCGCCGCCGTTCGGCGCCGTGTTGCGATGCGTCGAGTGCCCGCCGACCGGCGGCGACACCATGTGGGCGAACATGGTGCTCGCCTTCGAGAAGCTGCCCGCGCACATCAAGCAGCAGATCGAAGGCCTGCGCGCCAGGCACAGCATCGAAGCGACGTTTGGCGCGGCGATGCCGATCGACAAGCGCCTGGCATTGAAGGCACAGTTCCCCGATGCCGAGCACCCGGTGGTGCGGATCCATCCCGATACCGGCGAGAAGATCCTGTTCGTCAATGCCTACGCCACGCACTTCACCAACTTTCATACGCCCGAGAACGTGCGTTATGGCCAGGACTACACGGCCGGTGGACAGCAGCTGCTGCAGTACCTGATCAGTCAGGCCCATATCCCCGAGTACCAGGTTCGCTGGCGTTGGCAGCCCAACAGCATCGCCATCTGGGACAACCGCAGCACCCAGCATTACGCCGTGATGGATTACCCGCCGTGCCATCGAAAGATGGAGCGCGCCGGAATCATCGGCGACGTGCCGCGCTGACCGTCGCCCGAACCCGTCCAGCTTCCTTCGACCTTATTCGACCTCATTCGTCCCGCTCGACTGCCGACCCGATCGCATCGCATCGCAGTAGCGCCTTTCACGGAGATACCCATGAACTTCCTCGATGGATCGCTGTTCCCCGAGAACCAGCCCAAGCTGGTGATCACCGCCGCGCCGTACGGTCCGGAGTGGATGCCGGCCGACTTCCCGGAGGACATCCCGGTGACGATGGAGGAACACATCCAGAAGGCGGTGGACTGCTACAACGCCGGCGCCACCGTGCTGCACATGCACGTGCGCGAACTCGACGGCAAGGGCTCCAAGCGCCTGTCGATGTTCAACGAACTGCTGGCCGGCATCCGCGCACGCGTGCCGGACATGATCCTGCAGGTGGGCGGTTCGATCTCGTTCGCGCCGGAAGGCGAGGGCAACGTCGCCAAGTGGTTGTCCGATGACACCCGGCACATGCTGGCCGAGCTGTCGCCGGCGCCGGACCAGGTGACCATCGCCATCAACACCAACCAGATGAACGTCGTCGAGCAGATGTGCGAGGCCGACCTGGCCGGCACCAGCCTGGGCACGCCGGAGGGTTACCGCGCGTACCGCGAGATGACCATCCCGGCAGGTCCGGAGTGGGTGGAGGAACACATCCGCCGGCTGTCGGCCAATGGCATCCAGACCCACTTCCAGCTGGCCAACATCACCCAGATCGAGACGGTCGAGCGCATGATGCGCAAGGGCACCTGCAACGTGCCGCTGATCCTGACCTGGGTGGCGATCGGCGGCGGCTTCGATGCGCCCAACATCTACAACCTGGCCAACTTCGTCCGCGCCTGCCCGGATGGCTCGGTGCTGACGCTGGAGTCGTCGATGCTCAATGTGCTGCCGCTGAACATGATGGCGATCGCGATGGGCCTGCACGTGCGCTGCGGCAACGAAGACAACATCTGGACCCAGCGCCGCGATGCCAGGATGGGCAGCGTCGCGCAGATCGAGCAGCTGGTGCGGATCTCGCGCGAGTTCGGCCGCGACATCGCCACGCCGGCGCAGGCGCGCGAGATCTACAAGATCGGCACCTTCTACCAGGATGCCGACGAGACGCTGGCGGCCAATGGCTTCGCGCCGAACCGCAGGCCCTTCTGGAAGGGCGTTCCGCAGCCCGCCTGATGCCCGCCTCCTGAACTGCCCCGCCCAGAACTGCAGGTCCACTCCATGGCTTACCTCTCCCAACCCGATCACGGTAGCGACGACCCCGGTGCGCGCATTCCGCGCCGCTATGCCTGGGTGGTGTTCGGGCTGAGCTTCGGCCTGCTGCTGTCGGACTACATGTCGCGGCAGGTCCTCAATGCGGTGTTTCCGCTGCTCAAGCAGGAATGGGCGCTGACGGACGCGCGGCTGGGCCTGCTCAGCGGCATCGTGGCGCTGATGGTGGGGCTGCTGACCTTCCCGCTGTCGCTGTTGGCCGATCGCTTCGGACGGGTCAGGAGCCTGGCGCTGATGGCGACCGTGTGGAGCGTGGCCACGCTCGCCTGCGGCCTGGCGCAGCACTACCCGCAGATGCTGGTCGCGCGCTTCTTCGTCGGCGTCGGCGAAGCGGCCTACGGCAGCGTTGGTGTCGCCGTGGTGCTGTCGGTGTTTCCCAAGGACATGCGGGCAACGCTGACCGGTGCGTTCATGGCAGGTGGCATGTTCGGCTCGGTGCTGGGCATGGCACTGGGCGGGGCCGTGGCCGCGCACCTGGGCTGGCGCTGGGCGTTCGCCGCGATGGCGCTGTTCGGTCTGGCGTTGGCGCTGCTGTACCCGATCATCGTCCGCGAGAAGCGCATTGCTCCTGCACCACAAGCGGGCCAGGCGAGCGTCGCCACCGAGCCGGCCGCGCGCGTGCCACTGCGCAGCCTGATCGACAGCCGCTCGGTGGTCGGGGCCTACATCGGCAGCGGCCTGCAGTTGTTCGTCGGCGGCACCGTCATCGTCTGGATTCCAAGCTACCTCAATCGCTATTACGCCATGGCCACGGACGTGGCCGGTGGCGTATCGGCACTCATCGTGCTGGTCAGCGGCATCGGCATGATCGCCTGCGGCATGCTCAGCGATCGTATGTGCCGCAACGCGCCGCAGCACAAGTTCAACCTCGCCATCGCCTATTGCCTGGGCAGCTGCGCGCTGCTCTCGCTGGCATTCGCGCTGCCGCACGGCGTGCCGCAACTGGTCGTGATCGGCCTGGGCATGATGCTGGCGGCCGGGACCAGCGGGCCGGCCGGCGCCATGGTCGCCAACCTCACGCCGTTGCCGATCCACGGCACCGCGTTTGCCACGCTGACACTGGCCAACAACCTGCTCGGACTGGCCGCCGGACCGCTGGTCACCGGCATGCTCGCCGATGCACTGGGGCTGGCGAAGGCCTTCCAGCTCGTGCCGCTGGTCAGCGTTGCCGCTGCCGCCGTGTTCTATTTCGCCAGGCGCCACTACCTCGATGACGTCCAGCACGTCGGTCGCCACGTGCGCACCGTGGGTATCGGCGCGCAGGCGCAAGCGTGAGCGCAGGCGACAGGCTCCGGATCGGTATCCATTTCGACCTGGTCTGCCCCTGGTGCTACATCGGCAAGCGCCAGCTGACGCTTGCACGCAGCAGGTTCGCTGAAGCGTCTTCCGAAGTCGCCATCGAAAGTACGTGGCGTCCGGTGCAGCTCTTGCCCGAGGTGCCGGAGCAGGGGCTGCCGTTCGCCGAATTCTACGAACGGCGCCTGGGCTCGGCCGAGGCCGTCCGGCAGCGCCGCATGCAGGTCTCGATGGCTGCCAGGGCGGTCGACCTCGAGCTGGACCTGGCCGCCATCGAGCGCATGCCCAATACGGCGCGTGCGCACGGGCTGTTGCGCCGGGCCGGGACTCTGGGCGATCCGGGCCTGTACGAGGCCATGCTCGAACGGTTGTTCGCCGCGTACTTCCAGCGCGGCGAGGACATCGGCGATGCCGCGACGCTGCGTGCATTGGCGATCGAGGTGGGCGTGCCTGAAAGTCTCGTCGACGCAGCGCCAGGCGAAGCAGACAACGTGCCGGCAAGTTCCGCTATATCGGGGGTGCCGAACTTCAACTTCAACGGACACCTCTCGCTGTCGGGTGCGCGCGACGCCGCCGTGCTTTTCATGGCGATGAGCAAGGCCGTGCAGATGTCGGTCGTCACCGAAGCCGGTGATCGTCTCGACCGGTTCCAACCGTTTGCAGGGCGCCAACGCGGCCCGAAGGGATCACCATGACCAGGCCATCCACTGTGCTGCTCGTACCGGGCCTGCGCGACCACGTGCCCGACCACTGGCAGACCCTGCTGGCTGCGCGGTTGCCCAGGGTGCACACCGTGCCACCGCTGGAGCAGGACAAGCTCAGTTGCGCCGCGCGCGTGCAGGCGCTGGATCAGGCGCTGCAGGCCATCGACGGCCCGGTGATCCTGGTTGCCCACAGTGCCGGCGTGATGACGGTGGCGCACTGGGCGGCCCGGATGTCACAGGCGCGCCAGTCACAGGCGCGTCAGTCGCAGTCGCATCGTCCCATCAAGGGCGCGCTGCTGGCCACGCCGGCCGACATGGAGATTCCTTTTCCAGCCGGCTATCCCACCCTGGACACGCTGCGCGAACACGCCTGGCTGCCGATTCCACGGACCCGGCTCCCGTTCCCGAGCATGGTGGCCGCCAGCCGCAATGATCCGCTGTGCGCGTTCACGCGCGCGCAATCGCTGGCGCACGACTGGGGCAGTGAGCTGGTCGACCTTGGCGCTGTCGGCCACCTCAATCCGGCGGCAGGATTCGGCGAATGGGCGCAGGCGCCAGAGCTGATCGCCAGGCTCGATCGAGCCTGACCTCATCCGCACCTAGCGCGCCGAGCCGCGCCGACCCGGGAGTTCGGGCCGGTTTGCGTCGACCGGGAAACTCAGGCCTCTTCGGGAAAGCGATAGTCGCGGAACTGCTCGCGCAACGCCGCCTTGTGCAGCTTGCCGGTCGCGGTGTGCGGAAGTTGCGGCACGAACAACACGTCGTCAGGCAGCCACCACTTGGCGACGCGGTCTTCGAGATAGCGCAACACTGTTTCGCGCTCCATCGTCTGGCCGGGCTTGACCACGACCAGCATCAGCGGCCGTTCCTGCCACTTCGGGTGGGCAATGCCAATGACGGCGGCCTCGGCGATGGTCAGGTGCCCCATGGCCGCGTTCTCCAGCGCGATCGACGAAATCCACTCGCCGCCGGACTTGATCACGTCTTTCGCGCGGTCGGTGATCTGCATGTAGCCGTCGGCGTCGATCGTCGCCACATCACCGGTGTCGAAGTAACCCTCGTCGTCCAGCACCGGGCCGCTTTCGTCGCGGTAGTAGGCCCCGGCGACCCACGGGCCGCGAATCTTGAGGTGGCCCGCCGACTGTCCGTCGTGCGCAAGCCGCGTGCCGTCCTCGGCGGTCAGCTTCAGGCTGATGCCGAACACGGCGCGACCCTGTTTCGCCTGCACCTGCAGGCGCTGGTCGAGCGGCAACGCACGGTGCTCTGGCAGCAGGTTGCAGACGGTGCCCACCGGTGAGGTTTCCGTCATGCCCCAGGCGTGGACCACGAATGCACCGAAGTCGCGTTCGAACGTCTCGGCCATTGCACGCGGTGCCGCCGCGCCACCGATCACGACCCTGCGCAGGGCCAGTTCGCTGGTGGGCTTGAGTCCCTCCGTCGAGACGTGCTGCAGCAGCATCATCCAGACGGTTGGCACGCCCAGAGCAAGTGTCACTTTCTCGTCGCGCAACAGTTCGTAGACGCTGGCGCCATCCAGCGCCGGGCCCGGAAGGACCAGTTTGGCGCCGCTCATCGCGCCGGCGTAGGGCATGCTCCAGGCATTGACGTGGAACATCGGGACCACGAGCAGGGCGGTCTCGCTGCGGGAAACCGCGAGGCTGTCGACGGTGCAGGCGCCGAAGGCATGCAGCACCGTGGAGCGGTGCGAGTACAGCACGCCCTTGGGCATGCCGGTCGTGCCCGAGGTGTAGCACAACGAGGCGGCGGCGCACTCGTCCAGGTCCGGCCAGGCGAACTCGTCGGGTTGCGCGTCAAGCAGATCGTCGTAGCACAGCAGGCCGGGGATGGAGCTGGCCGGCATGTGCGCACGGTCGGTCATCACCACGAAATGGCGGACACCGGGCAGTTTCGGCAGCAGCTTCTCCACCAGGGGTACGAAGCTGAGGTCAAAGCACAGGACCGTGTCGTCGGCGTGGTTGATGATGTACTCGAGCTGCTCGGGAAAAAGGCGCGGATTGGCCGTGTGCAGGACCGCGCCCATGCCGGAGACGGCGAAGTACAGCTCCATGTGGCGGTAGCCGTTCCATGCCAGCGTGCCGACACGGTCGCCGGGCTGCACGCCCAGCGCGGTCAGCGCCCTGGCCGCCTGCTTCGCGCGACGGTGGATGTCGGCGTAGGTGCAGCGATGGATCGGACCTTCGACGGTGCGCGACACGATCCCGGCATTGGGGTGGCTGGCGGCCGCGTGTTCGATCAGCGACGAGACCAGCAGCTTGTGTTGCTGCATCAAACCCAGCATGTCAAGCCTCCACCCTGCGAAGCAGGAAGTGCGATAGCGCGGGGATGAGCACCAGCGCGCCGATCATGTTCCACAGGAACATGAAGGTCAGCAGGATGCCCATGTCGGCCTGGAATTTGATGGGCGAGAACGCCCAGGTGATCACGCCCGCGGCCAGGGTGATGCCGACCAGCGCAACGACCTTGCCGGTGAACATCACCGCATGCCGGTAGGCGGCGGCCAGCGGTACGCCTGCGCGTTGCTGGTTGAGCTGTACGCTCAACAGGTACAGCGCATAGTCGACGCCAATGCCGGCACCCAGCGCGATGACGGGCAGGGTGGCGACCTTGACACCGATGCCGAGCGTGACCATCAGCGCCTCGCACAGTATCGAGGTGAGGATGAGCGGCAGCACCGCGACGATCACCGCCCGCCAGCTGCGGAAGGCGACGAAGCACAGCAGCGCCACCGCACCATAGACGTACAGCAGCATCGAGCGGCTGGCGCGGCTGACGACGTCGTTGGTCGCCGCTTCGATGCCCGCCGAACCTGCGGCCAGCTTGAAGGTCACGTCACGGTCGTTGTGGCGCGCGGCGAAGTCCTCGGCGATCGCGGCCACGCGCTTGAGCGAGTCGGCCTTGTGGTCGGTGAGGTAGGCGATCACCGGCAGCACCGAGCACTCGGTGTTGAACAGGTCCGGATTGAGCACCGTGGCCTGCTGGCCGGAGTAGTTGATGACGTCCTGGTTGCGGTTGAGGGTGAGCCACTTCGGGTTGCCCTCGAACGAACCGGCGGTGATGTTGCGAACCGCGTCGACCAGCGACACCGTCGTCTGCACCGACGGGTCCTGTTGCAGGGCCCAGCCCAGGCGGTCGGCCTGCACCAGCGTCTTGTAGTTCAGGCAGGCGTCCTTGGGCGTCTTCACGATCACTGCGAACAGGTCGCTCGACAGCGCGTAGTTGGCGGTGATGAAGGCGTTGTCCTGGTTGTAGCGCGAGTCCTTGCGCAGCTCCGGTGCGCCCGGATCCAGGTCGCCGGTCTGCAGTCCGCGGCTGATCCACAGGCCGCCGGCCGCCAGCACCACCGCGCAGGCGATCGCGGCCAGCGCCCAGCGTCGCTCGGTGAAGCGGTCGAGGACATTCCAGAAGGCGCCGATGCCGCGGCCGCGTGCCTGCTCGTCGTCTTCGCGCAGGCTGCGCTTTGCCGCCGCCGGGCTGACACCGAAGTAGGACAGCAGCACCGGCAGCAGGATCAGGTTGGTGAACACCAGCACGCCGACGCCGATGCTGGCGGTCAGTGCCAGCTCCTTGATCACCGGGATGTCGATGGTCATCAGCACCGCGAAGCCGACCACGTCGGCCAGCAGCGCAGTCAGGCCGGCCAGGAACAGGCGGCGGAACGTGTAGCGCGCAGCGACCAGGCGATGGGTGCCGCGGCCGATGTCCTGCATGATGCCGTTCATCTTCTGCGCGCCATGGCTGACGCCGATGGCGAAGATCAGGAACGGCACGAGCACGGAGAACGGATCCAGGTCGAAGCCGAGCAGGCGCACCAGACCCAACTGCCAGATCACCGCGACCACCGAGCAGGCGACCACGAGCACCGTGCTGCGCACGCAGCGGGTGTAGAGGAAGATGATCAGCGCCGCGATCAGCGCCGCGGCGAGGAAGAAGCTGGCGACCTTGACCAACCCTTCGATCAGGTCGCCTGCGAGTTTGGCAAAGCCGATCACGTGAATCTTGACCTTGCCGTGCCCGCTGCTTTCGAACCTGGCACGCACGCGCTGCTCGAGCTTCTGCGAGAAGGCGTGGTAGTCCAGGCGTTCTCCGGTCTCGGCATTGCGTTCGAGTAGCGGCACGAACACCATGCTCGAACGGAAATCGTTGGCGACCAGGTTGCCGACGATGTTGGCGCGTCGGATATTGAGCTTCAGCGCGTCCACGGACGCTGGCGTGCCGTCGTAGTTGTCGGGCATCACCGGGCCGCCGACGAAGCCTTCCTCATTGACCTCGCTCCAGCGCACCGCCGGTGTCCAGATCGACTTCATCCAGGCGCGGTCGACATCCGGCATCAGGAACAGCTCGTCGTTGACCTGCTTGAGGACTTCCAGGTAGCCCGGGTCGAAGATGTCGCCGTGCGGATTCTCGACTACGACGCGCACGGAATTGCCCAGTCCGCGCAGGCTGCCGCGGCTCTCCAGGTAATTCCTGATGTAGGCGTGGCCGTGCGGAATCATCTTCTCGAAGCCGGCATTGATTGCCAGCTTCGTTGCCTGGAAACCGAGCAGCAACGTCAGCAGCGCGCAGGCGATGACGATCAGCAGCCGGTGATTGAAGATGGCGCGCTCGAAGAAGTGGCCCGAGCGGTGATCGAAATCCTCGATCGACCGCACGACCGGCATCGCCTCGAGCGGGGTGTCTAGCTTGTTCAAACGCAGATCCTCACGAACAGATCGAATTACAGTGCGGGGCGTACGACGCGCACGCCGCGAAGACCGCTCAGGACCAGGGAGTCACCGGACAGGGCAATGCCGGTGCAGGGCATGGCCGCCTTCAAGGGAAGGGGCCGGAAGTGGGCGCCGTCGTCGTCGCTCAGCAGCACCTCACCCGACATCGAACACAGCAGCAGGCGGCCGTCCGGCATGACCTGGCCGGCCGTGATCGAAGCGGTGGTGCCGGTGACGACAGGCTCCCAGTTCTGGCCGTCGTCGACGGAGCGATAGGCCGTGCCGCGAAGGCCGTAAGCAAGGACCAGGCCGGGCCGGGTCAGCACGCCGAAGTAGCTTCCTTCGTACGGTGTCTGCAGCTTGCTGAAGCGGCCGGTCGCCGGATCCAGGCGCAGCGCGAGGCCAAGCTCGCCCACGATGTACACGCTGTTGCCGCCACGGCCGTCACTGCCGCCGCGGATGCCATACAGATGGTAGAAGCGGTCGTTCTGCGTGCGGTCGACCCAGGGTTGCCAGGTCTTGCCGCCATCGCCGGTGTGGAAGATCAGGTTGTAGGCGCCAACGACGAAACCTTCGTTCTCGTTGGCGAACCAGACATCCAGAAACGGCCGGCTCGGGCCCTCGGCGGCGGCGCGTTCGGCTTCGGCTTTCAGCGCCTCCAGCACGGCCGGATCGGTATGGGTATCGGTATTGGCGGACAGGCCCTGGACATGTGCGAGCACCAGCGCATTGGCGCGTCGTCCGTCGAGCTGGACCTCCCAGGAACTGCCGCCATCGCGGCTGTGCAGGACGATGCCGTCGTGGCCGACGGCCCAGCCTTCGCGCGCGTTGGCGAACTGCAGCGCGGTCAGGTCGGTGCTGACCGGCACCTTTGCCTGCTGCCACGACTTTCCCTGGTCGTCGGAGTAGACGATATGGCCGCGCGCGCCGGCGGCAACCAGGCGCTTGCCGGCAACGGCAGTGGCCTGCAGCACGCGCTGCGATGCCAATGGACTGGCAGCGGCGGGTTGGTCGAGGACGTCGGTGAAGGTCGTGCCGGGCGCCGTCATTGCGACGCCCGCGACCAACAGCATCGCCAGTCCGGACAGGACCGCGAGGCGTGGGCGAAGGAGTTGGTGATTCATCTTGGTTTCGTTCTGCGACAGGGGCAACCTGGAGACCGGTCCACCGGCGACGCGTACGCCGCCGGTGGCATGCCCGTCAGGGTTCAGCGGATGCCGGCACCGGCCAGCGCATCGGGCGACCACTGGTTCACCGGCAGCGGCTGGGTGTAGTGGATGCCGTCGTACGGGCCCATCAGGAAGCTGATGTTGTAGACGCCCGAGGTCAGGTCGTAGAACACCTGCGTTTCGGCGTTGGGCGTCTTGGCGTCGTAGCTGGGCGACATGTGCGCGAACGATGCACGGTACAGGCGACCGTTGGCGTCGTACTGGTCGGCGGCCAGCGCCGTCCAGCTGTCCTCGTCGAGATAGAACGTGCGCTTGGCGTAGATGTGGCGCTTGCCCGGCTTCAGCGTCGCTTCCACGACCCAGACGCGATGCAGCTCCCAGCGCACCAGGTCGGGATTGACGAACTGCGGCGTCGTCACTTCGGCGGCCTTGTTGTGGTAGGTCAGCCGGTAGGTGTTGTACGGAACCAGCATCTCCTTCTTGCCGACGAGCTTGAAGTCGTAACGGTCCATGGAGCCGTTGAAGATCCATGCATCGTCATAGGTGGCCGAGCCGGCGGTACCCGGGTTGGGCGTGTCGTACGAGATGTCCGGTGCGAGCTTCACGCGACGCTGGCCTGGCAGGTACAGCCAGGCGCGGCGCGGGCGCTTGAACGGATTGACCACGTCCACTGCCATCAGCGCTTCGCCGGCGCGGCGTGCCGGCGCGGTGTAGGCGATCTTGGTGCGGAAGTAGACGTCGGTTTCCTCGGCCGGCTTGGTCGCCGCCGGGTCGTAGTAGGGATATTCGACGACGAGCTTGCCGCTGGTCGCCAGCGCCGGCGTGCCGGACGAGTCCACGTTCCAGTTGTCGTACTTGAAGTTGCTGGCCACGCCGACATAGCGCAGCAGATGGTTCCACATCGCCTCGTAGCCGCTCTTGGGAATCGGGAACGGATAGCCGCCGATGGCGCCGGAGATGCCCAGGCCGCCGTCCTTGGTGCTGGCGCGGGTCGCGTTTGCAGCGGTGTTGTCGAGCACGCGGTCAGGCAGCGCGACAGTGCGATGGGTCGGGTACACATCGATGCGGTACTTCGGGTACTTCTTCAGCAGTGCCTTGGCGCCAACGGTCAGCTGGTCGTCGTACTGCGCCATGTTCTTGGCGGTGATGGTCACGCGCGGCTTTTCGCTGGCGAACGGATCAGGGCGGATCGAGCTGCCCGGCTTGAAGCCGGCCGGCGCCGTGGTCAGGCCACCGGTATAGGCCGGGATCGTGCCGTCGGCGTTGGCGCCGGTTTCCGCGCCGACGCGGGTGAGGCGAGTGCCAAGCAGCTTCGCCTCGTCCGCGCTGACGGCCGCCTGCGCGGAGCCGAGTGTGGCCAGCAGTGCGCCGGCCAGGACTGTCTTCGTGAAATTCATGGTGTGTTCCCTGCGGATGTCTGAGGTGCTGTCAAAGGGTGGTCTTGAAGGTGAAGACCACGAAGCCGCGATCCGTCAGCAGCGAGTTCGCGCCGCCATACGAGGTGATGGCGTTGGCGGGATTGATGGTGGCATCGCCAAGGAAGTCGACGTACTTGAGGTCGAAGCGATACTTGGAGTGCAGGTCGACGGCCACGCCGACCGAGTAGCTGCCGGCGCCCTCGTTGCCACCCAGCAGGACGGCGGAGTTGCCGCTGAGGCCCTGCGACCAGGTGATCGGAAGCGACAGGTCGGCGCCCGGGAACATCTGGTACTTGGTCGGCGTGAAGTTGACCGCCAGGCCGTAGAAGTCCTTGGTGACCTTGTCTTCCGGCGTGACCGGCGCGCCGTCGGAACCGATCACGGTGTAGTTGCTGCGGCCCTTGAAGACGGCGGCGTTTTGCGTGACCTCGCTCCAGTGGTTCCAGACCAGCTCAACGATCAGGTTTGCCGAATCCCATACCGGCGACTCGGCGAAGCTCGCAAAGCCGTTGAGGACGCCGTGCCAGGTGTTGCCGCGCGCACCGCCGCTGTCGCCTTGCGCAGGCGGAGCAAACAGGCTGCCCGCCGGCAGGGCCGACGCAAACGGTGCAAACGACGCCGGCAGCACGCTGACGGTATCGCTGAGCAGCGGCATGTTCTCGCGGTAGTTCAGGTCCGCGCCAACGCTGACACCCCACAGGTTCTTCGACAGGCTCAGGCCGTAGATCTTGATGTCGTCTGCGTAAGCGGCGGCATAGCGGCCGATGGTGCCGCCGACGACCTCCGGCACGGTCGCTGCGGAAGGATTGATGTAGCAGGTGGTCGAGGTCGGCGGGCCCAGCGGCGTGGCGCCCAGCGCGCGGCACAGGCCCGGAGGCGTGGCCGGTCGTACCGCCGGGGTTGCGTTGCCCTGCGGCAGGATGTCGGCGGTGACGCGGTAGTAGGCCCCCAGCGTGCCGTCGAGCCACTGCGGGCTCCAGCGCGCCGACAGGCCCCAGTCGCCGTGCTTGTCCGGATCGCTGTCTTCGCCGCGGACCAGGCGGTTCACGCCCAAGGGGTTGGCCGCGCTCACCGCCGCCGGTCCGAAGATGAACGACTCGCCGCCGCGCAACAGATGGTCGTTGAAGCCCAGGAACGCACCCGCCTCGGGGATGCGTGCCTGTTCCCAGTCGAAGAAGTACTGGCCGGCGAAGGAGAGTTCCGGCGTCGGCTGCGCCTGGAACGACAGGGCTTCGCGCGGCAGGAACAGTTCCTTGGCCTCGGTGCCCGGCACCGAGAACAGCTTGCCCAGGTCGAGCGCCGACTGGCCGTAGCTCAGGCTGTGCACCGGATTGAGCATGGCCTCGCCCCAGAACACCGTGTGGCGGCCGAGCTTGACGTTGACCGGCATCGAGCCGACGTCGAACTTGCCGAAAACGAAGGCGTCGAGAATCTCGCCCGACGGCCCGTGGAAGTAGCGGTCGGTTTCGTCGCTCAGGCCGATGGCCGCGCGGCCGTCACGCATGTGGTTGGACGAGACGAGGTGGTTGTTGTCGAGGTTTTCATACGCCAGGTCGTACCAGCCGGCGGCGCTGACGCGGAAGCCGAGCCGGTCCTGGTAGATGAAGTCGAACTCGCTCAGCAGGTCCAGGCGCTCCGACACCAGGCCGGTATCGAAATTGCGGTCGCCGTCGTCGTAGTTCGGGCTGTTGAGGATCGCCGCGTCCTGGTTCTCGACACGGTTGGCCAGGTTGAAGCGGATGGTGTTGTCCCAACGCAGGACGACGTCCGGATTGCCGGTGTTGATCTCCACGGCGCCGGCCGTGCCGGTGGCCGCAAGCGCCGCCGTGATCATGGCGCTGAGCAGGCGCCTGGGCGCCTTCGATACTGCCTTGTTCGTGTTCAATGACTTCACTGCACCCCGCCCCCGTGGTTGTGTTCGAAAGTCCTCCGGGCCGACCGTTCTTTCGCGGCGGCAACCGAATGGAGCGTCCGACTATAGGGAGGCGGAGGGGGGCAGATTTTTACAAATGGCGTCAGCGACTTGTCATTTCATGACAAGGCCTTCGGACCGTTTTCATGAACAGCGGCGATGTCACATTCACGTGACACGCGTTCTGCGGCAAAGGCAAAGGCCAGCTTGGGACAGGAAGGCCCGGTCCCGGTTCATGTCCGCGATTGCGCCCGGACTGGGCTGGATCGAGCTGCTGTGGAGGCCCCCGGCTCAGCGTTCCGCGAACAGTGCGTTGATCGCGCCATAGCCCATGGCGTCGTCCGACGCGGTGGCACGACCGCTCTGGAGGAACGCCCGCGCGCCGGCGCGCGTATGCGCAAAGGCCTCTTCCGACAGGTTGGAGCCGGCGCTCAGTCGGCGCACGCCGAGCGTTTCCAGCGTGGCCGTGTCGGGCAGGTTGGGGCGAAGCATCACGTTCAGGGGAAGTCCCGCCTGCGATGCGATGTCTTCGATCTCCGCCGCTTCGGTGAGCCCGGGTACGAACAGGCCATCGGCGCCGGCGGCGCGGTACAGCGCGGCGCGGGCAAGGGTGGGGGCAACCCGCTGGCCTGCGGGCGCAAGGCCACGCAGGTAGATGTCGGTGCGGGCATTGATGAAGACCTCCAGGCCGCGCTGCGCGCACTCGCGCTTGATGCGCTCGATCTTTGCGCAGAGCAGCTCGGGCGTGCCGGCACCGTCCTCGAGATTGATGCCCACCGCGCCAATCTCCGCCAGTCGCACGACGTTGTCGGCGACCGTTGCCGGATCATCGGAATAGCCGCCTTCAACGTCGACACTCAGCGGTACTGCGATCACGCGCGCGATCGACGCCGCAGACGCGACCAGCTGCCCGATCGGCAACTGGTCGCCGTCTGCAAAGCCATTCGCCCAGGCGACGCCGGCGCTGGTGGTGGCGATGGCTTTCGCGCCCAGGCTCTCGATCAGGCGCGCGCTTCCGGCATCCCAGGCATTGGCCAGCAAGAGCAGGCCCTGTGCATGCAGCTGGCGGAACCGGGTTGCTTGCGGAGTGCTGCTCGACATGGCGTTTCTCACGAAGTCATTGGGGGGAGAGGCGAAGCGTCGCACGGGCCACGCTGGCTTACTGGCCGCTTCCGGACGCCTTCGCTGGCGCGGCGATGGCATCCCAACTGCGCAGCGCCTGTTCGACGGCGTCGACGCCACGAATGGCAGCGGCTGCATCCACCTGGTCGATGGTGTCGGCGTCGCTGTGGATGACCGTCATGACCTTGGCTGGAGCGGAAGGCTTCTTGCCGGCGTAAGCCTCCAGCACGAGCTTGACCTCGTCGGCGCCAACCAGCGAATACGAGACGGCCGGCCAACCGGCGCGGATGAAGGGCAGGTGGTCGGTGGGCGGGTACTGTTCGCCGGGCGAGAATCCGATGCCCACGGCCCTGGTCGCGGCGCGGCTGCTGTCGACCAGTGCGGACTGGCCCTGCGCGGGCGCCATCATCCACAGCGTGTCGCCCCAACCGAAGACGTCGAAGTTCACGTAGAGGGCGGGCCTGGTCTTGCCGTCGGTGACGAACGCCTTGGAGCCCAGCAGCCCGGCTTCCTCGAGGTCCCAGAATGCGATTGCCACCCGGTGATGTTGCAGCGGCTGGGCTTGCAGGCGTCGTGCGAGGGCAAGCACCGTTCCGCTGCCAGAGGCGTTGTCGGTGGCGCCCTTGCCCTTTTCGACGCGGTCGGAATGCGCGCCGATCAGCAGCAGCGCCGCGCCTTCGGGGCCGCCGACATCGGCGATCAGGTTCTCGCCCTGTCGCTTGCCGTCCTGGAACGTCGCCTTGTGCCAGGTGATGCCCATTGCGTCCATGCGCTGCGCGATCACTGCACGGCGCTGCGCATTCTCGCCGGCGTCGGAAATCGCACGAACGTCGCCCAGCCACTGTGCTGCCTGCGAGCTGGCGGCAACTGCCGCGTTGGCATCGGCATTCGGACGCGTGGCCTCGGTTGTCGGCGCGCATGCGGCAACGAGGAGCGCGGCAATAGCAGTGGTGACTAGACGCATTGGTCGAATCCTTGTCGGGAAAACCCGCAGTGTGCCCAAGCGCGCTGCAAGTGCAATGGTCCATTGGTCCTGACCGGGTTGCGCCCCCCTCAGGTGGCGCGTAGCCTCGGGCCCCTGCGAGAACTGCCGGGAGAAAAGGATGACGATCCGAGTTTTCATCGTGGACGACCATGCGCTGGTCAGGACGGGCATGCGCATGATCCTGTCGGTCGAGACCGACATGGATGTGGTGGGGGATGTGGAGAGCGGCGAGATCGCCTTGCCGATGATCCGCAAACTGAAACCCGACGTGGTCCTGTGCGATCTGCACCTGCCGGGCCTGAGTGGCCTGGAGGTCACCGAGCGTGTGGTGCGAGGCGATCACGGCACGCGCGTGATCATCGTGTCCGTTCTCGAGGACGGCCCCATGCCCAAGCGCCTGCTCGAAGCCGGTGCGTCGGGCTACGTGGGCAAGGGGGGCGACGCCAGCGAACTGGTGCGCGCGGTGCGTGACGTGTCGCGCGGCAAGCGTTACCTCGCCAGCAGCATTGCCCAGAACCTGGCGTTGTCCGGGATCACCGGCGACTCGTCGCCCTTTGACGAACTGTCGCCACGCGAACTGGAAGTGGCGCTGCTGCTGGTGCAGGGGCTGCGCCAGGACGACATCGCCAAGCGACTGAGCCTGAGCGCGAAGACGGTCAACACGCACAAGGCGCGCCTGTTCGAGAAGCTCGATATCAACGACAACATCGCGCTGGCACGCATGGCCAGTCGCTACGGCCTGGTCGATCCGGTCAAGGCGCTGTAGCCGAAAAAGAAACTGGCCGCCAATGGCGGCCAGTTCTTTCATCGCGTTGGATCGACGGAAGGCTGCCTGTCAGGCGTGGCCTTCCTCGTGCCTGGGCTGCGCGTCGCGCTTGTCTGCCTCGTGGGCGATGACATCGTGCGTGGACTCGGCAGCTTCCTGTGCGGGAGTGGTCTGCTCGGCCACGGCCTGCTCGTTGGCATCGGCGCCGGCAACTGCGGCATCGGCGGCGGCTGCCACCGGCTCCGCTTCGACCGGCGCGATGCCTTCCTGCGGCAGCGCGTCAAACAGACCGGCCGTGCGCGGGATGTCGGCCACCGGCGCGACCGGAGCGACCGGACGCGAATCGGTGATCAGCACTTCGTCGATGCGTTCCGACGTCGATACATCCTGCTGCGCATCGTCTTCGGCGGTGGGCGCTTCCTGCTGCGCTTCAGGCCGCACGTCAGGCTGCTTCTCGACGACGGGCGCCTCGACCACGGCCGGCGGCTCGACGGCCACCGGTTCCTGCACCGTTTCGGCCACGACAGCCGGCGGCTCGACGACGGCGACCGGAGTCACCGCGACTTCCTCGTGCTGCGGCGCGGCCGCTGCGATTTCGGCAGCCGGGGCGACAGGCTCTGCAACCGCGACGGGCTCTGCAACCGCGACGGGCTCGGCAACCGCGACAGGCGCGGCAACCGGCTCGACCTCCACCACTTCCTCGGCGGCGGCGGCAACCGCGATGACCGGCGCCGCGGCGGCGACTGCCGCAACGGCGACCGCTGCCGGAGCTGCGGGCGCGGGCTTGGCCGACGGCATGGCGCCATCGCTCTCGTCGTCGAAGTCGAACTCGGGCTGCGAACGGTTCGCGGCCACTGCCGGCGTCGGAGCATGCTCGCTGCCGGCCTCGTCTTCGTCATCGAGCAGATGGTCATCCTGCAGACCGGTTTCGTCACCGCCTGCAGCACCTTCACCGGCGCCACCACGACGACGGCGACGACCGCCACGACGACCGCGACGACGACGACCGCTGCCTTCACCCGCAGCTTCTGCGGTGGCGGCGTTCTCGCCCGGGTTGGTCACGCTTGCGGCCATTTCGACCTGCGAAGCTTCGGCCGCTTCGCCTGCGACCACGGCGGCAACGGCCACCGGTGCTGCTGCGGTGAGGATGGCGGCGTCTGCCACCGGCGCTGCGTCGGGCTTGGCTACCGGCTGCCTGGGCTCACGCGGCGGACGCGGAGCGGTTTCGCCCTGTGCCTGCTGCTGGGCCTGCGCCTGCTGGCGCTCGTCGGACTGCGGCTTGGGCTGCCTGGGCTGTTGCGGCTGCTTGGGCTGCTGCGGCTGTTGCTGCTTGGCCTGCTGCGGCTGCTTGGCCTGGTTGGGCTGACCGCCCTGGGCCTGCTGCTTTTCGCGGCGCTGTTCGTCACGGCGCGGCTCATCGCGGCGTGCCTCGTCGCGACGCGGCTGCTCGTCACGGCGACCGTCGCGGCCACCGGCCTTGCCGTTGCGACCATCGCGGCGCTGCGCGTTGCGATCGTTGCGCTCGCTGCGACCACGTCCGTCCTGCGGACGTGCTGCCGGGGCCGCCTGTGCCGCAACCGGCTGGGTGCCGCGGAAGAAGCGCAGGATCCGTTCGACCACGCCCACCGAGTGGGTCGGCGTCGCCACGACCGGCGCCGGGGCAGGGGCCTGCTCGATCGCCTGCTCACGCGGCTCGCGCAGCGGTGCAGGCTGGGCCGGCTTGACGTTGGTCACCGCCGGGGTCGGCGGGATGTTGAGGTGGGCCTTGGTCAGCGCGTGCGTGGGCAGCTTGCGCGGCGTGCCACGCTGGTAGCTCGGCTTGCTCGATTCCTCGCCCAGCTCGTTCTCGCGGATGCGCGTGACTTCGTAGTGCGGGGTGTGCAGCTGCTCATCGGCGACGATCAGGATCGGCGCGTCATGGCGCTTCTCGATCTCGCTCAGGGCGCGGCGCTTCTCGTTGAGCAGGTAGTTGGCGATTTCGGTCGGAGCCTGCACCAGCACCTGGCCGGTGTTCTCCTTCATCGCGTGCTCTTCGGCCAGGCGCAGGATCGACAGCGACAGCGACTCGACGCTGCGCATGCGGCCGTGGCCTTCGCAACGCGGGCAGACGATCTGGCTGGATTCGCCCAGCGACGGACGCAGGCGCTGGCGGCTCAGCTCGAGCAGGCCGAAGCGCGAAATGCGGCCGATCTGCACGCGCGCACGGTCCTGCTTGAGGGCGTGGGCGAGACGGTTCTCGACGTCGCGCTGGTGCTTGTTCGACGACATGTCGATGAAGTCGATCACCACCAGGCCGCCGAGGTCGCGCAGGCGCATCTGGCGGGCGACTTCCTCAGCCGCTTCCAGGTTGGTGTTGAACGCGGTCTCTTCGATGTCGCCGCCCTTGGTGGCGCGGGCCGAGTTGACGTCGACCGCGGTCAGGGCCTCGGTCTGGTCGATCACCAGCGCGCCGCCGGACGGCAGGCGCACTTCGCGTTCGTACGCGTTCTCGATCTGCGATTCGATCTGGAAGCGGTTGAACAGCGGGGTGTCGTCGGTGTAGTGCTTGAGCTTGCGCAGGTTGTGCGGCATCACCTGCTCGACGAAGTCGCGCGCCTCGGAATACATCTCCGGCGTGTCGACCAGGATCTCGCCGATGTCCGGGCGCATGTAGTCGCGCAGGGCACGGATGATCAGGCGCGATTCCTGGTACAGCAGGAACGGAGCCGGCTTGGTCAGCGCGGCCTCGGCAATGGCCTTCCAGACCTGCAACAGGTAATCGAGGTCCCACTGCAGCTCTTCGGCATCGCGGCCGACGCCGGCGGTGCGGATGATGACGCCCATGTCGTCGGGGATCTCGAGGCTGTCCATGGCCTGCTTGAGCGCGGCGCGGTCGTCACCCTCGATCCGGCGCGAAACGCCGCCGGCGGTGGGCGAGTTGGGCATCAGCACCATGTAGCGGCCGGCCAGCGAGATGAACGTGGTCAGGGCAGCGCCCTTGTTGCCGCGCTCTTCCTTGTCGACCTGGACCACGACTTCCTGGCCTTCGCGCAGCAGTTCGCGCAGGCCGGCCTTGTTGTGGTCGACGCCTGCCTGGAAGTAATCGCGGGAAATCTCCTTCAGCGGCAGAAAGCCGTGACGCTCGCCGCCGTATTCGACGAAGGCCGCTTCGAGGGAGGGTTCGAGCCGGGTGATGCGGCCCTTGTAGATATTGGACTTCTTCTGTTCTTTCGCCGGTTGTTCGATATCGATGTCGTACAGCGTCTGGCCATCGACGGTGGCGACGCGCAGTTCTTCTGCCTGCGTCGCATTGATCAGCATTCGCTTCATTGTTGCGTTCCTCGCGCGCTCCTGCGCGTGGTCGGCGCAGGACGCATGCGTCCTGCAGCCGCGGAACGCCGTGGGCGTTTCGCCTCTGGATACCGCAAGCCTGCCTCTGCCAGGGCATGACCCGGGCGCGGCGGCTTCTAGTTTTCCAGCGCTACGACACCACGGCACGCCGCGGGAGCGCTTGTTACTTTTCCTGACAGCTAGGGCCGGCGGCGCGAACGCCGCACGGGACGTGTTCATCACAGGTGGTTTGACCCACCGGGCGGGAACCGGTTCCGCCGGACCATCGCTGCTAACATGGCTACCCCGGGGGCAGTGGTTAGACGCGGACCGGAATCGCAGGACAGGGGCTTTCGGCCTTTTAGTGCAAGTTCCTGCGCGAAATCAAAACCTTATCTCGCGTCGCGAGTGTATCAGATAACCCTCCCCGGATGACCCATTCAGCTTCCTCCAACCCCGGCCCGGCGCCTCGCCAGGACGTCAGCCAGGTTCGTACCGTCCGCGTCCCGGACGATCGGGCAGGGCAACGCCTGGATAATTTCCTGCTCGGACAGCTCAAGGGCGCCCCGAGATCGCTGGTTTACAAGCTGGTCCGGTCCGGCCAGGTCCGGGTCAACGGCGGCCGCGCCAAGGCCGAGCGCAAGCTCGAGGCAGGCGACGAAGTCCGGATTCCACCGGTTCGTCTCAGCGAAGAGGGTGACAGGCCGACGCCTCCGAAGGGGCTGCTCGATGCCCTGGAAGCGGCGATCGTCTTCGAGGACGCCCGCCTGCTGGCCCTCAACAAGCCTTCGGGCCTGGCCAGCCATGGCGGCAGCGGCATCAGCCACGGCGCCATCGAATCCCTGCGCGCCCTGCGCCCGAACCAGAGCCTGGAGCTCGTCCATCGCCTGGACCGGGACACCTCGGGTCTGCTGGTCGTGGCCAAGAAGCGCTCGGCCCTGACCGAACTGCAGGCGCTGATGCGCGAGGACCGCGATTACGACGGCATCGGCATCCGCAAGCGCTACCTGGCGTTGCTGACCGGGCGCATGCCCGACGGCGTGATGACGGTGGATGCGCCGTTGCATGTCGGCCTGCGCCAGGGCGGCGAGCGCCATGTCCAGGTCAATCCGGCCGGCAAGGCGTCATTGAGTCACTTCAAGGTGCTGGAGCGCCGCGGTGGGCAATCCTATTGCGAGGTGCGGATCGAAACCGGCCGCACCCACCAGATCCGCGTCCATGCCCAGCATATCGGTCACGCCATCGCCGGCGACGACAAGTACGGCGACGCCGAGGTCAACAAGCGCCTGCGCGATCAGGTCGGGCTGAAGCGGATGTTCCTGCACGCCTCGACGCTGGAGTTCTCGCTCGACAACGGCAAGACGCCCTACCTGCTCAATGCGCCGCTGGCGCCAGAACTCATCGGCGTGCTGGACCGCCTGGCCTGAGGGCAGGCCTTACTTGCCGCCGCCCCGGCGGCGTTGCTCGTCGAGCACGAAGCACGACTGCGGCCGCACTGCGGGCGGGTGGAAGTTCACCGGTACCTGCAGCTTCGTCGTCTGCGCGACACCGCCGCGGGTGGCGGGTTTGAAGGTCCAGCTGCGCACGCCTTCCTGCGCGGCCTTGTCCAGCGGCGCCAGGCCGCTGCTGCGGAACACCTCGGCCGAACCGGCCTTGCCGTCCGGCCCGACAGTCAGCAGCAACACCACCTTGCCACCGACGTTGTCGCACAGGAGTTCTTCGGGATAGTCGGGCGGCGGCGTGTTGACCGCCAGCAACTCCGTCGGTGCAATCGCTGCCGGCGCCGGAGCGTCCGGCGCCTTGTTGCAGGCGCCGAGCAGCAAGGGCAGGGCAGCTGCGGTCAGTACCGCTGCGGTCAGTACCGCGGACGGGTAGCGAGGGAGCATGCTCATCTTGTCCATTGCCGACGGCCTCGAATGATGGGGAGTGGGCGGGTCGCGATCAGCCGGCCAGGACGTCGGCCTTGGCCGCGCAGATGAAGTCGTTCTCGCTCAGGCCGCCGACATCGTGGGTCGAATAGCGCACGACGCAGCGGTTGTAGTGCACGCCCAGGTCGGGATGGTGGTCCTCGCGATGGGCCATGAAGGCCAGGGCGTTCACGAAGGCCATCGTTTCGTAGTAGTTGCCGAACGGGTAGGTCCTGGTGAGCGCATGGCCGTCTTCGACCAGCTCCCAGCCCGGAACCTCCGGCAGCAGTTCGCGGACGCGCGCTTCGCTGAGCCGGTGTTCGCTGCCACGGCGGGCGAGGCAGTGGGCATGGGCGAGGGGGACGAGGTCGTTCATCGGCAAGGATTCCTTTACGCTGGGCCCGCCGACTGAACGGATGCCATCGTCGGCGGTCATTCCAAGAGGGTGCGCCATCGTGTTGCGCGGACCCCGGTAGAATAGCCCCCATGATCAACATTTCCGAATCCGCCCAGCGACACTTCCTCAAGCTGATCGAGCGCGAGGCCCTGCCGGGCCTGGGCGTGCGTTTGTCGGCCGTCCACGCCGGCACGCCGCGCGCGGACGTTCGGCTGGAGTTCGCCGAACCGGGCGACCTGCAGGGCGACGAGTGGGCGGTCGACTGCGAAGGCTTCACGGTCTGGCTCGATGCGGCCAGCGTGAAGTTCCTCGATGGCGCCCAGATCGACTACGAAACCCAGGCCACCGGCGGCCAGTTGCAGATCCGCGCACCCAAGATCAAGGGCGAGGAGCCGGCCGAGTCGGCCTCGCTGGTCGAGCGCGTGCACTGGATCGTCGAACACGAGATCAATCCCCAGCTGGCCTCCCACCGCGGCAATGTCGCGGTGCAGGAAGTCACCGCCCAGGGCGTGGTGGTGCTGCGCTTCGGCGGCGGCTGCCACGGCTGCGGCATGGCCGACGTGACCTTGAAGCAGGGCATCGAGAAGACACTGATGACGAAAGTGCCGGGTGTTACCGCGGTGCGTGACGCCACCGATCACGAGACCGGCGACGCGCCTTACATCCCCCGCGATTCGGCGGCCTGAGCAGGGCGCGGCGACGTAGATGTTCTCCGCCGCCGACCTGATCCACGCCCTGCAGCGACGGCTGCAGCTGGTATCGCCGCACCTGCGGCGACCACCTGGTGAGTTTCCCGCGGGCTGGCAGGCCTGGTTCGAGAGCATGCGCGAGCGTGCCGGCGCGGTGCAGGGCGCCACGGCGGCGGCCATCGTCGAAGTCTTCCTCACCCGGCCGCTGGCCGTTCCGCCGCCCAGGCGCATCGGTGACCTGACCCGCTGGCAGTCCTTCGCCACGTTGTGGCGACAGGGCTGGCACGGTGACGTGAAGCAGGACCGCGTGGACCGGCGCGTGCACTGGTTCGCCACCGCTTTCACCGTGCTATGGCACGTGTTCTTCAGCGCGATGCTGCTGTATCTGATGTATCTGCGTTTCCTCGCCGTCAACGCGCCTCAACCGCAAGGTGAGGAAGTCGTCATGATCGAGTACGTCGGCAAGGGCACGCCGAAGGAACCCGGTGGCGGCCCCGGCGAACCTGGCGAACAGCCGCAGCAGGCCCCGCAACAGCCCCAGCAGCAAGCCGCTGCCGCGCCGGCACAGCAGCAGCCGCAAGCGCCAGTTGAGTCGGCTGCGCCAACGGCACAATTGAATCCGCCCGCGCTGGCGACGCCGACACCGGCGTTGGATGCACCCATCCCCGATGTCGCCCAGCGCGACGTGCCGGAGCCGAAGCTGCCGCCGCCGCAACCGGCGGTCGAGCAGCCCGTGGCCGTCAGTGAGCCCACGCCGGGCGCGCCGAGCGTGTTCGTGTTGCCGCCGACCCGGCGCCGGCCGCCGGAGCCGAACCTGGCGACGCCGCAGATCAGCGCCGAGACGCCAACCGTGCGCACCGCCGAAGTGGCCGAGCCCGTGCAGCCGATCCGCCCGGACATCAAACCGCGCGACATCGCCGCGCCGGCGATCGAGCAGCGCGAGCGCGAGATCACCGTCCGCGAGGTGCCGGCGCCGCTCGAGCTGCCCAACATGCCGGTGCGCGCCTTGCCGGCACCGCCATTGCCGGTGCCGGAGGTGCGCTCCAGCACGCCGGCGATCCGCACGGCCGAAATTCCGTCGCCGCCCACGCCCACGCCTGCGACGCCTTCGCCTGCACCAGCGGCGGCCGCGCCGGCGGCCGCCAGCGCGGCGACAGCGCTTGCCGCGACCCGGCCCGCCACTTCCGCCACGTCTGGCGGATCCGGCACGGCGCCGGCGGCAGCCAGTTCGGCACCTGGAACCAGCCAGACGCGCCCTTCCACACCTGCGGGCAGCGGCACCCAGCCGGTCGCCGGCGCGGGCGCTGGCCCGAAACCCGCACCCGCCGCGGGAACCTGGTCGACCCCGACACGTGGCGACGACTGGGGCGAGTCGACCCGCAACCGCCCCGGCGGCCAGCGCGGCGAGCAGCCAGGGATCTACAACAGCGATGGCAGCGTGCGGATCGCCGAACCGCCGGGCTCGGCTTCACCCGGCCAGCCGCCGGGCACGATCACCGAGGAGATCAAGGACCTCGATCGCGCCGGCACGTGGCTGCGTCGCAAACCCAACGACTTCGAGCCGACCAGCTTCGACAAGTACTGGGTCCCCAACGAGTCGCTGCTCGCCGAATGGGTGCGCAGGGGCGTGCGCAAGGTCGCCATTCCGATTCCCGGCACGGGCAAGAGCATCGAATGCGTGATCTCGATGCTGAGCCTGGGCGGCGGCTGCGGCCTGAGCGACCCGAACCTCAACGACCAGCCGGCCGAAGCACGGCCACCGCCGCCCATTCCGTTCAAGCCGGCATTGCAGGAAGACAACGGCTCGGTGAAGCCGTCCGGCGGCTAGGCGCAAGCCGCTCGCCGCTCCCAGCTCCCAATTGGCACCGTTCGCCCTGAGCGTAGCGCAGCGAAGTCGAAGGGCCAGCCACCACAACCAATACCCCACAAAAAAGCCCGCCGAAGCGGGCTTTTTCATTCAATCCCAGCAAGCAATCAATGCGCGTTGTGCAGATCGCGCAGGTTGCTCTGGCGGGAGCCGAAGTAGGCGGCCAGGTCGGCGATCTGCTGGTCGGTCAGGTCCTTGGCCTGGCTCGACATCAGCGCGTGCTCGCGGTCGCCGCTGCGGTAGGCCTGCAGGGCATGGGCGATGTAGTCGTAGTACTGGCCGGCGAGCTTCGGGTAGGTGCCGTCGATCGGGGCATTGCCTTCGGCGCCGTGGCAATCGAAGCAGGACTGGCCGGTGGCCTTGCCCTTGCTGCCAGCCAGTTGCTCGCCAGCGGCAATGTGCCCGGCCGGCAGGCCGGCGGACGAGGAGCTGTGGCCTTCGCCGCGGTCGGCGGAGGAATGCTCGGCCGGGGTGTCGGAGCTGGAGCAGCCGACGAGGCCGAGCGAGGCAAGCAGGGCGATGGCGAGGATCTTGTTCGTCATGGTCTGCTCACTCACTTCAAGGACGAAAGGAAGGCGGCGATGTCGGCGATGTCCTGGTCGGAGAAGCTCTGCGCCTGGGCCTGCATCGTCGGGTGCTTGCGTGCGCCCTTCTTGTATTCGTTCAACGCGTTGACCAGGTACTCCGCCGACTGCCCGCCGATCCTGGGCACGTGGAAGTTCGGGTAGGCGTTCTTGTAGCCGGTGATGCCATGGCATCCCTGGCAGGTGTAGGTCAGCTGGTGACCCGAGGCGGCATCACCCTTCAGTACGGCCGGAGCGGCCGTCGTTGCGGTGGCTGCGGCCGGGGCAGCGGCGGGGGCCTGGGCTTCCTGGGCCGATGCGACGGACGCAGCGGTGGTCAGGAAGAAGCAGGCGGCGATCATCAGCGGTCGCATCATGTCGTAGTCCGCAATCTCGAATGGCTAGCGAAAGGTTCTGAAGCTGGCTGCGCGTGGCCGTCCGTCGGGAGGGCCGCGCATAAGTGCGCAAGTATAGCCTGCGATATCGATGCAACGAAGTGGTGCCATTTTGCATCGATGGTTGTTGCGGCCTTCCGGATCATTGCTTGCGTCCGGGTCGCGACATGGCTCCAGTCACCATGACCTTCGGCGGATGTTGGTGAACGGGGCAGGTGATATACCTATCTACAACACCGGCATACGGTCCGGTAATCAGCCACCTTGGGGTTCAATTCATGCGTCATCTCTCCCGAAATCGCAGCCGTGGTTTTGACCGCGCCGCTCGTGTCCTGCTGCCTTGCCTGGCCCTGTCGAGCGTCCTGCTGCTGGCCTCCTGCAAGGGCGGCGGCGCTGGCGAGGCGCAGGCCAAGGACGGCGAAAAGGGGCCCGAAGCCGTCCCGGTCGAGGTGGCCAAGGCCTCCCGGCGCCCGGTCGCGGCCAGCTACACCGGCACCGCCGCCCTGGAACCGGTGGCCGAGTCGCAGGTGGTGGCCAAGACCTCGGGCGTGGCCCTGAACGTGATGGTCGAGGAAGGCCAGCAGGTCCGTGCCGGCCAGACCCTGGTCCGCCTCGACGCCGCTCGTTCGCAGCAGCAGGCGGCGCAGACCGACGCGCGCATGCGCAAGCTCGAGGCCAACTATTCCCGCGGCAAGCAGATGGCCGAGCAGAAGCTGCTCAGCGCCAACGACAATGACCAGCTGCGCTTCGACCTGGAAGAGGCCCGCGCCGCCAACCGCATGGCCACGCTGGAGCTGTCGTACGCGAACGTGGAAGCGCCGATTTCCGGCGTGATCGCCTCGCGCTCGATCAAGACCGGCAACTTCGTCCAGATCAACACGCCGATCTTCCGCATCGTCGACACCTCGCGCCTGGAAGCCACCCTCAACGTGCCCGAGCGCGAGCTGGCCACGCTGAAGGCAGGCCTTCCGGTGCAGATGCAGGTCGATGCGCTGCCGGGCAAGACCTTTACCGGTACCGTCGACCGCGTCGCTCCGGTGGTGGATTCGGGCAGCGGCACGTTCCGCGTGGTCTGTGCATTTGCCGGCGGCGGCGTGCTGCAGCCGGGCATGTTTGGCCGCATCAAGATCGATTACGACCAGCGCGCCGATGCCCTGGTGGTGCCGCGCGTGGCCCTGCTCGAGGACGACGGCGACCCGGCGGTGTTCGTGGTCACCGGCGACAAGACCAAGCGCGTGCCGGTCAAGCTGGGCTACATGGACGGTTCCTGGGCGGAGATCCGCACCGGCGTGAAGGTTGGCGACCAGGTCGTCGTAGCCGGCAAGACCGCGCTGCGTGACGGCACTGTCGTGCAGGTGCTGGGCCAGCCGGCGAAGAAGGTGGCCGCCGCCAAAACCGAAGCCAAGAAGCAGTAATCGCGGAGAGCGAACGTGACGCAACCTGCGAACGAATCATCCGGCTTCAATCTGGTCGAGTTCTCCACGCGTCGCCGGGTCACGGTGATGATGGTGACGCTGACATTTGTGATGTTCGGCTTCATTGCGCTGAACGACCTCAAGGTCAATCTGCTGCCGGACCTGAGTTACCCGACCCTGACGGTGCGCACCGAGTACACCGGTGCTGCGCCGTCGGAGATCGAAACCCTGATCAGCGAGCCGGTCGAAGAGGCCGTCGGCGTGGTCAAGGGCCTGCGAAAGCTCAAGTCGGTGTCGCGCACCAGCCAGAGCGATGTCGTGCTCGAGTTCGCCTGGGGCACCGACATGGACCAGGCCAGCCTTGAAGTGCGCGACAAGATGGAAGTGCTGCAATTGCCGCTCGAGGCCAAGGCCCCGGTGCTGCTGCGCTTCAATCCGTCGACCGAACCGATCCTTCGCATCGCGCTGTCGTCCAAGACCGCTGCAACCAGCGACACCGAGGCCATGCGCCAGCTCACCGGGCTGCGCCGCTACGCCGACGACGACCTGAAGAAGAAGCTCGAGCCGGTCGACGGCGTTGCCGCCGTCAAGGTCGGCGGCGGCCTCGAGGACGAGATCCAGGTCGACATCGACCAGCAGAAGCTGGCGCAGTTGAACCTGCCCATCGACAACGTCATCCAGCGCCTGCAGCAGGAGAACATCAACATCTCCGGCGGTCGCCTGGAAGAAGGCTCGCAGCGTTACCTGGTGCGCACGGTGAACCAGTTCGCCAGCGTGCCGGAGATCCGCGAAATGCTGGTCACCACCCGCAGTGGTGGCGACAACGCGGCCGCCAATGCGGCAGCGCAGATGGCCGCGATCGCGGCGCAGACCGGTTCGGCCGAAGCGATGGCCGCAGCCGCGTCGGTGCAGAGCGCCAATTCTGCCGGTGGCGGCGTCGTCGCCGGCGGCATGCCCGTGCGCCTGAAGGACATCGCCGATGTCCGCCAGGGCTACAAGGAGCGCGAGGCGATCATCCGCCTGGGCGGCAAGGAAGCGGTCGAACTGGCGATCTACAAGGAAGGCGACGCCAACACCGTCGCCACCGCCGACGCGATCACCAAGCGCCTGGACGAGATCAAGGAGCAGATTCCGCCGGACGTGGAACTGACCACGATCGACGACCAGTCGCTCTTCATCCGCCACGCCATCAGCGACGTGAAGATGGATGCGGTGATCGGCGGCATGCTCGCCGTGCTGATCATCTTCCTGTTCCTGCGAGATGGCTGGAGCACGTTCGTGATCGGCCTGTCGTTGCCGGTGTCGATCATCGCCACGTTCTTCTTCATGGACCAGATGGGCCTGAGCCTGAACGTGATGTCTCTCGGCGGCCTGGCATTGGCCACCGGCCTGGTCGTGGACGACTCGATCGTCGTGCTCGAAAGCATCGCCAAGGCGCGCGAACGAGGGCTCAGTGTCCTCGATGCCGCCATTGCCGGCACCCGCGAGGTGAGCATGGCGGTGGTCGCATCGACGCTGACCACCATTGCCGTGTTCCTGCCGCTGGTGTTCGTGCAGGGCATCGCCGGCCAGCTGTTCCGCGACCAGGCGTTGACCGTTGCGCTGGCGATCGCCATCTCGCTGGTCGTGTCGATGACGCTGATCCCGATGCTGAGCGCGCTCAAGGGCCAGCCGGCGATGGCCTTCCCGGAAGAGCCGCCGCATCCGCGCTGGCAGCCGACCTCGAAGCTGCAGAAGCCGCTCGCCGCCGTCGAACACGGTATCGGTGCCGGTGCCCGCGGTGCATCGTTCGGTATCGTCTGGCTGATCGTGCGAGCCTGGCGTGGCCTGGTCGCGATCGTCGGCCCGGTTATGCGCAAGGCCAGCGATATTGCAATGGCGCCGTATGGCCGTGCCGAGAGTGGTTACCTCAAGCTGCTGCCCAACGCCCTGCGCAAGCCGTGGCTGGTGCTCGGCTCGGCCGCGGCGGTGTTCGCGCTGACGCTGCTGGCGATTCCGATGCTGGGCGCGGACCTGATCCCGCAGCTGGCGCAGGACCGTTTCGAGATGACCGTGAAGCTGCCGCCGGGCACGCCACTGCGCGAAACCGATACCCTGGTGCGCGAGCTGCAGGAAAAGCACGCCAAGGACGACGGCATCCGCACGCTCTACGGCGTCAGCGGTAGCGGCACGCGGCTGGACGCCAATCCGACCGAAAGCGGCGAGAACATCGGCAAGCTGACCGTGGTCATGGCCGATGGCGGCAGCAAGGACGTGGAGGCGCGTGAAACCGAGCGCCTGCGCACGACCATGCAGTCGCACCCGGGCGCGCAGATCGACTTCAGCCGGCCGGAGCTCTTCAGCTTCTCCACGCCGCTGGAAATCGAACTGCGCGGGCAGGACCTGGAGAGCATCCAGGTCGCCGGCCAGCGCATGGCGGCAATGCTGCGCGCCAACCCGCATTACGCCGACGTCAAGTCGACGGTCGAGGAAGGTTTCCCGGAGATCCAGATCCGCTTCGATCAGGACCGCGCCGGTGCGCTCGGCCTGACCACCCGCCAGATCGCCGACGTCGTGGTGAAGAAGGTGCGCGGCGACGTCGCCACGCGCTACAGCTTCCGCGACCGCAAGATCGACGTGCTGGTGCGTGCCCGTGAAACCGATCGCGCGTCTGTCGACAACATCCGTCACCTGATCGTCAATCCGGGCAGCAACCGTCCGGTGACCCTGGACGCCGTCGCCGACGTGGTTTCGACCACGGGCCCGAGCGAGATCCACCGCGCCGACCAGGTGCGCGTGGCGATCGTCTCGGCCAACCTGCGCGACATCGACCTGGGCACTGCGGTGCGCGAAGTGCAGGACATGGTCGCCAAGCAGCCGCTTGGCGCCGGCGTCGGCATGCACATCGGCGGACAGGGCGAGGAACTGGCCGAGTCGGTGCGTTCGCTGCTGTTTGCGTTCGGCCTGGCGATCTTCCTCGTGTACCTGGTGATGGCTTCGCAGTTCGAGTCGCTTCTGCATCCGTTCGTGATCCTGTTCACCATCCCGCTGGCCCTGGTCGGTGCGGTGCTGGCGCTGCTGCTGACCAATTCGCCGGTGTCGGTGGTGGTGTTCATCGGCCTGATCCTGCTGGTGGGCCTGGTGGTCAAGAACGCGATCATCCTGGTCGACAAGGTCAACCAGCTGCGCGAGCAAGGCGTGGCCAAGCGCGAGGCCCTGATCGAGGGCGCCCGTTCGCGACTGCGCCCGATCATCATGACCACGATGTGCACGCTGTTCGGCTTCTTGCCGCTGGCGCTGGCACTGGGCGAGGGCGCGGAAGTGCGTTCGCCGATGGCCATCACGGTGATCGGTGGCCTGCTGGTGTCCACGCTGCTGACGCTGGTCGTGATCCCGGTGGTCTATGACCTGCTGGACCGCCGCGCCGACGACTACTACGTCGCGCGTGCACGCCGCGCCCATGGCAAGGTCGAGTCGTCGGATGACGACGGCCAGGTCGAGCCGGTCTGAGCGGAGCGCTGACATGACGATTGCAGAGCTCAGCATCAAGCGGCCGGTCACGGCGATCATGTTCTTCGTGTCGCTGTTCGTGATCGGCCTGATCGCGGCGGTGCGGCTGCCGCTGGAGGCCTTCCCGGAGGTCTCCCCGCCCTTCATCTTCGTGCAGATTCCCTACGAGGGCTCCACGCCCGAGGAAGTGGAACGCACCCTGCTGCGGCCGGTGGAAGAAGCGCTGTCGACGATGACCGACATCAAGCGCATGGACGCCAACGCCCGTTCCGACGGCGCCGAGATCTTCATGCAGTTCTCGGACTGGGACCGCGATGTCGCCATCGCGGCGTCGGAGGCGCGCGAGCGCATCGACGCCATTCGCGACGACCTGCCGGACGACCTGCAGCGCTACAACGTGTTCAAGTTCTCCACCACCGATGAACCGGTGTTGCGCGTACGCCTGGCCAGTTCGACCGACCTGACCGGCGCGTACGACATGATCGACCGCGAGTTCAAGCGGCCGATCGAGCGCATCCCCGGCGTGGCGAGGGTGGAGGTAACGGGCGCGGCGCCGAACGAGGTCGAGATCGCGATCGATCCCGACCGTCTCAACGCCCACAACCTGAGCATCAACGACCTCAACACGCGCCTGAAGGCGGTCAACTTCTCGGTGTCCGCCGGGCAGATCGACGATGGCGGGCGCCGCTTGAGAGTGCAGCCGGTCGGCGAGATCACCGACCTGCAGCAGCTGCGCGACCTGATCATCGACGTCAAGGGCACGCGCCTGGGCGACATCGCCGAGATCCGCCTGAAACCGGCACGGATGAACTACGGCCGTCGCCTCGACGGCAAGCCGGCGATCGGCCTGGACATCTTCAAGGAGCGCAGCGCGAACCTGGTCGAGGTGTCCAGCAACGCCCTCAAGGAGGTCGAGTCGATCCGCAAGCAGCCGGAGATGAGCGGGATCCAGATCAAGATCATCGACAACCAGGGCGACAACGTCACCAGCTCGCTGCTGGAACTGGCCGAGGCCGGCGGTATCGGCCTGCTGCTGTCAATCGCGGTCCTGTTCTTCTTCCTGCGTCACTGGCCGTCGACATTGATGGTCACCCTTGCCATCCCGATCTGCTTCGTGATGACCCTGGGCTTCATGTACTTCACCGGCGTCACGCTCAACATCCTGACGATGATGGGCCTGCTGCTGGCGGTGGGCATGCTGGTCGACAATGCCGTGGTCGTGGTGGAGAGCATCTACCAGGAACGCGAGCGCATGCCGGACCAGCCGCGCCTGGCCTCGATCATCGGCACCCGCCACGTGGCCATCGCGCTGTCGGCCGGCACGCTGTGCCACTGCATCGTGTTCCTGCCCAACCTGTTCGGCGACCGCAACTTCCTGAGCATCTACCTGTCGCAGATCGCGATCACGATCTCGGTGTCGCTGCTGGCCTCATGGCTGGTCGCGGTCAGCCTGATCCCGATGATCTCGGCGCGGCTGAAGACGCCGCCGGCGGTGCGCTCCGATCGCGGACTGATCCCGCGCCTCCAGAGCGGCTATGCGCGCTTTCTGCGCTGGACGCTGGAACACCGCGGCAAGAGCGTGCTCGGCATCGTGCTGATCATCGCCGTCAGCTTCGTGCCGATGGTGTTGACCAAGAAGAACATGTTCGGCGGCGATGACGGCACCGAAACCAACATCTTCTACCAGTGGAAGGGCGCCTACACCAAGGAGCAGATGTCGGCCGAGATCCTCAAGGTCGAGAAGTTCCTCGATACGAACCGCAAGCGCTACAACATCACCCAGATCTACTCGTACTTCAGCGAGCAGGGCTGGGGCGGCACGCGCCTGACCTTCGATACCGACAAGATCGGCGAGACCAAGGCGACGATCGAGAAGCTCCGCGAGGAGATGCCAAAGTCCGCCCGCGCCAATATCGGCATCGGCAACCAGGGCGGTGGCGGCGGTGGCGGTGGTCCCGGCCAGAACATCCAGGTTCAACTGGTCGGCGACTCGACCGAGACGCTGGTGGAACTGGCCAACGACATCGTCCCGATCATGGCCAAGCGCAAGGAACTGCGCGACGTCCGCGTCGACATCGGCGACCAGAACAGCGAGTTGTCGGTCCACGTCGATCGCGACCGCGCGGCATCGTTCGGCTTCAGCGCGCAGCAGGTGGCCAGCTTCGTCGGCCTGGCGCTGCGCGGTGCGCCGCTGCGCGAGTTCCGTCGCGGCGAAACCGAAGTGCCGGTCTGGGTCCGCTTCGCCGGCGCCGAGGACTTTGGCGTGGAGGACATCGCCAGCTTCACCGTGCGCGCTCCTGACGGCCGCACCGTGCCGCTGCTGGCGATGGTCGACGTGGCGGTGAAGCCGTCGGCAACGCAGATCCAGCGTGCCAACCGCCAGACCACGGTGTCGATCCAGGCCAACCTCGCCGACAAGGCGACCGTGCCGGATGCGCGCAAGGCGATGGAAGAGACGTTGAAGTCGGTGGCGTTCCCGGCCGGCTACAGCTTCAGCTTCGAAAGCGGCGCCTTCGAGGACGAGGCCGATGCGAACAAGCAGATGATGTTCAATCTGGTGATCGCCCTGGTCATGATCTACGTGGTGATGGCGGCGGTGTTCGAATCGCTGCTGTTCCCCTCGGCGATCATGAGCGGCGTGCTGTTCTCGGTGTTCGGCGTGTTCTGGTTGTTCTGGCTCACCGGCACCGAGTTCAACATCATGGCCTTCATCGGTATCCTGGTGCTGATGGGCGTGGTGGTGAACAACGGCATCGTCATGATCGAGCACATCAACAACCTCAGGCGCCGGGGGCTGTCGCGCACCGACGCGCTGGTCGAGGGCAGTCGCGAGCGCTTGCGGCCGATCCTGATGACGATGGGCACTGCGATCCTGGCGATGGTGCCGATCTCGCTGACGACCACGCAGATGGGTGGCGACGGCCCGCCGTACTACCCGATGGCGCGCGCCATCGCCGGCGGCCTGGCGTTCTCGACCGTGGTCAGCCTGCTGTTCCTGCCGACGATCTACGCGATGCTCGACGATCTGCGCAATGGCACGTCGCGGATGATGCGACGTGCGCGCGGCAAGGGCGAGGGCGTGCCGGCGGCGGCAGTGGCGGCACTCAAGGCGGAGTAATTTCCTACCGCGTGGTTACAGAAACGGGAAGGCTTGCCTTCCCGTTTTCTTATGCAAGTCCCCTTCGTGGCCACCTAACGTGGTCCGGTGCATGAAAGGGGGAGCCAACCATGCGTGTCGCCCCGGCCATCGTCGGCCTCCGCCTGCGTCCGTATTCGCATCGACATCGCGGAATGAGCCTGATCGAGGTGCTCATCGCGGTGCTGCTGATGGCTATCGGGATGCTCGGTGTCGCAGCCCTGCAGGCAACGGCCCTGCGCAATAGCCAGAGTTCGCTCGAGCGTAGCCAGGCGGTCATGCATGGGTACGCGATCCTCGACGCCATGCGGGCGAACCTGGCCGCGGCCAGGGCCGGTGGCTATGACATGGCCATGACCTGCGATGCCTCGCCCCGGCGCCCGGCCGACACGGATGCGAAGGAGACGCTGGCGTCCAATGACAGGCGCTACTGGCTCAGCGCGATCCAGGCCGACCTGGGTGATGGCGGCTGTGGGCAGATTGCCTGCACGGTCGTAGCCGAAAGCAAAGCCAGAGACTGCACCGTGACTGTTCGCTGGGATGACTCGCGCGGGACGGCGGGCGAACACGCGCACTCCGTGACGGCTGTGGGGCGGCTATGAGGCACCGGCGATACGAGGCGGCCGCACAAGGCGGCTTCAGCCTGATCGAAGTGTTGATCTCGCTGGTGCTGGGCTTGCTCGTCTTGGGCGCAGCCATCGCCATCTTCCTGTCCAATCAGAAGACCTATCGCGCGACCGAGAGCCTGGGGCGCATCCAGGAGAACGCCCGTATCGCGTTCGAGCTGATGGCGCGCGATGTCCGCGAGGCGGCAGGGAACCCGTGCGGAAAGGACCTGCCCGTTGCCAACATTCTCAACGGCGCAACCGGCCAGGCGTCACCGTGGTGGATGAAGTGGGAGCGGGGGCTGTTTGGCTACAACGACGGTGCGCTCGCAGGCTCGGCGAAGGGAACCGATGCCATCGAGTTCCTGGCGTCGTCCGGCTCGACAGCGACCCTCACTGAGACTGACGCCAGGCGTGGGCCATCGAGCGCGCCGGGGCAGTTCAAGGTCCACACAGGCGCGCACGGGCTGCGCGGGGGCGACATCGTACTGGTGTGCGACTACACCCAGGCCAGCATCCTCCAGCTGGGCTCGGCAGCTGATGGCAATACGACGGTCGATTTCGCCCGCGGCAACGGCTCGGCCGGCAATTGCACGAAGGGTCTCGGCCTGCCGGTGGTGTGCAGTGCCCAGGGCAGCAGCAAGCTCTACGGCCGCAATGCACTGATCGCAAAGCTGCATGCAGTGCGTTGGTTCGTCGACGACAACGGTCGCAAGGGACGATCGCTTTACCGCGTGCGGATGGACAAGGGCACCGTCCTTCCAAGGGAGGAGATCGCCGAGAACATCCACGACTTGCAGATGACCTACCTGGTGCCCGGGCAGGCCGGTTACGTGCATGCCACGGATGATCTCGACTGGAAGCGTGTCGTCGCGGTGCAGATCGCCTTGACCGTGCGGGGCGTGGAGCGCGCTGGCGTGGACCGGTCATCGATTGCGCGCTCGATCACGCACGTGGTCATGCTCCGGAACAGGGCGTCATGAAGCTCCGGCCCTGCGGGTCGCCCGGGACGCGGCCGCACGGCGTGGCGCTGGTGACGGTGCTGGTCCTGTTGATCGTGGTGACCCTGCTCAGCCTGGCCAGCCTGCGCGGGACGCTGCTGGAGGAGCGGATGAGCGCGAACCTGTTCGATCGCAGCCTTGCCTTCCAGGCCGCAGAGTCCGCACTGCGGGTAGCCGAGCAGAAGGTGCGGGAAGCGGTCCTGGCCGGCAAGGTGATTGGCGTCGATTGTGCGGCGCCCGGCGCGATCTGCCCGGGCTCGCCTGCCAACGTCAACGCCGTCACCACCGACGAGTGCACCGCCAACGCGACGGGTTGCTGGATCGGCGTGACGCATCCGTCGTCGTACTCGGCGTTGGCGGCCGGCGCGCCGCAGTACTACATCGAGTACATGGGGGAGTTTTCGCTGTCCGCCGAAGACTCCGGCAGCGCCCACGCTGCGTCTGCCAACCAGTACGGATCTGCCCCCTCGACGCCGCGGGCGTCGATCTATCGCATCTCCGCGAGAAGCCACAATCCGCGCATCAACCGCGCGTTCGTGGTGTTGCAGGCAACGGTGGAACTTCGTTGATGGCGCGCATGCTGATGGCGCTCATTGCCCTGGTCACGGCCGCGTCGGCAGCCGACGTCATTGCCCAGGTGCAGATCGCGAACTCCCCGCTGTACGTGGGCGCGCGCGTGCCCGGCAACCTTGCCCTGGTTCCTTCGGTCGAGTTTCCGACGATGATCAGCCAGGCCAACATCGGCCCTTACGATGTGGGTCGCAGGTATGTCGGCTACTTCGATGCGGACAAGTGCTACCACTATCGCTATTCGCCGATCGAGAGCGAGCGGCACTTCCTTCCCGTCCGGTTCACCCAGAGCCATACCTGCAACCACGCCAACAAGGAGTGGAGCGGCAATTTCATGAACTGGGCGGCGACCCAGACCATCGATCCCTTCCGTCTCGCGCTGACTGGCGGTTACCGCGTCCGCGATACCGCAGCGGAAACCTGGCTTGAGAAGGCGCGGCACGACAGGGGCAGCTTCTACGCCGACCGCCGTCTGCCGGAGACCGGAAACAACAGGTCGGCCGTGCGCGCTGCAACCCCCGCGCAATGGAACTGGATGCGGCTCAGCATCGCCGGTCATGGCAACCGGATGCGGTTCAGTGGTCGGACCTTTCAGGGGTTGCGGGTCGTTGCCTACAACCCGGCCGTGCACGATCTGGTGGTGAACAACCGTGGAGTGGCACTGCCATTCAACACGTTTGAAGTCAGCGTCAGGGTCCGGGTTTGCGTGCCGCTCCTGCTGGAAGCCAACTGCAGACAGTACAGCCAGGGTTGGAAGCCTGAAGGACTGGTCCAGCAGTATTCGGACCGGGTCCGCTTCAGCATCTTCGGGTACCTCAACGATTCAAGTGTCCTGCGCGACGGGGGCGTGCTGCGGGCAAACCAGACATTTGTCGGGCCTCAGACCCACGACCCCAAGGTCGGGCCGGCGCCGAATGCCGGCAGGGAATGGGATCCCCAGACCGGTGTCATCCAGCGCAACCCGGATCCGGTGTCCGCCGCCGCAACGCCCGGTGGCATCCGCGACAGCGGCGTCATCAACTACATCAACAAGGCCGGGCAACTGACCTCCCAGCCGCACAAGAGCATCGATCCGGCCAGCGAGCTCTACTACACCGCAATTCGCTACTTCAAACGCCAAGGGAACGTCGCGGCGTACTCGGCCATCGGCCTGGGCGGCGCCTACGATCGGGCAGATGGATTTCCGGTCATCACGCAATGGAAGGATCCGCTCCAATACCACTGCCAGGCCAACGTCATCCTCGGGATCGGGGACGTCAACACGCACCGCGACAAGAATCTCCCGGGAAATACCAACACATCAGAAGAACCTTCGACGCCACCGGAAGTGTCCTCGGACAGGACGGTCAACGTGGTCACTGCCACGAGGAAAGTCGCAGAACTGGAAGGGCTGGGAATCCGCACACCATTCAGCGGTCGCAACAATTCCGCCTATATCGCCGGCCTGGCCTACGACTCGCATACCACGGACATCCGCCCCGATCTCGAAGGCACGCAGACGATCGCGACGCATTGGGTGGATGTCCGCGAGAACAACGTGCTGGAGCCGCGGGCGCGCAACCAGTACTGGCTGGCAGCCAAGTACGGCGGTTTTCGTGTTCCGGATGGCTACCGGCCCTACGACCGCACCGAGCCGCTGCCGGTTTCGTGGTGGCATGACTCAGGCGATGTCCTGGCTACCGGCGACAAGCGTCCAGACAATTTCCATGTCGCCAGCGAGGCCGAACAGATGGTTGAGGGCCTGGCCCGGGCATTCAGCCGAATTGCCCGCGATACCAGCGGAACGGCGGCGTCGCTGGCGTCGAACTCCACTCGTCTGGAAACCGGCGCCGTGATCTACCAGGCGCGGTTCCACAGTCCGTCGTGGCGCGGCGAACTCAGCGCGTATGCGCTGGATCCGGCAACGCGTGCATTCGCGCAGACGCCGCTGTGGAATGCCGGCGACCGGCTTGCCGCGATGAAGTGGGAGGAGCGCAGGATCCATGTCCACAATCCGGAAGCAGCTCCCGGCCTGCGCCATCGGCTGCTGAGCTGGAACACGCTGGGACCGGCACAGAGGGCCGTGTTGGGAGACGAAGCGACGGTGAACCATCTTCGCGGCGATCGCAGCAACGAGGGGCGCCTTCGTGAGCGACAGGGCGTGCTTGGCGACATCGTCCACTCCCAGCCGGTATTCGTCGGCAGTCCCGACGTTCGCCGTTACAGCAATGCGACGTTCAGCGGCGGGTCGTCCTACGGAGAGTTCGCCCGCGCACAATCCATCCGGCGCGGAGTCGTCTACGTCGGGGCCAACGACGGCATGCTGCACGGCTTCGACGCGGCCAGCGGCGACGAGGTGTATGCGCTTCTTCCGGCCGCGGCGATCACCGCCGCGCTGAAATCATTGACGTCGCCGCGTTACGAACATCGTTACTTCGTGGACGGTGAACTGACGGTGGCGGACGTGTACTCCACCATCGACCGTCGCTGGAAGACGGTCCTGGTGGGCAGCCTGGGACGCGGGGGCAGATCGGTATTCGCGCTGGATGTCACCGACCCCGACAGCGTCGGCTTCCTGTGGGAGCGCACCGCTTCGGATGTGCCGGCGCTGGGCCACGTCCTTGGCAAGCCGATCATCGCCCAGGTTGCCGACGGTGACTGGCGCGTGCTTCTCGGCAACGGACCCAACAGCAATGGCGGGGCTGCATTGATCACCATCGGTGTTGAATCCGGTCGCGCTGAGGTGGTCGCGGCAGGAACGTCTGCCGTCAACGCCCTGTCCGCGGCCAACGCCCTGTCCGCAGTCGATGCCTGGGACAGCGACCGCGACGGTTTCCATGAGACCGTCTACGGCGGCGATTACACCGGCAACCTGTGGCGATTCCAGGGTGTGGGTGGCGCGCAGGTCGCGGTGAACCGGCTCTATGCCGCAACCGATCCACTCGGCAACCGGCAACCGGTCACGGCGGCTCCACTCGTGCTGAGGCACCCGGAAACTCGAGCGTCTTGGGTCTTCTTCGGCACCGGGCGTTACCTCGGTGACGTCGATGTCGGCGATCGCAGCGTGCAGACCTGGTACGCAGTGGTGGATGCAGGCGCCGAGGTGCCGGGTCGGGCAGGGCTGGTTCGTCGGCGGATACTGGCGGAGGTGAGCGCCAGCAACTCGTTGACGTTGCGCGCCACCAGTGCGTTGAGCGCGGGCGAGCTGGATGGAACGCAGGGCTGGTTCCTCGACCTCGTATCTCCCGTCAAAGGCGAGGAGGGCGAACGAATGGTGGTTCCTAACCGGTTCGAGCGGGGGCTGCTGATCGGCACGACGCGCATTCCCGATTCCCGGGACGTCTGCAATCCAGGCGGCAGGGGCTTCGTCATGGCGCTCGATCCGTTCACCGGCGCGCGACCTTCCACCGGTGCGCTGGATACCAATGGCGATGGCGCATTCGACGTTGCCGATGAAGTCAAAGTCGGTGGCGAACAGCTTCCCGCGTCGGGCGTGGGCTTCGGGACCAGTCCCAATGGGCCGGCCTTCCTTGAGAACGACATCCACGTGGTTCTCGACGACGGCACGCGGGCCAGGTTGACCACGCGTGCCGGAGGCAGGACGTTGACCCGCATCTCGTGGCGGGAACTTGTCCTGGACGAGTGACGGGACTGCCTCAGCCGACGAGCTTGCCCAGCATCCTCAGGCCGCCGGTCCACACGCCAATGGCAGTGCCCAGGCTGGTCAGGAAGAAGTTGAGCAGCACGCGCGCCACGCGGTTGCGCCACCAGCCGCGCCAGCTCTGCACATCGTCGCGCAGGGCCATGAAGTCGGCATAGGTCGGTTTGCGGATCCATGCTTCGGTCAGGGCGCTGAGCGTGCCCGAAGCAAGCGCAGGGTGCAGCGGGGTGATCGGGGATGCGACAAAGGCAACCAGGATGCTCAGCGGATGGCCGCCGGCAATCGTGCAGCCGATCGCGCCCAGCACGCCGGTGGCCAGGACCCACTGCAGCAGCAGGTCGGAACCGACATCGATGCCGCCACGCCAGAAGCCCCAGGCGAAACCGCCCAGCACGAACGCCGCCAGGATGATCGTGAACCAGGGCACGTTGCTCTTTTTCGGCAGCGCCTCGAGTTCCTCGCGGATGGTGTCTGGAGCGCGGACCTCTTCCTTGAGGTGGCGCGCCAATCCCTGAAGATGGCCGGCGCCGACCACGGCCAGCACTTCGCGTGCGTCGCCGTGGCTCTCGCGCAGGCGCGCGGCCATGTAGCGGTCGCGTTCGGCGATCACGGTTTCGTACAGCTCCGGACTGTCGCTGGCGAACTCGCCGAAGCTCGATTCGAGCATGTCGCCCTGCTTGAGCTTTTCGATTTCCTCCGCGCCGACTTCCTCGTCGACGAACAGCGCCGCCATCAGGCCGCCGCCGAGCTTCGCCCGCGACCACCAGCCGAGCCGGTTGTTGGCGCGCTTGAAGGTCAGGCCGACGTCGCGGTCGATCAGGTGCACGGGCAACTCGCGCTGGCGAGCCTCGAGCACGGCACGCTTGAGTTCGGCGCCCGGTTCGATGCCGAGCTGCTCGGCAAGCCGGCGCTGATAGGCGGCGAGCGCCAGATTGGCCGCGAACAATGCGGTCTTGCCGGTGCGGATGACCTGCACCAGGTCCAGGCGCGCCAGCGCGTCGGGGTCGGTCAGGGCCTGCAGGCGTTGCGGATCCAGTTCGACCGCGACGGCATCGAATGCACCGCTGTCGATCGCATCTCGAACGGCCTCGACGCTGGCCTGCGAAACATGCGCGGTACCCAGCAGCGTGTAGCGCACGCCGTCGCGTTCGACGATGGCATGGGGCTGGTCAGCCAGGACGGCATCGAGGGCGGCCTGTGCGGCGGAGTCGATCATGACTGCTCCTGGCGGTCGCCCAGGGCGTGGGGTGCTACTGCGTGCATGCGGTGCCTTTCGGGGTTTGCGCAGCAAGACGGCGCCAATCAGGCGCCGTCCAGCTCATGTGTGGGGTGGCTGACAGAGCTTAGGGCCAGACCCCCAGCGGGGCAACGCGGGCAAATCCAGACCGTTGCTTCAGACCGCTGGACTAGCCCTTGGTTCCTCAGGCCACGCCGAAGGGCAGGTTGCTGCTCGAGACGATCCGGTCGCCGACGTTTTCCCCACGCAGGAAACGCAGGCCCGCAGCGATGACCTCGCCATCGTCGAGGACGCGACGATGGCCCAGTCCGCGCGTGGTGAGCAGGCGCGAGTCCGGCCAATAGCGTGCGTAGCGCTCGCCTTCCTCCCAGGGCACGTCGCGGTCTTCCAGGTCGTGCACGATCAGTGCCGGCCGACCGATGGCCGGTGCGTTGAGGTGCGCCTGCTGCGCTTCGAACGTGACGCCGATGCGGCTTTCGAAGTACGCGAACATGCGCTGGCACAAGCGTCGTCCCATCCACATCACGTTGGCGAAACGTTCTGCCGCTGCAATCGGATCCGCGGCCGGCGCGATCAACACCGCGCGCGATGCCTGCAGGCCCTGGGCCATCGCCAGCAGCGTGGCGGCTCCGCCAAGCGAATGCCCGATCACGGCTGCGGCCGGGCCATAGTGCTGGCCCACCGCCAGCAGGTGGTGCGTGAAATCAGGAAGCGTGGCCTGCGTACCGGGACTGCGGCCGTGTGCGGGCTGATCGAATGCGACCACGGCATAACCGTCGGCAAGCAGGGTCGGCAACCATGGGGCGATGCGGGTGCCATGGCTGGACCAGCCGTGCGCAAACAGCACATAGGGCTGCCTGACCGGGTCGCCCCAGACGTAGGCGGCGATGGCATGGCCATCGACGTCCAGTCGTTCTTCGCGCGCGCCCTGCGTCGGCGCCGCGGCAGCGCGGCTGCGGGTACTGGGCATCGGCGTGGAGAACAGCCGCGCCGCCCGTTGCAGGGTGGCTTTCGGAGCGAGGGGGCCACCCAACGCAAAGCCGAGGCGCAGGCCATACAGCCGCATGATGTTACGAACGGTCGTGCTAATTGTGGCGATGAGCGGGTACACGGCGGACCTCCGGTAGGCAATCAGAGGGTGGGGGAGTACGAGCGGAACAGCCGCTCGAGCGCATTGCGGCCGCGGGTCACGGCCAGGTCGAAGCCGAACAGGCCGGCATCGTGGTGGACGATCAGGGCAAGGCTGTAGACCTCGAACGCCATCTGTTCGGGATCGGTATCGACCGCCAGGTCGCCGGTCTCGACGGCCAGGGCGATGGCGCGCGACAGCTCGCGACGCCAGCGCAACTCGTGGGCAACGACGCGGTCGCGGATGTCGCCGGGGCGGTCGTCGTACTCACTGGCGGCGCTGAGAAGGAGACAGCCGCCTTCGGAGGATTGCCGCGCCCAGTCGAACCAGGCTTCGACAATGGCCCGAAGCCTGGGCAGCCCGCGCGGCAGCTTCAGCGCCGGCAGCAGGACATGGCCGACGAATCGCTGTCCTGCGGCATCGAGAACCGCCAGCTGAAGGTCTTCGCGCGAACCGAAGTGGGCGAACACGCCGCTCTTGGACATCCCGACCGCCTGCGCCAGCGGCCCGATCGACAGGCCTTCCAGGCCGGCCGAACAGGCGATGCCGTAGGCGCGATCGATGATCGCTTCGCGCGTGGCGGCGCCTTTGCTGGTGGCGGTGAGTGCGGACATGGACGGAAAATAGCACGTCCGTTCGTTTTAATTGATGCCGCTCGTCGGCAGCCGAGTAATCTCCCGGGGCGCTGAGATGCCCCAGCCAGCTCAGTCGGAGTCGGGCGGGCTGTTGCGGCCGTCGCCCAGCTCCAATTGCATCTGCACCGTGTCGAGCCAGCGCCCCTGCTTGCGCCCGAGACCGGCGAACACGCCAACGGTCTTGAACCCCAGTCGCTCATGCAGGGCGATGGAGGCGGCATTGCTGACATCGCCCACCACCGCGACCATCTGCCTGAAGCCCAGCGTGGCGCAGTCATCGATCAGACGCTGCAGAAGCGCGCGGCCGACACCGCGTCCCTGCAGTTCGGGAACGATGTAGACCGTGTCCTCGACCGTCCAGCGATAGCCCTCGCGGGTGCGGTAGCTGCTGGCGTACGCATAGCCGGCGAAACGGCCATCGAGTTCGGCCACGATGTACGGATAGCCCTGCGCGACGATGGCCTGCCAGCGCCTCGCCATTTCAGCCTGGTCGGGCGTGTCGTACTCGTAGGTGGCGACGTGGTCGGCGACTTCGCGCGCGTACAGCGCGGTGATCGCCGCAAGGTCGCCGGCGACGGCAGTGCGGATCGTCGGCGCGGTGGCCAAGCGGCTCAGTCGCGGTAGCGCTTGAGCAGGTCGCCGTACGCGTCGATGCGGCGATCGCGAAGGAACGGCCAGATCCGGCGCACATGTTCGCTGCGCTGCATGTCGACTTCGGCCATCAGGATCTCCGGCTCGGCCACGGTCGACTGCGCAAGGAACTCGCCTTGCGGACCGAGCACATGGCTGGTGCCCCAGAAGTCGATGCCGGCCGCATCGAGCGGCGACTGCTCATGACCGACGCGGTTGCAGCTCAATACCGGCAGGCCGTTGGCGACGGCATGGCCGCGGTGGCTGAGCACCCAGGCATCGCGCTGGCGATCCTTTTCGGCCTGCTCGTCTGTCGGGTCCCAACCAATTGCGGTGGGGTACAGCAGCAGTTCGGCGCCGGCCAGCGCCATCAGGCGCGCGCCTTCGGGATACCACTGGTCCCAGCACACGAGCACGCCCAGGCGACCGACCGACGTCTGGATCGGCTCAAATCCAATATCGCCCGGAGTGAAGTAGAACTTCTCGTAGAAACCCGGGTCGTCGGGGATGTGCATCTTGCGGTACTTGCCGGCGGTGGAACCGTCGACATCGAAGACCACGGCGGTGTTGTGGTACAGCCCGGCCGCTCGCTTCTCGAACAGCGAGCTGACCAGGACCACGCCATGCTGCTTCGCCAATGCGCCCAGCCGCTCCGTGCTCGGGCCGGGAATGGTCTCGGCGAGGTCGAACTCGTCGACCGACTCGTGCTGGCAGAAGTAGGGGCCGTTGTGCAGTTCCTGCAGCAATACCAGCCTCGCACCGCGCTTGGCGGACTCGGCCACGCGCGCCTCGATGTTGGCCAGATTGGCCTCGCGGCTGCCGTGGTCGCGATCCTGGATCAGGGCGACGGGGAGGGTGGTCTTCTTCATGGGAGTGAAGTCCGGTAGGCGGAGATGGAAGGCATTCCGGGCGTCAGCCCAGAAGTCCGACCGGCAACTGCATCGTGATGCAGTGCAGGCTGCCGTTCTGCCAGATCAGCGGGCGGCACGGTACCGGCACGATCTCCCGGTCGGGGAAGGCTTCGGCCAGCACGGCCTGGGCCCGCGCATCGGCTTCGTCGCCGTAGGCCGGCATCAGCACCGCGCCGTTGACGATGAGGAAGTTGGCATAGCTCGCCGCCAGGCGCCGGCCTTCGTCGACGATGGGCTTGGCCCACGGCAGCGGGAACAGCCGGTACGGCCGGCCGTCGCGCGTTCGCAGCGCAGCCAGTTCGGCGCCCATCGCCCGCAGCTCGGTGAAGTGCGAGTCGGACGGATCGTCGCAGTCCTGGTAGACGATCGCGTCGCGCGCGGCGAAGCGGGCGAGGGTGTCGACGTGGGCGTCGGTGTCGTCGCCTTCCAGGTAGCCGTGGTCGAGCCACAGCACGCGCTCCTGGTGCAGCCAGCCGGCGAGCCTGGTGGTCAGGTCTTCGCGCGAGGTCTCCGGGTGGCGCTCGTGCAGGCACTGCCAGGTGGTCAGCAGGGTGCCTTCGCCGTCGCTGTCGATGGCGCCGCCTTCCAGTGCGAAATCAACCGGATAGCGCGAACTGTTAACGAAGGTTCCGGCATCGTGCAGGCGCTCGACCAGCAGGTCGTCCTGGCTGGCGTCGAACTTGCCGCCCCAGCCGGTGAAGCGGAAATCGAGCAGGCGGAAACCGCCGTCGCGGCGCAGCGTGATCGGGCCGGAATCGCGCAGCCAGGTGTCGTCGTAGGGAACGTCGACGAAACGAACCTGCGCCATGTCGACGCGCGCCGAGGACAGGCGCGCGCGGGCATAGGCTTCCACGTCCTCGTCGGCCACGCAGATGATGACCGGCTCGAAGCGGGTGATCGCCGCGACCAGCGCGATGTAGGTCTCTTCGACCTCGCCCAGGCGGTCAGCCCAGTCGGTGTCGGCATTGGGCCACGCAATCAGGACCGCGGACTGGGGTTCCCACTCCGCGGGGAAGCGCAAGACAGGTTCGTTCATAGCCTCAGCGAATGGGGGGCTTGGGGCCGACTTCCTCGGCACTGGCCTTGTTGGCGACGACGTCGATCACCTTGCTCTTCTCGAAGTACACGGTGAAAGCCGGGTAGACCCAACGGTTGATGGTCGGCCATTGACGCTTCTGGCCGCCCTGGGATTCGAGCTTCTCGCTCGGCGCGCCGTAGCTGGCTTCGACCTGGGCCATGGTCTGGCCGCGGGCCGGCATGGCGGCGCGGTTTTCTTCCTGCACGCGCTCCACCAGCAGGGTATCGGCGGCAGCCGTGCCGGCCAGCGCCAGCAGTGCGAACAGCGGTACAGCAACGAAACGCTTGTTGACGTTCACGGCGAGCCCCCTCAGTGGATGAACACGGTCTGGTAAGCCGCGATTGTACGCACAAGGTGTGAAGTGGCGGCAGCGCGCCGCCGTCACGTTTTGGCGAACCGGAACGCAAACCGGGCGCCGGCCCACATAAGAGGCCGGCCACAGAAAAGGCCGCCTTTCGGCGGCCTTTCGACTTGCACGGCGTCGCCGGGCTTCTTAGCGCTGACGCGCCTTGAAACGCGGGTTCGACTTGCAGATCACGAAGACCTTGCCACGGCGGCGGACGACCTTGCAGTCGCGGTGACGGGCCTTCGCCGACTTCAGAGAGGACAGGACCTTCATGACAGACTCCGGCAAACAGTTGAAAAACGATTGATTAAACAACGAAGCCGGCGATTATAACGGGTAATTCCTTCCCCGATCAAGCGCTTGCAGCAAAAAAAGTTCAAGGGGTCGCGAAACGGGGCGACGAAGGCCAGCTTTGGCCGGCGCATCGCATAATGATTGCATGAACAGCGCAGATCCCCACACCAGCATTCCCGTACTGACCATTGACGGGCCCTCCGGCTCCGGCAAGGGCACCATCAGCCGCCTTGTCTCGCAGAAACTGGGTTGGCATTACCTCGATTCAGGCGCCCTGTACCGGGCGGTCGGCGTCGCCGCCGGCTGGGCCGACCTCGACCTGGCCGACCCGGCGGCCCTGGTCCGCTGCACCTTCGATACCCGGATCGGCTTCCGCGACGACCCCTCCGGGGAGCTGCGGGTGCTGGTCAACGACATCGACGCCACCGACGAGCTGCGCACCGAGACCGCCGGAGCGGCCGCCTCGGCCATTGCCGCGATCCCGGAGGTCCGGGCGGCCCTGAAGGACCGCCAGCGTGCTTTCCGCCAGGCCCCGGGCCTGGTCGCAGACGGCCGTGACATGGGCACGGTCATCTTTCCGGACGCCGCCTTCAAGGTGTTTCTGACCGCCAGTGCCGACGAAAGGGCGGAAAGGCGCTATAAGCAGTTGAAAGACAAGGGGGTTTCAGTTAATTTAGATGGTCTGCTGCGGGAGATCCTTGCCCGCGACGCCCGCGATGCCAGTCGCGCGGTGGCTCCGTTGCGCCCGGCCGATGACGCCGTCCGCATCGACACCACCGGCCTTGGCATCGATGCGGTCGTCGAGCGTGTACTGCAACTGGTGACGCCATAAGCGCTACCAGTTGCAAGCGCGTTGAACGAACGTAGCAGGACGATGTTGCAAACCAAACGCCATCGCAATCCCGCGATGGTCAATCAACCAACACATGGCGTGGCTTCATCGCGCCACATAACGGGTGGGTCGACCACGTGCTGCTTGAAGTCATCCGACGTGGATGACCATGACAGCCGGTGCGGCCCGTGTGTTCAACAGAGTATTTTTCAATGACCGAATCATTTGCCGAGCTGTTCGAACAAAGCCAGACCAATCTGGCCAAGCTGAAGCCGGGCGCGATCGTCACCGGTGTTGTCGTGGAAGTCCGCGGCGACGTCGTGGTGATCAACGCCGGCCTGAAGTCCGAAGGCATCGTGCCGATCGAACAGTTCCGTAACGACGCGGGCGAGATCGACGTGGCCGTGGGCGACGAAGTCAAGGTCGCACTCGACTCGATCGAGAACGGCTTCGGCGAGACCGTCCTGTCGCGCGAGAAGGCCAAGCGCGCCATGGTGTGGGACGAACTCGAGGAAGCCCTCGAGAAGAACGAGACCATCACCGGCCGCATCTCCGGCAAGGTCAAGGGCGGCTTCACGGTCGACATCAAGGACGTGCGCGGCTTCCTGCCGGGCTCCCTGGTCGACGTGCGCCCGGTCCGCGACTCCGCGTACCTGGAAGGCAAGGAGCTTGAGTTCAAGCTCATCAAGCTCGACCGCAAGCGCAACAACATCGTCGTCTCCCGCCGTGCGGTGGTCGAGAGCGAGTACAGCGTCGAGCGCGAGCAGCTGCTCGAGAAGCTGCAGGAAGGCGCGATCCTCAAGGGCGTCGTCAAGAACCTCACCGATTACGGTGCGTTCGTCGACCTCGGCGGCATCGATGGCCTGCTGCACATCACCGACATGGCTTGGAAGCGCGTGCGTCACCCGTCGGAAGTGGTGGAAGTCGGCCAGGAGCTGGACGTCCGCGTGCTCAAGTACGACCGCGAGCGCAACCGCGTCAGCCTCGGCCTCAAGCAGCTGGGCGAGGATCCGTGGGACAACATCGCCCGTCGCTACCCGGCCAACACCCGCGTGTTCGGCAAGGTCTCCAACGTCACCGATTACGGCGCGTTCGTCGAGATCGAGCCGGGCGTGGAAGGCCTGGTGCACGTGTCCGAGATGGATTGGACCAACAAGAACGTCAACCCGTCCAAGATCGTGCAGGTCGGTGACGAGGTTCAGGTCATGGTCCTGGACGTCGACGAGGAGCGTCGCCGCATCTCGCTGGGCATGAAGCAGGTCACCAGCAACCCGTGGGAAACCTTCGCCGCCATCCACAAGAAGGGCGACAAGGTTTCGGGCCAGATCAAGTCGATCACCGACTTCGGCATCTTCATCGGCCTGGACGGCGGTATCGATGGCCTGGTCCACCTGTCCGACCTGAGCTGGGCAACCACCGGCGAAGACGTGGTCCGCAACTTCAAGAAGGGCGACAACCTGGAAGCCGTCGTGCTCGCCGTCGATCCGGAGCGCGAGCGCATCAGCCTGGGCGTCAAGCAGCTTGAGCAGGACCCGATGGGCCAGTACGTGGCGACCAACGCCAAGGGCTCGATCGTCAAGGGCAAGGTCAAGGAAGTCGACGCCAAGGGCGCGACCATCGAGCTCGACAATGGCGTGGAAGGCTACGTTGCCGCCCGCGACATCGCCAAGGAGCGCGTCGAGGATGCTTCGCAGCACCTCAAGGTCGGCCAGGAAGTCGAAGCCAAGATCATCGGCACGGACCGCAAGGGCCGTTCGATGCAGCTGTCGATCAAGGCCAAGGACGAAGCCGAGCAGCAGGAGGCGCTGGCGGACTACAACCGTTCGTCCACGTCCGATGCTTCCAGCGGCACGACCAAGCTGGGCGCGCTCCTGCGCGAGCAGCTGGGCAACAAGTCCGAGTAATCCTGCAGTCGCACGCTCGTAAGGGCGTGCCTCGGCAGCGTGGTATGTGGTAACCGCGAAGGCGGTCCGGCTCGTTCGGACCGCCTTCCTTCTAAGTCCCAGCCGTCGCGAGCAACCGTTCCCAGCCATGACCAAATCCGAGCTCATCGAGATCCTTTCGCAGCGTCAGGCCCACCTGAAGGGCGAAGACGTGGATCTGGCGGTGAAGGCGCTGCTCGAGATGATGGGCGGGTCGCTGTCGGGTGGAGAGCGGATCGAGATCCGCGGCTTCGGAAGCTTCTCCCTGCATTACCGTCCGCCGCGCCTGGGTCGCAATCCCAAGACGGGCGAATCGGTTGCACTTCCCGGCAAGCACGTGCCGCATTTCAAGCCGGGCAAGGAACTGCGCGAGCGCGTCAGTGGCGTCGTGCCGCTCGACGAAGCCGACTGATTCCGCTTCGGTCCCGCTTCGGTTCCGCCGCCGCCTGGTTCATCCCGGCCGCGCACGGCCTACTCAATGGCGTTGTCAGGCCCTAAGCTACCGCTGATCATTGCGGTCGCCCGGAGGGCTTCATGCGCCTGCTTCGTTTGCTCATCGCCATCGCCTGCCTGGCCGCCGGTGCCATCATTGGTGCCCTCAACCGCGCGCCGGTTCTGGTCGATCTGGGCTTCGCACGACTGCCCAGCAACCTGGGCGTGGCATTGATCGTCGCCCTGCTGCTGGGCGTGCTGGTCGGCGGACTGGCGATCAGCGCCAGCGTTGTCCTGCCGTTGCGCCGGCGCCTTGCACTCGCGCAGCGCCAGGTTCCTTCTCCCGTTTCGCATACGACCGCTTCCCCCGGGGCATGACGCATGGCGTTCATCAGTGAGTGGTTCTGGTTCTTCCTGCTGCTGCCGATCGCGGCGGTCAGCGGCTGGATCATCGGTCGACGCGGTGGCGAGCGCCACAGCGATACCCAGGTCAGTCGCCTGTCGACGACCTATTTCCGCGGCCTGAACTACCTGCTCAACGAGCAGCCGGACAAGGCCATCGAGCTGTTCCTGCATATCGCCGAGCTCGACAAGGACACCTTCGAGACCCAGGTCGCGCTCGGCCATCTGTTCCGCCGTCGCGGTGAAGTCGATCGCGCGATCCGCCTGCACCAGGCGCTGGTGCAGCGTCCCGGGCTGAGCGACCAGCAACGCGTGCAGGCGCTGCTGGCGCTGGGCGAGGACTACATGCGATCGGGCCTGCTCGATCGCGCCGAGACGGTCTTCAGCGATCTGGTCGCACTGGACATGCGTGCGCCGCTGGCATTGCGCCACCTGATCGGCATCTATCAGTCCGAGCGCGACTGGGACAAGGCGATCGAGAACGCACGGCGTTTCGAGGAAGCCACCGGCGAGCCGATGGGCAAGCTGATCGCGCAGTTCGAGTGCGAACTGGCCGAGCGCCATCGCGCCGCCGGCGACATCGTTGCCGCGCAGGAGGCGGTGAAGCGCGCTTACGAGGCCGACGCCAACTCGGTCCGCGCGGGCATGATCGAGGGTCGGCTCGAGGTGGAGGCGGGCAGCGATGCCGGTGCCATCCGCGCGTTCGAACGCGTCGCGCGCGTCGATGCCGACTATCTGCCGGAGATCCTGCCGCAGCTGCTGGCCTGCTACGAGCGTGTGGGTGATACGCCCGGGGCCCATGCGTTCCTGGCCGAGATGACCGAGCACTATCGCGGCATCGCCCCGGTGCTGGCGTTGACGCGCATGGTCGAGCAGGAAGACGGCGTGCCGGCGGCGCGGGCCTACCTTGCCCGACAACTCAAGGATCGCCCCTCGGTTCGCGGCGAAGCGGCGCTGATCGACCTGACCCTGGCCGAAGGCGCCGACCCGGCGGCGACGCTGCACGATCTCAAGCACATCACTGACCAGTTGCTGGTGCGCAATCCCAGCTACCGCTGCAATCGTTGCGGGTTCGGCGCGCGCAGCCACCACTGGCAGTGCCCGAGCTGCAAGGAATGGGGAACGATCAAGCCGCTGCTGAACTACGCGGTGGTCTGACATGCTGCAGTGGTTGGCGATCTACTTCTGCATCGGCATGGCAGGAACCTGGCTGGCCCGTCGCTATGCGATCAGGCAATCGCTGATCGACCAGCCCGGCGAGCGTCGCAGCCACGACGTCGCCACGCCGCGAGGTGGCGGCATCGCAATCGTCATTGCAGTAGCGGTTGCCGCCTGCGCGCTGGCATTGCAGCGGCCGCTCGATGCGCCGCTGCTGGCGGCATTCGGGGTTGGCCTGCTGCTCGTCGCCGGCATCGGCTGGGTCGACGATCACCGGCCGCTTTCGCCCTGGTGGCGACTGATCGTGCATGTTGTGGCGGCGGGGTTGTTCGGACTCGCGGTAGCGGATGTCTACCAGTCGCCCTGGCTGGGCGCATGTGCATTTGCTGCGACCATCGGCCTGACCAACGTCTGGAACTTCATGGACGGCATCAACGGCCTGGCGGCGAGCCAGGCGGCCCTGGTCGCTGCCGGTCTGGCGGCGATGGCCGGCGGCGTCTGGGGGCTGCTGGGCATGGCGCTGGCGGCCGCATGCATCGGTTTTCTGCCGTTCAATTTCCCCCGCGCGAGAATTTTTCTCGGTGACGTGGGTAGCGGCGCCATAGGATTCTCTGTGGCAGCGCTGGCGGTGGTGGCTGGCGCCCGGCTCGGGTCGCACTTCTGGGTCGTGCTGTTGCCGTTGTCGGTGTTCCTCGTCGACGCCGGCCTGACCCTGCTGCGGCGTCTGCTGCGGGGTGAGCGCTGGTGGACCCCGCACACCCAGCATGCCTACCAGGCCTGGGCCCGGAGCGTGGGTCACAAACGGGTGACGCTGGCATATGCAGGCGCGACGGCGGTGGCGATTTTGGCGGCGTTCTGGCTTGCGTCACACCCTGACATCGCCTTCATCACCAGTATCACACTCGCGTGGTATACCTGCTGCGCTTTTTTATGGGTCGGGCTGCAAAAGGCCGGTTCTTTCCGGACACCGACTTCAATTTGATTCAGATTGGCATTCAGAAGAGGGGCATGGAATGAGCTCATGGCGTGATCGGTGGAAGAGTGGCCTCCCGCGAATGGCGGTGGTCGCTCACGATCTCGCAATGGTGTGGGTGGTGTGGCAGGCCCTGCATCGTCTGCGTTGGGGTATCGAAGCCAACGCACCCGCCATTCCGCTCTGGTCGGCCGAGATCGCGCTCGTGCTGGCGGCCCAGGGACTGGTGTTCTGGCAGGTCGGCCTCTATCGCGGCCTGTGGCGCTTTGCTGGCGTCCCCGACCTGTGGAACATCCTCAAGGCTTCGATCCTGGGGCTGTTCGCGATCGTTCTCGGCCTGTTCCTCTATAACCGGCTCGACAGCGTGCCGCGTACGGTGCTGGTGCTCTATCCGCTGGTGCTGATGGGCATGCTCGGCGCACCGCGCCTGATGTATCGCGCGTGGAAGGATAGCCGGATGGATGCATTCGGCGGTGCCTCGGTGCGCATCCTGATCCTCGGTGCCGGTCACGCCGGCGAAGCGCTGGTGCGCGATCTGCGCCGCTCGGGCACCTACCAGCCGGTGGGTTTCCTCGACGATGCCGCGCGCCTGCGCGGCAGCAAGGTGCAGGGCGTGCCGGTGCTCGGTCGCGTCCAGGACGTGGCCGAGATCGCCCGCGAGACCGCGGCCAAGCTGCTCGTCATCGCCATGCCGTCGGCCGACGCCAATGCGCTCCAGCGTGTGGTTGTTTCCTGCGAACGCACCGGCCTGCCATTCCGCATGGTGCCCAAGCTGCAGGACGTGCTCGAGGGCCGTTCGTTGCCGGGCGAACTCAAGGAGGTCGCGATCGAGGACCTGCTGGGTCGCAAGCCGGTGATGCCCGACTGGAAGGCGATCCGCTCCTGGCTCGGCGCGCGTTCGGTCCTGGTCACCGGCGCCGGTGGCTCGATCGGTTCGGAGTTGTGCCGCCAGTGCGCACGCCATGGCGCGCGCCGCATCGCCCTGATCGAGATTGACGAACTCGCCCTGACCACGACCGAAGCCGCACTGCGTCGTGATTTCCCGGATCTTGAATACATCGCGGTGCTTGGCGATTGCGGCGACCCTGCGGTGATCGCGCACGCACTTTCGCGCGCCGAGCCCGACGCGGTGTTCCATGCCGCCGCCTACAAGCAGGTGCCGCTGCTCGAACTGCAGCTGCGCGAGGCAGTGCGCAACAACGTGCTTTCGACGGAGACGGTTGCGCGCGCCTGCCGCGGCGCCGGCGTCGGTACGTTCGTGCTGATCTCCACCGACAAGGCGGTCGACCCGGTCAACGTGCTCGGCGCGACCAAGCGCCTGGCGGAGATGTCCTGCCAGGCACTGGCCGACCAGCGCTCCACGCGCTTCGTCACCGTGCGCTTCGGCAACGTGCTCGACTCGGCCGGTAGCGTGGTCCCGCTGTTCCGCGAACAGATCCGCGCCGGTGGACCGGTCACGGTTACCGACCCGGAAGTGACGCGCTTCTTCATGACGATTCCCGAGGCCTGCCAGCTGATCCTGCAGGCATCGGCGATCGGAACGCACGAGGCGATCTACACCCTCGACATGGGCGAGCCGGTGCCGATCCGGTTGCTCGCCGAGCAGATGATCCGCCTGGCCGGCAAGCATCCCGGTCGCGACATCGCCGTGGTCTATACCGGCCTTCGTCCGGGCGAGAAGCTGCACGAAACGCTGTTCCATGCCGACGAGCGTTACCGCCAGACCGCCCACCCGAAGATCCTCCAGGCCGAACCCCGCGACGTGTCGTCCACGCACATCGAGAACGCCGTGGCGCAGCTGCGCGAAGCGTCGGTCCGTTATGATCTCGACGCGCTCGGCCATCTGCTGCGGAGCGCCGTCCCCGAATTCCAGCCGGTTGGCGCACACCCGGATTACCAGGAATCGGCAACGGTGGTGGCGTTCCCGGCGCGTAACGCAAGGAAGATTTGATGTCGGTTCGGATTCGCAAAGCTGTGTTCCCGGTGGCCGGTCTGGGCACCCGTTTTCTTCCCGCGACCAAGACCGTTCCCAAGGAAATGCTGCCGATCATCGATCGGCCGCTGATCCAGTACGCCGTTGACGAGGCGGTCGAAGCGGGCTGCGACACGCTGGTGTTCGTCACCAACCGCTACAAGCATGCGGTCGCCGACTACTTCGACAAGGCCTACGAACTCGAGCAGAAGCTCGAGCAGAGCGGCAAGACCGAGCAGCTGGAACTGATCCGCAACGTGCTGCCCAAGGGCGTGCGTGCGGTGTTCGTCACCCAGGCCGAAGCATTGGGCCTTGGCCATGCGGTGTTGTGTGCAAAGCCGGTGATCGGCGACGAGCCCTTTGCCGTGCTGCTGCCTGACGACCTGATATGGAACCGTGGGCCCGGTGCGCTGGCGCAGATGGCCGACGCCGCCCAGGCCTCCGGAGCAAGCATCATTGCCGTGCAGGACGTGCCGCGCGACCAGACCGGCAGCTACGGCATCGTCGCCACCGACTCTTTCAAGGGTCGGCAGGGCCGGATCAACGCGATCGTCGAGAAGCCCCAGCCGGAAGTGGCGCCGAGCACGCTGGCCGTGGTCGGCCGCTATGTGCTCAATCCGCGCATCTTCTCGCTGCTGGAAACCACGACGCCCGGCGCCGGCGGTGAAATCCAGCTGACCGACGCCATTGCCGCGCTGCTGAAGGAAGAAGCGGTCAACGCCTACCGCTTCCAGGGCACGCGCTTCGACTGCGGCACCCACATCGGTCTCATCGAGGCAACGATCCGCTACGCGCTCGACCACGAGAAGCTCAGCGATTCGGCGCGCCTGCTGATGCAGAACGCATTGGCCGAGCTGGGCGTCGAAGAGCTCGGCTGAGCACCGTGTGCTGGGCCGCTGCACGAATCGTGTGGAACCGTGGGAGCAATGATGAGCGAGCAGGGCACGGTCACGCCGTCCGATAGCACGCCGCCTGACATCACCTGGTCAGATTTCGAAAAGGTGATGATCTGCGCCGGCACGGTGCAACGGGTCGAGGCGTTCCCCGAGGCGCGCAAGCCGGCATGGAAACTGTGGGTGGACTTCGGTCCCCACGGGGTGCGCAAGACCAGCGCGCAGATCAAGGATCTCTACGCCGCCGAAGACCTCGTCGGACGGCAGATAGTCGGCGTGATCAACTTCCCGCCCAAGCAGGTCGGGCCGTTCGTGTCGGAGTTCCTGCTGACAGGATTTCCCACCGCGGACGGCGTGGTGGTCACCGCGATCGAACGATCCGTGCCGAACGGGACACGCCTGGCCTGAAGCGCCGGCAGAACGAAAAACGGGCAGCCATCGGGCTGCCCGTTTCGTTTTTCCAGCGCCCGGGAACTCAGAGCGCTTCGAAGATGCCCGCCGCGCCCATGCCGGTGCCGATGCACATGGTCACCATGCCGTACTTGAGCTGGCGACGACGCAGGCCGTGCACGATGGTCGCGGTGCGGATCGCACCGGTGGCGCCGAGCGGGTGGCCGAGCGCGATCGCGCCGCCGAGCGGATTGACCTTGGACGGGTCCAGGCCGGAATCGCGGATCACGGCCAGCGCCTGCGCGGCGAAGGCTTCGTTGAGTTCGATCCAGTCCAGCTGGTCCTTGCTCAGGCCGGCCTGCTTGAGCGCCTTGGGGATCGCCGCGATCGGGCCGATACCCATCACTTCCGGGCGCACGCCGGCGACCGAGAAGCTGACGAAGCGCGCCAGCGGGGTCAGGCCGTAGTCCTTGATCGCCTGCTCGGAGGCGAGCAGCACCGCACCGGCGCCGTCGCTCATCTGCGAGCTGTTGCCGGCAGTGACGCTGCCGCCGAACTGGGCGTTGCGGAACACCGGGCGCAGCTTGCCCAGGCCTTCGATCGAGGTGTCCGGACGTGGGCCTTCATCGATCTCGACGATCGACGTCCTGACCCGGATGGCATTGCCGCCGAGATCGGGAATGCGCGAGATCACTTCATACGGGCTGATCTCGGACTTGAACTCGCCGGCCTGGATCGCCGCGATGGCCTTCTGGTGCGAGGCCAGGGCGAACGCGTCCTGGTCTTCGCGCGAGACCTTCCACTCCTCGGCGACCTTTTCGGCGGTGATGCCCATGCCGTAGGCAATGGCGACGTTCTCGTCCTTGGCGAACACCTGCGGGCTCAGGGCGACCTTGTTGCCCATCATCGGCACCATCGACATCGACTCGGTACCGCCGGCCAGCATCAGGTCGGAGTTGCCGAGACGGATCTGGTCGGCCGCCATCGCCACGGCCTGCAGGCCCGACGAGCAGAAGCGGTTGATGGTCTGCGCGGCGATGGTGTTGGGCAGGCCGGCCAGCAGCGCGCCGATGCGCGCCACGTTCATGCCTTGCTCGCCCTCGGGCATGGCGCAGCCGATGATCGCGTCATCGATGCGGCCCAGGTCGATGCCCGGTGCCTGCGCCACGACCGAGCGCAGCACGTGGGCGAGCATTTCGTCGGGACGGGTGTTGCGGAAGACGCCGCGCGGTGCCTTGCCGACCGGAGTACGGGTGGCGGCGACAATGTAGGCGTCCTGGATCTGCTTGGTCATTTCGATATGTCCTGTGTCGTCGTCGCTTAGTTGCGCAGCGGCTTGCCGGTCTTGAGCATGTGCGCGATGCGCTCCTGCGTCTTGGGCATCTGCGCCAGTGCGACGAAATGCTCGCGCTCGAGCTTGAGCAGCCATTCCTCGTCGACCAGCGCACCACGGTCCACCTCGCCGCCGCACATCACCGTGGCGATGCGGGTTGCGATCTCGTAGTCGTGCGGCGAGATGAAACGGCCTTCCAGCATGTTGACCAGCATCATCTTGAACGTGGCGATGCCGACGTCGCCGGCGACCTGTATGCGGCGGGCGGGCAGGGGCGGGCGGTAGCCGGATTCGGCCAGCGCGCGTGCCTGCTCACGTGCCACGTGCAGCAGCTCGAAGGCGTTGAAGACGACGCTGTCGGTGTTGCGGGCGAGCTTGAGTTCGCGGGCTTCGAAGGCCGAGGTCGAGACCTTGCCCATGGCCACGCTCTCGAACGCGGTCTTGAGCTGGGCGAAGACATCGCCGCCCGGACCTGCGGCTTCGGAGGCGCGCACGGCGAACTCCTTCAGGCCCCCACCGGCCGGCAGCAGGCCGACGCCGGCTTCGACCAGGCCGATGTAGCTTTCCAGCGAGAACACGCTGTGGGCCGCATGCATCTGGAACTCGCAGCCGCCGCCCAGCGCCAGGCCGCGCACGGCGGCAACCACCGGCACCAGCGAGTACTTGATGCGCTGGCTGGTGGCCTGGAAGTTGGCGACCATCGCCTCGAAGCCCTTGACGTCACCGGCCTGCAGCAGGCCCAGCGCTCCGGCCAGGTCGGCGCCGGCGGAGAAGGGTTCCTTCGGCTGCCAGATCACCAGGCCGGCGAAGTCGCGCTCGGCGATGCCGATGGCTTCCTGCAGGCCATTGAGGACGAAATCGTTGACCGTGTGCATCTTGGTCTTGAAGCCGACCACGGCGATGTCGTCGCCCTCGTCGGCCCACATGCGGATGCCTTCGTTCTCGAAGACCGTGCGGCCCTGCGAGAACTTCTCGCCGAGCAGCGGATCGGGGAAGCGCTGGCGCGCGTACACCGGATTGGAGGAGCGAGGCACATTGGCGCTGCGGGCCGGGCTGAAGCTGCCGTCGGCGCCATGCACGCCGTCGCGGCCATCGAACACCCAGTTCGGCAGCGGTGCGCTGCTCATCGCCTTGCCGGCGACGATGTCCTCGGCGATCCAGTCGGCGACCTGCTTCCAGCCTGAGGCCTGCCAGGTCTCGAACGGGCCGAGCGACCAGCCGTAACCCCAGCGCATGGCGAAGTCGATGTCGCGCGCGGTGTCGGCGATCGATTCGAGATGGAACGCGCTGTAGTGGAAGGTGTCGCGGAAGATCGCCCACAGGAACTGCGCCTGCGGATGCGCGCTGGCGCGCAGCGCGGCGAACTTCTTCGCCGGGTCCTTTTCCTTGAGCAGGCCGGCCACTTCCGGGTCGAGCTCACCGGCCGAGGCGCGGTAATCCTGCGCCTTCAGGTCGAGAACCAGGATGTCCTTGCCGCGCTTGGTGTACACGCCGGCGCCGCTCTTCTGGCCCAGTGCGCCCTTCTCGATCAGCGCCGCCAACCACTTGGGCGCCTTGAAGTAGCTGTGCCACGGGTCTTCCGGCAGCGTGTCGGCCATGGTCTTGATGACGTGGGCCATCGTGTCCAGGCCGACCACGTCGGCGGTGCGGAACGTCGCCGACTTGGGCCGGCCGATGGCCGGGCCGGTCAGCGCGTCGACGGTGTCGAAGCCCAGGCCGAATTGCTCGGTGTGGTGCATGCCGGCCAGCATCGAGAACACGCCGATGCGGTTGCCGATGAAGTTCGGGGTGTCCTTGGCGATCACCACGCCCTTGCCCAGGGTGGTGGTCAGGAAGGTTTCCAGCGACTCGAGCACCTCGTCGTCGGTGGTCCTGGCCGGAATGAGTTCGGCCAGGTGCATGTAGCGCGGCGGATTGAAGAAGTGCACGCCGCAGAAGCGGTGGCGCAGCTGCTCGGGCAGCACTTCGGCCAGCTTGTTGATGCCCAGGCCCGAGGTGTTGCTGGCCAGCACGGTGTGCGCGGCCACGAACGGGGCGATCTTCTTGTACAGGTCCTGCTTCCAGTCCATCCGTTCGGCGATGGCCTCGATGATCAGGTCGCAGCCGCGCAGCTGCTCCAGTCCGGTCTCGTAGTTGGCCGCGGTGATGCGCTCGGCCAACGGCTTGCTGGCGAGCGGGGCGGGGCTGAGCTTGCCGAGATTGGCGATGGCCTTGGCGACGACGCCATTGGGGTCGCCCTCCTTGGCCGGCAGGTCGAACAGCACCGTGTCGACACCGGCATTGGTCAGGTGCGCAGCGATCTGCGCGCCCATGACACCGGCGCCGAGGACGGCCACGCGGCGTACAAGCAGTTTCTTAGACATGTTGTGCAAATCCTTGTTTATACAAGACTTAGTGCTTACGGCTTGAAAACTCTGGTGATCAACGCTTCGGTTCGACCTTGAATCCGGCCGCGGCGAAGTGGATCAGTTCACGTGCTGCCCGCTCACGATGCGCCGCCTCGGTGACACCGGCGGGACGCTTGATCAGGCCGAAGTCCGCCATGGCATAGGTCAGGGCGCCGGCCAGGAAGTCCAGGCGCCAGTAGAGCTCTTCCTTGCTCAGGCCCGGCACGCAGACGGCAATCGCCTTGCCGAATTCGCGCAGGACGTGGCCGTAGTGATCGGACAGGAACTTGCGCAGGCGGTCGTTCTTTTCCGCGTACGCGCGGGCGACGACACGGACGAACGCGCCGCCGCCGTGGCGGTCCTGGGCCATGGCCAGGGCCGGCTGCACGAAGGCGGCCAGAATCGGCTCCAGCTCGCCCGGGTGCTGTTCGATGGCGATCTTGAGGGCGCCAAGGCGCTGCGCGCTCATGTCGTCCATGCGGCGGCGGAAGACCTCGTTGACCAGGTTCTCCTTGCTGCCGAAGTGGTAGTTGACCGCGGCGATATTCACGTCGGCGCGGCTGGTGACCTGGCGCAGCGAGGTCCCGGTAAAGCCGAACTGGGCGAACAGTTCCTCGGCGGCGCCGAGAATGCGGTCCTTGGTGGAGAAGTGGGCGGTGGCGGCCATGGAGGGTCCTGCGAGCAGTGAAGCGACGGTCTGAATCAAACGCTTGTTTGATGCTAGTCCCGACTGCCTGAACCGTCAACGCCGAGTTCCGCCACGACGTGCAAAAGGGGGCCGTAATCCGCTAGAATTACCGGAGCCTTGTGGGCTAAACCCGCGTTCCGACGCGGGTTTTTCTGTTATCCTCGGGCGCGAACCCACGGTTCGGCTGCCCGCCTACCCGGAGAAATTCCATGGCGCTGGAGCGCACCCTTTCGATCATCAAGCCCGACGCCGTCGCCAAGAACGTCATCGGTGAGATCTACACCCGCTTCGAGAAGGCAGGCCTCAAGGTCGTCGCCGCGAAGATGAAGCACCTGTCCAGGCAGGAAGCCGAAGGCTTCTACGCCGTGCACCGCGAGCGCCCGTTCTTCAACGCGCTGGTCGAGTTCATGATCTCCGGCCCGGTGATGATCCAGGCGCTGGAAGGCGAGGGCGCAGTGCTCAAGAACCGCGACCTGATGGGCGCAACCAATCCGAAGGACGCCGCGCCGGGCACGATCCGCGCCGACTTCGCCGACAGCATCGATGCCAACGCCGTGCACGGTTCGGACAGCCTGGAGAACGCCGCGAACGAAATCGCGTATTTCTTCCCGGCCACCGGCGTCTACGGTCGCTGATAGCGACACGAGCAGGCCATGACCACGCAACGCGACACCATCGAACTCCACCTCGCTGACGCAGGCACCGCGGCGGCGACGGAGTCGGCTGTGGCCGCTGCGCCGGTTGTTGCCGGCAAGCGCGCGGTCGAGTCGGGCAAGACCAATCTGTTCGACCTCGACCGCGTCTCGCTCGAGCGGTTCTTCGAAGAATCGCTCGGCGAGAAGAAGTTCCGTGCGCACCAGGTGATGAAGTGGATCCATCACCGCTACGTCACCGACTTCAACGACATGACCGACCTGGGCAAAGCGCTCCGCGCCAAGCTCGAACAGCACGCCGTCGTGCAGGTTCCCCAGGTCGTGCTCGACAAGGCGTCCACCGACGGCACCCACAAGTGGCTGCTGGGCATGGACACCAGGAACGCCATCGAAACGGTGTTCATCCCCGACAAGGGCCGAGGCACGTTGTGCGTGTCCTCGCAGGTGGGCTGCGCGCTCAACTGCACCTTCTGCTCGACCGCGACCCAGGGCTTCAACCGCAACCTGTCGACCGCCGAGATCATCGGCCAGGTCTGGGTGGCGGCGCGTCACCTCGGCAATGTCCCGCACCAGCAGCGCAAGCTGACCAACGTGGTGATGATGGGCATGGGCGAGCCGCTGGCGAACTTCGACAACGTCGTGCGCGCGATGAGCATCATGCGCGACGATCTGGGCTATGGCCTGGCCAACAAGCGCGTGACGCTGTCGACCGCCGGCATGGTGCCGATGATCGACCGCCTGGGCGAGGAGAGCGACGTGTCGCTCGCCGTCTCGCTGCATGCGCCCAACGATGAGCTGCGCAGCGAACTGGTGCCGCTCAACAAGAAGTACCCGATCGAGCAGCTGATGGAAGCGTGCGTGCGCTATGCGCTGCGCAAGCGCGGCAGCTCGGTCACGTTCGAATACACCCTGATGAAGGGCGTCAACGACCAGCCCCAGCATGCCCGCCAGCTGCTGCGCCTGCTGCGCCAGTTCGACAACGCTGTACAGATGAAGGACGCGGCAAAGGTCAACCTGATCCCGTTCAACCCATTCCCGGGCACGCGCTACGAGCGCCCCGAAGAAGTCGCGATCCGCGCCTTCCAGAAACTGCTCAACGACGCCGGCATGATCGCGCCGGTGCGCCGCACCCGCGGTGACGACATCGATGCGGCATGTGGCCAGCTCAAAGGCCAGGTCATGGATCGCACACGTCGCCAGGCCGAATTCCGCAAGCAACTGCAGGCGCAGGGGCTGGGCGATGAAGCAGCCTGACGCCCGCAGCGAACGCTTGGCCCACGGTGGCAGGGGCTGCCGGATGCTCCGTCTGTCCCTGCTCGTGCTGGTCCTGGTCGCCACCAGTGGCTGCAGCAAGCTGACGTTCGTGCGGCAGGATTTCAGCCGCGGCGACTACGACCAGATCGCACGCAAGGTCGATGTCAGCGACGACAAGCGCGACAAGGCATCGACCACCCGGGTGCATCTCCAGCGCGCACAGGAAAAGCTGATGACCGGCGACAACGCCGGCGCCGAGCGCGAAGCGCGCCTGGCCCTCAAGATCGATCCCGCGTCGGCCGATGCCTACACCCTGCTGGGTGCGGCCGCCGAGCGCAGCGGTGCGACCGCCCAGGCCGGCGAACACTACCGCCGCGCGACCGAGCTGGCTCCGGCCAGTGGCGGCGTGCTCAACAACTACGGCGTCTGGCTGTGCGGGCAGGGCCAGGCGGCGCAGTCGCTGGCCTGGTTCGACAAGGCCCTGGCCGACACCAGCTATGCGACCCCGGCGATGGCCCTGGCCAATGCCGGCAGCTGTTCGCTCCGGGCTGGCCAGGACGCGCGCGCCGCCCGTAACCTTCGCGACGCCATTGTTTTGGACCCGACCAACCCGGTCGCCCTCGGGGCGCTGGCCGAGCTGGAGTTCCGCCAGGGGCGGGCCTTCGAGGCGCGGGCCTTCTCGGAGCGCCGCCTGGCAGCAGCACCGGCCGACAAGAGCTCGTTGTTGCTTGCGTCACAGATCGAACAAAAACTCGGCGACACGGCAGCCGCCGCAAGATACGTTCAGCGAATGAGGGCGGAGTTCCCTGAGACGCAGGGCTCCGGCATGGGGGATGACGGCAGGCGATGATGGGCACTTCTATTGACGTTGCGCCCGAAATGGGCGCCAGCTGCGGCGTGCGCCTGAAACAGGCCCGCGAGCAGGCGGGGCTGTCGCAGGAAGAAGTCGCTGCGAGCCTGAAGATTCCGGTGCGGGTGCTGCGCCAGCTCGAGTCCGGAGACCCGGACCAGCTCGGGGCGCCGGTGTTCGTGCGCGGCCAGATGCGCAGCTATGCGCGCCTGCTGGGCATCGACCTGGAAGACCAGCTGCGAAACGGCGTGGCCGCTCCGGTGGCGCCTTCGGAGCTGGTCAGCCACACCTACACCCCGCGCTACCGCCATGTCTTCGACCAGGTCACGCGTCGGGCGATCTATATCGTGCTGACGGCGGCGATCGCGGTTCCGGTCTGGCTGGCGACGCGTTCGCCGCACCAGTCCACCGTGCAGTCGCTGGAAGTTCCGGCGACGCCGGCCGGGCAGGGCGAACTGCCGTCGACGGCGCCGGCTCCGCAGGGCGTGCAGCGCACGCCGCTGATCGCGTCCATGGCGCCGCTGTCGGCGGCATCGGCGCAGACCGCGCTGTCGCTGAAGTTCAACGGCGACAGCTGGATCCAGATCATCGGCAACAACGGCACCACCCTGGAGCAGGGGCTTCTGGGTGCCGGGCAGGAGCGCAGCTACGGCGCTGGCGAGGTTTCCCGCGTCGTGCTGGGCAATTCCACCGCCGTCGAAGTGCGCCAAGCCGGCAAGACGGTCGATCTGACGCCGTTCAGCCGCGCGAACGTGGCGCGCTTTACGCTATCCTCTGACGGTTCCCTGACGCCGGTCGCTGACTGACCCGCGCGCGGGTCATCCCTCGTCACCGGTCCATGCGGGCCGGTGTTCCTCATTGGGTTCCCGCCGCAGGGCGGGGGCGACACAGCAGCTTTGGAATGGCAGCTCCCGAATGGCAATAGACGACCTTCTCGACGAACACGAACAAAGCGAGCGCGTCCTGCAATGGCTGCGCAACAACGGAGCCGGCCTGATTGGCGGCATCGTGCTCGGCCTGGCGGCAATCGGTGGCTGGAAGTGGTGGGAACATCGCGGCGAGCAGACGCAACTGGAACTTTCGAACCAGTACCAGGCGACGCTCGATGCCATCAAGGCCAAAGACAAGAACGCACCGGCCAAGGTCAAGGCGCTGGCTGACAGCACCTACCACGACCTGGCCGCGCTCGAGCTTGCCCGCTCGCAGGTAGACGCGCGCCAGAACGACGCCGCGATCGCCACGCTGCGTGCGATCAGGAGCAGCGACCCGGCCATCACCGACGTCGTCAACCAGCGCCTGGCGCGCTTGCTGATCGAAGCCAAGCAGGCCGACGCCGCGCTCAAGCTGCTGGCCAATGCCAGCAGCGCCGGGGCAATGGAAGTGCGCGGCGATGCGCAGTTCGCCCTGGGCCAGCTCGAACAGGCCCGCGCCTCGTACTCCCAGGCGCTGGCCAAGCTGGACGTCGCCTCGCAGCAGCGGCGCGTGATCGAACTCAAACTCAACCAGGCCGGCGGCGCGCCGGCCACGCCCGAGGCCAAGTCCTGATGAAGCACCGCACGATGCTGATGCGTACCTCCCTCGTGCTGCTGTGCGCGGCTTCGCTCGCGGGCTGCTCGACCGTCAAGGGCTGGTTCGGCGGTGACGACAAGAAGAAGGACGACGGCAAGCCCAATGAGCCGACTGAGCTGACCGACATCACGCCGTCGGTGACCGTGTCCAAGCTCTGGTCGGCCAACGCCGGCAAGGGCGAGGGCCGCATGGGCGTGCGCCAGGGTCCGGTCGTGGCTGACGGCCGCGTATACGCCGCCGCCATCGAAGGCGGGGTGCATGCCTTCGATCTGCAGAACGGCAAGTCGATCTGGGAATACCGCCCGGAGAAGAAGTCCGAGCTGGCCGTTTCCGGCGGCCCCGGCGTCGGCGAAGGCCTGGTCGTGGTGGGCGGACTCAACGGCGAAGTGATCGCCCTGGACGCGGCCACCGGCGAGAAGAAGTGGGAAGCGAAGGTGACCAACGAGGTCATCGCCGCACCCGCGATCGGCATGGGCACGGTGTTCGTGCGCTCCAACGATGGCCGGGTGACCGCCTTCGATGCCGCCAACGGCGAGCGTCGCTGGTTCTGGGTGCAGGAAGTGCCGATGCTGTCGGTGCGCGGCAACGACGCGCCCCAGCTGGGCCCGGGTTTCGTCTTCATCGGCAACGACGATGGTTCGGTGACGGCGCTGTCGGCCACCGACGGGCGTCCGCTGTGGGAGCAGGCAGTGGGGCAGGCCGAAGGCCGCACCGAGCTTGACCGCATGGCCGACGTCGACGGTACGCCGGTGCTGGACGGCACCACGCTGTTCGCCACGAGCTTCAAGAAGCAGACTCTGGCCATCGACGCCCCGAGCGGACGGCCGATGTGGCAGAGCGAGCATGGCGGCGCCGGCCGGATCGGCATGGGCAGCGACCGCCTGGTCGTGACCGACACCAGCGGCATCGTGTTCGGCCTGGACAAGAGCGGCGGCAGCGCCCTGTGGCAGCAGCCGGGCCTGGCGCGCCGCAACGTGACCGGTGCGGCGATCCAGGGCGATTTCGCCGTGGTTGCCGACTACGACGGTTACGTGCACTGGCTCAAGCTCGATAACGGCGAGTTCGCAGCCCGCGAACGCGTCGGCGGCAAGGCCGTACGCGCCGCACCGGTGGTGGCCGACGGCATTGCCATCGTCCAGAACGTGTCGGGCGAGCTGACCGCGTTCCGCCTGCAGTAAGGCCGGGCGCGCCACCTCGAACGCAGATCGGCCCAGCGCCCCGCGGCGCTGGGCCGTTTCCCTTTTTGTGACCGGGCAGTCATCATGCGCTGCGGCCTCCGGCCCGTGCAGCGGCTCCTTGCCCGGTTTCGACGCCCCAACCCCGGGGCGTGTCTGCCCCGAACGGGCCGATCCTGGCGGGTTTTCTGGCTGATTTTCCGGCTAATCCTGCGCCATACCCAATCCACTTCTTATCGGCTTTCGCCCATGCTTCCGCTAGTTGCCCTCGTTGGCCGCCCCAACGTCGGAAAATCGACCCTCTTCAATGCGCTCACGCGCAGTCGCGACGCCCTGGTCCATGACGAACCGGGCGTGACCCGCGATCGCCACTACGGCGTGTGCCGGCCGGAGGGCAAGCAATCGTTCGCCGTGGTCGACACCGGCGGCATCGCCGGCGTGGACGAGGGCCTGGCCGGCGCGACCGCACGCCAGGCCCGCTCCGCGGCCGAGGAAGCCGACCTGGTGTTGTTCATCGTCGACGGCCGCGAAGGCGCCTCGGCCCTGGATGACGAGATCCTGGCCTGGCTGCGCAAGAGCGCGCGACCGACCATGCTGGTGATCAACAAGATCGACGGCATCGATGCCCAGGCTGCGCGCAACGATTTCGCCCGCTATGGGTTCAGCGACGTCGTCACGGTGTCGTCGGCGCACCGCCAGGGCATCGACGAACTGATCGACGAAAGCCTCCAGCGCTTGCCGGATGTAGGGGCCGCGACCGAACTCGACACCGATCCCTCGCGCATCCGCATCGCCTTCATCGGCCGACCGAACGTCGGCAAGTCGACCCTGGTCAATCGCCTGCTTGGCGAAGAACGGATGATCGCCTCCGAAGTGCCGGGCACCACCCGCGACTCGGTGGCCATCGACATGGAGCGTGACGGTCGCCTGTACCGGCTGATCGACACGGCCGGCCTGCGCCGCAAGTCGCGCGTCGACGAGGCGGTGGAAAAGTTCTCGATCATCAAGACCCTGCAGGCGATCGAGCAGTGCCAGGTCGCGGTGATCATGCTCGACGCCGGCGAAGGCGTGACCGACCAGGATGCGAGCGTGCTCGGTTATGCGCTGGACGCCGGTCGCGCGCTCGTGGTGGCAGTGAACAAGTGGGACAACCAGACCGACTACCAGCGCCAGCAGGCCGAGCAGTTGCTCGCCCGCAAGCTTGGTTTCGTCGAGTGGGCCGAGGCGGTGCGCATCAGCGCCAAGCATGGCTCGGGCCTGCGCGAACTGTTCAAGGCGATTCACCGCGCGCACGCTTCGGCGACGCACGAATTCAGCACCAGCGAAGTCAACAAGGCGCTGGAAGTGGCGTACGAGACCAACCCGCCGCCGGTCGTGCGCGGGCATGTCCCCAAGTTGCGCTATGCCCACCCGGCGGCGAACAACCCGCCGACGTTCGTCGTGCATGGCACCCGCCTGCGCACCCTGAGCGATTCCTACAAGCGCTATCTGGAGAACTTCTTCCGCAAGCGCTTCAAGCTGGTCGGCACGCCGGTGCGTTTCGTGTTCAAGGAAGGCACGAATCCGTACGAAGGCAAGAAGAACGTCCTCAGCCAGCGCCAGGTCGTCAAGAAGCGCCGCATGATCCGGCACGTCAAGCGCGGAAAGTGACGTTCCGGCCGCGCCTGCCGGTGGTCGATGACAACGCTGCTTCCCGCCTCGCAGATCACCCTCGGCATCCTTGCCGGCGGCCGCGGCACGCGCCTGGGCGGCGTCGACAAGGCCTGGATCGAGCGTGACGGCCTGGCCCAGGTAATCCGCTGGCAACGCCGCTTCGCCGGCGAAACCTGCGCAGTGCTGGTCAGTGCCAATCGCGATGCCGCACGCTACGCCGCTGCCGGGCTGCATTGCGTCGTCGACAGGGTGGGCGGTGGTCTGGGCCCACTGGCCGGCATCGATGCGTTGGCGGCCGCCTGCGCCACGCCGTGGCTGCTGACGATTCCGGTCGACCTGGTCGGAGTCAACGAATGCCTGCTGCCAACCCTGGCTTCACACGCCGGCGCCAGCGGCGCCTTTGCCGTCGATGACGACGGCGCCCAGCCACTGGTTGCGCTGTGGTCGCTGGCGGCGCTGCGGCCGGCGGCCAGCGCCGCACTGGCGCGTGGCGATATGGCGGTGCACTCGCTGCAGGCCACGCTCGGCATGGCGGCGGTGCGACTGGACGGCGTACGCTTCGGCAACCTCAACACTCCCGACGACCTGGCTGCCGCTGGCATCACATGACCGGATTCCCGACTGGACTGCTGTTCGACGACGCACTGGCCATCGTCCGCGACGTGGCGGCGGCGCACCGCCTCGAAACCGAGACGCTGGCGCTGTCGCGAACGCATGGCCGCATCCTCGCAAGCGACATCCACGCGCCGTTGTCCTTGCCTCCCTTCGATAACAGCGCGATGGACGGATTCGCCGTTCGCCACGCCGACCTGGGTGACGGCGAGACCACGCTGCGACTGGCCGGCGAACAGTTCGCCGGTCGTTCGACGGGGCTGCAGGTCGGGCCGGGCGAATGCCTGCGCATCACCACTGGCGCACCGCTGCCGGTTGGCGCCGATGCGGTCGTCATCAAGGAGAACGCGCGCGTCGATGGCGACCGCGTGACGGTTGGCGGCGACGTCGCCCCTGGTTCCAATGTGCGCTTCGCGGGCGAGGACGTGGCCGCGGGCGACCAGGTGCTGCGCGCCGGCTCGCTGCTGACGCCCGCACGGGTTTCGCTGGCGGCATCGATGGGGCTGGCTTCGCTGCCGGTCGTGCGTCGGCCGACCGTGGCGGTGTTCAGCAGCGGCGACGAGCTGGTCGAGCCGGGCATGGCCCTGGCCCCCGGCGAGATCTACGACAGCAACCGCGAGCTGCTGATGGGGCTGCTGCGCGCCGACGGGCTCGAGCCGACGGCGTGGCCGCGCCTGCCGGACGATCCGAAGCGGGTCGAGATCGCCCTGCGCGATGCCGCCTGCGCGTTCGACATCGTGATCACCTGCGGTGCCGTTTCGGCCGGCGAAAAAGACCACATTCCGTCGGTGCTGGCGCAATTCGGCCAGACCCATTTCTGGAAGGTGCGGATGAAGCCGGGGATGCCGCTGCTGTTCGGCAGCCTCGACCAGGCGCGCGTGCTGGGCCTGCCCGGAAATCCGGTGTCGGTGTTCGCCACCTACCTTTCGTTCGGCCGGGCCCTGGTCGACGCGCTGCAGGGACGCACCGATCCGCGGCCGCTGGAGCGTGCGCAACTGCTCGGCCCGATCGACAAGGCCCATCCGCGCCGCGAGTTCATGCGGGCCCGGGTGTTCTGCGACGACCACGGCGTGCTGCGTGCGGATCCGAATCCTGCGATTGGCTCGCACCGGCTGCGCGCCGTTGCCGATTCCAATGCGCTGATCGTGATCCCGGACGGCCCGCAGCGCCTGGCGGCGGGCGAAGTGGTCGAGGTGCTGCGCTATGCGTAGTGCCCCTGCTTGCGGACAGACGGCGCGATAATGCCGGCATGAACATCGAAGAAGTCTCCCCGGCAGAGGCGCTGCGCCGCCAGCGATCGGGCGCGGTGCTGATCGACGTGCGCGAGTCGCATGAGCGCGCCGGCGGGTTTGCCGAAGGCGCCCGCGGCGTCGCCAAGGCGGATCTCGAGGCGCAGCCACAGGCAGAACTGCCCGATCCAGACGCCGACATCGTGCTCATCTGCCAATCCGGCCGGCGCTCGCTGCAGGCCGCGCAGGCGCTGCTGGAAGCGGGCTATCGGCGCGTGAGTTCGGTCGAGGGCGGCACCACGCGCTGGATCGCAGAGGGCCTGCCGCTGACCCGGCCCGAAGGCGATTTCGACTTCTACGACCGCTACTCGCGCCATCTGCGGCTGCCGGAGGTGGGCGAGGGCGGGCAGCGGCAACTGCAGGCCGCGCGCATCGCGATGGTCGGTGCGGGTGGACTGGGTTCACCGGCGGCGTACTACCTGGCTGCGGCCGGCATCGGCACGATTGTTCTGGCCGACGACGACGTGGTCGACCGCAGCAATCTGCAGCGGCAGATCCTGCACACCGAAGACCGCATCGGCGTGGCCAAGGTGGAATCGGCGCGCATCGCGCTGTCGGCGCTCAACCCGACCGTCACCATCGAGGCATTCCCCGAGCGAATCACCGCCGACAACGTCGAACGGCTGATTGCCGAGGCCGACGTCGTCATCGACGGTGCGGACAACTTTCCGGTGCGCTACCTGCTCAACGATGCCTGCGTGAAGCTGGGCAAGCCGCTGGTGTACGGCGCGGTGCACCGGTTCGAAGGCCAGGTCAGCGTCTTCGACGCCGGCCGCCACCGTGGCCAGGCGCCGTGCTATCGCTGCCTGTTCCCCGAGCCGCCCCCGCCGGAGGCTGCGCCCAACTGCGCCGAGGCCGGCGTGCTTGGCGTGCTGCCGGGCGTGATCGGCATGCTGCAGGCGACCGAGGCGATCAAGCTGGTGCTGGGCCTGGGCGATTCCCTGGCCGGGCGCCTGCTGGGCTTCGACGCACTGGCGATGAAGTTCCGCGAGACGCGTTTGTCGGCGGATCCGCAGTGCCCGGTCTGCGCGGCAGGACGCGAGTTCCCGGGCTACATCGACTACGTGCAGTTCTGCGCCGGGTGATGCGCTACAGCATGAACTTCTGCAGCGCCTGCTCGAATCCCGGGTCGGTGCCGATGGTGTTGTGATCGGCCTTGGGCAGGTCGATCACCTGCGGCGGACGGCCCAGCGATCCGATCAGGCGATTGGTGCTGGAGGCCGGGATCACCTGGTCGCGGCCGGCGCGGATCACCATCACCGGGCCCTGGTAGCCGTGCAGGTAACCGGCCGAGTCGAACCGGTCCTTCACGATCCAGCGAATCGGAAACATCCGGTAATGCGCCTGTGCGACCGCCGCCAGGCTGTCGAACGGCGCCACCAGCACCAGCCGGGACACGGGCCGCCTGGACGCCACGTAGCTCGCCACGCCGCTGCCGAGACTGGAGCCGATCACGCTGACGGCCTCGCCCGGATGGCGTGCCTGCACGTCATCGAACACGGCCAGCGCGTCGGCGAACAGGGCCGTTTCGCTCGGCGCACCCTCGTTGGCGCCGTAGCCGCGATAGGCGACCAGATAGATGCTGCGCCCCGGCAGCACGCGTCCGAGTTGTTCGCGCCGGTTTTCCACGCGCTCGGCGTTGCCGCCGAAATAGATCACCGGCTCGTGCCGGGCCGGGTTGACCACCCAGCCGCGCAGGCGGACGCCGTCGCGCTCGATGGCGAAGTCGGTCTGCGCCGCGTCGACGCGGGTGTCCTGCGGCAGGTAGATCAGTTCGCGCTGCTTGGCGAACAGCCAGGCGCAGATGCCGGCGTAGCCCAGGATCGGCAGTGCGGCCCAGCCGAGCAGCTGTTTGCGCATGCTCAGCCCTCGTGCCTGCGCCGCGCCGCTTCGAACGCGGCGAGCTGTTCGGGGGTGGCGTCCTTCTGGTGCTCGGCCTTCCATTGCGCGAAGGGCATGCCGTACACCGCTTCACGCGCCTCGTCGCGGGTCATGGTGATGCCGCGATGCTCGGCGGCATCGCGGTACCAGTCGGACAGGCAATTGCGGCAGAAGCCGGCCTGGATCATCAGGTCGATGTTCTGCACGTCGGTACGCTCGACCATCAGATGCTGGAGCAGGCGCCGGAAGGCCGCGGCTTCGATCTGGGTGGTTTCGAAATCGGTGTCGGTCATGGGGGTCTCCGTTGCGGGCGGAGCAGGGCAGTGGGGGGGTGTCGAATGGGTGCGGGTCGAACAGGCGCGCCTCGAACAAGCGCGCCTCGAATAAGCACGCGTCGAATAGGCGATAATGCGCGGCCTCGACTGTAACCCAGCGACCGCATGACCGCCTCGACATCCACTGCCCGCATCCTCGACGGCAAGCGCATTGCCGACGACCTGCTCGACAACCTCAAGGCCCAGGTCGACGCGCGCGTCGCCGCCGGCAAGTCGCGCCCGGGCCTGGCGGTGGTGCTGGTCGGCAACGATCCCGCGTCCAGCGTCTATGTCCGCAACAAACGCCGTGCCGCGGAAAAAGTGGGCATCCGTGCGATCGACTACGACCTGCCGGCCGACACCGGCAACGACGAACTGCTGGCCCTGATCGACCGGCTCAACGCCGATCCGGAGGTCCACGGCATCCTCGTGCAACTGCCGCTGCCCGACCGCCGCGACGCTACCGGGCTGATCCACCGGATCGATCCACGCAAGGATGTCGATGGCTTTCATCCGGAGAACGTCGGTCACCTGGCCTTGCGCCAGTTTGGCCTTCGCCCGTGTACGCCGCGTGGAATCACCACGCTGCTGGCCTACACCGACAAGGCCGTGCGCGGCCAGAGCGCGACGATCGTGGGCGTGTCCAACCACGTCGGCCGGCCGATGGCGCTGGAACTGCTGATCGCCGGCTGCACGGTCACCAGCTGCCACAAGTTCACCCCGCCCGACGTGCTCGAAGCTTCGATCCGCAACGCCGACATCCTCGTGGTCGCCGTCGGCCGCCCGGGCCTGATCCCGGGAGAGTGGGTCAAGCCGGGCGCGGTGGTGATCGACGTCGGCATCAACCGCCTCGATGACGGCCGCCTGGTCGGCGACGTCGGTTTCGCCGCCGCGGCTGAACGCGCCAGCTGGATCACGCCGGTCCCGGGCGGAGTCGGACCCATGACCGTGGCCACGCTGATGCAGAACACGCTGGAAGCGGCGGAGGCGGCCGATTCGGGTCGCGGCTGGTCACCGGTGTCTTGAAGCCCGGAATCTGAGTCGACCACAGCGTTCCAGCCGCGATGTGCGCATTAAGGTGGCCTTCCGGGTTACAATTCATTGCTTCATCCTCCCGGCCCCTGCCCATGCTGCGCATCCAGGCTGAAGCACTGACCTACGACGACGTCTCCCTCGTCCCGGCCCATTCGGTCGTCCTGCCCAAGGACGTCTCGCTCACGACCCGCCTCACCCGCGACCTCAACATCCGTCTGCCAATCCTGTCGGCGGCGATGGACACGGTCAGCGAAGCACGCCTGGCCGTTGCGATGGCCCAGCTGGGCGGCATCAGCATCGTCCACAAGAACATGAGCGTGCAGGCGCAGGCCTCGCAGATCGCCTCGGTCAAGAAGTTCGAGGCCGGCGTGATCAAGGAGCCGTTCACCGTCGGCCCCGACACCACGATCGCCGAAGTGCTCAAGCTCACCCGCGCCCGCAACATCTCCGGCGTGCCGGTGGTGGAAGGCGGCCATCTGCTCGGCATCGTGACCAGTCGCGACATGCGCTTCGAGAAGAAGCTCGACGATCCGGTCCGCCACATCATGACCAAGAAGGACCGCCTCATCACGGTGCGCGAAGGCGCCACCGACGAGGAAGTCCTGAACCTGCTGCACAAGCACCGCATCGAAAAGGTGCTGGTGGTCAACGACGGCTTCGAGCTGCGCGGGCTGATCACCGTCAAGGACATCCAGAAGAAGTCCGACAACCCCAATGCCGCCTACGACAGCAGCGAACGCCTGCTGGTCGGTGCCGCGGTAGGCGTCGGTGGCGACACCGAGGCGCGCATTGAAGCGCTCGCTGCCGCTGGCGTCGACGTGGTCGTGGTCGATACCGCGCACGGCCATTCGCAAGGCGTGCTCGACCGGGTCAAGTGGGTGAAGAAGAACTTCCCGCAGCTGCAGGTCATCGGCGGCAATATCGTCACCGGCGATGCGGCTCTGGCGCTGATGGACAACGGTGCGGACGCGGTCAAGGTTGGCGTTGGCCCGGGCTCGATCTGCACCACGCGCATTGTCGCTGGCGTCGGCGTACCGCAGATCACCGCCGTGGCGATGGTGGCCGAGGCGCTGCAGGACCGCATCCCGCTGATCGCCGACGGTGGCATCCGCTACTCGGGCGACATCGGCAAGGCGCTGGTCGCCGGTGCCTCCACCGTGATGGTCGGCGGCCTGTTCGCCGGCACCGAGGAAGCGCCGGGCGAAGTCGAGCTGTTCCAGGGCCGCAGCTACAAGAGCTACCGCGGCATGGGCAGCATCGGCGCGATGGAGCAGGGCTCCAAGGATCGCTATTTCCAGGACGCTTCGGACGCCGACAAGCTGGTGCCGGAAGGCATCGAAGGTCGCGTGCCGTACCGCGGCCCGCTGCGCAACGTCGTCCATCAGCTCGCCGGCGGCCTGCGCGCGACGATGGGTTATGTCGGCTGCGCGACGATCGAGGACATGCGCAAGAAGCCCAGCTTCGTGCGGATCACCAATGCCGGTGCGCGCGAGAGCCACGTGCACGACGTGCAGATCACCAAGGAACCGCCGAACTACCGCGCTGGGTGATTCCGGCGCCGTCCGGCGTTTGTTGTTACTGCCGCAGTAGACCGTCATTCCCGCGAAGGCGGGAACCCAGCGACTTTGCCCTGCCGAATTCCGATGACCGACATCCACAGCGACAAGATCCTGATCCTCGACTTCGGCGCGCAGTACACGCAGCTGATCGCCCGCCGCATCCGCGAGATTGGCGTCTACTGCGAGATCTGGGCCTGGGACCACGATCCGGCCGAGATTGCGAAGTTCGGCGCCAAGGGCATCATCCTCTCGGGTGGCCCGGAGTCGACGACCGAGCAGGGTGCGCCCGCCGCGCCGCAGGAAGTGTTCGATTCCGGTTTGCCGATCCTGGGCATCTGCTACGGCATGCAGACCCTGGCCGCGCAGCTGGGCGGCGCCACCGAGGCCGCCGATGCCCGCGAATTCGGCCATGCCGAAGTCGAGCTGGTCGCCCGTGACGCGCTGCTCGGCGGCCTGTCCGATCATGACGGCGAGCCGCGCATCGACGTGTGGATGAGCCACGGCGACCACGTCGCCAAGGCGCCGCCGGGCTGGACCGTCACCGCCGTCACCGACCGCATCCCGGTCGCGGCCATGGCGCTGGAGTCCAAGCGCTGGTACGGCGTGCAGTTCCATCCGGAAGTGACCCATACCAAGCAGGGCACGACCCTGCTGCGCCGCTTCGTCACCGATATCTGCGGCTGCAAGACGCTGTGGACCGCCGAGCACATCATCGAGGACCAGATCGCCCGCGTGCGCGATACGGTCGGCACCGATGAGGTGATCCTCGGCCTGTCCGGCGGCGTCGATTCCTCGGTCGTCGCCGCGCTGCTGCACAAGGCGATCGGCGAGCAGCTGACCTGCGTGTTCGTCGATACCGGCCTGCTGCGCTGGAACGAAGGCGACCAGGTGATGGCGATGTTCGCCGAGCACATGGGCGTGAAGGTCGTGCGCGTGAATGCCGCCGACCGCTACTTCAACGCGCTCAAGGGCGTCGACGATCCGGAGGCCAAGCGCAAGATCATCGGCAATCTGTTCGTCGAGATCTTCGACGAGGAGTCGTCCAGGCTCGCCAACGCCAAGTGGCTGGCACAGGGCACCATCTATCCCGATGTGATCGAGTCGGCCGGCAGCAAGACCGGCAAGGCCCACGTCATCAAGAGCCACCACAACGTCGGCGGCCTGCCCGAGAACATGAAGCTGGGCCTGGTCGAACCGCTGCGCGAGCTGTTCAAGGACGAAGTGCGGCGCCTGGGCGTCGAGCTCGGCCTGCCGCGCGCGATGGTCTATCGCCATCCGTTCCCGGGCCCGGGCCTGGGCGTGCGCATCCTCGGCGAGGTCAAGCGCGAGTACGCGGAGCTTCTGGCCAAGGCCGACCACATCTTCATCGAAGAGCTGCGCAAGGCCGACCTGTACGACCGCACCAGCCAGGCATTCGCGGTGTTCCTGCCGGTGAAGTCGGTCGGCGTGGTGGGCGATGCGCGCGCTTACGAGTGGGTGATCGCACTGCGTGCGGTCGAGACCATCGACTTCATGACGGCCCACTGGGCGCACCTGCCGTACGACTTCCTCGGCAAGGTTTCCAACCGTATTATCAATGAGTTGCGCGGTGTTTCTCGCGTTGTCTATGACATCAGTGGCAAGCCGCCCGCGACCATTGAGTGGGAGTGATGTCCTCGTTCCAGCCGCCTGCGGAATCTGATGCCGACGAGCGCTGGATGCGGCACGCGCTGGCGCTGGCCGACCGCGCCGAGCACGAGGACGACGAGATTCCGGTAGGCGCGGTACTGGTGTCGGCCGAAGGCGAAGTGCTCGGCGAAGGCTGGAACCGCAATATCACCGAGCAGGACCCGAGCGCGCACGCCGAGATCGTGGCGATGAGGCAGGCCGGTCGCCGCCTCGGCAATCATCGCCTGCTGGGTGCGACCCTTTACGTGACCCTGGAGCCGTGCGCGATGTGCGCCATGGCGATGGTGCATGCGCGTGTCGCACGCGTGGTCTATGGGGCGACCGATCCCAAGACCGGCGCTGCAGGCAGTGTGTTCGACCTGCTCGCCGATCCCAGGCATAACCATCGCGTGCAGGTGCAAGGCGGCGTGCTGGGCGAAGAGTCCGGCGCGCGGCTGACGGCTTATTTCCGGCGCAAGCGCGGAAAGGCCTGAGCCTCTCATCCGCCCTTCGGGCACCTTCTCCCGCGAGCGGGAGAAGGGAGCGACCCGTCAGTCGTTCCTGAGGTCGATCTTGTCCTTCGCCAGCTGCTCGTTGAGTTCCAGGTCGAGCATGTCCAGGCCGAGCTTGGCCTCCCGGCCCAGGCAGAGTGAGGCGGCGAACATCAGCAGCACGCCGATCATCGCCAGCCCGGTTGGCAGCAGGTCGAGCCGGTAGCCCAGGAAGGCGTCCACGGCGATGCCCAGGCTGGTACCGACGAAGGCGCTGATCGCCGCATAGAGCATCCGCACGGCCGCCAGCACCAGGTAGGAGCGGCGCCGGTGCGTGGCGATGCGCGATTCCAGTGCGACCCGGGCCGGCCCCTGCTCGGTCGCGCGGAGCACTTCGATCTCGCTGCGCATGCGGTCCACGACCCGGGCCAGGCGGTTGTTCGACGAGATCAGCAGCGAACTGGCGGCGGTCAGGAAGAACGCGGGCGTGATCATCGCCGAGACGACGGCGTAGTGCGACGGGTCGATCGCGACGGGTGCGGGCATGCGGGATTCCGTGACTGCGTTGCGGAGGGCGCCGGCGGGGGCTGCCTGTATGATGCTACCGACATCCCTTCAGTGCGAGCCCATGGCAGCGACCAACGACGAGCATCTGATCTGGATCGATCTGGAAATGACCGGCCTGGATACCGACAACGATTCGATCCTCGAGATCGCCACGCTGGTGACCGACAAGCAGCTCAACATCCTGGCCGAAGGGCCGGAGCTGGCGATCGTGCATCCGGTGTCGCGCCTGGAAGCGATGGACGAGTGGAACCGCAACCAGCACGGCAAGTCCGGCTTGTGGAAGCGCGTCGTCGAAAGCCGCGTGACGCTGGCCGAGGCCGAAACCAGCACGCTGGCGTTCCTGGCGCACTGGGTGCAGGCAGGCCGTTCGCCGATGTGCGGCAACTCGATCTGCCAGGACCGCCGCTTCCTGCATCGCCTGATGCCGAAGCTCGAACGCTATTTCCACTACCGCAATCTCGACGTCAGCACGGTCAAGGAACTGGCGCGGCGCTGGGCCCCCGAAGTGCTCGCCGGCGTCGCCAAGGACGCACGGCATACGGCATTGAGCGACGTGCACGATTCCATCGCCGAGCTGCGCCATTACCGGCAGTCGATGGGGAAGCTGGGCGGGCTGTAGGCCCGCCGGCGGCTACTCCGGCTTGGCCGGCGTCGGAGTCACGACTACCTTCACGCCCTGGTCCTGCGCCACGTGGTGGTACATGCGCACGTCGCGCTGGGGGTAGGGGATGCTGATGCCGTCCTTGTCGAAGGCGGCCTTGATGCGCTCGTTGAGATCGCACTTGGTGTTGAAGTGGTCGGCGTTGCTGACATGGCAGCGGATGCCCAGCTTGACCGCGCTGTCGGCCAGTTCGTAGACGACCACGTCCGGGGCCGGCTCGGGCAGGATCCGCTTGTCGGCATGCATGATCGCCAGCACCGCCGCGCGTGCCGCCTCGATGCTGTCGTTGTAGCCGATGCCCACGACCAGCTCGATGCGGCGCACCGTGTCGGGCGTGAGGTTGATGATCGGGGCGGTGGTGATCAGGCTGTTGGGCAGCACGATGGTCTGGTTGTCGGCGCCGCGCAGCTTGGTCTGGAAGATGCTGACCGATTCGACCCGGCCGCTCTTGCCACCGAGATCGACGATGTCGCCGACGCGAAATGGCTTGAGCGTCACCAGCATCACGCCGGAGGCGACGTTGGACAGCGAATCCTTCATCGCCAGGCCGATCGCCAGGCCGGCGGCGCCGAGCACGGCGAACAGCGAGGCCGGCGAGACCTTCAGGCAGATCTGCAGGATCGCCAGCACGAACACCATCAGGATCAGCACATAGGTGACGCGGCTGAGGAACTGCTGCGCGGTCGGTTCGACGTGCGCGCGCGTCAGTGCACGCGAGACGGCGCGGGCGAGCCACTTGGCGATCTGGATGCCGATGTAGAGTGCCAGCAGCGCCGCGCCCAGGCGCACGCCCCATTCGATGGCGACGTCGGTCCAGCCTTCGGACTTCTGCAATTCGTTGATGAGCTGTTCGGGAGTCAAGATTCACCTCCTGCAAAATGCGACGCCCCGCAATAGCGGGGCGTCAGGTTCAGTGCAAGTCTAACCGCAACCACGTTACCGGTTCGTGGTCACACCGCTTTGGACTTGTTGGCCTTGGCCTTGGCCAGGCGCAACCAGGTGTCGACAACGGTATCGGGGTTCAGCGAAACCGACTCGATGCCCTGGTCCATCAGCCACTCGGCCAGGTCCGGGTGATCGCTCGGGCCCTGGCCGCAGATGCCCACGTACTTGCCCTTGGCGCGCGCGGTCGAGATGGCCATGGCCAGCAGCTTCTTCACGGCCGGGTCGCGTTCGTCGAACAGCTTGGCGACGATGCCCGAGTCGCGGTCCAGGCCCAGGGTGAGCTGGGTCAGGTCGTTGGAACCAATCGAGAAGCCGTCGAAGATGTCGAGGAATTCGTCGGCCAGCAATGCGTTCGACGGGACCTCGCACATCATGATGATCTTCAGGCCGTCCTTGCCCTGCTCAAGACCGTTGGCCTTGAGTACCTCGACCACCTTGCGGCCCTCGTCGAGCGTGCGCACGAACGGGATCATGACCCAACAGTTGGTCAGGCCCATTTCCTCGCGCACCTTCAGCACCGCCTGGCACTCCAGCGCGAAGGCGTCGGTGAAGCTCGGGTCGACGTAACGGCTGGCGCCGCGGAAGCCGATCATCGGGTTCTCTTCGTGCGGCTCGTAACGGCTGCCGCCGATGAGGTTGGCGTACTCGTTGGACTTGAAGTCCGACAGGCGCACGATCACCGGATGCGGCGCGAACGACGCGGTGATGGTAGCGATGCCTTCGGCCAGGCGGTCGACGTAGAACGCGACGGGGTCGTTGCCGTAGCCGGCGATCTTGGCGTCGATCTGCTTCCTGGTCGCGGCGTCCTGCTGGCTGTACTCGAGCAGGGCCTTGGGATGGATGCCGATGTGGCTGGCAATGATCATCTCCAGGCGCGCCAAGCCGACACCGGCGTTGGGCAGCATGGCGAAGTCGAAGGCGCGCTCGGGGTTGGCGACGTTCATCATCACCTTGAGCGGGGCCTCGGGCATCTTTTCCAGGTCGGCGGTATGGCGCTCGAAGGGGAGGGCACCGTCGTAGATGAAGCCGGTGTCGCCCTCGGCGCAGCTGATCGTGACTTCCTGGCCGTCCTTGATCGTCTCCAGCGCATTGCCGGTGCCGACCACGGCGGGCACGCCCAGCTCGCGGGCGATGATCGCAGCGTGACAGGTGCGGCCGCCACGGTTGGTGACGATCGCGGCCGAGCGCTTCATCACCGGCTCCCAGTCGGGGTCGGTCATGTCGGCGACGAGGACATCGCCAGGCTGGACGCGGGCCATGTCGGCCAGCGAGCGCACCACGCGGGCAACGCCGGTGCCGACCTTCTGGCCGATCGCGCGGCCTTCGCAGATCACCGGGCCACGCTGGGTGAGCTGGTAGCGCTCGATCTGGGTGGCCTTGGCGCGCGACTTCACGGTCTCCGGGCGTGCCTGGACGATGAAGATCTTGCCGCTGACGCCGTCCTTCGCCCACTCGATGTCCATCGGGCGGCCGTAGTGCTTCTCGATGACCAGCGACTGCTTGGCGAGTTCCTGCACGTCCTCATCGCTGATCGAGAACGAGTTGCGCAGATCGGCCGGAGTCTCCTCGATGCGCACACGCTCGCCGGGGACGTCCGAATAGACCATGCGCTGCTGCTTGGCGCCGATGCTGCGGCGCAGGATCGCCTTCTTGCCCTGCAGCAGGGTCGGCTTGTAGACGTAGAACTCGTCCGGGTTGACCGCGCCCTGCACGACCATCTCGCCCAGGCCGTAGCTGGAGGTGATGAACACCACCTCGCGGAAACCGGACTCGGTGTCGAGCGTGAACAGCACGCCGGAAGAACCAACGCCGGAGCGCACCATCAGCTGCACGCCGGCCGACAGGAACACGTCCTCGTGCTTGAAGCCATGGTGCACGCGGTAGGCGATGGCGCGATCGTTGTAGAGGCTGGCGAAGACTTCCTTGACCTTGTGCACGACGTCGTCGGCACCGGTGACGTTGAGGAAGGTTTCCTGCTGGCCGGCGAACGAGGCGTCCGGCAGGTCTTCGGCGGTTGCCGAGGAGCGCACGGCCACGGCGACTTCGCCACCGCCGTTCTCGTCGCACAGCTGCTTGTAGGCGGTGCGGATGTCGGCTTCCAACTGCGGCTGCAGCGGCGCATCGATCACCCACTTGCGGATCTCGCCACCGGCCGCGGTCAGTGCCGGCACGTCCTCGACGTCGAGCGTGGCGAGCTTGTCGAAGATGCGCTGGTGCAGGTTGTTGTGGGCGATGAAGTCCTTGAAGGCCTCGGCCGTGGTCGCGTAGCCGCCCGGGACGGAAACACCGAGGCCTGCGAGGTTGCCGATCATCTCGCCGAGCGAGGAATTCTTGCCGCCGACACGGGCCAGATCGGTAAGGCGCAGTGCGTGCAGCCAGAGGATGTTCTCGTTCAAGCGGGCGGTCTCCAGGGGGCGGGGCGCATGCGGCGCAATGATCAGGATTTCAGTGATCACGATATGATCGCCTCTGCGTCGGATCCATACAAGCTTGATTCGACGGGGTTTTTCATAGTGTGAACGGCCAATTCAGACGGAGTCGGACCATGGCAGGCGTGAGACCGGTGTTCTACGTGTCAGACGGAACGGGCATCACCGCCGAAACCATCGGCCACAGCCTTCTCACCCAGTTCACCGATACCCGGTTCGTGACCGACCGGATCGCCTTCGTCGACAACGTCGAGCGGGCCCGGGAGGTGGCGGAGAAGATCCGTGGCGCGGCCGAGGTCCATGGCGTGCGCCCGGTGGTCATCAACTCCTGCATGGACGCCGACGTCAGCCTGGCGCTGGCCGAGAGCGGGGCGCTGATGCTGGACGTGTTCGCGCCGTTCATCGAGCCCCTGGAGCGCGAGCTCGAACAGACCCGCCAGCGCCACATCGGTCGCGCCCACGGCATGTTCGACTTCGAGACGTATCACCGCCGCATCAACGCGATGAACTTCGCCTTGACCCATGACGACGGCCAGGCCGTCGACTACTCCGACGCCGACCTGGTGCTGGTCGCGGTGTCCCGGGCCGGCAAGACGCCGACCTGCGTGTACCTGGCGCTGCACTACGGCATCCGCGCGGCCAACTACCCGTTGACCGAGGAAGATCTCGAGCACGACCGCCTGCCGCCGCGCCTGCGTCCGTACCGCAACAAGCTGTTCGGGCTGACGATCGATCCGGTACGCCTGCAGCAGATCCGCCAGGAACGGCGGCCCAATTCGCGCTATTCCCAGCTGGAAACCTGCAAACGCGAGGTTGCCGCCGCGGAGACGATGTTCCGCGCCGAACGCATTCCCACGCTCAGCACGACCCACACCTCGATCGAGGAGATCTCGAGCAAGGTGCTGACGACGCTGGGGATCCATCGCGACATGTTCTAAGCGCCGTTGCGGCGCCGATGCCTGGATTGGGGCCGGAAACGAGGCGCCAAAAAGCATCGCGATGAATGCTTACCGTAGGCCTACCGGCGCGCGTCGTCAACGCTGCCGCGCAGGCATTCCGGCGTGTAGGATCGGGTCCATGATGACGTCCCTGGCCACGCGCCCTGCACGCATTCCCCGGCTCAGCCGTTTCGGCTGGCTGATGGGCCTCTACGCGGAAAACCACACCCGCCTGCTGCGCATGTTCGAACCGGCCGGACTGGCCGTGGGCAGCTATATTTCCAGCGCCGGCGACCATCTGGACCTGCAGCTGGACGTGATCGAGCAGCACCGCTACACGACCGAACTGCGCCTGACCTACGCGATGCGCGACCCGATCACCGGCGAGCCCGATCCGTCGGCCTATCTGCGCCTGTACAACGACGCCCGCCAGCTGGAAGTGACCCACTGCTACGTGGGGCGACGCTGGCAGGACGCGATCGGGATGTACCCGCCGCCGGCCGAAGTGCTCGACCACCGGACGCAGATGAACACGTTTCTCGGAAAGTGGCTTGAGTATCTAGCGGAGCGGGGACATGGTGTGGCAACATTGCGCCCCGTTGACGCCGGCACAGCCGCTGGCGGACGCGAAGAAGAAAATCTGGCAGCGAACGCTTGACGACATCGCTGAACGCCCGCTAGAATTTTCGTCTTTCCAGCACACGTGGGGCCATAGCTCAGCTGGGAGAGCGCCTGCATGGCATGCAGGAGGTCGGCGGTTCGATCCCGCCTGGCTCCACCATCTCTTCGACGGGATTCCTCCGACGAGATGTGTGCCAAGAGTTTCACAACCAAGTTTTGTCCCCATCGTCTAGAGGCCTAGGACATTACCCTTTCACGGTAGCGACCGGGGTTCGAATCCCCGTGGGGACGCCAGTTGAAAACACTCAGGGCTGCCGAAAGGCGGCCCTGAGTGTTTCTGGCTGTGTGCTTGTGCGAATGCGATCTGCTTGTGCGAGTGCGTGCATCATGAGGCAACAGCAACGGGGCGCAGTTCTAGTGAATGATCCGCATCGAACCAGACATCCGGTCTTCGCATTCGCGCTGCTCGCAGTGATGGCGATCGTTGCATTGGCTGGCTGCGCTTCGGCGCCACAGCCGGCATACGAAGATCGCGATCAGCCCGTTTCCGTCCAGGACATCGAGATCCTCGACAAGGCCGACGCGCTGTTGAAGAGCGAAGCCGACTGGAGCCGCAAGGACACGCGCGAGTGCCAGCCCGATGCAACGACGCTGAGCCTGTTCTGCGCGCTGCAGAAGGCGAGCATCGGTGTGCTGGGTGCGTACGACCACAGGCGGGTCGCGCTGCAGGAAGTCCGCTTCGCGATCGAAGATGTCTCGGGTGGGCGCGAGTTCGAGCATCGCATGATGGATTTCAACAACCTTCCCGAAACCAGCTTCGCCGACGTGAAGAAGGTGCTGAGCATCGCGCGCGACCGCGTCTCGAAGCGCTTGCAGACGCCGTAGCCAAGCCGGCGCGGCTTAGTCGAGCCAGTCGATCGCGGCCTGCAGAATCTCCTCCGACAGCGCCTCATCATCCACCGCGCGCGCAAGCGACATCGCGCCAGACAGACAGGCCAGCGTCGCCAGTGCGCGATCGCGTCGCGCCTTGGCATTGCGCCCGGGCACATGTGCGGCCAGCAGTCCGACCAGCGATTCGACGCCCTGGGTGAACGCGGTTTGCATCGGCTGATCCTGGCGAGCCGAATCGGCGCCCAGCGATGGCATGGGACAGCCTTCGCCGGGATTGTCGCGGTGACGTGTCGACAGATATCCCTCGACGAAGCGCTTCAGTGGCGGCACGTCGCTTTCGCCAGGCTCCAGCAAGCGCGACCAGCGCCGCTGCTGCAGGTCATCGAACGCCAGCGCGCAGGCCTCGGCCGCGAGCGACTGCTTGGACTGGAAATGCTTGTAGAAGCCGCCGTGGGTGAACCCCGCCGCCTTCATCAGGTCGGCAACGCCTATGCCATCGACGCCGCGTTCGCGAAACAGCGTGGCGGCGACTTCGACGATCCTTTCCCGGCTCTGTTGCGCGGCTTCCTTCGAAACTCTCATGTCGTGCGCTTCCTGTTGGGGGCGGTTGCACTGTTGGATTGTCGCTTCAGATCGGGTCGGCCTTGCCGTCGCGTACGCGTACTGTCGCCGACATGCCCGGCCGCAGGCTGGCCAGTTCGGGCTGGTCGAGCAGGGCGATCCTGACCGGGATGCGCTGGACGATGCGGGTGAAATTGCCCGTGGCATTGTCTGGCGGCAGCAGCGCGAACTGTGCGCCGCTTGCAGGGGCCAGGCTGTCGAGGCGGCCATGGAAGGTGATGCCAGGGACGGCGTCGATGATGACCTCGACCGTGGCGCCGGCCTGCATGCCCTCGAGTTGCGTTTCCTTGAAGTTGGCCACCACCCACAGTTCCGTCGGCACCAGTGCGATCAGCTGAGTGCCGGCCTTCACGTATTGGCCGACGCGGGCAATGCGCTCGCTGACGCGGCCATCCACCGGAGCACGCACGACGGTGCTTTCGACGTCGAGTGCGGCCAGGGACACGGAGGCCTCGGCGGCGCCGATGTCGGCGAGCAGTTGCGGGCGCTGGCTCTCGAGCACGGCGATGCGCTGCCGGGCCGCCGCCAGGTTGGCCTGGGTTTCGGCGACACGGGCCACGGTCACCTGCTCGGCCGATTCGGTCTGGTCGAGCTGCGACCTCGAGATGAGCTGGTCGCTGACCAGCTGGCGCGCACGCGTGGCGTCGCGCCGGGAGCGCTCGGCCTCGGCCTGGGTCTGCTGCACGCCGGCTTCGGCCTGGTGGATCAGCGAGCGCTGCAGGCCGAGTTGCGCGTCCAGATTGCCCACCGCGGCCTTGCGCGCGGCGAGCGCGGCGTTGGCCTGCGCCAGGCGTGCCTGGAAGTCGCGGTCGTCGATGCGGAACAGCACGTCGCCGGCACGCACCGGCTGGTTGTCGTGGACGACGACCTCGGTGACATAGCCGGAGATCTTCGGGCTGATCTGGGTGATGTCGCCGCGCACATAGGCATTGTCGGTGTAATGCCGGTCCAGGCCCTGCACGACGCCGCCGGGCGACACCATGGTGGCGGTGACCGCCGTTGCGGTTCCGGCGACAAGCAGGCCGACGAGGGTGGCGGTTCGGAGTTTCACGGTGCGACTCCCTGGGGCGATCCCAGGCGGGGAAGGGGAGGGGAACGGCCGATCAGGATCGAGGCGAAGGCAACCACGGCGATCAGGATTGCGACCAGCGCGTAGGCATCGTTGATGGCCAGCAGCCAGGCTTCGCGGCGCACGTTTCCGGCGATCAGTCCGACGGCGCGGGCGCTGGCTACGGTTTCGTCGCCGATCCGGCTGGTGATGGCGCCGGCCAATGCCGAGAGGCGGTCGGATGCCTGCGGGTCGAGCCAGGACACGTGCTCGGTCAGCACGTTGGAATGGAATTTCTCGCGTTCGGTGACGAAATGGGTGACCAGGCCGGTGCCGAGCGTGGTGCCACCCAGCGTGGTCGCGTTGAAGGCCAGCGATGCGGTCGGCAGGTCCTCGGGCTTGAGCGAGCTGGCGCCGATCAGCAAGTCGAGAACCAGGAACAGCATCTGGCCGACGCCGAACAGGGCGAGGGTCCAATGCAACTGTTCGGCGCCGTCCTGGTTGCTGGCAAATGCGGCAAGGCCGGTGCCTATGGCGCACAGGAGCAGGCCGAGGATCATCGGCACGCGGCCATCCACGCGCTGCAGCACACGCCAGACCAGCGGAAACACCGCGACCTGCGGCAACAGGCACCACAGCAGCGCGGCCGAGGTCTGCAGTGGGCGGTAGCCCTGGGTCAACGCCAGCTGCTGCGGGACCAGGTAGACGGTCACGGCGAAGCTGGCGCGGAACAGCAGGTTCATCGCGATCGGGATGGCGAAACGCCGGTCGAGGAACTTGGCCGGGTTGAGAATCGGCGACGGCGAGTAGCGGCTCATGAAGAAGAACCCGGCCCAGGCGCCGATGCACAGCGCGGTCGCCCAGGCGATCGTCGGGTTGTCGAGCCAGAAGCGGCGCGTGCCCTGATTCAGCACCAGCATCAGCGCGGCCAGGCCCGCGGCCAGCAGCGCCATCGCGCCCCAGTCGGTCTTGAGCGCATTCCAGTTCAGCGCGCTGCGCGGAAGCCACGCCAGGCCCGCCAGGACCATCAGCGCGCTGAGCCAGAACTGCACGAGGAACAGTCCGCGCCAGCCCAGCAGCGATTCGACCAGGCCCGAAAGCACCGGGCCGGCGGTGACGGATACCAGCAGGACGAAGGCCAGCAGCGACAGCGCGAACGGCAGGCGCGGCCCCTTGAACAGCGTGAACACGGCCAGGAACGCCAGCGGTCCGAATCCGCCGGCCGCAACGCCCTGGATCCCGCGAAGGACCGCCAGCTGCGGCACCGCCGTGGCGAGGGTGCACAGCCAGGCGCAGGCGGCGAATATCGCGGCGGTGGCGAGGTAATAGCGGCGCAGGCCGAAGGTCCGGGCGAACGGCCCGGAAACGATGATCCCGACGAAGCTGGTCATCGTGTAGACGGTGGAGATCCACGACACCTCGTCGGCCGACGCGCCCACGCCACCCTGGATATCGGCCAGGTTGGTGCCGGTGAACTGCGCGGTCATGGTGGCGATGAACGACCCGCCCAGGGCGGTCAGCAGGACAAGGCCGTCGCGTGGAGCGGCGGGCTCGACGCTTTCGCTGGTCCTGACGCTGACGGTGTCCATGGGGTGGTGGTGGAACGGGAGGGGGTTGGGGGGAGGATGCGCGTTAGATTATGAACATAATCTAACTCGCACGGGCCATTGGCAGGCGCATGGGGCTGGCGGCGGGAACCCGTCAGCGAGGCCGCGAGACGGGTGCCCGCAGGGCTGCAACCTCCAAACCCAGTGAATTCATGGACTTGTTGTTGCTCTGTTATCGGTTTGTTATGGCTTCGGCGGGATTTGTAAGCGCGCTTTCATGTTCGCAGGGCAGGGGCTTGCCACGGTGGGCCGGGGATTTTCGGCAGGGGGGCGCAACGGCGCCGGCGCCGACCCCGCCCAATCCATTCGAGAGCCGTCATGCCTATCCACAGCAACCAGCCGCGCCACCTGCAGCGCCGCGTCCTGACCATCGCCCTGTTGTCCGTCCTGTCCGCGCCCGTGTTCGCCGGCGCCAACTGCCAGCTCGTCGACGACGCCAACGTTCCGATCCCGGTTGACAGCACGTCCCCGGGCGCCGACTCGCTGGCCTGCGGGCCGCGCGCCAAGGCCATCGGCGACCGCGCCAATGCGATCGGCGACGAGTCCAAGGCGACTGGCAAGAACACCACCGCAATCGGTTCGTGGATCGACCTGGACGGTGACGGCCTGGTCGACGCCAACGAGATCACCTGGGCCAATGGCGACAATGCGACCGCGCTCGGCGCTGCCGCACAGGCGCTGGGACGGGGAGCGGTGGCGATCGGCGTGCAGTCCGTGGCCGGCCCCGACAACAGCGTTGCCATCGGCAACCAGTCCCAGACCCAGGCGCAGCGCACCACGACGACCACGACCACCGTCCAGGGAACGCCGAACACGGTGACTACCACCACGACGGCGCCAACCGCGGCCGCGGGCAACCAGACCAATAGCGTCGCCATGGGCAACCAGGCGCGCACCAACGGCGCCAACAACATCGCCCTGGGTACCGGCGCCACCACCGAGATGGTGATCAGCGGCGTCTCGGCTACGACCACGGCCGGCGTGACCACGATGGTCCGCACCGACCTCGCAGGTCCGGTTGCTAACGCCATCGCCATCGGCAACGGCGCCCGCGCCAACGGCAACGGCACCATCGTGATGGGCACCAACGCCCGCGCCGAGGCGCTGGTTTCCTCGGTCGTCACCGGCTTTGGCCAATCGTTCGTGGTGAACACCCCGGGCCCGGCCACCAATTCCACCGTGATCGGCACCAGCGCCGCGTCGCAGGGCACCAACAACGTCGTGATCGGCAACGGCGCACAGACGATGGGCGACACGATCCTGCCCAAGGTCGACCCGGTCAAGGGCACCTACGTTGTCGATCCGGTGACCGGCCTGCAGCTGTTCGACCCGGTGATCAAGGACCAGAACTCGACCGTAGTCGGCGGTACGGCAATCGCCGTGCGCGGCTCGGGCACCGCGCTGGGCTACAGCGCCTGGGCCTACGGCAACAAGTCCACGGCCATTGGCCTGAACTCCTATGCCGTCGGTCCCAGCTCCACCGCCATCGGCAGCTACCTCGACATCGGTGCGGCCTTCGGCAATACGCCCAAGCCCAACGCCGGCACCAGCCCGTACGGCCGCGCGGTCGCGCTGGGTATTGGCTCGCAGTCGCTGGGCGGCGGTTCCTACACCTGGGCCAACTACGACGTTGCCCTGGGCGGCGGCGCCAGTACAGGTGATCGCGACACCACCAACACCAGCTTCCCGACGGGCATGTACGGCTCGACCGACCCGACCGTGATCAACGGTTCGGTGGCGCTGGGCTTTGTCGCCAATGCTGGCGGTCATTCCAGCATCTCGATCGGCCAGCAGAGCCAGGCGCACGATGCCAAATCCATCGCCATCGGCCCGGAGAGCGTGGCCTGGGGCATGGACAGCCTGGCCATCGGCGACTTCGCCATCGCCACCTGGAAAGAAGACATCGCCATCGGCATGAACGCCGAAGCATGGGGCGGTTTCGGTACCGGCAACACCGCATTCGGCAACGGCGCGCACGTCGGCAGCAGCGGCGCGAGCGGCGACATCAACAATGCGCTGGCCATTGGCGGCCAGGCTGCGGCGATGGCGGACGGCGCGATCGCGCTTGGCACCGGCGCCAGTGCCGAAGGCGTCAATGCGCTCGCCGGCGGCAACGCCAGCATCGCCGCGGCCGATTCGGCCACGGCCTATGGCGACAACAGCCAGGCGTTCAACCAGTACTCGACCGCGCTGGGCTCCTATGCGCTGGCCTCGGGCGACTACGCCACGGCGGTGGGCACCAATGCGTTCGCAGTGGGCACCAACAGCCTGGCTTCGGGCTACAACAGCTTCGCCGGTGGCGTCGACAGTGTCGCCCTGGGCGCCACCGCCGCGGCCATCGCCGACAACAGCGTCGCCATCGGCGCCGGTGCGGTGGCTGACCGCGACGGCACCGTCTCCGTCGGTGCGCTCGGCGCCGAACGCCAGATCGCCAACGTCGCCGCCGGCACCGAGGCGACCGATGCGGTCAACAAGGGCCAGCTCGACGTAGCCATCGCTGGTGTCGGCGGTGCGGTCGGCGACCTCGATGCGGCGGCGGTGAAGTACGACGATGCGGCCGGCAAGGAGCGCGTGACGCTCGGCGGCAGCGCCGGCACGGTCATCGCCAACGTTGGCAACGGCGTCAACGCGGGCGATGCCGCCAACATCGGCCAGCTCGAGTCGATCGCGTCGCTGGTCGGCGGCGGCACCGCCCGCAATGGCGCAGGCCTGTGGAGCGTGCCGACGTTCGCCATCCAGGGTGGCAGTTTCCACACGATCGGCGATGCGCTCGGTGCGATGGATGCCGCGCTCAACGGTCTGGGCAATCGCGTCAACGTGATCGAGCAGTCGTACCAGGCTGGCGAGGGCGGTGGCGCGCCGATGGGCTCGGGCAACGGCCTGGCCGTCGGCAACGGCAGCGTCGCCACCGACACCGGCGATACCGCGATCGGCACCGGCGCAACGGTGGCCGCCGATGGCAGCACCGCGGTGGGCAGCAACGCCACGATCGCCGCTGCAGCGACCAATGCCGTCGCCGTCGGCGCCGACACGTCGGTGACCGCCGCTTCCGCCACGGCCGTCGGCCAGGGCGCATCGGCCACGGCCGCAGGCTCGGTGGCGCTGGGCCAGGGCTCGGTTGCCGACCAGGCCAACACCGTGTCGGTCGGCAATGCCGGCAGCCAGCGTCGCGTGACCAATGTCGCCGCCGGCACTGCTTCGACCGACGCGGCCAACGTTGCCCAGGTCCAGGCCGGCGATGCGCAGACGCTGGCTACGGCCAACGGCTATACCGACGTCACTGCGACGCAGACGCTGACCAGCGCCAACGCCTACACCGACAGCCGCCTGCAGGGCCTGTCGGATCAGTTCACCGATCTCGACTACCGCATCGGCAAGCAGGACCAGCGCATCGACCGCATGGGCGCCATGAGCGCGGCCATGATGAACATGTCGATCAACGCCGCCAACTCGCGCAGCCCCAATGGCCGCGTCGCGGTCGGCGCCGGCTGGCAGAACGGCGAAAGCGCGCTGTCGGTGGGCTACTCCAAGGCCATCGGTGATCGCGCCAGCGTGAGCATCGGCGGCGCCTTCAGCAGCGACGACCAGTCCGCCGGCGTCGGCTTCGGCATCGATCTGTGATCTGACCTGCAGCGCGGGCGGCGTCCACACGCCGCCTGCGTTGCGACCCGACTTTCGCCATCGGCGCCATCCCGGCGTACGTGGCAACCATCATCAGGAATTCCATCATGACCATTCGTCGTACCGTTCTGAGCCTGCTGCTCGCCAGTGCCTGCGCACCGGCCCTGGCCGCTGGCGCCCGCATCGATCTGACCTCGATCGACGATGCCACCATCTCGCCGCGTTTCATCGTCAAGTACCGCGACGGCAGCGCCGAGCGCGTGCAGCCGGCGGCACGCCAGCGTGCGCTCGATGCCGCCGCCACCCGCGCCCGTCCGCAGATGGGCGCCAGGGTGGCCGGACTGAAGGGCACTGCCGCGCTGCGCGTGAGCACCCTGCGCGCGACCTTCGGCGGCAAGCATGTCGTCAAGGCGTCGCAGCCGCTGCAGCGCGCCGAGGCCGAAGCGCTGATGCGCGAGATCGCCGCCGATCCGAACGTCGAGTACGTCGGCGTCGACGCGATCATGCACGCGACCGCGTTGCCGAACGACCCGGTGCTCGCCACGCACCAGATGTGGCATTACGGCACTGGCGCCGGCGGCGCGCGCGTGACCTCGGCCTGGGACGCGGGCGCCAGCGGCGCCGGTATCGTCGTGGCGGTGATCGACACCGGTGCAACCGCGCACGCCGACCTGGTCGGCAATCTGCTGCCGGGCTACGACTTCATCACCGACGCCTTCATGTCGCGTCGTGCCGACGACACCCGTGCACCGGGCGGCTGGGACCTGGGCGACTGGGCCAGCGCCGGCGATTGCGGTGCCGGCTCGGCAGCCAGCAACAGCAGCTGGCACGGCACCCACGTGTCCGGCACGATCGCCGAGACCACCAACAACAGCATCGGCGGCGCCGGCATCGCCTACAACGCCAAGGTCGTGCCGGTGCGCGCACTGGGCCGTTGCGGTGGGTACACCTCCGACATCAACGACGCGATCGTGTGGGCCGCCGGTGGCACCATCGAAGGCGTGCCGAACAATCCGAACCCGGCCGAGGTCATCAACATGAGCCTCGGCGGCGCGCACGAGTGCGAAGTCGAAACGCAGGCGGCGATCGACAAGGCGGTGTCGCTGGGTGCGACGGTCATCGTTGCGGCAGGCAATGACAACTCCGACGTTGCCGGCCATGCCCCGGCCAGTTGCGCCAACGTGGTGACCGTGGGTGCCACCGGCTATTCCGGCCAGCGCGCCGGCTACTCCAACTACGGCGCGGGCGTCGACCTGGCCGCGCCTGGCGGCGCCGGCACCGAAGGTTCGCCGAACGGTTACATCTGGTCGACGCACAACACCGGCAACACCTCGCCGGAAGGCGACCGCTACGTCGGCATGACCGGTACCTCGATGGCGACGCCGCACGTCTCGGGCGTGGTCGCGCTGATGCAGAGCGTTGCGCCGCAGCCGCTGACTCCGGGCGTGATCGAAGGCATGCTGAAGGCTTCGGCGCGTCCGTTCCCGGTCAAGCCCGAGGCAGGCAAGCCGATCGGCGTGGGCATCCTGGATGCAGCGGCTGCCGTGCAGCGCGCCAAGACGTTTGGCCAGCCGCTGGTGGCGCGCCCGCTGACCGCCGGTGCGCTCGAGTCGCTGCCGCCGTTGGCCGCGGGCCAGAGCGAGCTGTACTCGATCGACATCCCGGCCGGCAAGACCCGCATCGAGATGCTCACGCTGAGCGGCAAGGGCACGCTGCAGGCCTACGCCAACTTCGCCGCCGAGCCGACGCCGACCGAGAACATCGGTGCATCTGTGCGTCCGGGCACCAACCAGTCGATCGTGATCAATGCACCGGCTGCCGGTCGCTATTACTTCAAGGTCGTCGCCTCCGCCGACGCCTCCGGCGTCAAGCTGCAGGTCAAGGTTTACTGAGTCCTGCGAGCGGCCGGGGCGCGATGCCCCGGCCGCCGCAACCGATCGAAGTGAGCGTGATGAGATTCTGGCAACACAGTGGGATGGTTCTGGTGCGCCTGGTTGCGCTTGCGGCTGCGCTGGTCCTGGTGGCGTGCGATGGCAGGCACAGCGTGCAGGGTGCGGGCGTGGCGGGTCAGGAGCATGTGCTGGGACGTTACGTCGGCTGGCTGCCGTGCGCCGATTGCACGGCGATCCGCGCCGACCTGCAGCTGTATGCGAACGGCGATACCGGGGTGCCGACGCGTTATTCGCTGCGCACGATCCGTGTCGTTCCGGGAGCGGCCGTCCGCGCCGACGAAGACCAGGGCCGCTGGAACATCGAGCGATCGAGCGATCGCGGCGACAGCGTGGTGTACCGGCTCGACCCCGCTGGCGGCCGGCAGCCGCTGGACCTGCGTCGCCTGGACGACGGCAGGCTGTGGGTGCCCGGGCCGCATCGCGGTGGCATCGACCCGGTGCTGTACCGGGTTCCGGGGCAGCGGCAGGCGGGGCTGGTCGATATCGGCGCCGGTGATGTGTCGATGCCGGTAACGCTCCAACAGGGCCAGCAACTGCGCGTGAACCTGAGCGGCAGCCTCGCTTCGGGTCGTCGCTGGGAGCTGGCGGATGCCGACCCGGGCCTGCTGCGCATGGAACAGGACCCCGGTCCCGGCCCCATGGAAGCCGGCGGGGCCAGCAAGGGGCCCGGCGCGACCGACACCTGGTTGTTCAGGGCGGTCGGCAGGGGCTCGGCGCATCTGCGCTTCGTCTATCGCCGCGACTGGGAATCGCCGCAGGCGGCGGCGCAGGTCGCTGAATTCAGCGTCAGCGTGCTGTGAGCTTCGTGTTGTGATCAGCACGCCGTGACCTTCCGCCGGAGCATGGCAGGGGGCGTATGACTTACGATGGAGTCCGACGCTGCCCGGTGCCTAGAGCGACGCCGGGGCGAACAGAAGGCAGGTCGGGCGCATGCGCCTTACGCGGTACCGGTTTGGCGAATTCGAGCTCGATCCCGCATCCCGCGAACTCAAGCGCGCAGGGTTGCGTGTCGCGTTGCCGCCGAAATCGTTCGACTGCCTGGCCTACCTGATCGCCAACCGCGAGCGCGCGGTTGGGCGGGACGAACTCATCGCGGCGGTATGGGGCAAGGTCGACGTCAGCGACACCGTCGTCGCACAGACGATGCTGCGTGCGCGCAAGGCGCTCGACGACACCGGCAACCGCCAGTCGATCATCCGCACCGTTTCGCGCTTTGGCTACCACTGGATCGCACCGGTGGAAGAGGCCGAGGTGGAGGTGTTCATGCCGGCGTCCAGTGCTGACGCCGCCATTGGCGAACCGGCAACCGCTGCGGTGGTGGACGTGCCGACGGAGCTGCCCTCTGCGGCGGTCCAGCCCGCAACGGCACACCCCCCGGCAGTTCAGCAACCGCCACTGCGACCCCGCGAGCGCCGATACCTGACCGTCATCGTGCTCACTGCGCTGCTGGCGGCTGTCGTCGCCGCCGGCTGGGCCTGGTACTCGTCGCGCGCGCCACAGCCGGCGTCGATGGCTCGGGCCCCGCAGGCCGGCACCGTGATGGTGCTGCCGGTGAGGGTCACGCCGATCGAAGCCGAGTCGACCTGGGTCCGCCTGGGCGCGATGGACTACATCGCCAGCCGGCTGCGCAGCAGCGGCGTGAAGGTGTTGCCAAGTGACCACACCCTGCACCTGAGCACCCAGAGCGGTTATCCATCCGCAGACGGCAGCACCGCGCTGCAGAAACTGGAGCAGGGCAGTGGCGCGCAGTGGATCCTCGCGCCGGAGGCCATGCATGACAGCCGCGGCTGGCGCATCCGCCTGCGTGTGTTGCAGGCGGGCAAGGAGCACGTCATCGATGCGCAGGGAACCACGCCGCTGACAGCGGCAGCGGCGGTGACCGATTCGTGGTTGCAGCGCACCGGCCGGCACAGCGGCGAACACGGTGCGCCCAGTCCGTTGACCGAACGCGTGCAGCGGATCGATGCCGAGCTGATCTCCGGCCAGCTGGCCGCGGCGCGACGCCTGATCGAGACCGCGCCGCCTGAACAACGCCGCGAGTCGCGCCTGCGCGTCCGTGAAGGACAGCTGGAGTACCGCGCCGGCCGCGCCGACGAAGCCGCCGCGATTTTCTCCTCCATCCTCGAGACACGTCCGATCGACCTCGAAACCGAAGCCAAGACGCGCATGGGCCTGGGCGCGGTCGAGATCCGGCGCGGCAACTTCGCCGCGGCGCAGACGCGCTATACCGAGGCGCTGTCGGTCCTGGAGTCGAGCCGGGACGCTTCCATCGATCCCAGCCTGCTGGGCAACGCATACAACGGCCGCGGCGTCGCCCAGGTCGAGCAGGAGAAGATGGCCGGCGCCGTCCAGGACATGGGCCGTGCGCGCATCGCCATGCAGCGGGCGGGCGACCTGGTCGAGGCGGCGATGGTCGACACCAACCTGGGCATCATCGAATCCAAGCGCGGCCACTTCGAGCAGGCCTTGCAGGAGTTCGATCGCGCCATCGCCGTGTTCGAGCGCTTCGAGGTGCACGACTACCTGGCGGCAACGCTGAGCTCGCGGGCTGCGACCGAACTGAAGCTGGCGCAACCTGCGGCCGCGCTGGCCACGATCGAGCGATCGGGCGAACTGGCCAAGTCGCTGGAAGACACTGCGCTGGCAATTTCGATCGGAACGATCCGGACACGGGCATTGCTGGCCAATGGCCGGCTCGACGCAGCAGCGCAGAGTCTGGATCGCCTGCGTGCGCTGCAGACCGGCGACGCCAATGGCCTGCTGATGGAGTTGCAGTTGCAGCTGCTGCTGGCCAAGGGCGATACCACCCGTGCCGGTGCGATCGCGCGGCAATTGCCTGATCCGTCTGCGCCTACTCGAGGCGCACTCGCGCTGGCGGCGGTGCAGGCGGCGCTACGCAATGGCGACGTCGCAACCGCGCGCCAGTGGGTGTCGCGCGCGCAGGCCGGCAACGCTGGTGTCGAAATCGATTCAGTGGCCTGGGGCATCGCCCGCGCACTGGTCGACGACGCCGCCGGCGATCATGCCGCCTCCGTCCTGGCGATGCAGCGCGCCGCCAGCCAGGCCGAACAGGGCGGCAGTCCCGACGACCGCGTGAGTGCGAATGTCGCCCACGCCCTGCTGCTGCTTGATGCCAAGCAGGAGCAGGCGGCTGCTGCGGTGCTGGGCGACCTCAGCACCTTCGCCGGCAGCGATTACCGTGTGGCATGGGCGATGCTGGCGCTGTATCGCGCCCTCGACGACCGCGCCCTGGCCGAGCAGGCGCAGGCCGCCGCGCAGTCCTTGCGCGGGCAACGCGACCTGGCGGTCAGGCCGGTGCTGTAGCGCCCAGCGCCCGGCTCAGAGCCCGGCTCAGAACCAGAACCGGACACCGGCCACCCAGCGGGTGTCGCGCGAGTCCTCACCGTCCTGGCGGCGGAAGTCAGCGGTGTCACCGAAGGCGCGCTCGTGGCTCACGCCGATGTAGGGCGCGAACTTGCGGGTGAACTCGTAGCGAAGGCGCAGGCCGGCCTCGACCGTGCTCAGGCCCGAGCCGATGCCGCGACGGGCGTCGTCCTTGCCGTATACCTCGGCCTCCAGCAACGGTTGCAGGATCAGCCGGTTGGTCAGCAGCACGTCGTACTCGACCTCGAAACTCGCTGCGCTGCGACCGCCTTCACCCAGGTACGCCGTGGCCTCGATCTCGAATTTGTAGGGCGCCATGCCCTGCACGCCGAGCGCAGCCCAGCTCTGCGAATCGCCGGGTTTGAAATCGTGCTTCACGCCGGTCACGACATCCCACCACGGCGACACACTGTGGCCATACAGAAGCTCGACGTCCGCGGACTCGGTGTGGCCGCGCGCGCGTTCGCCTTCGCTGCGCAACCAGAGTCGATTCACGTCGCCGCCCAGCCATCCCTGCAGCTCCCAGGCCTGGCCGCTGCCTTGGTCGAGATCGACGGCCTCGAAACGGTCGACCAGGAGGTAATGGTTGAAGTCGGACGCGTGCTGCATCGAATGGCCGAGCTCGGGAAATGCGGCGGCACGGTCGGCATCGGTCAACGCGGGAATGGGCTGGACCGGTTGCTCGACCTTCGGCGATGGCGCGGGAGGCGCATGGCCGCCGTGCTGTGCGTGATCCTGTGACCACGCCGGCGCAGCCATCGGCAAGGTGAGCGCGGTGGCCAGTGCGTACCGGCGGAACGAATGGCGCATGCTCATTCCTCCACCCGCACTTCGCGCATCATGCCCGCTTCCATGTGGTAGAGCAGGTGGCAGTGGTAGGCCCAGCGGCCGAGCGCATCAGCGCGCACGCGGTAGCTGCGCTTCGTGCCGGGTGGCATGTCCACGGTGTGCTTGCGCAGGTGGAAGTTGCCGCCTTCGTCCTCGACGTCGCTCCACAGTCCGTGCAGGTGGATCGGGTGGGTCATCATGGTGTCGTTGACCAGCACGATGCGCATGCGCTCGCCATAGTTCAGGCGAAGCGGTTCGGCGTCCATGAACTTCTGCCCGTCGAAGGACCAGGCGAACTTTTCCATGTGCCCGGTCAGATGCAGTTCGAGCGTGCGGCTGGGATCGCGTCCGTCGGGATCGTCGAACAGGCTCTTCATCGCCGCGTAGGTCAGCACGGTACGGCCGTTGTCGCGCAGGCCGATGCCGGGATCGTCGAGCCTGGGTGCCGGCGCCATCGTCTGCATGTCGACCAGCGGATTGCCTTGCTCGCTGGCCGGGTGCGCCTGCATGCCGCCGCCGGAGTGGTCCATGCCGGCCATGTTGGACATGCCAGCCATGCCGGACATGTCGTGGCCCATGTCGTGTCCGACGTCCTGTCCCACGTCGTGTCCCACGTCGTGTCCCATCTTCCCGCCGCATCCGCCTTCCATGCCCTTGCCGTGGGCGCCGTGGCCCATGTCGGACATCGTCAGGATCGGGCGGGGGTCTTGCGGCGGTAGCGGTGCTTCCAGGCCCTGGCGCACGGCGAGGGTGCCGCGCGCGTAACCGGTGCGGCCCATGTCCTGGGCGAAGATGGCGTAGGCGTCCTGGCCGCCCGGCTCGACGATGACGTCGAAGGTCTCGGCCACGGCGATGCGGAATTCGTCAACCGTGACCGGATGGATGTACTGGCCGTCGGCGGCCACCACGGTCATCTTCAGTCCGGGGATGCGCACATCGAAATAGCTCATCGCCGAGCCGTTGATGACGCGCAGCAGCACCTTTTCGCCGCTGCGGAACAGTCCGGTCCAGTTGCCGGCCGGCGCCTGGCCGTTCAGCAGATAGGTGTAGGTGTTGGCGTTGACGTCGGACAGGTCGGTCGGCGTCATCCGCATCCGGCCCCAGTCGCCACGGTCGCGCAAGGTCGCCGAAAGGCCGTCGCGGCCGGCATCGCGGAAGAAATCGCCAACCGTGCGCTTGCGCCGGTTGTCGTATTCCGACATCTGTTTCAGGCGCCGGAACAGTTCGGCAGGATCCTTGTCGGTCCAGTCCGACAGCAGGATCACGTGCTCGCGGTCGTGGCGGTAGGGCGCCGGTTCGCGCGGGTCGATGACGATCGCGCCGTACAGCCCGGCCTGCTCCTGGAACAGGGAATGGCTGTGGTACCAGTAGGTGCCCGATTGCCTGATGTCGAAACGGTAGACGAAGGTTTCGCCCGGATGGATGCCATCGAAACTCAGCCCCGGCACCCCGTCCATGTTGGCCGGGAGCAGGATGCCGTGCCAGTGGACCGAGCTGGTAACGCCCAGGCGATTGGCCACGCGCAGCGTCACCGTGTCGCCTTCGCGCCAGCGCAGGATCGGCGCCGGCAGTGAGCCGTTGACGGTGACCGCCGGACGCGTGTGGCCGGTGAAATTGACCGGCGCGCTGCCGATGGAAAGGTCGAACTGGGTGCCTGACAGTTGCTGCGGCGCGGCGGCAAGGCCTGCAGCGGCCATGGCGGGCAGGCGCCACAGGCCAAGGCCGGTGGCAACGCCGCCGGCCGACAAGCCGGTGACGAAGCGGCGGCGCGATTGGCTCGGCGCCGAATCCGGGGCAGAGGGATCAAACGACATCAGAAGTACTCCGTGCAAAGCGGTCGAGTGCGTGGGCATCGATGGGGCGCGACGCGGTCCCGGGAGTCAGGACAATTCGCGAGCGCGGCATCGAAGCCATGAAACCGGCACCTGGGTGCCGGGCACTCAACCGATCGGAGGTCGGATCGGGTTCGCCAGCGCCGGTGCGGCGTGGCTGCAATGCATCGCGCGAACGTCCGGTGCGCGGACCGCCATCGAGGGCAGCACCGGAACCTGGGCGAGCGTGGCCGTTGCATGCTGCAGCCAGTCGCAGGCGCACTGCGATGACTGGCAGCAATCCGGTGCGGCATGACGGGTGACAGCGTCATCGCACGCGGCGGCATTTGTCGCCATGTCGTGCATGCCGGACTGGCCGGCGTGCTGGCCACCTTGCTCGTGGCACGGCGGAGCGGCATCGTGCATGTCGGCGGCGGCAATTGTTGAATGCACCGTGGCCATGTGCGCCAGATGCATCTGCGTGGACGCGACCGCGTAGCCCGATCCGTTCAGGACCAGGCTCAGAATCAGCAGCACGCGGAGCAGGAGGGCACGCGGGGACATGGCCGCAATTCTAGCGCGGGCCGGCCGAGGTGGCGACCGCAGCGCGCCACGGCCATTCATTTCGCCTGGATCTGCATCGATCGTTGCGTTGTCAGCCCTTGATGCGCACTGACACGCTGTCGGTGCCGGGCCCCTCGACGAAGACGCCTACGCGATTGTTGAGGCGCTTCAGCACCAGGTGCACATGGGTCGCCGCGATCGGCACGCGCCGCACGACGATCTCGTCGATGCCGATCGGCAGCTGCGGGCGATCGAGCTGGATCTGCGCGTGCGCGCCGTCGATGCTGATGCCCAGGCAGGCCTGCACCAGCATGAAAGCCGAACCGGCCGCCCAGGCCTGCGGCAGGCAGGCGACCGGGTAAGCCACCGGGGCGCTGCCGTGCGAGCGCGGGAAACCGCAGAACAACTCGGGCAGCCGCATGTTGAAGTGCACCGCCGCTTCGAAGGCGCCGCGCAACAGCCGCACCGCGCCCGAGCGTGGCCCGTAGGCAGCGATGCCGGCGGCGCAGATGGCCGAGTCGTGCGGCCAGACCGAGCCGTTGTGGTACGACATCGGGTTGTAATGGACCTGGTCCTGCGCCAGCGTGCGCACGCCCCAGCCACTGAAGAACGGCGCGTCGAGCAGTTGCGAAGTGACGGCGGCTGCGCGGCGGTTGTCGGGCAGGCCGCTGTAGAGCAGATGCCCGGCGTTGCTGGCCCGCACGGCGCACAATTCGCCGTTGCCGTCGATGGCGATGCCGTAGAACTTGCTGGCGGGCATCCAGAACAGGCGCTCGACTTCGGCGCGCAGGCGCTCGGCGCGTTGTGACCAGGCCGCGGCCCTGTCGTCGAGTCCGCGCATGCGCGCCATCTGCGCCATCGCGCGCAGCGCCGCGAAGGCGTAACCCTGCACTTCGACCAGGGCAATGGGCCCCTGTGGCGCGCGTCCATCGGCATGGAACACCGAGTCGGAACTGTCCTTCCAGCCCTGGTTGGACAGGCCACTGCTTTCGCCACGCGCGTAGTCGAGGAAGCCGGACGGATTGGCGTCGCACACGCGCTCGATCCAGGACGTGGCCGCCTTCAGCGCCGGCCAGATTGCATCGATGAGGAGGCGGTCACCAGTGCGCTCCAGGTAGGCGCCGGCCAGGCCGACAAATAACGGCGTGGTATCGACGCCGCCGTAGTAGCGGCCAAACGGCAGCTCGCCCAGCGCCGACATCTCGCCCTTGCGCGTCTCGTGCATGATCTTGCCCGGCGAGGAATCCATGAACGAGGATTCTTCCTGTGCCTGGTGGCGGGCGAGGAACGTCAGCACGCCGCGCGCCAGCTCCGGGTCCAGCCACAACGTCTGCAGGGCGGTGATGACGGCATCGCGCCCGAACGGCGTGGAGAACCAGGGGATGCCGGCGTAGGGGTAGGGGCCGGTATCGAGCTCGCTGGTCAGCATGGTCAGGTCCGCGCGCGAGCGTTCCATCCAGTCGTTGAACAGCGGACCTTCGCTGCAGACCCGGGCACTGCGCCGGTTGCGCAGCCGCATCCGCTTGCGCGCCTGCGCGGCGGCGGTGCGGAACCGGCTGCGGTCGACGCTCGCCAGCTCGCTGCCGACCTCGACGAAGACCACGCGCCGCGCGCCAGGGGCAAGCGCGATCACGTAGCTGGCTTCGGACGCATCCAGGTGGTCGGGGCGGTCGGAGAAGCTCACGCATGAAGTGCGCAGTTCCTGGTCGAGGCCGCGGTAGCGGAACACCTGGCCGCGTTCGAGCACCTCCACCGGCAACAGTTCGCCGCGGCGCTGGCGAGTGCTGCCGCGAACCTCGAACATGTCGGAGAAGTCCGCGGCGATCTCCATGCACAGCGGTACATGCGCCGGTTGGCTGCCGTAGTTGAGCAGCTTGATGCGCTCATACATCCGGTCTTCGTGCAGGAAGCGCACGCGCTTGATGTAGACCAGTCCTTCGCCGGTGGACGTGCCGCCCAGTGGCGGCAGCAGCCGGTTGGTCATGTGCGCGACGAAGAACACGTTGTCACGCGTGACATAGGAACTGAGCAGCACTGGACTGGTGTCGCCAAGGCGCAGGCAGAACCGCGACAGCATCCGGGTGTCGTTGTGGAAATGGCCGTCGGCGCCGCCCTCGATGTCGCCCTGGCGGTTGGCGACGACGAACGTCTCGCCTTCCTTCAGGACGTAGCCGGTGTTCAACGATGCCGCGGCCGCCGGGTCCATGCCTGTCCCTCAGCCGGCGCGGCGCTGCTGTGCGGCCTCACGCAGCAGGCGCCAGTACACCTCGACATAAGCCTTGGCCATCACCTGGGCAGTGAACCTGCGCTCGAAGCAGTCGCGGATCCTGCGCCGGTCCAGCGCCAGCAGTGCGGCGAGCGCGGCGACGGCCTGCGATTCGGACGTCACGATGCATCCGGACACACCAGGCTCGATCACCTCCGGTACCGATCCGCAATCCCAGGCCAGCACCGGCGTGCCGCAGGCCATCGCCTCGATCATCACCAGACCAAACGGCTCCGGCCAGTCGATCGGGAACAGCAGGGCGAGCGCGTCGCCGAGGAAGCGGTTCTTGTCGCTGTCGGAGATTTCGCCGATGTACTCGATTCCGGGCGCGTCGAGCAGGGGCTCGATCCGGGTGTGGAAGTACTCGCGGTCGACGGCGTCGACCTTGGCGGCGATGCGCAGGGGAAGGCCGGCCCTGCGCGCGATGTCGATCGCGCGGTCGACGCGCTTCTCCGGCGAGATGCGGCCGAGGAACGCGAGGTATCCGCCGCGTGGTTGCGGCGAGTAGTCGTAGAGCGCTTGTGGCAGGCCGTGGTGGATCGTCGAAATCCAGTTCAGTGCTTCCATCGAATGCCGCTGGCTGTCGGAGATCGACACCAGCGGAAACTGCGGCCAGCAGCCGTAGCCATTGGCCAGGTCCTTGAGGTCCAGGCGCCCGTGCAGCGTGGTGACGGTCTTCTCGGCACAGCGCTCGAAGAACGGGAAGTGGATCAGGTCGACGTGGAAGTGAAGGATGTCGAACTCGTCGGCGCGCCGGCGAACTTCGTGCAGCATGGAAAGGTGCGCGGCCAGGTCCGACTTCAGGGGCGCCGGGTCCAGTCGGATGGCCTGGTCGCGCATGGCTGCCAGTTCGGCGCGGGTGCACGTGTCGGCCGAAGCGAACAACGTGACCTGGTGACCCTCCTCGACCAGCGCATCGGTGAGATGCGCAACCACCCGCTCGGTTCCACCGTAGAGCAAGGGCGGTACGGCCTCATAGAGAGGGGCGATCTGGGCAATGCGCATTGGCTCACGTTACGACGCCAGCGGTGTACGTCGCGTCGTTCTTTTGCGTGTATCCGCGCGCGGGAATCGCGCCTTAACGGGGCTTTGAGGGGACGCACGGAATGTGTTTCGCCCCGGCGCAACGCTTGCCGGGCCGCGAGCCGGTTGCTAGGACGTGATTGCGGGTTTGCTGGCGCCACGCACCGGCCGCTGGCCAGAGTGCAAACCCTCGTCGATGGCGGCAAGGATCTCGGCGATGGTCGCCGGCTTGACGAGGTGCTTCTGGAAGCCGGCCAGGCGCGTGCGGTCGCGGTCGCTCTGCTGGCCGTAGCCACTGTAGGCAATCAGGTAGGGAACCTTGTCCGAGTCGAGCATCATCCGCGCCACGTCGTAGCCCGACAGCCCCTCCCTGAGTTCCAGGTCGCACAGGACTACGTCGGCGGGATCCTCGCGCACCATCCGCAGCGCGGAGTCGGCATCGGTGGCGATGCTCGCCCGGTGGCCCTCCAGCTCGAGCAGGGTCTGCAGCGCCTGCGCGTTCTCCAGCTCGTCCTCGACGATCAGGACATGGGCGTGGACGGCCGGAGCGATTCGCAATGGCTCGTCGTCGCAGCCGCACGCCTCGGGCGATGATTCGCATGGAAGCTTCAAGGTGAAGTACGCGCCGCGACCGGGGCCATCGCTGTGCACGCTGACCTGGCCACCGTGCAGCTCGGTGATGTGCTTGACGATGCTCAGGCCCAGGCCGAGGCCACGCGATTGCCAGGTAGGCGACTGCACGAAGGGATCGAACATGCGCGCGACGAAGTCCTGATCCAGGCCCTGGCCTTCGTCGCCTACGGTGATGATCGATTCGCCGTCGTGCTCGTCGACCGACATGAAGACGCGCTGGCCGCGCGCGCTCGCCTTGATGGCGTTGGACACCAGGTTGTCGAGCACCTGCCGCAGGCGCGCGTGATCGCCGCGGACGTGGCACGTTCCTTCATGGGTCGGCGGTACCAGGACCACGCCATGCTGGGCGGCGATGGGCACGTTGTCGCGATGCACTTCATCGAGCAGCTCGCCGATCTCGACCAGGCTGCGCCGCAGCTCGACCTTGCCCTGGGTCACGCGCGAGATGTCGAGCAGGTCCTCGACCATCCGCCGCAGGTGCTGGCTCTGGCGCTGCAGGGTCGCCAGCGCCTGCGTCCGCTGCGGCACGTCGGTGTCGTCGCGGCGCAGGATCTCCGAGGCGGTGGTGACGCCGGCCAGCGGGTTGCGCAGTTCGTGGCTCAGCACGGCGAGGAAACGGCTGATGCGCTGATTTGCCAGCGCCAGCGTCTCCACCGCACGCTTCTGGTCTTCGATGTCGGTGCTGGCGCCGTACCAGCAATGCACCTTGCCATCGGCGCCGATGATCGGAACGCCCTTGACCAGGTGCCAGCGGTAGCTGCCGTCGGCGCGACGGAAGCGCATCTCCAGGTTGAGCGGTTGCGCTGTGGCCATCGAATCGCGCCAGGCGTCCATGCCGGCGTGCATGTCTTCGGGGTGGACGATGGCCTGCCAGCCCTCGTCGCCGCTCAGGCCGGTGTACTCGAACCAGTAGCGGTTGTGGTAACGCATCGTGCCGTCGGGTTCGGCGACCCAGACCATCTTCGGAAGGTGGTCAAGCAGGGCGCGCTGCTCGCGGTCGGCCTGGAATCGCTTGAGCACGTCGCCAGGTCTTCGGCTGGCGCGCACTTCGCCGGCGAGCCAGACCAGGACGCCGGCGACCGCGGCAAAGGCCGCCATGTCGATGGGGCCGGCATCGGCGTGCCCGCGCACCAGCACCATGGTGACCATGGCCACGACCGTCAGGAATCCGCAGCGGTGACCGAACATGGCGGCGGCCAACAGCACCGCCGCGTAGCCGGACGTCATCGGCAATTGCGGCGACGGCAGGCCATAGGCGAGCGAACCCAGCGCGCCCAGCAGCAGCGCCACCACCACATCGCCGACCAGCAGCGCGATGTGCGGGAGCGGCTTGCTCAGGTACTGTCCGGCCATTCCTGGACCAGGTCGCGGCAGCGCCGGGACGCTGCCTCGGCACGGGCGAGGTGCTCGCGCACGCGCGTGAGGCTTTCACCGTGCTCGATCAGGGCCGACGCTGTCGAGGTGGCCATGATGATGACGTTGAGTTCGTTGCGCAGACTGTGACGCCAGCGCCGCACTTGTTCACTCGCAGGGGCGTCGCTCATGCCCGCGGGTCGCCATCGCCGCGCAGGCGTGCGAGCTGGTTCTGGATCGTTCGCACGCTGACTCCCAGCGCCTGCGCCGTGCGGCTGCGGTCGTTGTCGTAGTGGGAAAGGGTGCGCACCAGCATCTCGCGCTCGACCTCGGCGTAACTCATTCCGACGCCGAAGCCGATCATGCCGCCAGCCATTGCCATGGTCCGTGCCCGCTGTTCCAGCGCCCGGATCCGCACCAGCGGCCCGTCGCTGCACAGGTACGACCGTTGGATGGTGCTGCGCAGCTCACGGACGTTGCCGGGCCACGGGTGCCGCATCAGCACGCGCTCGCTGCCATCGGCGAAGCGCCTGGCGGTGCCGTGGCGGGCGTTGAGGCAATCGAGGAAATACTGCGCCAGCAACATCACGTCGGTCGCACGCTCGCGCAGCGCAGGCATCGTGATCTGGAAGTCGGCGAGGCGATAGAACAGGTCCTCGCGCAGGTTGCCGGCGTCGAGCGCCATCTGCGGATCGCGGTTGGTCGCGGCAAGCACGCGCACATTGGTGGCGATAGCTTCGGTTCCGCCGACGCGCGTGACCGTCCCGGTCTCCAGCACGCGGAGCAGGTAGACCTGCAGTGCCGGCGGCATCTCGGTGATCTCGTCGAGGAACAGCGTGCCACCGTGGGCCTGTTCGAAATAGCCCGCATGACGGTGGCTGGCGCCGGTGAAGCTGCCGCGCTCATGGCCGAACAAATGGCTGGCCAGCAACTCCGGTGCGATCGCACCGGCATTGACGGCGACGAACGGTCCGGTCCTGCCACTGGCGATGTGGATGGCCCTGGCCACCAGTTCCTTGCCGGTGCCGCTGGCGCCGGATATCAGCACCGATGCGTCGGTTGCGGCGACGCGATCGATGTCGTCGTGGATCCGGCACATCGCTTCGCAGCGGCCCACCATTCCATGGCGATCGGTGACCGCGGCGGTGACGCCGCGCGCCGCCGCCTGCTTGAGCAGGGAGTCGAACTGGATCGGGCACAACGGCTTGAGCAGGTAATCGACCACGGGACGGGAGACGGCCTGGATCGCCGACTGCACCGAGGGCTGGCCGGTCACGATGATGGCCTGGCCGTGCTCGGGCATCGCCGGATCATCGAGCAGCTCAAGGCCGTTGCCATCCGGAAGCTCGAGATCGAGCAACAGCAGGTCCACCGGTGGCAGGTGGCTGAACTGGCGCGATTGCTCCAGCGAGTGGGCAACGTAGGGGCGGAAACCGCGCAGTCGGGCGAAGTCGGCTGCCGATTCAGTGAAGTCGCGGTCGTCGTCGACGATCAGCAGCGATGCGGGCATCGGTCGAGCTCCAGCGGTTCGTCCCGGAAGACTATTCCGATCGCGGTGAACGCGCATTGAAGGCGTACGGCCCTGGTCAGGCAACATTTTCCCTTGCGCGGAAAAACCTGCATCTCGATCGCAACGCCGGGTGAACCACGACCGCCGCAGCGCGGCTGCAGGGGGTCAGGGGATGGCACGGTAGTTGCGTCGAGCTTTCGCGCCGGTCCGTCGATTCTTCGTCGGCCCGATGCGGAAGCACTGAACCAAGAGGCATGCAACAGGAGGCAGGATGAATACGAATCTGTTCTATGGCACGCGTTCAAACGTGGTTGAGGTGGTCGATATCGAGCGCGAGATCGCGTCGTGGATGCGGCACTACCGTCAGTACGTGGTCGTGTTCCGCAGTGACGACTACCTCCCCGCCGTCAAGCTCGGTCTCAGTGCCTACCTCCGCGGTCAGGCATTCGACGACTGCCTCGACGAACTGGAGCAGAGCTACCTCCGGGTCCGCGGAAGCTCGCGCCTGGACTGGTACGAAGCGCAGCCGGTGGCACGCGCAGCATGGACGCGGCTGATGGAGCAGCAGACAGGGAAGGGCGCGCGCAGGCCCGCGGAGCAATGTGGCCTGGACAACGCCGCTTGAGGCGAAAGGCAACCAGGGGACGGTGCATGCGGCGGCTTCGGCCGCCGCATGCGTCGCTGACGCTGGAAAACACGCTTAATGCGGACGGGCAACGCCCTTGAGCAACTCTTCCGAGGAGTCTTCGTCGCCGCTGTAGGCAAAGTCGGCCAGCGACACGAACCCCACCAGCTGGCGCTCGCGATTGATGACTGGCAGTCGCCGCACCTGCAGGTCGGCCATGTTGCGCGCGACATCGTCGACGTCTTCGTCGTCGTAGCAGTAATGGATCGCTTCGCTCATCACATCGCGGACCAGAGTGTCCGATCCCAACCCGTTGGCCACTGCGCGCATGGCGATGTCGCGGTCGGTGACGATGCCGACGATCCGGTCGCCTTCGCCCACGGGCAGGCTGCCAACATCCATCCGTTTCATGGTCTCGGCGGCCTCGCGGATGCTCTTGGCCGGGTCGGTGAGGACCACATCGGTCGTCATGATTTCGCCAACTTTCATATCTGCACTCCTGCGATCTCGTGGGTCCAACCTCGCACAGCCGAACTTCCAGCCGCGTGAAAGTTATGCGGATCAGGACGTAACTGAAGGCACGAAGGTTGCCGCGCGTGAGCGCGACGTGAGCGAATTGTCGTCGACGCCGCTATAGCAGCCCGTGCTCGCGCGCGTAGGAGTACAGGTCGATGTCGTTCTCGATCCCGAGCTTGGCCATTGCATCGACCTTCTGGCGGCTGACCGTCTTGACGCTGCGGTTGAGCTGCCTGGCGATCTGCGACACCGTCAATCCGGACGCGAACAGGCGGAAGACTTCGACTTCACGGATCGAGAGCGCGATCTTCTCCTTGTCCCCCTCACTCTCCTGCAGCAGCGCCCGTTCCATCGCGGCGCCTACGTAGTTGCGTCCCTGCGCCACGGCCTGCACGGCATGCGGCAGTTCGTCGAGCGCCTCGGTCTTGTTGACCAGGCCGCGTGCGCCGGTGGAGAGGATCGAACGCAGCACGCCGGGATTGCTGACGATGGTCAACACGATGACCGGCAGCGCGGGCCACTTGCGGCGCAGCATTCCAAGCAGGCTCAGTCCGTCGGACATGCGACCGCCTGGCATGTTGAAGTCGGTGATGATCAGGTCGCATGGCGCTGCATCCAGGACGCGATGGAGTTCATCGGCGGAGGCAGCCTCGGCGACCACTTTCAGACCGTGGTCGCGCTCCAGCAAGGTGCGTACACCATTGCGAATGATCGGATGATCGTCGGCCAAGACGATGCGCATGTTCGCCTCGGATGGCTATGGGGAGCGACCCGAGGATAAGGCATTTCCTCGGGGTCGCCGCGATTCTGTCCGATATGTTGCCGAATGTGGCCGGCGTTTTGTGCGTATACGGCACGTGCTTTGCGTTCTTGCCGAATCCGCTAGGCGCTCTCAGGTTCCAGCGTGAGTCGCCTGATCTCGGCGTCGAGCAGTTCCGGATGCAGCTGGAACTGGTCGCTCTCCAGCAGTTCGCGGCCACGACCGTGCACGACGACACGCTCGACCTGCAGCAACGGCCCGTCACGGAACAGCTCGATGTAACTGTCGAGCACGCCACTGAGTGTGCCCTGCGCCGTGTCGGGTGCGGCCACGATCAGCTGCAACCCGAGTGAACGCAGGTAGTTGGTCGTGGCGCGCGCGTTCTGTGCATCGATCTTGTCGCCGAACTCGTCGAGCATGATCACGCCCAGCCCGCCTTGCTGGCCCTCGGCCTTGCCGTAGGCGGCCGCCAGGGCGGCGCCGGCGATGACGTACAGCGGCGCACGGTGTTCGCCGCCCGAGCCCGATCGCATGCGCTCGCTGAGCGTTCCGATGACGTTCTCGTCCTGCTTGATGACCACTTCGAAGCTGAAGAACCGCCGGTAATCGTCGAGCGGCGACGCCATGGTTGCGCCCTTGCTGCCGACCTTGTCATCGATGATGTCGCGGAAGGCCGGCGGAACTTCGCCGGCGCTGCCGAACAGCGTGTCGGTCTGGCCGACGTCGGCGGCCTTGTTGATGAAACGGTGCAGGTCGCGGAACTCCGGAGCGACGTCGTACTTGAACTGGTAGCGCTCGTTGTTGGAGAACGCCGGGCTGCGCTGCAGGGTCCGGTTGAGCGTGTTGATCTGGTGCCGCAGACGGGTGAAGTTGTCGTACAGCGCCGATGCGACGTTGGAACGGAAGGTCTCCACGGCCGTGACATAGGCTTCGTCGGCGGCGGCCTGGTGCTGGACCAGCTCGGTGCCCTTGAGGTGCTCGATCTCCTTGTGCAACAGCGCATTGGCCTGGCGCCATTGCCCCGGCTCCAGGTCGAGCGCCAGGCCGTGATCCTTGCCGTATTGCGCCAGGCCGCGCCAGGCTTCCGGAAGCAGGCCGTTGAGGATGCGATCGCTGTCGTCGGCGCGGGTCTGGCAACGCTGCTGGCGTTCGGCGAGCGTTGCGACTTTCTCGTCGAGCTCCTCGCGCTGGTGCTCGACCAGATTGGCATCGACGTCGGGATGGGCGAATGCCGAACTGGCCAGGCGCGCGATCGCATCGCTCTGCTCGAGCAGTGCCTGCAGGGCAGCTTCGGCCTCGGCGCACTTGCCGGTGGCGACGGCTTCCTCGCCGACGAGGCGCTCGACCAGGTCTTCCAGTTGCTGACGCCGGCGCTCCCATTGCTGGGCCTGTTCGCTGAGACGGATCAGGTCGGGATCGCTGGCCGCGTCCTGGTTGTCCTTCAGGGCGCGATAGCGCGCGGCTGCCTGGCGATGCTTCAGCAGCAGCTCGTGGGCGTCGCGCGCCATGTCTTCAGCACTGCCGATGCGGGCCAGGCCGGTGGCGCTGGCGTGCACCGGGCGCCATTGGGCCTCCAGTTCTCCGATGCGGCTCTCGGCGTTGTCGAGTTCCTCGCGCAGCATCTTCTGGCGCTCGCGACTGCTCGATGCGCCAATCTTGAGTTCGCTGGCGGCGGGCAGGCGCATGCGTTCCACACCGCCGCCCTTGGCGACCAGCCCGTCCTGGCTCAGGCCATGGCGGCTGCGCACGACTTCGGCTTCGGTGGCGACGCAGCGCAAGTCGCCGAGTTGCCGGCGCAGATAGGCGAGGGCGTCGGCATTGTCGCCGGCCAGCAACGCGGCGACCTGGCCGGCGGCCGGCGTTGTGTCGGCCTTGGGCTGGCGCGCATGGCTGCACAGGGCCAGCTTGACGCCATAGACCGAACGCGCGCCCTGCAGCGATCGGTACAGGCGCACCGCCTGCTCTTCGTGTTCGGCCGGGATCAGCAGCGCTTCGACGTGGGTGCGCAGGTAGCCTTCGATGGCGCGTTGCCAGGCCGGGTCGGTGACCTGCACCAGGTCGCAGACCGGCTGCGCCGGCACGCCGGCGTCGGCGAGGTAACTCATCAACCGGGCGACGTCGGGTCGCAGTTCGGATTGGCCGGCATTGAGCCGGGTCAGGTTCTGGCGCGCGGTCAACGCCGTCTGCCGGGCCTGGTCGAGGGCGTTGTGGCGTTCGCGCTCGTAAGCGGTGACCGCGGCGATGATCGGCGCGGCCTGCTCGAGTGCCCGGCGCAGTTCGTCGTGCAGGGTTTCCGGCGCTACCAGGATGTCGGCATCGGCGACGAGGGCGGCCAACTGGTCGTACAGCGATTGCCAGGGCGTCAGGGCGGCCTTGAGCAGGTGCGTGTCGACGCCGGGCAGGCCGAGCTTGCCCACGGCCAGCAACTGGTCGCGGACGAAGCCGGCACTGCGCATGAGTTCCTTCTTCAGGCGCGCCAGTTCTTCCTGATAGGGAGCGGTCAGCTGCTCGAACGAGGCCTGCTCATGGTAGCCGCGCGTGCCCTGCAGGCGCTTGCTGGCTTCATCAGCGGCCAGGCGGGCGTTCTCGCGATCGCTGCGGGCCTGGGCCAGGGCGAGGCGCTTGTTGCGCAGGGACTGCTGCGAGTCGGCGAGCGCGAGTTCGGCGGCATCGACGCGTTCGGAGTGGAGGTCGCGCTGGTACTCGGCACCGAGCGCGCGGTAGGAGGCCGCCCGCGTCGCCTGGTGGGCGACCTTCTTGTAGTGCTGCTCGACCAGTTCGGCTTCGTCGATGCGACGCGCCACCTGTTCGATCTTCTCCTTGATCAGGCGGAAGCCGTCGAGCAGGGCGCGGAACTTGCCGATCTCGGTCGGCCGTTCCTCGGCGACCAGCGTGCGCACGAACAGGTCAACGTCGCTGACCCGCTGCAGGTTGAGTGCGTTCTGGAATGCCTTGCGGTACGCCGTCGCGTCGAGCTGCGAGGTCGGACCCGGGCGCAGGCGGTACAGCAGGTCCTTGATGAAGCGGTCGCTGCTGCTGTGCAGCTCGGCCTTGCTGCCGGCGGCCTTGCAGCGTTGTGCGATCAGCTCGCGGAAGCGCGACCATTCCTGCGGCAACTGCTCGCCCTTGAGCGTCTCGAGATGGTCGTCGAGGGTCAGCGCCACGCGCGGCAACAGGTACAGGCCGTTGACGCGGTGGTCGGGCTCGGCGGCGGAAGCCGCCAGCGCGATGCCCGCGGTGAGTGTCTCGCCGCTTTGCTGATCCTCGAAGACCAGGCTCAGGTACGTCGTGGCGGTGTCGCGGTCGCGGCCGTCGTCGCCGGAGCGGTATACGCCCAGGCAGTAGTCGCGGATCGTGCGGGCGCGGTGGCTGCCGCCGGCCTGTGCGTTGAAGCGGATCTGGTTGCGGTCGCCGCCGAGCATGACGATCTGCAGCGCATCGAGCAGCGCGCTCTTGCCGGCGCCGTTGGGCGCGATGATCGCCGTGCTCAGGTCGAGTTCGAGCGTCTGCGCCTGGAACAGGAAGAACTGGATGAGATGGACGCGCTTAAGCTGATACATCGTCAGCCTCCATGCTTTCTTCACTGCCGGGCTCTTCACTGGCGGGCTCTTCAGCGTCGGCCGCGTCGTTGTCGGCGGCCGCACCGGTGTCCTGGTCTTGCAGGTCCTGCTGATTGTGCTGATCGAGGCGCTGCAGCCACTGCGCGCCCACTATCTCCACGATTGCCGGCCGCACCAGGATCCGGAATGGCTGCGGGTCGCCCGGCTCGCAATCCATCGTCCGGCAGACCGACCAGCGCTTGAGTGCGCGCAGCTGGCTGCGCAGCGCGCCGGTCTCGGGCAGCTCGCGACCGGTCAGCGACTGATAGGCCTCCTGCAGGTCGGGCAGCTCCACCTGCACGTCGCCGTGGTCCTCGACCTGGCCCTGGCGCATCGCCTCGTCGTAGCGCTGGCGCAGCACCAGGATCAGCAGAGTTTCATCCAGGCTCACCGCGGTGCCTTCGCCGTGGACCGGCAGTGCGGTGACGTAGCGGAAGTGGGCGTTGCGCTCCAGGCGGATGCCCAGCGGTTCCAGCGCGGCGGCGAAATCGGCCAGATAGGTTTCGACCAGGTGGTAGGCATTGCGCGACTTGCGGTCTGCGCTGTAGAGCACCTGTTCGGTGACCAGGCGGTAGGCCGCCCGCTCGAAGTCCTGGGCGGTGTACATGCCGCCGGCGAGCTGGCTCAACGTGGCCCATGAGCGTTTCATGCGGCATTCCTCGTGCGGTGCAGGACGAAGCGGGGCGACGCCAGGAAGTCGTTGGCGGTGTGTTCGCCATCGCTCAGCTGGATGCGGAAGCCCTGCAGCATCTTGTGGATCGGATCGTCGCGACGCAGGCCGCCCCGGCGGCTGCTGCGCAATGCGAGCGTGATGAGGGTCTGGTAGGCGCGGAAATCCTCGATGCTGGCGATTTCCATGGCCTCCGAATCGATGCGGCCGTTGGCATCCAGGTGACGGTCTACGTAGCGCCGCAGGTCCTCTGGCTTGACCAGGCGCGAGCGCGTCATCTGCCGCAGCAGGTTCAGTCGCGCCAGCTGTTCGGGCGTGGGCTCGCGGCTGGTGTTGGCCGTTCGCGGAATGGGCCTGGCCCGCTGCTGCGGCGCGCGCAGCCTTTGTTCGTCCATCAGCGGGCCGGGTGCGACCGGCAGGCGCAGCGACTCTTCAGGCGCCTGCAGCACACCTCGACAGGCGCGGCGCAGCAGCACGTCGAGTTTGTCGGGCGCGCGCAGCCGGTAGTCCAGGAACGCCAGCGCACGGCGATTGGCCTGTCGGATGTCGTCATCGAGCCGGGCCAGGTACTCGTCGATGCGATCGATCTCGTACAGGCGTCGCAGGCTGCGCTGCAGGCGTTGCTCGGCGCGGACACGATCGCCGCCGGTGGCGCGTTCCTGGTACCACGCGATCAGTTGCCCGCGCAGATCGGACTGTTCGATGTCGCGAACCATGGTCAGGATCGCGGTACGGCGGGCGAGAGGATGGTCGGCGTTGTGCAATTGCGCATAGTCGCCAACGAACAATTCGCCGACGTAACGCTCGAACAGCTGCCGCGCGAACTGGGCTGTGCTTTCGGCCTTGATCAGCTCCGGCATCAGGTCGCGGACCTGCACGCTGATCGCGGCGACATAGGACAACAGCTGCCGCGACTGGTCGGCTGCTTCGTCCAGGCTGTCGCCGCCGGCGTTGCCGGCCACCACCTGCTGCAACTGCAGCTCGATCGAGCGCACCTTGGCGCCGAAGAAGGCCGGACCGCGTTCGGCGAAGTCCATCAGCGCCACCAGCAACTGCGCCACGGCGTGGGTCATCGCCACCATCTCGCGCGCACCGACCCGCTCCTGGCGCAGCCAGCCGGCGGCGCGGAAGCGCTCGTAGATGGCATTGGCCCGCATCGCCAATGGCGCGTCCGGGGCCTGCCCGTCGTCTTCCCAGGGGTCGTCGGTCAGCAGGTAGCGTTCGATGGCCGAGGTGATTTCGCGGCGCGGGAAGCCGATGCTCGGCGGCATCGGCGCGTCGGGACCAAAGAACTCAGCGAACAACTGGCAAAGCAGTTGCCAGTAATGCAGGCGGTTGGAGGAGGCGAGGGGTCCGAAAAGACCGTCAGGAACAACAGCGAACAGCGGCGGAGCCGGCGAACTGTACTCAGTCAAAAAAAAACTCCGATGCCGGTCCTGGTTGCCGTTGCTGGTCCTGATGCGGGCGGCCGCTGGTGGTCAGGGCGCCGCGTGGAAGGAAATGTATCCCGGCAGGGGTTGGGTGGGAATCGCGCTGCATGGCGATTTGCCACAGCGCATTTGATATGTGCTGTAAGTGACTGATATCTGGTAAGTGATGCCCGGTGTCGCGAATGCGTCGGCAGGCGTCGCCGGGCCCATTCCTCACGCTGTTGTGATTGATGCGCGCCAAGACTCGGTGCTCCGTTTGCCGGAACCGAGGGGGCGAGAAGTCGCCGACGCCGATGGCCCAGGTCACTCTCTTCTTCAGTCTGTTCACGACCCTGCTGGCCATCATCAATCCGCTGGAAGCCATTCCGGTGTTCCTGGGCCTTATGGATGGCAAGGGCGATGAGGAACGGCGCAGGATCGCGCGCAAGGCATGCATCAATGTCCTGCTGCTGTGCCTGTTCTTCCTGTTGTTCGGCAACGTGCTTCTGCGCTTGTTCGGCGTGCCACTGAGCATGGTGCGCGTGGTGGGTGGCGTGATCCTCATGCGGATTGGCTTCGACCTGTTCTCGCCGAGCCAGAACAGCATGCTGTCGGCCGGGAAGGGCAACAGCGGCGATATCTCCTTCATTCCGTTGGCCATGCCCATCATGTTTGGCCCCGGCGTGATTGCCACGGTGATCGGCTTGACCTCGTTGATCCGCAAGTCCGATCAACTGGTGATCTCCTTTGCCGTGGTGGTCGCGGCGATCGCTGCTGCGGTGGTGTGCACCTACGTCTCGCTGCTCTATGCCAAGAAGATCCTGAGCAGGATCGGCGCGCAGGGCGTGGACGCCGCGACCAGGATCGTCGGCTTCTTCGTTTCCGCGATGGGCGGCGGCCTGATATTCCACGGCACAGTGGAATTCCTGCAGTCCTATGGCGTGCTGCTGGGCGGGCCGGCGGCGAACTGACTGGCTGCGCCGCCAACGCCGTGCGCTGCACCGGCCCGATGCACGTCCTCTGGCCTGCCAGGCCGCCATCGGACGTACGGGACTGATAGCGCTCTCAGTCAGATGGGGATCCGGGCGCGCGCGGGGGGATCGTTGCGAATGAAACCATCACACAGCACGGGCGGAAGGGTGTCCGTGACACTCAATTTGGCGATTCATTAGCCAAACTTTGCTGCAGTGCACGGTGACATGTATGGAAACTTAATGTTTAGTCTGCGGCCAGATGATAGCGCTATCACTCTTGCCCGCCCCAAGCGGGTCCCGGAGGTCCACCGAGCCACCACCGACGCACGCGTACCTGAAATCGAAATGAAGTGTCACGCCAAAGCAATATCTGCACGGGCGGTCGCTTGAACGCTCGTTCTGGAACTAGCAGGCAGGTGCCTGCAGGGGCCCTTAGACAGGGCGACATCCATTGATCGAAGTTGAGGGGGAAGACCATATGAGTCGGTTTCGGTGCCACGTTCTGTGGGCGTCCTTGGGCGGTTCCCCTTCAGTTGGGAGGACCTTGCAATGAGCCATCTGTCCAGGCAGTTCAAGAAGCGCTTCAAGTCCACCGCGATGTTCACCTTCGTCGGTGGCGTGCTCGTCATCAACCCGGCGTACGCGCAGGACGCCAGCACCGTGGCCGCGCAGGCCACGACTGCACAGACAACCAGCGCGCAGGCGACGACTGCACAGGCAACGGCGGCGCAGGCCACAACCGCGCAGGCCGGGCAGACCAGCTCCGACCAGGCCACGACCCTCGATACGGTCACGGTCACCGGCATGCGCAACAGTCTCAATCAGTCGATGGAGATCAAGCGCGACGCAGCCGGCGTGGTCGATGCGATCAGCTCCGAGGACATCGGCAAGTTCCCTGATACCAACCTTGCCGAGTCGTTGCAGCGCATCACCGGCATCTCGATCGAACGCCGCGACGGCGAAGGCGCGCAGATCACCGCGCGTGGCTTCGGCCCGCAGTTCAACATGGTCACCCTCAACGGCCGCACCATCCCCGGCGCGGACGCCTTCGGTGCGCCCGGCCAGGTGCCGATCGGCGGCGTCGACGGCGGCACGCGTGCGTTCAACTTCGCCCAGCTTGCGTCCGAAGCGATCACCACGCTGGAGGTCTACAAGACCGGCCAGGCCAGCGTGCCCAGCGGCGGCATCGGTGCGACCATCGATATCCAGACCGATCGTCCGTTCAACCACCAGGGCCTCGTCGGCTCGGCCGGCGTGAAGGCGGTCTACGACGAGTCGGAGCCTTTCGATACCGACTTCACGCCGGAAGTGTCCGGCATCTTCAGCTACACCAACGACGACAAGACCTGGGGTGTCGGGCTTTCGGCGAGCTACCAGAAGCGCCACGGCGGTTCGGTACAGGCGACCGAGAACGCCTGGAACATGCAGCGCTGGACCGGTACGGACCCGGCCCTGCGTCCGGACGCGGTGGTGACCAATGCACCGGCCATCGGCCAGCTGTATGGCATGCCCAACGACCTGCGCTATGCGTTCGCCGACTTCGAGCGTGAGCGCATCAACGGCCAGGCCGTGCTGCAGTTCGCGCCGACCGATGCGCTGACGCTGACCCTGGACTACACCTACTCGACCAATCAGATCAAGGAAGACCGCGGCGAGCAGACCATCTGGCTGCAGCGCGCCAACAGCTTCACCGATCTGACGTTCGATACCGGCCAGTCGGTGGCCACGCCCATCTACATCCGCGACATCGTCGGCACCAAGGACTTCGGTTACGAGCAGCAGCACCAGGAGCAGGAGTACAAGCTCGACTCGCTGGGCTTCAACGCGGCCTGGGACGTCACTGACCGCTTCCGCCTGACCTTCGACGCGCACAACACGACGTCGGAGAGCGTGCCCAACGATCCGGTCACCGGCGGTGGCTCGACGTTCTTCAGCATCGCCGGCACCAACAACTGCACCGTCGGTCCGTACTGCGGCGGCAACTGGGCGCAGGAGCTGAGCTTCAACAATGGCCTGCCGATCGGCGCCCGTACCTGGTACCCGACCTCGGGCGACGCCATCGCCGGCACCAACGGAGCGGTGAACCCGGACTTCCCGCCGGAGCAGATCGGTTCGCAGGTGCTGCGCATCAACTACCAGCGCCAGGAAACCGAGATCAAGCAGGGCCGCATCGACGGCGAGTACGTGTTTGACGACGGTCGCTTCCAGTTCGGCGTCGATTCGTCGCAAACGACGATGACCCGCCACCAGGCCACTGAAGCCTATTCGACCCTGGGCGACTGGGGCGTGGCCAACACCGGTAACGAGCCGGGCCTGGCGGCGCTGATCCGCCCGATCGACATCGTCGGCATGTTCGACGACTTCAGCGCTCCGGGCGCCGCCCACGGCGCCTGGCAGGGAAGCGCCACGGCCGGTGCCTTGTGGGCCGGTGATTTCTACGGTGCGACCACCCGCTACAACCCGCAGCTGGCTGCCGACAACCGGGTGAAGGAAGACACCGACGCGGCGTATGCCCAGTTGGACCTGGACGGTACGCTGGGCGACTTCCCGACCCACACCCGCATCGGTGTGCGCTACGAGAAGACCTACCTGACCTCGACCTCGCAGGTTGCCCTGCCCAGCGCCATCCAGTGGCAGGCCAACAACGACTTCCGCATCCTGCGCGGCGACGACCAGGTGCCCTTCAGCGAGACGCACAGCTACGACTTCGTCCTGCCGAACCTGGACTTCTCGCTCGACTTCACCGACGAGATCAAGGGCCGCGCATCGTTCAGCAAGACCATCGCGCGCGCGCCTTACGGCAATCTCTACGCGGGCCCGACGCCGAACCAGCCGACCGGTTCGATCCTGATCAACCCGTCCACCCGCGCCAATGGCGAAGCGCAGAATCCGGCGCTGGATCCGCTGGAATCGGACAACCTCGATCTTGCCGTTGAGTGGTACTTCGCCGATGCCAGCTTCATCTCGGTGACGTTCTGGAACAAGGACGTGAAGAACTTCATCGGCACCTCGGTGGTGCGTGAGCCGCTGTACGGGCTGACCGATCCGACCTCCGGCCCCGATGCACAGGCGGCACTGGCCTTCCTGACGAGCGCGTCGTGCGCCTCCCAGGTCGGCGCGGCCGGCAACGACGTGTCCCAGGCCTGCTCGGCCAACGACACGGCGCTGTTCGCCGCAGTGGCGATGCTGCGCAACCCGGAAACCGGCGGCCTGGCGGCCTACAACGGCAGCTCGGCGCAGTCGCTGGCGATGGAGAATGCCTACGACCTGGTGGGCGAGGCCGACGATCCGCTGTACGAGTTCGACGTCAACCGCCCCGTCAACCAGAACGACGCCAACCTGCACGGTTGGGAAATGGGTGGGCAGTACTTCTTCGGCGAGTCCGGGTTCGGCGTGTTCGCGAACTACACCCTGGTCGACGGCGACGTCGCCTTCGACAATACGGTGATCGAACGCGACCAGTTCGCGCTGCTTGGACTGAGCGACACGGCCAACGTGATGCTGATGTACGAGAAGTACGGCTGGTCGGTGCGCCTGGCATGGAACTGGCGTGACGAGTACCTGATCGCGGCCAACCAGAACGGCTCCAACCGCAACCCGTACTACGTCGAGGCCTACGAGCAGTGGGATACGAACGTGGGCTACGAGTTCAACGACCACTGGTCCGCCACGTTCGAGGCGATCAACCTGACCGGTCAGGACGTGCGCTGGCACGGCCGTTCCGAGAAGCAGATCATCAAGCTCGTCGACCAGAGCCCGCGCTACATGCTGGGGGTGCGCTACAAGTTCTGAGGACCCTCCCAGGGTTTTGAACCAGGGCAGGGCCGCTGCGCGAGCAGCTGTCCTGCCCTTTTTTTTGCAGTGCACTTTCCTTATTCGCCTGGCAAGCGCATAACATCACGCAAACCCGTCCTTGCAGCGCTCATGGCCCAATACGAACTGCTCAACAACATCAAGCACAAGGACCTTCGGGTCGTCACCCGTTTCGGCCGCGAATACGGCGACGAGATCGGCATGGTGGCGGCCTTCCCGACGGAGTTCGCCGAGCTGCAGCGCGAGTACCCGATCTTCTTCCGCAAGGAGAAGGACGAGTGGCAGGCGGTGGCGCTGCTGGGATTCGAACGCAACGAGAACCTGTTCCTGCACGAAGGCCGCTGGAATGCCGCCTACCTGCCGGGGGTGGTGGCAAAGGGGCCGTTCCTGATCGGCTTCCAGGACCAGCGCATCGACGGCGAAGTGCGCCGCGAACCGGTCATCCACGTCGACATGGCGCACCCGCGCATCAGCTTCGGCGAGGGCGAACCGGTGTTCCTGTCGCACGGCGGGCACAGTGCGTACCTGGAGCATGTGTCCACGGTCCTGCGCGGCATTCGCGACGGCGTCGAGGCCGGGCGCGCGATGTTCGCCGCGTTTGAGGTAGCGGGGCTGATCCAGCCGATGAAGCTGGACATGCAGCTCGACGACCAGCACCGCGTTTCGCTGGCGGGCCTGCACGGCATCGACCAGGAGCGCCTGGCTGCGCTGGACGCGGCGACCCTGCACGAGCTGCATCGCGCCGGTTACCTGGAGGGTGCCTTCCTGGTGCAGTCCTCGTTGCACAACCTGCGCCGGCTGATGGCGGAGAAGCAACGCCGCCTGCGCGTGGTCGCGGAGGCCTGAGTGGTCGACGTGGCCGCCACGATCCGGGCCATCGACTGCAGCGACGGATCGTTGCCGATCGAGAAGCTGCTCGCCTCGGGACAGCCGGCCGTACTGCGCGGCCTGGTCCGCAACTGGGTACTGGTGCAGGCGGCATCGCGCTCGCCCGTCGAGGCCATGGATTACCTGCGCCGTTTCTACAACGGCCAGCCGGTGACTTACTCCTGGGGCGGGCCGGAGGTGGCCGGACGGCCGTTCTACAACGCCGATTTCACCGACTTGAACTGCGAAGTGCGGCGCAGCGACCTGGGCCGCGTGCTCGACGAGATCGCAGTCCATGCCGACGACGCGCAACCGCCGACCTATTACGTCGCCTCGCTACTGGTCGACAGCCGTCTTCCCGGAATGCGCGCGGGCAACGACCTGGACCTGGCGGTGCACGGCATCGACGCGCCGCCGAGCATCTGGATCGGCAACCGCGTCATCGCTTCGTGCCATTACGACGCGCTCAACAACATCGCCTGCTGTGCCGTCGGGCGGCGCCGCTTCACGCTGTTCCCGCCCGGGCAGATCGACAACCTGTACCCGGGGCCGCTGGAGCCCACGCCGGGCGGACAGGCAGTGAGCGTGGTCGATTTCGCCGATCCCGACTTCGAGCGTTACCCGCGATTCCGCGACGCACTGGAAGCAGGGCAGAGCGCGGTGCTCGAGCCGGGCGATGCGATCTTCATCCCGAGCCTGTGGTGGCACCACGTGCAGGGGCTGGAGCCGTTCAATGTGCTGGTGAACTATTGGTGGAACAGCGCCGCGGCGTGGATTCCGACGCCGATGCACGCGCTGTACCACGCTCTGTGGACCATCCGCGACCGGCCCGAGCGCGAGCGACAGGCGTGGCGCGAGATCTTCGACTATTACGTTTTCGGCGCGGCCGATCGCGCCGGAGACCATCTTCCTGAAGCGGCGCGGCAGGTGCTCGGTCCCATCGACGAGACCCTGGCGCGGCAGCTGCGGGCCATGCTGATCGGCAAACTCAATCGTTGAGCCGGCGCCGCCGGCCAGTGCAATGCAGGGGGTCAAGGTGGAAAAGGGCAGGATTCGAAGGGTCGTGATCGCCGGTGGCGGTACCGCGGGCTGGTTGGCGGCCGCCGCGTTGACGCACCAGTTCCGCGAACTGCTGGACGTGGTGCTGATCGAGTCGGAGCAGATCGGAACGGTCGGCGTCGGTGAATCGACGGTGCCGCCGATCCGCAATTTCCATCGTTTCCTGCAGATCGACGAACAGGAGTTCCTGCGCTCGGTGGCGGGCACCTTCAAGCTGTCGATCTCGTTCGAGAACTGGCGCCGCCACGGCGAGCGCTACATCCACCCCTTCGGCGTCACCGGTCAAAGCACGCTGGTCTGCGGCTTCCATCATTTCTGGCTGGACAGCCTGCAACGCGGCATCCAGTCGGAGCTGGGCGACTACTGCCTGGAAACGGTGGCGTCGCGCGTCGACCGGTTCGCATTGCTGCAGTCGCCCCAGGTCAACTATTCCTACCATCTCGACGCCGGGCTCTACGCGCGCTTCCTGCGCGCAAAGGCCGAGTCCCACGGGCTCAAGCGCGTCGAAGGCAAGATCCGCGAAGTCAGGCAGAACGGCGGGTCGGGCTACGTCGAATCGCTGGTGCTGGAGGACGGGCAGGTCATCGAAGGCGACCTGTTCATCGATTGCACCGGCTTCCGCGGCCTGCTGATCGAGCAGACCCTCAAGACCGGCTACGAGGACTGGAACAACTGGCTGCCGTGTGACCGCGCGGTTGCCCTGCAGACCGAATCGGTGGGGCCGCCGGTGCCGTACACGCGCGCCATCGCGCACGAGGCCGGCTGGCGCTGGCACATCGCGCTGCAGCACCGGGTCGGCTGCGGGCTGGTGTACTCCAGCCGCCACATGTCCGACGACGAGGCGCGCGACAAGCTGCTGCGCGAAGCAGCCGCGCCGGTCATCCGCGAGCCGTGGCCGGTGCAGTTCCGCACCGGTCGACGCCTGAAGGCATGGAACAAGAACGTCGTGTCTCTGGGCCTGGCCAGCGGCTTCATCGAACCGCTCGAATCGACCAGCCTGCACCTGTCGATGACCTCGATCGTGCGGCTGATCGAATCGTTTCCGTTCGACGGCATCCCGCAGTCGCTGGTGGACCTGTACAACGCGACCGGCCGCGCAGAGATGGAACACGTGCGCGACTTCATCATCCTTCACTACCACGCCAACCAGCGCGACGAGGCGATGTGGAAGCAGTGCCGCGAGATGGAGATCCCCGATTCGCTGGCCATCCGCCTTCGCGCCTGGCGCGAGCGCGCGCACGCCTGGCAGGTTGCGAACGAGCTGTTCCGGGTGGACTCGTGGACGCACGTGATGCTGGGGCAGGGGATCGTGCCCACGCAGCATCATCCGTTGTCGCTGGGGCTGTCCGACGACGACATGCGCAGCCTGCTGCCGGCGATCCGCAAACCCATCGACGAAGCGTTGGCCAAGATGCCTTCGCAGCAGGCGTTCATCGATCAGTACTGCAAGGCCTCGCCCGAGGTGTGGGCGACCAGGAAGCCAGCGGTCCCGGCGTGACGCCGGGGCCGGGGCCAGGCGGCGACGCGGTCAGAACACGAAGCCGAATCCCACCATGGGCCCGCTCATGGTGATGTCGATCTTGCGTCGCTGGTCCTCGAATTTCGCCGTCAGGTACCGGTAGCCGAGCAGCCATTCGCCGTATTTCACCTCGTACTGGCCGATGATGCTGGCGTTCCAGGTGCCGTCGGTCTGTCCGAACGAGCCGTCTCCGCGCAGCGTCACCCGCCAGCGCTGGGCGAAGGCCCACGTGTAGCGCGCACCGAGCATGAAGTCGGCGTAGGAGTCGTTGGGGTTGAGCTCCAGCGAGCCGAAGCGTGGATCGTGCGGGTCGAACGTCACGGTCAGGTCGATGTCGATGTAGCGCAGGCCGCCAAACACCTCGATGCCCTTGAGACGGTCCTCGCCGGGGCTCCACACTGCCGCTGCTTCGAACAGGTAGGCGTCGAGCTGGGAGTCGGTATTGATCCGCTCATAGTCCTGGTCGCCGCCCAGGCCGAAGTAGGTGAAGTCCGCGAACAGGCCGTACGCGCCGTTCTGCCCTTCGACGTGCGCCTGGAAGACGCCGTCGATATCGTCGATGACATTGGTGAAATCCGAGCCGCCCTCGCTCACGGGGAAGGGCGTGTGCAGGTCCGTGCCGACGCTGGCCGCCCACAGGTAGGGCGCGACCATCCATTTCCATTCGCCGGGGTCTGCGCCGTCCGCGTGGCTGTGGTCCTGCGCATGCGAAGACCATGGAACGATGGCAAGGAAGGTCGCCAGGGCCGCTGCAGGTGGGAGGTGCTTCGACTTCACGTGCTTCAACGTCATGCGCTTCAACTTCACGCTGCTTCTCCTCGCACTGATCGATCGCGAGGAGGTGCGCTCCCCGCGTCTGAGGCGCGTGGGCACGCCAGTTGCCGAAGCCTGCGACCGGCGGCATTCATGGCAGGTGAAGAAGCGGCACGGTCCGGGGCTTCCGAACCGTGCCGCTTCTCCGGGCCGCAGCGGGCGTTCGGGAGCGCCAGTCAGCGGGCGATGGCGTAACGCGGTGCGGGCGTGATCCGCGACAAGCCGGGCGCCATTGCGCGGCGTGCGTCTTCGAACGCGGTCCACTGGGCAACGTCGGGCAGGGCGGGAATCGTCACGTGCTCGCCCAGTTCCAGGCCTGCAAGGGCCGCATCGACCATATCCTCGACCGACATGACGATCTCCTTGGGCAGGTCTTCCACCGGGCGGCCGGCGACGCCCCAGAACTCGGTCGCAGTCGCGCCGGGGAGGACCGCCTGGACACGCACGCCCTTGTCGGCCAGTTCGTGCTGCAGCGACTGCGAAAACGCCAGCACGAATGCCTTGCTGCCGCCGTAGACGCCATTGAGCAGTTCCGGGGCCAGCGCGACGACCGAGGCGATGTTGATGATCGTGCCGCGGCCGCGGGCGACGAACGCCGGTGCAACCGCATACGCCAGTCGCGTGAGCACGCTGACGTTGAGCGTGATCATCTTCTCCATGTCGCCGACATCCGATTGCAGCAGCGGCGCGGTGGCGCCGACGCCGGCGTTGTTGACCAGCACGGTGATGCTGGCGTCGGCTGCGAGCGTTGCTTCCACGCGCGCCAGGTCCTGTTTGTCGGTCAGGTCGGCGCGGATGGTTTCGACCGAGCGGCCGGTGCGGTCGGTCAGCGATTTCGCCAGTTCCTGGAGCTTGTCGGCGCGGCGGGCGACGAGGATCAGGTCGTAGCCGGCGCGGGCGAGGCGGTCGGCGTACACGGCGCCGATGCCGGAGGAGGCGCCGGTGATCAGCGCGGTACCGTTGTGTGCATGGGTGTTCATGGCAGGTCCTGGGGGAGAGTCCGAATCCGGCGACATGCCGGGTCGGAGGCAAATGTAGGCCTGCTTGCCCGTGGCGCAAATGTCGTATATACCTCCTTTTGTGCCATACGTCGGTCTGGGAGTGCGGGCGATGATGAGGGTCGGATTCATACTTCCGTCCGGGTTCCAGATGATGGGAATCGCCGCCACGTCGGTGTTCGAACTGGCCAATGCCCACGTCGGCGAGACGGTCTACGACATCCATTTCCTGTCCGAGCACGGTGGCCAGGTGAAGAGCTCGCTGGGGATGTCTGTCCAGACGCGGGCATTGCCGCGAACGCCATTCGACACGCTGATCGTCAGCGGCCTGCTGGAGCCGTCGCCATCGGGCCGCAAGCTCGTTGGCTACCTGCGCAAGGCATTGCCCGTCACCCGCCGGATCGCCTCGGTCTGCACCGGTGCGTTCATCCTGGGCGAAGCGGGCCTGCTCGACGGACGGCGCGTCACCACGCACTGGTTCCACGCGCGGACGCTTCAGCTGCAGGTGCCGCAGGCGAAGGTGGAGGAGGATCGGATCTTCATCATCGACGGGTCGGTCTGGACGTCAGCCGGCATGAGCGCGGGCATCGACCTGGCGCTTGGCATGGTCGAGAAGGACCTGGGCATGGATGTGTCGCGCGCGGTGGCGCAGAAACTGGTGGTGTACCACCGCCGCGCCGGTGGCCAGACGCAGCATTCGGCATTGCTGGAGATGGACGCAAAGTCGGACCGCATCCAGACAGCGCTCGACTACGCGCGGCAGAACCTGCGCGCGGCGCTGACGGTGGAGGAACTCGCCGAAGCGGCGCACCTGAGTCCGCGCCAGTTCAGCCGGGCCTTCCGCGCCGAGACCGGACAGTCACCGGCCAAGGCCGTCGAGCACCTGCGGCTCGAGGCGGCGCGGGTCATGATCGAACAGAGCAGGCATCCGATCGAAGTGGTCGCGGCCGAAACCGGATTCGCCGATCGCGAGCGGATGCGCCGCGCGTTCCTTCGTGCCTTCGGCCAGCCACCGCAGGTCCTGCGGCGCAACGCCCGCGTGATGACGGGGCCATAGGCGTCGCGGGCGCGGCGGTGCGACATCAGGCCCGAGGCAGCGTCACAGTCGCCACCAGTCCGCCACCATCGCGCGTCTTCAGAACAAGCCTGGCGCCGATCGCGATCGCCAGTTGCTGGGCGATGGCCAGGCCCAGGCCGGCGCCACCGGAATCGCGGTTGCGCGAGCCCTCGACGCGATAGAACGGTTCCAGCACCGAATCGAGCTGATCGGCGGCGATGCCCGGCCCGCGGTCCATCACGCTGATGGCGACGGTGCCGTCGTCATCGAGCGACGCGGCAACTTCGGCGGCGCCGGCGTACTTGACGGCGTTGTCGATCAGGTTCCCGACGACGCGCCGCAATGCGCGGGGCCGCGTATTCACCGGCACGCCGGCGTGCGTGATCAGGCTGACCGAACTGCCGGTGTCCTGGTAGTCCCAGACCATGCTGTCGAGGAATGCATCCAGGTCGACCTTGATCAGCGGCTCGTTACCGCCGTGCGCGCTGCGCGCATAGGCGACGCCATCGCGGACCAGGTGCTGCATTTCGTCCAGGTCGCTGGCCAGCTTGGTGGTGGCCGGGGATTCGTCCATCGACTCCACTCGCAACTTCATCCGCGTGATCGGTGTCTGCAGGTCATGGGAGATCGCGGCAAGGATCTGCAGACGCTCCTTGAGGTGGAGGGCGATGCGGTCCTGCATCGCATTGAACGCCGACACGGCCTTGGCCACTTCCGCCGGTCCGCCCTCGGGCAGGTGCGGGCCGTCGCCGGTGGGGCTCAGCGCGTCGGCCGCGCTGGCCAGTTGCGCCAGCGGCCGGGTGATCAGGCGCACGGCCAGCCAGGCGCATGCCAGCAGCAGCACGAGCTGGGCGGCAAGCACGTACGGCAGCCACTGCGCGATCGGCATCACCGACGGCGTGAGTTCGATGGTGACGGGACTGCCGTCGCTCAGATTGAGGTGGACCTGGAGGCGTTCGGGCCGGGTCGAAGTGGTGTTGCCGCGCACGGGGTAGCGGTCGCCGAGCACGCCGCCGATGAGTTGCGTCAACTGCCGCGACCGTTCGGTCTGCAACTCGCCGCCGGGCTCGCCCGGGCCGAGGATGTAGCGATAGGTCCGGCGCGTGAACTTCGGCACCCATGCCGGCCGCTCCGCGGCGGGCAGGCGGTCGAGCATCGCGATCGATGTCGACACGTCCTTCTCCAGGTTGCCGAGCATCATCGACGTCGCCGAGACATAGCGCTCGTAGAACAGCAGGCCGAACGACAGGCCGTGGGCGATCAGCAGGCCGGTGAACAGGATCAGGTACAACCGCGACGCGATCCTGCGCGGAAGCAGGCGCGACCAGAGCGATGGGGCATCGTTGCTCATGCACCCTCATCCAGCAGCGTGACCGGCAGGCTGAACACATAGCCCTCGCTGCGAACGGTCTTGATGTAGGCCGGTTCGCGCGGGTCATCCTTCAGGCGCTGGCGCAGGCGACTGACCAGCAGATCGATCGAGCGGTCGAACAGCTCCGCCTCGCGGCCCTGGGTCAGGCTCAGCAGCTGGTCGCGGCTGAGCACGCGTTGCGGGTGGTCGAGGAACACGCGCAGCAACCGGAACTCGGCGCCACTGAGCGCGACGGCGGTGCCCTGCTGATCGAGCAGGTGTCGCGCCGTGGTATCGAGCCGCCATTGGCCGAACTCCAGCAGCCGGCTGGCCTCGGTCACCTGCAGGTTGGGCGGCAGCATGCGCGTGCGCCGGATCACGGCGTTGATGCGCGCCAGCAGTTCGCGCGACGAGAACGGCTTGGTGACGTAATCATCGGCCCCCATTTCCAGGCCGATGATGCGGTCGGTAGCGTCGTCGCGCGCGGTCAGCAGGATGATCGGGATGGCTTTGTGCTTGCTGGTGCGCAGGTTCCGGCTGAGTACCAGGCCGTCGTCGCCGGGCATCATCACGTCCAGCACGATCAGGTCGATCGCGTTGGTGTCGAGGATCGCGCGCATCTCGCGCCCGTCCGCGGCCAGCGAGGTACGAAACCCGTTCTTGCGCAGGTACTCGGCCACCATCGAGCGGATGTCGTGGTCGTCGTCGACGACCAGGATGTGATCAATGTGTTCCATGCAACGGGTCCTGGCTTGGATGCGGAATGGGCGGGCTCAGATGCACGCGTTCACTTGCTCTGCAGCAGGCGCTTTACCTTGTCCTCGGTCTCGGCATAGTTGCCCTCACCGAAGTGGTGGTACACCACGTGTCCCTCGCGGTCGATCAGGTACAGCGCCGGCCAGTAGCGGTTGTTATACGCCTCCCAGGTTTCGTAGCCGTTGTCCTGGGCAACCGGGTACTCGATGCCGAAGCGTTTCACGGCGTCCTCGACATTGCCGCGGATCTTCTCGAAGCCGTACTCGGGTGTATGCACGCCGACCACGACCAGGCCCTGGTCCTTGTAGCGCTGGTGCAGTTCCTTCACGTGCGGCAGCACGTGCACGCAGTTGATGCAGGAGTAGGTCCAGAAGTCGACCAGGACCACTTTGCCGCGCAGTTGCGCCATGGTCAGCGGAGCACTGTTGATCCAGTGGTTGATGCCCTGGAATTCAGGCGCCTTGGGGGCGGGGGAAATGCTGGTTCCCGGCACGGGATCGGCGCTGGCGCCGGGCGCGCAGGCAACGGCAAGCACGCTCATGCAAAGGGCGGTGAGGATGGGCTTGAGCAGTTTCATGATGGCGGACCGTGGTCAAAGACCGGTTGCGATGGAGGGGAGCCACTGCGTGGCCCAGGCGGAGAACAGGACGTCGTACTGGAACAGCTGCAGCACGGCGACTGCGATTGCGACCGCGCCGAACACGCGGCGGAACAGTTCGGCGCGTCGATTGAGGAAAGCAAGGCGCGAGGTGATCCAGCGACCGCCGTAGGCGATGGCGAGCATCGGAAGGCCTGCACCCAGGGCGTAGGCCGCCAGCAGCGAGGTCGCCTTGCCAGGCGCCTGCGAGCTGGCCGCGAGCGAGAGCACCGATGCCAGGATCGGCCCCGCACACGGGGTCCAGGCCAGGCCCAACGAGGCGCCGACCAGCAATGCGGCCATGCTCCCGCTGCGCTCCTCGCGGGGAAGCGAAGGTCCGGCATGGGCGGCCCGCCATTGCTGCACGCGCGCCACCAGCCAGTTGAACGGCGCCGGCCACAGGCAGGCCAGGCCGGCCATGAGCAGCAGCCAGATCGAGCTGGTGCGGATCGCCTCCTGCAACTCGCCAGAAGAGGACGACAATGCGCCGATCAGGATCCCGCTGGCGGCGAACGTGGCGACGAACCCGGCGATGATCAACGCAGGCTCGACGCGGCTGCGACCGGTGCTGGTGGCGAGCACGATCGGGAGCACCGGCAGGATGCAGGGCGACAGAATGGTGGCGACGCCCGCCGCACCGGCCAGCGCGAATTCGAATCCGTTCCCGACCATGGCTCAGCCCCCTTCGCGGGGCGAGAGGTCGACCTGCCGGGATGCTGCGACGCCATCGTCTGCAGTGGCCTGGTCGTTGGTGTGCGCCAGCTCCGGGGACAGGCCGGCAGCAGCGAGGAGTGCGAGGGCGAGGACGTTGCGGAACATGACAGGTACCGTGATGGGTGTCGGGACGCCATTTCATCGCCGGGGTGTATCCCGGGGGTGTCGCGCCGCAGCCGATTTGTATGCGAGCCGCGATGGCATCGATGGAGGCAAGGCCGGCCGGTTTCCCGGCCGACTTCACTGCCGGCACGCTGCGGATCCGCAGGGCAGGCGAGGAGGCGCGTCAGACCAGGTTGATCGTGACGCCGATGTTGCCGCGGGTGGCCTTGGAGTACGGGCAGGTCTGATGCGCGGCTTCGACCAGCTCGCGGGCGACGTCGCCATCCAGGCCGGGCAGGCTGACATTGAGGCGGGCCTGCAGGGCGTAGCCGTCGGCGTTCGTGCCCAGGTCCACTTCGGTGTCCACGGCCAGGTCGGCCGGGAGCTTGATCTTGCGGGCCGCGGCGGCGGCGCCGATGGCGCCGATGAAGCAGGCAGACCAGCCGGCGGCAAACAGCTGCTCGGGATTGGTGCCGGCGCCGGACGTGCCGGGCGACGACAGCTTGATGTCGAGACGGCCGTCAGAGCTCTGCGACGCGCCGTTGCGGCCGCCGGTGGTGTGGGTCTTGCCGGTGTACAGCACTTTTTCGATCTGGGTGGTCATGGCGATTCCTGGAGGCTATGGGAGAGGTGCATCGGGTTGTGGCCTGGGGTTGATATGCAACCCGCTGCCCTTTTCCGATGGCGAAATTCTTTCAACCCCATGTCCGCCGGTTGTGTCGCCGACAGGCCGTTATGCAAGGTTCTGTGGCCACGGCGGGCGCCGATACAGTTCGATACAAAGCCGCGCCGTCAATGTCCTGCGCCGTCAATGTCCTGTGTAGCGCGCCCGCTGCGACAACCCCGGCGCGGGGGCCGTCGCCAGCACCACCGTGCGCGGCCGCTCATGGACCGAATCGATCTGGCAGCCGATCGCCTCGATCGCGCTGACCACGTCGTCGCCCCAGAAGCGACCTTCGATCCGCACGTTGCGTCGTTGCATGTCGATCTGGATGCGGGCGCCCAGGTCGACACGAAGCAGTGCCCGCAGCAATTCACTCTCCGCCGCGGTGGCACTGGCCAGCGTGAGTTCCAGGTGCGCGTCTGGTTTCTTCATGGTCATTGCGAGTCCTCCTTTGGTCGCCGCACGACGTCCTCGATGTCGCCGCTTTCCAGCACCGCGCTCCTGCTGCCATCGCGGGCGACGGCGAGCATGGCCTGGCCGATGCCTTCGCTGGTCAGGACGGTATGCGGCAACAGCCTTCGCGCGAGAGACAGCAGCGGCGCGCTTACCGTGTAGATGCCGTGGATCCAGCCGGTCTTGGTGCGCACGCCGTGCAGCGGCTGGATGACGCCCGGCCGGAACAGATACACCGCCTTGAACGGAAGGCGCAGCAGCGCGTTCTCGGTGCGTCCCTTCACTCGCGCCCACATGCTGCGGCCGCTCTCGCTGCTGTCGGTGCCGGCGCCGGTCACATAGACGAAGACCATTGCGGGGTTGAGGCGGGCGAGGGTGGTCGCGGCCGCGAGGGTGAGGTCGTAAGTTACTCGTGTGTAGTCCGCCTCGCTCATGCCCAGCGACGACACGCCCAGGCAGAAGAAGCAGGCGTCGAAGCCCTGCAGCCGGTCTTCGATGGCGCTGTAGTCGAAGAAGTCGGCGTGGATGAGCTCCTGCAGTTTCGGGTGCGTCCGGCCGGTTGCGGTTCGACCGATCGCGACCACGCTGCTGACATCGGCGGCGTTGAGGCACTCGCGCAACACGCCCTGGCCGACCATGCCGGTGGCGCCAAAGATCAGGACCTTCATGACATGCACTTCCGCTGCGTGGAGGAGGCGACATTGCGGGCGGTGGTCTTGGGCATTGGCGTTCCAGCGATAGGGGGGGAAGGGGTGTTACTGAGTGTTCACGCACTCATTAATCACGGCAAAAAAAGGGGCGCTAGTCAGAAGCGGCAGCCCGCCAGAACGCCTCAAAGCCCGCACTGCGGTACTGCACGGCGGCATCGGGTTCCTTGAGCATGAAGTCCATCGTGGTTTCTGCCAGCGCGACCAGGATCGCGCCGATGTAGGCCGGCGGATGCTCGCGCAACTGACCCTTGGCCATGCTTTCCTGGAGCATCGACTGGAAGTCGGCGAAGCCCGCGGAGGCAATCGCACGGGTGTCTTGAGTGATGCGATCGGACACGGCCAGCTGCGCCACCACCTTGCGCTTGTCGACGTTCACCAGGCCCCAGTCGACGTACGTCCGCCACACATGGCGTGCCCGCTGCTTGATGTCGGCGGCACGCGGGTAGGTGGAGAGCATGGCCTCGCGCAGCTCGCGCTTGATCTCCAGGTAGAGATGATTGAGCAGCTCGTCCTTGTTGCTGAAGTACGTGAACAACGTGCCCTCGGCGACGCCGGCCACCTTGGCGATCCTTGCCGTGGGCGCGTTGATGCCGTCCTCGGCGAACACCCGGATGGCGGCGGCGAGCAGGGCGTTTCGTTTGTCTTCGCTGCGGGGGCGGGCCATGGCGGTTCGTTATTACTGAGTGCGTACTCAATCATATGCTTGCCTTGGCGATTGTGCAAACTCGCGCCTGACATATCGCATGGCAATATGTGTGTTGCTGTTTAACGATATGTTTGATATAGTCAATCGACAAAACCGTGGGAGAGACGACGTGCTCCAGCCCAGCTCTGGTACTGCGCTTACCGCCTCGCGGGTCCTGCTTGGGATCCTGCGCATCCTCAACATCGGCACGGGCATTGGCCTGCTCCTGGCCATCCCGGCCAGCTTCCTGTTCGAACCGACGTTCTTCCAGTTCTTCAGCAAGCAGCCGCCGCGCGTGGACTCGTCGCTGCTGATCCCGGTGCTGCGGACCTGGATGGTGCTGGCGCTGCTGATGGTTGCGCTGGTCCACGTGCAGCTGTCGCGACTGCTGGCGGTGGTGGCGACGGTCAACAGCGATCCGTTCGTGCCCGAGAACGCCGTGCGATTGAAGGCGATCGCCTGGTGCATGCTGGGCATCGAGCTGCTGAGGCTGGTGTTCGGCGTGATGGCAGGTGCCATGAATGCCGCCGGTTCGAACATCGACTGGAAGTTCTCGGCCAGTGGCTGGGTCGCGGTGGTCCTGCTGTTCGTGCTCGCGCAGGTCTTCGAGGTTGGCACGCGCCTGCGCGCGGACCTGGACACGATGATCTGACATGGCCATCTACGTGAAACTCGACGACGTGCTGCACGATCGGCGCATGACCCTCACCGAACTTTCCGCCAGGGTCGGCATCACGCTCGCCAACCTGTCCATCCTCAAGACGGGAAAGGCGCGCGGTATCCGCTTCTCGACCCTGGAGGCGATCTGCGAAGCGCTCGACTGCCAGCCTGGCGATCTGTTGCAGTACGAACGGTCCGCGCAGGTGACTCAAGCCGATCAGGCTGAAGCTGCCAGGGCGGACGAAGAAGGATAGGGCGGGCACGCACAACCGGGTGAAACGGACTTTCCGGGCAATCGGGTAAGCTGCGCCTCCGCGGTGTCGACCAGGTCCGACGAGCCGTCATGTCCGACTCCGAGATCATCCTCAAGACCACGCCGCCACGCTTGCCGAGCGCCGCGATGGAGCGCGAGCGCCTGGTGGCCTTGTGGGACGGGATCAGCGATCGCACCGCCATCCAGCTGGTTGCACCTGCGGGATTCGGCAAGACAACGGTGCTGCTGCAGTGGCGACGCCGCTGGCTGGAACGCGGGGCCGTCGTCGCATGGGTGAGCTGCGACGCCGAAGACGATCCGGCCCGCTTCATCGCCGCATTGTGCCGATCGGTGCACAGCGCGAGCAGCGATCTCGGACCGGGGTCCCCAGGGTCCGGCATCGCGGCATTGACCGACCTTCTGTCCGAAGTCGCCCAGCGCGGCGCGCAGACCGTCGTCGTCATCGACGAGGCCGAACGCCTGCCGGCGGCGACCGTACGCACGTGCGTGCAATACCTCCTGCTCAACGCACCGGCAAACCTGAGTGTGGCCATTGCCTCACGGCTGGCGCTTCCGTTGCGCGTCGCCGAGTTGGCGGCGAAGGGCAACCTCGCCACGCTGACCACCGATGACCTGCGCCTGCGATTCGAAGAGTCGCTCTCCATCCTCGAAAAGAACCTTGGCGCCAGGTTGAACCTGGACGAACGCGCACTGTTGCACGAAACCACCGAGGGTTGGCCCATCGGCCTGCAGCTTGCGATTGCGATGGCCGGGCACGATACCGATCCGGCCGCCGCGGTTCACCTGTTGTCGGCGCGGCGGGGCCATCTCCAGGGCTACTTCGTCGAATCGCTGCTGTCGCGTCTGTCCGGGCCGACGGTGGCATTGTTGACCCGCGTAGCCATCCTTGACGACATCAACGCCGAACTGTGCGAACTGATGAGTGGCGTCGCCGACGGCGACATGCAATTGCAGCAGATCATCGCCGAAACGCCCATCGTCATCCTTGGCGATCAAGCGGACTGGATCCGGTTGCATCCGCTCGCGCGCGACTTCCTGCTCAGCCGGTTCGAACTGCTTCCGCAGCAGGAACAGTCGGAGCTGCACGCGCGCGTTTCGCACTGGTATGCCAGGAACGAACGTTTCCATGAAGCCGCCAGGCACGCTCTTGCGGCCGGTGACGAGCCGCTGGCGCAGGCGTACGCGTTGCGATCGCTGTGGACGCTGGGCACGCAGGGTCAGATCGCCGAGGCGCGGGAATGGCTGGAGCGGATTCCCGCGGCGATGCTTGCACGCGATTGCGGGATCAGGCTCGGCGCCGCATTCGTGCTGGCGGCGACCGATCGCAATTCCGAAGCCCTGGCAATTGCGCGCGGGATCATCGATGACCCCGCCACCACACCCGCAACCCGCGTCGAGGCGCTGCGGGTCGCGGCCGGCGCGTGCATCTATGCCGACCGCCTGGGTTTGCTGCCGGACCTGGTGGCGCGCTGGACGCCGTTGCTGCGCGAGCACGACGATCCGCTGTACGCGGTTTCAAGCCTGAACACCCGCGCGATGGCAGCCCTGCATGCCGGCGCGACCCGCACTCTGCGCGAACTGTTGGACGAGGCTGCCGAACACGGAGAGGCGGGCTCGTTGCACCTTGCCGCGGGCCTGGGGCGGATGCTGCGCGCAATGGCTCACCTGTGGGACGGCGACCCCGAGCAGGCCGCCGCCACACTCCGCCGCGCCGTGGCGAATTCGGAACAGGAGAAGGGACGTCGCGGCATGGTCGCATCGCTGCAGGCCTCCGTGCTGGCCGCCGCGCTTACGCGAATGGGGCGGCCCGCCGAAGCGCTGCCGCTGCTTGCGAACCGGCTCGATGTCATCGAGCAGTGGGGCGCGCCCGACAACATCCTGCTCGCCTACCAGACGCTCGCACGGATCGCGCTTGGCGAAGGCGACGAGCGACGGGCGCTGCAGGTGCTGGAAGAACTGGATGCGTTGGCCGTGCGCCGGGAATTGCCACGCCTTCGGATTCATGGTCTCGCCGATCGCATTCGCATTCACGCGCGGCACAACGCCCGGGAAACCATCGATGCGCTCACCCAGGCGCTCGACGAGGCCCTGGCGACGATGCAGGGCGAGGAGCTTCGTCCGCTGCTGCCCGAGTGCGAACTCGTCGCGGCGATTGCCAAGGCCGATGCGGCGCTCGCACGCGACGCCCTGGACGAGGCCGAGCGCCTGCTCGATATCGGCGACGCGCTGGCAAAGTCGCTGCACCGCCAGGGCGATGTGCGTTCGATCATGGCGTTGCGCGCGGTGGTCGCATGGAAGCGCGGAGATGACCTCGCCACGCCATTGCTGAAGGAGGCCGTCCACCTGGCCACGCTCGCAGGCGATGCCTGGCTGCTGACCCATGTCCATCCGTTCGCGTTGGACATGGCGAGGGATCGGGAGCAACCGGGCAAGCGTGCAGTGGCTCCGCGCACTTCGGTGGCAAGGCCGTTGCTGGTGCGCAACGGCGTGCTGACGTCGAAAGAATCCGAAGTGCTCGGCCTGCTCGCCAGGGGGCTGTCGAACAAGGCGATCGCGCGGATCCTCGATGTCACCGCCGAGACAGTGAAATGGCACCTCAAGAACCTGTTCCAGAAACTGTCGGCTACGTCCCGCAAGCACGCGGTGGACCGGGCGCGCGTGCTGGGGTTGCTGCAGGAGCAGTGAGCTCCTGCTGCCCGGATCAGTTGGTGGGGACGAGCAGGGGCTTGCCCTTCTCGACGATGTAGGTCGCCAGTTCGGCCGCGTTGCCCTGGCCGAGGTTCTTCACCGAGTGCGCCGCACCGGCCGGGATGAACAGCACGTCGCCCGCCTTGAGCACTACCGGGGGCTGACCTTCGACCCGGTACTCCATCGTGCCTTCGATGGCATAGACGATCTCTTCGCCCGGATGGCGATGCCTGGGGGCCGTGGTCCCTGGCGCGAAGTCGACGCGCACCTGCACGACTTCGCGACCCGGAATCGATAGGTCGTGCTTCTGCAGGTCCGTGCGCTTGAGTCCGCTGGGGGCCGTCTGCGCAATGGCGGCAGAGGAGAGCACGAGCAGACCGGCAAGCGCGGCGTTGACGGATGCGATGGCGAGGTGGTTCTTCATGGGGGTCACCTGTTGCGTTGAATGGTGGAGTGGGGAGGCTGGCTGGGGTGATCGCGAGGCCTACGGCTCGTCTTCCCATGCAGTAGCCGAATCGAACATGCCCGGCTGCAGCGGCACTTCGTCCGCGAACTTCAGGTCGACCTGCGGCGCATTGACGCTGGTACGGCGTGCGGCGGGATCGATTGGCGAATTCGCCGGGTCTGCAACGATCCAGGGAGCGCGGTTCACCGGCGCGGGCACGCCAGAAGAGGCGGGGAGCAGGTCGTCGGCACGCTCGCGCACGGACTGCTGTGCGTAGGCAGCGGGGAGGATGACGGCGCAGATGAGCAGCGCCGCGGAGATGGTGAGCTTGTTCATTGCGATGCCTCTCAAGTGGTGATTCCATTTGAGCGGCTGCGCGTATCGGCAGTGTGTTCCAGTTTCCGCGGATTTGTATTTGTGTGTAGCGGCTCACGCCGCGTCCGTGAACGCGTCGTCCGCAGCGGCAAGAACCGTGCCCACCAGAGTGACGGTGCTGCCGTTTCCCCAAAACGGAACCGGGGGCCTTGTCGGCCCCCGGTTCTTGCCATCAGGTGGTCAGGCCATTGGGCCCGTCCTACAGACTGCCGCTGCAGGCCTTCTCGTTTCCGCTGCACCGGCCGAGCCGTTCAACATCGGCCTGTGCCTTGTCCTTTGCCGCGACGCGCTCGGCTTCGGTGGTGCAAACCCGCGTCGCAACGTTGCTTCCCACTTCCTTCTTCTTCTCGCATACCACGCCCTTGCCATCGGTAGCAGCGGCGGAACTCGACGCCGTGTCCGATGAAGTTGCTTCACCTGCGTAGGCAAGTGAGGTCGCCGACAGAGCAATGAGGAACAGTACGGTCTTCATTGTGGATCCTTCCTGGCTGTGGAGGGCTGAGAATAATCCTCCGGGTACTGTTTGCAAGTCAGGGGGGCAGGGCGGCTTGACCGGCGAGAGACCTGGCGAGGCGCATCAGCGGAGTGCCTGGACGAGCACCTGCAGCGTGCCCCGCGAACGCCGGTCATTGAGCGCGCTGTAGAGCATGACGTCCTGCCGGGGTATCGACGGCAACGAGGCAATGCCACTGACGTCCACCGCCCCGGCCGGGACGGCGCGTCTGGCCAGTACCGCCACCGCCAGCCCGCCGGAAGCAGCGGCGCCGAGGATGGCGGCTCCCTTGCCGACGAAGACTTCATCCCAGGCGATTCCGGCCCGGTCCAACGCGCTGGTCGCTGCTGCGCGGATCCGGCAGGACTCTCCTTGCGTAGCGAGCGGCAATGGCTTGCCGGCGAGCGGTCTCCACCCCGTGGCGGCGAACCACGAGAAATCCTCCGTGAACGCGGCCTTGCCTTGCTTGCGCCCATCGTCGGGACGCAGCACCAGGGCCGCATCGAGCTCGCCCTGCTCGTAGGCACGCATCAGCTCCTGCGTGCCTGCGATCCGCATCTCGATCCGCAGCCCTGCATCGTGGTCGTGAATGCGGCGCAACAGGGACGGCAGTTCGCTACCGATCAGCATGTGGTTGATGCCAACGACCAGTCGACGTTGCTCCGTTTCGAACGCAGCTACCGCAAGGTCGTGGCTGGACATCAGATCGCGTGCGGCGCCGAGGAAGGCCAACCCCTCAGCGGAAAGGCGAACCTGTCGTGGCGTTCGCTCCAGCAGGCGGCGTCCCAGTTGCTCCTCGAGCCGACGCAACTTCAGGCTGACTGCGGATTGGGTAATGCCCAGCGAGTCTGCCGCGCGGGTGAAGCTCTGCATCTCCGCGGCAAGAACGAAGGCCCTGACTGCACCGATGTCCAGAGTTTCCATATCGCCAATCATTCGATATTGAAATGACAGGTACAAGCATAGATATGTTTTAGTTATGCATCAAGCGGACTAACCTGCACCCGTGTAATCGTTCAACGGGAGCAACCCATGAGTCGCTTGATTGGCATTACCCTGGCAATGCTGGCCGGGTTGGCGGCGCGAGACGCCGCTTCATTCGAGAAGGTGTCACCGCTGCGCGGGACATGGACGCTGGTAGCGGCAGACAAGGTGCTGCCGGGTGGTGGACTGGCACGCGACTATGGCGAGCGGCCGAAGGGCAGGCTCGTCGTGGACGACCAGGGCCGCTACTCGTTGCAGATCTTCAAATCCGAACGGGTCCGCTTCGCCACCGACAGCAAGGCCGATGGCAGCGCGGACGAATTCAAGTCCGCGGTGATGGGCAGCAGCACGCACTACGGAACGGTAACGATCGACAGCGAGGCCAATCTGCTCGTGTTCTCGATCGAAGGTTCCTCGTTCCCGAACTGGGAAGGGACGGTGCAGAAGCGTCAGTACAAGCTCGACGGCGACGAGCTGAGTTACCGGGTGCCGCCTCGCCCCGACGGGAGCGTGCCCATCTCGGTCTGGCACAGGCAGGAATAGCCGGGGCAGGGGCCCTCAGCCTATGAAGCCGGGATCATTGCGCGGTTGAAATAGGTGGCCCGCTCGAACTCGGCGACATTCACGGCAATGCGTGGAAGCAGCGGGAACATCGCCGCCAACTCGGTAACGATGGCCTTCGACAAGGCAGCACGCTGATCGACACTGCGCCCCTGCATGATCCAGGCGAACGTGTGGATGAAGTCCTGCTTTTCACCGCCGACAGCGTAGATCTCGAAAGGCTGTACGCGGATCTTGATGTCGGATTCCTCGAAAAGCGCTGAAGCGTTCACTACTCGATGCAGGCGGGTGATGATCGCTTCTTCGCTGTGAATCTGAAGCAGTTCCTGGGAACAGTCGACTATGAAGTGCGGCATGGCGGCTCGTCGGTTGGAGGGAGAAGGCACTGGGCGGACGGAGGCCATCCTAGTCCGCTCAACCGATGGAAGTAATGTGTTCACGGAGATTTCTGGTATTTCAGAATCGAATCTTCGGTCCGTTCTTGCAGGGCGCGGCGGTCGCATCTATGGTTCTGCCTTCAAGCCGAGCCCGCTTCGCGGCTCCGCTTCGTTCAGACCTTGGTTCGCAGGGAGATCACGCAATTGGCAACAGACAATGAACGCTACGACCTTGGCGTAGCCGCACTTGCGGCGATCACGGGTGGCACGGGCACTGCGGTCGTGGAGAGCCTGAAGGACATCGCTCCCGATCTGGCGGAGTGGATCGTCTCGTTCTCGTACGGGGATGTCATGTCACGTCCCGGCCTGGACCTGCGATCTCGCCAGTTCGCGACGGTCGCGGCACTCACCGCCATGGGCACAGCCGCGCCACAGCTGAAAGTGCACATCAATGGAGCGCTCAATGTCGGCTGCCGGCCATCCGAGATAGTTGAGGTGATTCTTCAGATGGCCGTGTACGCGGGTTTTCCTTCGGCCATCAACGCCCTCAATATTGCTCGTGAGGTGTTCAAGGAACGCGGCGTGTCGATCGGCAGCTGAGAATTCATTCCAGCTCGACTCGCGCCTGCCTCGTACGGAAGAGGAGAGGCGGGTGGGCTGATGAGCCAGGAACGTAACTCGCTATCGCTCAGGGTTCCGCAGTGGGAAGCCCGGGCGGCCGACCGGCCTTGAGGTAAATCACGCTGCCACTGGCACTCATCCTGCGAGGTGGGTTCCAGGTGCCAAACGGTTCAATGCCACACGCGCAGCTTGTACCCACCGGGGCGTCCTGCACCTGGCAACCCAGGTAGGGCCGCACGTTCTCAGGGGCAATGACGAAACCGAAGTTCGATGGAAGAGGCGCGGTGCAGGCAATCTTGGAAGGATAGTCAGCGCAACGCCACGTGCTTACTTCAAACCCATTGTCCTGTTGCGCCTGGGTGCGCTGGTCATAGTCCACGCAGGCGTAATCGTTCGCTGTCGCATAGCGCCAGACGTATGGGCTCTGGCACGGAATCCGAAATGAGACGGGTCTGTTCGGGTCGGGGGTTGGCTGGGGGCGATTGTGTTGCCTGCGGAAAGCAATCGCATCGTTGTCGGCCTTGACTTGATCACGTACCGCGACTGGCACGCACACGCGGTCACTCGAAGTAGCGCGCCTGAGCGCGTAGCCAGGTCGGCAGTGCGTCGGACACTGGTATGCAGGGTCTGCCGCGAAGACAGGCACAGTCGCCCAGGCGAACGCGACAAGCCCGATGAGCGTAATGGCTGGGCCTGGCTTCATCCGCGGCACCTCACGCGTTTCGTGCACAGACAATGCGAACCCTGAGAGCCCACTCGTAAGGGGCGGGCACACCAGAAACGCCGTTGGCGTTCTTGCCCCCTGTGCCATCGAACATGGCAAACACAGTCCAGCCCCTGCCATCGTCCGTCGGTTGCGACAGGAAGACACGCCAGTCGTCGGGCTCACCGCGCCCGGATGCCGCTGAAAATCCAGCCGACATCGCCCGCATACCGTCGGGGCAAGTAACTTCGACCTGCTTGAGCTTGTTCCGGGTGGAGCCAGACGCGCGCTCGATGATGGCGTAGTTGGGCTCGTTGACGATCACTTTCGGGAGGAAGTGCTGGACCATTGGGCCAGAGCGAAATGGTTGGGGTTGGCCCAGTGCCGCGCCTGGAATTGCCAGACAGGCGAGCATTACCAACTGCGAAGTCCATGCGGTGATTTGCGCAGCCGGGCGTCGGTAACAGCCGAACCGAACCAGACGGCGCGTGGCGGCGTGGTCTCGATTCGCGGACGGGCGGGTGACGGTCGCTGCGTTCACGGCGGAGCACTCCTTTGCGGTGGGCGGCGGCCGGCACCCTGGAGGGGCCGCCGCACTCATGAATCCAACGCAGGCTGGTGCTCCGCGAGGCCAACCGTGCGCTGCGCCTTGCCGCACGTCGGCTATTGGCTGCGGTTTCAACCGGTAGATAGCGGACGTTGACCCGTTGGCAATCCTCCAGCCTGGTGACCTTCGAGCGCAAACCATCCGAGGTTCGAGGTCGTCACACCATTCAGCCGCGAACCATGCTTGGATTCACATCGATGTCCAGACGCGAACGCCAGAACGCATCGCCCGCAGCCTTCGTCCGTGTCCGAGGCGCGCGCGAGCACAACCTGCAGGATGTCGACGTCGATATTCCACGCGACGCGCTGGTGGTGTTCTCCGGCATCTCCGGCTCGGGTAAATCGTCGCTCGCGTTCGGCACCCTCTACGCCGAGGCGCAGCGCCGCTATCTCGAATCCCTTTCGCCGTACGCGCGACGGCTGGTCAACCAGGTCGGCGTGCCGGACGTTGATTCGATCGAAGGCCTGCCCCCCGCAGTGGCGCTGCAGCAGCAGCGCGGCACGCCGAACGTGCGTTCCACGGTCGGCAGCGTGACGACGCTGTCCAGCCTGATTCGCATGCTGTACTCCCGTGCGGGCACGTACCCGTCCAAGCAGCCCATGCTGTACGCGGAGGACTTCTCTCCCAACACGCCGCAGGGCGCGTGTCCGAACTGCCACGGGTTGGGCTACGTGTATGACGTGACGGAAGCGTCGATGGTCCCCGACCCGTCGTTGAGCATCCGCGGCCGAGCCGTCGCGTCCTGGCCACCGGCGTGGCACGGCCAGAACTTGCGCGACATCCTTGTCACGCTGGGCTACGACGTCGACGTGCCGTGGTCGCGGCTGCCGAAGAAGGACCGCGAGTGGATCCTGTTCACAGAGGAAACTCCAACGGTGCCGGTGTACCCCGGCTTCACCCCTGCCGAAACACGCACCGCGTTGCGCCGAAAGACGGAACCTGCGTACATGGGCACCTACACCGGCGCGCGGCGCTACGTGCTGCACACCTTCGCCACCACGCAGAGCGCGCTGATGAAGAAGCGCGTGTCGCGTTTCATGACTGGCGCACCGTGCCCCGTGTGCAAAGGGCGCAGGCTCAAGCGCGAAGCCTTGTCGGTGACCTTTGCGGGTCTGGACATCGGCACGCTGTCGCAGCTGCCGATCAATCGCGTCGTGGACGTGCTCAGGCCCGCCGCCGATGGCCACTTCGACACACCGGCTAAAACCCGCACCCGGGGCCGTGCCGACACCCGAAGGGACGTGGCCGCGCGCGTTCAGGCGGGCGGGGCGGCGCACGCCGGCGGTTCGGACGTTCGCCGCACACCGGATCTATCGGAAGAGAAACGCATCGCAGCGCAGCGCATCGCGCACGACCTGATCGATCGCATTGGCACGTTGCAGGCGCTCGGCCTGGGCTACCTCGCACTGGATCGGCCGACGCCCACGCTTTCACCAGGCGAACTGCAGCGATTGCGGCTGGCCACACAGATCCGCTCGAACCTGTTCGGTGTGGTGTACGTGCTCGACGAACCTTCCGCCGGGCTGCATCCGGCCGACAGCGAAGCACTGTACGACGCGCTGGACCGGCTGAAGATGGCCGGCAACACGTTGTTCGTGGTCGAGCACGACCTGGAATTGATGCGTCGCGCTGACTGGCTGGTGGACGTGGGTCCCGGCGCAGGCCAGCACGGGGGACGTGTCCTTTACAGCGGGGTGCCATCAGGCCTGCGCGAGGTCGAGGCATCGCATACGCGTCGCTATCTGTTCGACAAGCGCGACGCCCGCCGTCGCGATACCCGCGCCATTTCGCAATGGCTCGAACTGCGCGGCATCCACCGCAACAACCTTCACGGCGTGGACGTGCGCTTCCCGCTGGGCGCATTCACCACCGTCACCGGCGTATCAGGATCCGGCAAGTCGAGCCTTGTGAGCCAGTCCTTGGTGGAACTCGTCGGCGAACACCTGGGGCACGAACCTCCGACGGCAGACGCCGACACCGACAGTCCGCCCGGACCGGGACCAATCGCGCGCACCACGGGACGCATCGGCGCAGGCGCGGAGGCGATCCGGCGCCTGGTGAACGTGGACCAGAAGCCGATCGGCCGCACGCCGCGCTCCAATCTCGCCACCTACACGGGCCTGTTCGACCACGTCCGCAAGCTGTTCGCGGCGACGAAGGCCGCGAAGGCGCGCCGTTACGCCGCCGGCCGCTTCTCCTTCAACGTCGCGCAGGGACGATGCGAGACCTGCGAAGGCGAGGGCTTCGTGAGCGTCGAGCTCTTGTTCATGCCCAGCGTCTACGCGCCGTGTCCGACGTGTCACGGCCGTCGCTACAACGCAAAGACGCTGGAGATCGAGCTGCGCGGGAAGAACATCGCACAGGTGCTGGACATGACCGTTGACGATGCGCGGGCATTCTTCGTTGAAGAAGCCGCGGTGCATCGCCCGCTGGTCCTGTTGCACGACATCGGCCTGGGCTACCTGCGCCTCGGCCAGCCGGCGACGGAACTGTCCGGCGGCGAAGCGCAACGCATCAAGCTGGCGACCGAATTGCAGCGCAGCCAACGCGGAGACACGCTGTACGTGCTGGACGAACCGACGACCGGTCTGCATCCGGCCGACGTCGACAAGCTGATGGCACAACTGCATGGGCTCGTGGATGCGGGCAACACCGTCATCGTCGTCGAGCACGAGATGCGGGTCGTGGCCGACAGCGACTGGGTGGTCGACGTGGGACCAGGAGCGGGCGAGGAGGGCGGCCGCATCGTGGTCGCAGGTACGCCGGACGACGTCGGCCGGACCATGGCCTGTCGAACGGCGCCCTATCTGGCTCCGTGGTTACGCTGAGTCCGTCCGGGGCGATTCAGCTCGATGTTCCGTGCTGGCTGGAGCGGACACCTCGCATCGAGTCAGAACGTGAGTCGAGTACTCGTAGATCCGCGCCGCCGGAACATTCGTGGCTATGGCATGGATTCGATGGATCTGGCCACTTCAGGCCTTGCGGGCTTCCTCGGCCTTGTGGCGGTTGGCGTAACCGGCGCGTCTGAGTTCCATCTTGTCTCGCCACATTCGATCCAGAAGCCGTGGCTAAGGCCCAGCGAGGCGGGCAGGGCGCCGTTTATCGACCTCGGGGTAGGCACGGGCCGGGATCGGGGTCGGCTTATCGGGCTCGCGGGAAGCTGACTGGGGGCGGGGGTATCCGTAGCAATTGTGGCGAGCATCCACATTAGAGCATATGTGGCCTATACTTGGGCTACATATGCTCCGAAGAGACCCTCAATGACTACAGCCAAAGAGCGCAAGCGCACCGTATCCAAGAAGTTTGTCGCAGCGGCCGGGCATCGCGCCGTCTTCCATGACACGAGCGGGGACCGAATCACCAAGACGATTGTGGTGGAGGCAAAGATGCCTGCCAGCTTTGAGGGCTTCCGCGCATTCGTTCGCAACGCCAGTCCTCTACAGCGAGTGCATCTCGAGCGCGAAGGCGTGCCCTCCAGAGTTGTCAAATATCTGATCGACGAGACTGGGATGAGTTCAACCGAGTTCCAGTCTTATGTGCGTATGCCCAAGGCTACATTCACCAAAAAGATGAAGGAAAAGGCCCAGTTCTCAGGCACGACCGGACAGGCGGTCGTTGGCTGGATCGATCTAATCAACATGGTGGAAGCCATGCTTGCGGCGGAGCCAGACAACGTAGCCACGCGCGATTTCGACGCCGAGAAATGGGTCGGCAACTGGATCCAGCGCCCACAACGTGCACTCGGCGGGTTGGCGCCGGCGGAGTTGATGGACACTCCGACAGGCCGTGAATCGGTAATGCGAGTGCTGGGCGCGGTCCAAAGCGGCGCTTACCAATGAAGCTATTCCGAGTTGGGGCCAGCGGCCCTACCTGGGCTCCGAATGACATGACCGGTGCTGGCGCAGCACGTGCCCCGGGGCGTTGGAACCAGACCGGCGAGGCGATAATTTATGCCGCTCCTACCTTAGCGATGGCGGTTCTGGAAACCGCCGCACATATCGACGATTCGGGACTTCCGCTCAACAAATTCGTCGTCGCGATTGACGTGCCCGACGACATTTGGAAGGCACGCCAAGTCATTGCTGCTGTCGATTTGCCTGGCGGCTGGGATGCAATTCCACACGGTTTTGTGTCCATACAAGCTGGCTCGGCTTGGTACCTTGAAGGTCGCTGCGCGTTGTTGGAACTGCCTTCGGTTATCGTTCCAGAAGAAAGCATTGTTCTCATAAACAGTCAGCATGCCGACGCAACCCAAATTTCTGCGCGTACCGGGCGCCGACTGCAGTACAACTTACTGTTCCGGAGTGGCAGCGCTTAGGGCGACGGGGACCAGCGTGAGCTTAAGGGGGGCGCCCATAAGCTCATACATAATATGCATTATGCGAAGTGGAATTAGGCGAGCAATCCGCTTGCTCTTCGGGCCTGTAGACCATTTCCGACCCGCCCTCGCGACTTAATCCCATCCAGACACCAAACCGGGAGCCGACATATGGCTCCCGGTCTCCTACGCGGGGGTATCCCATGACAACTGACCAGAGGCCGCCGCGCTGGCGGCCGGGCAAACCCTGCCCGAACGACTGCGCGGCACGTCTCCACCAACAAGTCGTCTACAACCATCAAGTACTCAATGGGCCTTGGGCCGGCTGGCGACTGGCCGGTGCCCGATTGGTTGCACCTGGCGGAGAATGGATCGCCCCGCACCAGCTGGATCGCTGGTTGTGGATGCACGCCCGAATGTTTGAACGCTGATAGGCTGCTCCCCAGACTCGATTCTGGGGAACGCGTCGAATGTGCGCCATCGATTGGAATATCGTCGCCTCGTTGCTCAAGGTCCTGCTAAGCGGGCCCGTAGTCGCCGGTATCGTTGTCGCAGCAATACTGGCCCTGTTTCATGCGCAGATTGGCGGTCTGATCGATCGCATTGAGCTTGCCAAATGGGGCAACGCGGAAGTCAAGGCTCGCCAAAAGGACGCCGTTGACCCGAACCCCGTGAACCTGCCAAAGGTTCCTGAGGAGGAACCTTCCTTCGAGGTACAGTCTGCCGATAGCGCCGATAGCGCCGATAGCGCCGATTGCGACGAAAGGGTCCGCAAGCTCCAAGAAGCTTGGATCGAGGCGTTCAATGCGGAAAGAGCTCGTGCCTACCTGTGGGAGTACCGCTATCTCAATTATTACCTCGTCCCAAATACTCAGCGGGTGCTCGACTGGATAGCGTCAACGGAGGGCTCCACCACAACGCACCTATACGACTCACTGTGGAAATTCGCAATTCCGTCTCCTGAAGAGCGAGTGGCGATCCTGCATGCCCTACAGAACCACAGCCTTGTCTACATCGAAGGCGAAAAGGTCACGGTGACGCCAAAGGGATACGAATACATCCAATGGCGAGCAGCGGAGCCTCCGCCGACCCAACCAGTTCCGGCGACCTAGCACACCCCCCTGCGCCTCGCGATTCCCTGAGCCTTTCACGCGGGCTCACCCCGAGAAGACAACGAATGAATGCCTTTCTCTCTAACCCCGTTATTCAAGATGCATGCTCTGCCCTGCTGGCAGCGTCAGTCCTGGCAGTGCTTGCGTTCTTGTTCAGCAGGGCAAGAAACCTTCGCTGGGAGCGCGACCTGAAACGTGCCGTTGACCAGAACGGTGTCGGCTGGTCAATGGACCACAACCACGTACCGGACTTCAGTCTGCAGATTCACAACTACTCCAACGCAAGCATTCGCGTTCGCTCGGTGGTTCTTGTTGCGGATCGATTCAAAGTAGAACTTAGTCCGATGCCAAATAGGGGCATCGAACAGACCCCCATACTCAACGAGCTAACCCGAGAGAAGTTCAAACGGACTCTCCTTTCCCGCCAGATCGAGCCGGACAACAATCCACACGCTCTCATCCTTCCTCCAAAGACTATGGGGATCTGGATTGCCGATCCTCACACGATCTCATCCCGGGAATGGAAGATCGTGAAGGCATTCATCGCGTTCGAGTATCCAACTCTGTTTGGAAACACCGCGCTTATCAGGGTCGAGCTTCCGGAAAGAGCACTCGGAACAATCAAGAAGGTTTTTGATGAACTTTCAAGTGCGTCCCACAACAAGCGCCCTATGAAGGAGGTCTTCGACCTCCTTGGCCTGCCGCATCCGGCCGCGAGAGCTTGAAGCGCTGTCGCCGAGTGTCCGCTTATCGAGAGTGAAGGTCCTTGGCGGCGATGACCTTCAACTCGGTTCGAAGGCGCTTGAGAAGCCCAAGGGTCTCGGTGCGTGCCTTTCTGAACTCTGCGATAAGCGGCTCCTTATCATCCCGCGGTACCTGCCCGAATTCATGGCTCGCTGTCATTGGGGCCCGCTCGACCATGTGTACTCCGTGGCCCTGTCTGGCATATACAAGCGCTGGGATATAATCGGCGCCATGCTGCTCCGCCACCTGAAAACGTTCCTGGTCGTCGCCGAGTCGTTGAGCATCACCCGGGCCGCCCAGTACGTGCACCTGGCGCAATCGAGTGTCTCCGAGCAGATCCACGCGCTCGAAGCGGACCTCGGCGTAGCCTTGTTTGATCGCTCGCAGCGCCGCCTTCGCCTTACCGACGCCGGCCATCGTCTGTGCCCGCACGCACGCGAGTTGCTGGCATCCGCAGAGGAAGTTCGCGCTGCATTCCGCGGGCGGGCAACGGCGATGTCGGGGACGCTCAGGGTCGGGGCGCTTGAGACGCTATGTTCGACGAAGCTTCCGCCCTTGATGGCGACCTTCGGCAAGTCACACCCGTCGATCCGGTTCCAGCTGAGTTCCGCAAACAGCGCTGCTTTGCGCGAGGCCGTTGCATCGGGTGAGCTCGATGTCGGCTTCGCGTTCGGGGAGCCGCCGGCTTCCGCCGAGCTGCAGGGGGAGATCGTCGGCCACGAGGACCTCATCGCTATCGCGCCAGCCTCCCATCCCTTGCGAGGTCGCGCGTCGGTCACGACAGAAGAGTTGGCCGCCGAGCCCTTCCTGGTGACAGGGCCTGGTTGTGTGTACCAGTCGATGTTCGAGCAGGCGTTCCGCCGATCGGTCCCGCGCGTGGTCGGCGAATTCGGCAGCCTGGCTGCCATTCAATCGCTGGTGGTCAGCGGTGTGGGCTGCGCGGTCCTGCCCCGTGCGGCATTGGGTCGCGTCGAACTGGAAACGCTGCGCTTGCCATGGGTTGAAGGCGCTGGTGCGGTGCCGATTTCAATGTTGTGGCGCGGGCGGCGAGATCCGTCCCCGCCGCTGGCGGAATTCCTGGACGCGGCCAGGAATGGACTGGGCGATACCCACGCCAGCACCGCGCAGGGCGAAGGCTCCCGATTGCAGGGTTGACGATTCTGCCGGGAGCGCCCTCCCCCGCTCGACCCTTACGCCAATCGATGGCCACCGTCGACATGCAGGACGCTGCCGGTCGCGAATGCGTTGTGCATCAGGAATCGAATCGCGTCAGCGATATCCTCCGGCGTCCCAATGCGCCCCAGGGGCAAGCGTTCTGCCATGGCTTCCAGTGTTTCCTTCTTCTTGTCGCCGGCAACGAAGTCCCACAGCGGTGAGTCCACCCAGCCCGGCGAGACGGCATTCACGCGAATGGGGCCCAGTTCGACGGCCAGCGCGTAGGTGAGCGACTCGAGTGCGCCATTGATCGCCGCCACCACCGACCCGCGCGCCGCGGGACGATAGGCCGCGATGCCGGAGGTGAACGTGATCGACCCCCGCGGTGACAGTTTCGGCGCGCCATATTTCGCGAGCAACAGGGGCCCGATGAACTTGGAATCGACGACCCTGCGCGCGGCCTGCATCTCCATGTCAGGCAGCAGCCGATAGGCCCCTTCGATATCGGCGGCCGTGGTTACGATGTGGTCCACCGGTCCGATCCGATCGAAGAGGCGGGCCACCTGCTCTTCCTGCGTGATGTCAGCCGCAAGAGTCGTCAGGCGATCGGCATGGCCCAGCGATACGCGCGCGGCGGCGAGCCTGGTCTCGGTCCGGCCGACGATGACGACCTCGTCGCCGTCAGCCAGGAGCGCCCGCGCAAGCGCCAGACCCATGCCCGAGCTGCCGCCGACGATGATGATGCGTTCTGATTCCGATTGGTTGCTCAAGCGCTGGTCCCGGTCAATGTCCGTTTCGATGACGGCAAGACTCTGCGACCTGGGGCGAAATCTGAAAAGCGGGAATTTCCGATCCGATTGATCGGCATTGCCGATCAGTGGCATCAACGGAGGATTGCCGGATCGCCTGGGTCAATGATCGAACAGGGAAACAACCGTTTCGCGGATCCAGCGCTGCGCGGCGTGGTTGTGGGCGCGCTCATGCCAGACCATTGCCACGGTGAAGCCATCAACGGGCAGTGGACAGTCGATCAGTTGCAGCGTGTCCTTCTGGTCCAGCACCAGCCGCTCAGGGACGAGCGCGACAAAATCCGATTGCGACACGATCTGCGGAACGAACAGGAATGAAGCCGCCGAAAGAACGACGTTGCGGCGGCGCCCCAGTGCATCCAGGGCGGAATCGACGGGCGTGACGAATCCGTTTCCCCTGGGAGAAACGATCACGTGCTCCAGCTCGCAGAACGCTTCGACCGTCATTTGGTCCCGCAGGTGGGGGTGCATCTTTCGACCGATGAGCACGTAACGCTCGTCGAACAAGCGTCTGGCGCGAAGGTCCGGCGGCGCTGTCTGCGTTGTCATGAATGCCAGATCGACCTCCCCTCTTTCCATCTGCGCCTCCAGTTGCGAGGCGTCCAGATTCCGGATCGCCAACCGTGCGGACGGCGCTCGCTCCCTGAGTGTCCTGACCAGTGGCTTCACCACCGCCGCCTGCAGATAGTCGGTACAGGCAATCGAGACGACCACGTTGGCGCTGGAGGGGTCGAAGCCCTGGTTTGCGTGCACCGTTGCCCGCACCTGGTCCAACGCCTGCCGCAATGGTTCGAGAAGGTCGATGGCCTTGGCAGTGGGTGTCATCCCCCGCTGCGCTGGAATCAGTAGCGGATCATCGAAGAGGTCTCTCAGCCGGCTCAGCTGCGCACTCACCGCCGGCTGGCTCAGATGCAGGCGGGCGGCGGCCCTGGTGACGTTCTGCTCGATCAGCAGTGCCTCAAGCGTTACCAGCAGATTCAGATCCAGGCGCCTGCTATCCATGGTGTGGATGGTAGCCAAAAAGTTTCCCGGTTTCACCGACGGTCCGCGGTGTCGGACAGTGCCGGGTAGTTACTTCGCTCCCGCCAAGGTTGAACACATGAAGAAGAAGGTACTGATCGTGCTCGCGCACCCCGAGCCCGCTTCGCTGAACCGCCAGCTGGTCGCAGACGCGATACAGGTGCTTGAGGCGCAGGGGCACGAAGTGCTGCTGTCGGACCTCTACGCGATGGGCTGGAAAGCCATCTATGACGAATGGGACTTTCCCAGCCGGGCCGATCCGGAGCGCCTGGACTTCGTGAAAGAGTCCGGACACTCCTACTCCAGTGGGCAGCAGGTCGCCGACATCGCCGGCGAACAACACAAGGTGCTCGCCGCCGACGCCGTGATCCTTCAGTTTCCGCTGTGGTGGTTCAGCGTGCCTGCCATCCTCAAGGGCTGGATCGACCGTGTTTGGGCCTACGGTCTGGCGTATGGGTACCGGGATGCCGGGAACCGATACCGCTACGGCGATGGGGCTTTCAAGGGAAAGCGAGCGCTGCTCTCAGTGACGGTCGGCGGTCCGGCCCTGGACTACTCGGAGCGAGGCATCAACGGCCCGCTCGACCAGTTGCTGTTCCCCATTACACACGGCACGTTGTTCTTCCCGGGCATGGACGTATTGCCCACGCATGCCATCTATGGAACCGGCCGCATGACCACAGAGAGCGTGGACGCAGCGAAAGCTGCGTGGCGGCTGCGCCTTGCCCGGCTCTTCGACGAGGCGCCCATTCCCTTCCGGGCGCAGAACAATGGGGACTACCCCGACGGTCACGTTCTGGCCAGCGACGTCGCGGTTGGACGCGACGGGTTGCTGGCACATGTGGGAGACGTGTTCACTTCCGCAACAGGTGAACCTTCGTGGCGCGCTCCCGTGCCGATCTCGCAACCACTCCCCACTCAGGAAGCATTCGATCCGTAAGCAGGATGCCATCGAGGTGATCCATCTCATGCTGGATCAGTTCGGAAAGGTCCTCGGCGACGTGATCGAGCTGCGCGTGCCGCATTTCGGAATCAAGGTACGAAATGCTCAGCGAGCGGCTGCGTCGGACACGGACTGCGATCTCGGGCAGGCACATGCAGTCATCCCAGACCTCGAACTCCGCCCGGCTGATCCAGCTTATTGTCGGATTGACCATGAAGAAGGGCCCATCGCCCAGGTCAAAGGCAATGACGCGTTTGGGAACGCCCAGTTGGGGCAGAGCCACTGCCCTGCCCCAGCCATGCGACGCCCGAAAATCCGACAGGGCGGCGGCCAGGTCGGTGAAGTGGCGGGAAAGGGTTCGATCGCCCATCCCAACGGCAGCACTCAGCTGTCGCAGCCGCGGATCACCCAGCGGAAGGATTTCAGGCACAGCAAGTTCCTCGTTTGTCGATGAATGTGTCCTCAAGACGCTTGAGGTCGGCAACAGCGCCTCTTCGATGACGAAGACCAGTGCGCGAGGGACCTGGCCAAGCTGCAGCGCCGATCATGATCTTCTCAAGATACCGGTGTCGCTTTCGTGCAGGTTTGCGTGTGTTCTTGCGGCCAATCCGCGAGTGCGTGGGATCTTCTGCAGAGGTGGAAACATGAGTACCGGCGCTTTGACCGCGAACCCTGCCCTTCAACTGTTCTTGCGGGCCTTCGCGAGACTTCGATGCGCCTCTTCGATGCGGCTTGCAAAGGACTTCTTGTCCAGGGTGGCGATGGCATCCCTGAGTACGGCGGACAGCGGCATTGACATGTCCTTCTCGAGGGACCTGGCCGCTTTCTCCGTGGCAGACCAATGCTGCTCAAGCTGCGGAATCATCCGCTTCGCCGCTGCGGTGAACTCCACGATCCGCTCGCGCCCGTCATCACCGCTCCGCAGGCGCAAGAGACCCTGCTTCGCCATTTGCGAGACCGTCTGGCTGGTCGCCGAGTGCGTCATGCCCGCGTGCTCTGAGATTGATCGGATGGATGACGGACCCAGTTCCAACAATGCCCGCATGACCGGCGTGTAGCGAGGCCGATAGTCCAGCCCGACCTTTGAATAAGCTTCTTCGACAGCGCCGTCGAGATGCTCGATAAGGTTGCGGAGCAGAGTTCCGAGGGTTGAAGACTTGATGCTCATGACAGTCTGTCCGGTCAGCCCAGGCGGAAGATGGTGAACACCGAATATATAAGCGCTATTGGATTTCCGCAACGCAACGAGTGATCCGAGGATTGCACCCATGTATGGCATCCAGCACTTCGGCCCTTCCTGGCGGCCTGCATCGCCCTGAGCCTGACGCCGGGGCTACGCGGTCAGCCTTTAGCGCAGTTCATTCCATCTGGACACGCAAGCCACGGTGCGAAAGCTCATCGAGGAATTCCTCCGGATCGAACGCCTGGCCGGGGCTCAACACGCCGACCCGGGCGAAATCGGGACCCATGCGCTCCACGGCGGCGGCCATCATGGTTGCGGTGAAACCGTAGATGTCCGTGCCGCGCGCCTGCATCCTCTTCTCGCCGCGGGCATGACGAAGTGCCACCACGACCAGATAGCCGGTCTGCTGGCGTAAAGCCGCCGGCGACTGCGCAGCCACTTCCGGGTCGTGGGCACGGAACTCCTGCACGGTCGACAGCGCCATCTGCACCGTCACTTGCTGCGCTGGCACGTGCATTGGAATCGTGGCTACTTCCACGCCGGGAAAGCTGGCGACAACTTCGCGCACGCCGTTCGGAGGGCCGAAGTCGAAAGTACCGACGCTCGGTGGCTCGTTCACGGTCGAGAACTGACCCGCGCTGAACTTCAGCCGCGGCGTGCCCTGCGATTTGCGCGCCGTGGCCTGCGACCCCCGCGTCGGGATCCAACCGGTCACCAGGTATCCCACGGAAACCTCGTCGACCGAACCGAGGTCCCGCCCCGCCCGCCCCGCCAGCAGGTCGGCCAGACCCCCGAACGTCGCCATTCCAGGAATGATGGCAACGCGGGCCATGCGCGCTTCGCCGGCCAACTCGTCGAACAGCCGTTTGGCCGTCAACTGCTCCACGGCGTTGGTGTCGAGGTAGTGGGCACCGTGGTTGATCGCAGCGAGCGCCAGCGGATAGGCGGTGTCGCTCTGGGGGCCTGCGCAGTTGATGAGCACATCCACCCCGGCCAGCGCGACACCGAGCGCGGCCGGATCGTCGACGGCGGCAACGGCTGTGCGTGCGTTGCCGCCCAGGCGGTCGGCGACCCGCTGGAGCCCCTGCATCTCGCGCCCCACGAGGAGCGGCACACGGCCGGCACGTGAAAGCTCCGTTGCAACCAGCTGACCGGTATGTCCGCTGGCACCGTACACGGCGATGTTTGCGCGATTGCCCATGTTCCTTCTCGAATCAATTCTTGAGCTGGGACGGAATGAACTCGTTGCGTACTGCCTCGGCGATCAGGTCCGGCGGCAGCATGCCCTGCGCCACCAGGAAGTCGTTGAAGGACTGGCGGTCGAACTTGTCGCCCAGGGTCAGCTCGGTGCTCTGGCGCAACTGCATGATTCGCGAATAGCCGTAGAAGTACGCCGCCGCCTGGCCAGGGGTCTGGAAGGTGTAGCGGTCGATCTCCTGCTTGGCCAGGCCATCGGAGAAGCCTGCCTCGTTCACCAGCACGTCGTGTGCGCGCTGCGGCGTGATCAGGCCCAGATTCAACATCGGGTCCAGGAAAGCGCGGGCCGCGCGCAGGAGGCGGAACTGCAATGCGACGAACTGCCCTGCCGGCGGCTCGTACGGCAGCATCTCCATCTCCGAGTACAGCGCCCAACCTTCGGCGTTGACGCTGTTGAATGCGAACAGGCCGCGCGTCAAGGACACGCCGCGCTCGATCATGCCCGCGTACTGCAGCTCATGACCGGGCCGGCCTTCATGGGCGGTCAGGGTCCATGACGCGGCTTCGTAGGTGAAGTCGTCGTAGGCTTCACCCGCTTTACCACCCGTACCCGGGTGACTGGTGGTCAGCACGAAGGTGCCGCGCTCGCCCTGGTTGTCGATGAAGGCCGGCGGGTCCATGTGCGGCGACGAGATCGCGGCATTCTCGGCATCGGAGGCAATGCGGATGACGATGCTGCGTTGTGGCAATGCGACGATGCGCTCCTTCCTGATCGCCGCCTCGATACCGGAGATGGCCCGGCGGTAGGTCGGCAGTACCGAATCCTTGTCCAGTTGCCTGGCCTTCAGGCCTTTCAGGACCCCCAGGTAGTCGGTCGCCCCGATGCCCTCGGCCTGGGCCACGATCGGCGCCATCATCTGCATCGCTGCACGCGTCTCGGCGAACTCGAGCATCGCCTGCTTGATCAGCAGGTTCGGATCCACCACCAGCCCGAACTGCTTCATCCGGTGCGTGTACAACGCCTCCGGCAACCGGAAGTCGTCACGGGCGCGTGGCAATACGGTCTCGCGGGTCCAGGCGTCATACGCCTTCATCTGCGCTTCGAGCTTGTCCAAGGGGGCCTTGGCATCGGTGATCTGATACTTGGCAAAAAGCTCGCGCAGCCCGCCGATGTACTTGTCGGTCTTTCCCAGCTTCTGCTCGACCTCGCCCCGGTAAGGCGCCAGCAGGGATTTGTCGTCGAGCCGCTCCATCGTGCGCGCCCTGGCCAGTTCGGCAATTGGCTCACAACCCGGGGTCAAGCCCGCGTAGCAATTCAGGCGTTCGAGTGCCGCAGGCCGGCGCTTGGGATCGGCCTCGTCCTTGAGCAGCACGAATATGCCGTAGAACATCACCTGGCCAACGTCGGTATAGGGCAGCAGGTACTTCGAGCTGAGGTCCACGTCTTCGACCTGCAGGTCGATCTGGTCGATCAGGATCGACAGGTCCTGGCGGACGTTGGGGTCCTTCTCTGCCTTCAGGCGCAACTGCAGCTTGCCGCGCGCCGCCAGTAATGCTTCGCGCATGCGTGCGCTGGCCTGCGGCTTGAGGTCGATCACCTTTGCGTCGGACTGGGCCGCACCGAAATCGGACGCATCCTCGGGGCTGAACCGTGCGGTGACGTCGAGCAGGATCTGCGCATCAGCGTTGCTTCTGGCGATCCAGGCGGGAGCGTTGGAGGTCGCCTCGGGCGATGCGGAAGGCGTGGCCCGAACCTGCGCAGGAGTCGAAGCGAGCGCGAGCGATATCGCGGCAACGAGGGAAAAGCTTTTCAACATGGGGGTCCCCTGATGGATGGTTGTCGCGACGCTCAGACAGGTTGTCTGGCGCATCGCCACGGTCATTGGCAAGCGCTAGTGGATCTGCTCCGCCCGGCCGTACGCTGGCTTGATGTCCTGCTTGATCCAGTCGCCGAGCAGGCGGAAGTAGCCGTCGGCGACGCGGGTGAAGTGACGTTTCCCGTCGGCGTCCTCGGTGAATTCGTTGATGCCGTGGTCGGTTCGCGGGAACACGTACAGATCGATCGACTTGCCCGCATGGACCAGGTCGATCAGACGTTCTCTCGTCACCGTACCGGGTGCTTCACGATCCTCGCCGGCGAGCACCCACAGTTGCGGGATGTCCAGTGCCCGGATGGCCGCAAGCGCGTCGTACTCCCAGATGATGTTGAGATTGTCCATGCGCGCCGCACCGGTGCGGCGCAGGTCGGCCTCGTCATCCCGCAGGATTCGTCCGGTGAACTCCCCGTTGATTTCGTTGAACCATGCTTGGGAACCGAATCGCTTCTTGACCCGCGTCAGCTGGTCGTAGCCGCTCGTGAAGTGCGAGGCCATGACCGCGCCGGTAGCGTTGGTGACTTCACGCGCATCGGCGATGGTTTGCGGCGGGGCGTGCTTCTCCCGCAGCTCCTTGAACACCTGCTCCCGGTCCTCCTCCAGTGGCGTCATGACCAGCCCGAAGCCGACCGCGACAAAGTCGGCGTGAGCCCGCCTGGCGGCGAGTGGCGCGACCCAGCCGCCCTGGCTTCCGCCGAAGTAGCCCGCGCGCGAATAGCGTCCCGCCGCTACCCGTCGCGCCTCGTCCAGGGCGGCGACGGCATCGTCGGCAAGCAGTTCGAAGTTCTGGGTGTACTCGCCTTCCGAACTGCCGGTGCCTCGCTTGTCGTATACGAGCACGGACAGACCCTGCGCGGCGAGCACGTAGGGGTAGTAGAAGCCGATCGCGGGCCAGCGCTCGGAGCCATGGACGAAGACCACCAGTGGCGGCCTGCCCTGCGGATGGCTGGGTTCCATCAGAACGCCGGACAGCTTCGTCCCATGGCTGGTGAAGTGCACCGCCGTCTCGCTGATCTCGACCCGTTTCCATGCAGCGAACTTTCCATCCATGCCCTTCACGGCAACCTGGTCGTTCTCGCAGCGGACCAATGTGTCGTCGCCGTTGACGTCGCCCTTGCGGCCGTCCAGGAAGGTATACCGGGTCTTCGAGTTCGTCCCGACAGGGTTGGTGATAACCACGCGATCTCCAGCGTCGTTGCCGTGAACGCCAGTGGCGCAGCCCGCATGGGCGGCCCCCGCGGTCATCGCCAACAGCCCCGCACAGCACAGTCCTTGCCACGTTCTCACGTTGATCTCCCGGTCAGATTTGAACTTGGTCGGGTGCCGTAAAGACGGCGTCCACGACGTTTCCGGTATTGCGGGTTGCGGCGGGCTCGAATATCACGACCTCTGCCTCTTCGTCGGCAGCGGTGCGATGCTCGACACCATGCGGAACGACGAGCATCTCGCCCTCGCGCAGTTCGATAACGGCGTCGTGGAACTCGACGCGGAAGACTCCGCGCCAGACCAGGAACATCTCGTCCTCAACCTCATGGGTGTGCCAAGGGAACGTGCCCTTGACCTTGACGAGTTTCATCTCCTGCCCATTCAGCCGCGCCACCGTCTTCGGGCGCCAGTGTTCGTTGAAACGACTGAACTTTTCATCCAACCCGACTTTCTCGATCTTCCTGGTCATGGCAATCCTCTGCTGCAACCACGTTGGGGGAGCCCTTCGCGTCCACGCCTGCATGGCGACGCTCCGATAGTGTATAAGTGCTGTTATATATCCGTGGGGGTGCTTCGGCCATATGCCATTGGTCCCGTCAGTGGCTGAACGCGGCCACGGATCCCTACTGCCGAGGCCACAATGGATAACAGCAAACGTATCCCCCGCCGCATCGCACTGATCGCATGCGGTGGCACCATCTCGGGTGTTCGCGAACGCGATGGCGGATTCAGCCCCGGCAGGCATGCCGCGGAGCTTCTGTCGGAGGTGCTCGTTCCTCCGGGTGTCGAGATTCGCGCACTGGACGCATCGACGGTGCCCAGCCGGGCGATGAGCCCCAATGACGTCCTTGGCCTGATCCAGCAGGTTGATGCACTCGAACAATGGGACGAGATCGACGCGGTGGTGATCAGCCAGGGAACGGACAGTCTCGAGGAAACCGCTTACCTGTTCGAACTCATCTCGTCGGCGCGGATGCCTGTTGTGCTGACGGGCGCCATGCGAGCGGGTGCAATGCCTGGCGCGGATGGTCCCGCCAACATCTCCGCTGCCATCGCGGTGGCAGCCCACGAGGACGCTGCGCGGCATGGACCGCTGGTGGTGCTGGGCGACGAAGTGCATTGCGCCCGCTGGGTGACCAAGGCGCATTCCAGCAGGCCGGCTGCGTTCGCCAGCCCGGGTTGCGGGCCCGTCGGCATCGTTGGTGAAGGGCGTGTGCGGCTATGGGGTGGCGACCGCGCAGGACCGCCGCTTGGGCGGCCCGATTGCCTGGAGCAGCGGGTCGAGATGTTGTACATCGGCATCGGCGATGATGGGCGGCTGGCCGAAGCCGCTGGCGAGTACACCGATGGTCTGGTCGTCGCGGGGATGGGGGGCGGTCATGTTCCGCCCCGCGCTGCCGAAGTTCTGGTGAAGCTCGCTCGACGGCTTCCCGTTGTCCTTGCGACCCGCTGTGGCGCCGGCCCGGTGCTTACTTCGACCTATCGCGGATCGGGTTCCGAGACCCATCTCCTCGAACGGGGCCTGCTGCCGGTGGGGCAATTGTCTCCTCTGAAGGCCCGCCTGCGCCTCATGGTTGGACTGGCCTTGGGCCTGCCTCCTGGCGAACTGTTTCCAACCTGGTGAGTCCGGCCGACGCGACGGTCGCACGCCTACTTCAGGATCTGACTGGTTGTGACTGACGGCACACTGCGCGGACCGTATTGCGCATCACAATTCACTTTCGTGACGCGCCGTGCTGCGCGCGGGCTTGCATTCCGCAGCCCGTCGGTCTGGAGGAAATGGTGAGCAGGATCCTTTATTCAGGCACGCGCAATGCCTCAAGTTGGGCGTTTCGCGCCTGGCTCGCACTCAAGGAAGCGCATATCGATTTCGAGGAGCGCATCGTCGACATTCGCGTCCCTCAGCGTTTCGACAACCTCGCGCGCATCCAGTCGTTCTCGCCGCCCGGCGCTGTCCCGGTTCTGGTCGAAGGCGACCACGTGATCTACGACTCGTTGGCGATCATGGAATATGCCAATGATCTTTCGGGGGGCCGTCTGCTTCCACTCGACCCCGCGGTCCGCGCCACTGCACGCTCATTGCTGGCCTGGCAACACGCCGGGCTGTCGGGCCTTTGTGCGCGGCTGTCGTTCGAAAGCGCGTTTTATCCGGATCGCCGCGCGATTACCGCGAACGAGCAAGCCGAATCTGAGCGCGTCGCCGCGACGTGGGAGTCCACCCTCGAACTTTGTGGTGGACCGTATCTGGTCGGTCAGCTGTCTCTGGCCGATCTGGCATTCGTGCCCACGGTCATCCGGTTGCTGGCGCATGCGCCGGACTTGCGCGCCTATCCCTTGAGCGTGGAGTGGGCTTCGCGCCTGTTGAGACGCCCGGCCGTGGAGGAGTGGATGCAGCAAGCCGCGGAGCTGCCACCGGTCTATCTGGACGGTTACCGGTAGTCCCGATGACTGCTTTGCGAAGGTTCAATCCAGCCAGAGCCGCAGCAGCAATCTGCTCTGCCCCAGCGAGCCCGCGTCAAAGGCGCGGGTGACCGCTGCGGCAGTGACGAGACCTCCAATACCGCAGCAGGCGCATCTGAGCGCCTCGTGGAATAGTGCCTGCATTCGTGGTCGCCCCCTTGCGATCGAACCGGCCCAATACTAGTCGGACACAGGGGGCAAATCGAAGTGCCCCCGCCGGGGGGCTCCCCCCCCTGCCCTGCGTGGCCGCTAGGCCGCCGGCAGCGCGCTGAGCATGACGTAGTACCCGTCGGGGTCGCGCAATGCGATTTCCCGGGTGCCCGCGCTGGGATTCACGTTGAGCTCCTCCTCCAGGGCTTCGACGAGGCCGCGGGCGCGATCCAGGGCCTCGTCGAAGTCATCGATGCGGAAGAACAGCAGCAGGCCGTTGCCAGGCTCGGCGCGGTCGGGGCTGGAAAGCGTCGGGTGCTCATGAGCGCCCCATTGGTGAAGACAGAGCAGGACGGTCCCGTCTGTGTCGAGGATCTGCCCGAAGAAGTCGTGGGCAGGCCTGCTGGTGGGCAGCCCAAGGAGCGTCTGGTACCACGCGAAGCTGCGGGCAACATCCGCCACGCCGATGATCGTCCAGGTGCGTTTCATGGTCCTTCCCTCCTATGCCGGTTCGACCCGCGCGCAGTACGCCTCGATTGCCCGCTTCCACGCGGGCCTGGCCAGGCAACGGTCCCGATACGAGGCGACGCCCGGATACGGCGCGATCAGTCGCTCGTCCTTGATGCCCGACAGGACGTGCACCAGCAGGATGTCGGCGACGGTGAAATCCCTTGTCGCCACGAACTCGCGATCGGCAAGCCAGCGCTGCAGGTTGTTCAGCATGCGGTTCGACCAGCCGACCAGGAATTCGCGGTGTTTGCCGCAACCGCCGTCGGCGCTCCAGTCGAGGACGAGCAGGCTGAGCAGCGGCGGCTCGACCGTGTTCATCGCCGCGAAGCACCAGCGCATGACCTGCGCCTCGCCGGCGCGGTCGGAAGGGATCAGGCGGCCGGACTTCTTCGCCAGGTAGAAGACGATCGCGGCCGACTCGGACATCGCCAGTCCATCGTCGTCGATCGAGGGGATCTGTTCGAAGGGGCTGAGACGGCGATATTCCTCGGTGTTCAGGTCGTGCGCGGGGTGGTCCATCCCGGCCAGCTCGAACGGAAGCTGCATCTCTTCGAGCGCCCACAGAACGCGCAGATCGCGTGTGAACCCGCGCGCGCCGGCATTGACCTTCGAAAAGCCGTAGACCTTGAGCATGGTGACGTCCCTTCGTTGAGCTGTCCCGCTGCGAAGGGTACCGCCGCTCCAGAGCCGGTGCACCACCCTGCCCCTCCGCGCCGGCGCACGAAAACGCTACCCTGTCGCGATGAAGCAACCCTACGACGCGCTCAGCGGGATTCCTGTCGATCCCGTGACCCTGCTTTACCGGCTTGGCGCCGGTGGGCCGAGCCTGCCCAAGGAGCTGGCCGCGGCGCGTGCGACCAAGCGCCAGCTGGCGTTGCTGCACGTCGATGTGGACATGTTCCGCTCGGTCAACTCGAACATGGGCGAGGCGGTCGGCGACCAGGCCCTGGCGGCGATCGCCCAGCGCCTGCGCAAGGCCATGCCGGACGAGAGCTGGCTGTGGCGGCTCAACAGCGACGAGTTCATCGCCGGCATCCGCTACCTGCCCGGCGAGACCGACGGCGAGGCCCTGGCCGAGATGCTGCGCGACGCCTTCGAGACGCCGCTGTGGATCCCGCCCTACTCGCTGCCGGTGACGCTGTCGATCGGCATCGCGGTGTTCCCCGATCACGCCAACGATGCGCCGTCGCTGCTGGCCAGTGCCGAGCGCGCGCTTCTGGACGTCAAGCGGCAAGGCCTCAACAGCGTCGGCCTGTATTCCGCCAACGCCGACAAGAAGGCGCCCAACGACGGTTTCGCCGAGCGCTTTGTCGAGGCGATGGACAACCGCGAGCTGCACCTGTTCTACCAGCCGCTGATCGACGCGCAGGACGGCGGCATGATCGGGTTCGGCGGACTGTTGCGCTGGGACACGCCGGGCAATGGCCTGCTGCGCGCGAGCCGCTTCCTGGAGATCGTTGAGCGCGTTGGCCTGTCGGCGCAGTTGGGTTCCTGGGTCGCCGAGGCGGCGGCGCGGCAGCTCGCGCAGTGGCGCGACCAGGGGCTGGATTACCTGACGTTGTCGGTGCACCTGGCCAGCCCGCTGCTGGCACAGCCGCGTTGCCTCGATGAGATCGGCGAACTGTTGCACCGCTTCAACCTGCCCGGCAAATCGCTGGAGTTCGAGATCTCGGAAAGTGCGCTCGCCCTCGATGCGCACCGCATCCATGAAACGCTGGTCGGCCTGCGCGCACTCGGCGCAACGCTGACGGTGCAGGACTTCGGCCTGGGCGGTCTGAGCTTCGCCTCGCTCGCGCAGTACCCGCTGGACCGGCTGAAGATCGACCGCAGTTTCTTCCGCAATGTCGCCAGCGATCCGCGCAGCGCGGCCGTCGTGCGCGGCATCATCGCGATGGGCCATCGCCTGGGCATGAAGGTCACCGCCAAGGGCGTGGAGACCGAAGCCGAGCTGGGCTTCCTGCGCCGCAACCACTGCGACTTCTTCGTCGGCCATCTGTTCAGCCCGCCGTTGCCGGCGGAAGAGCTCGATGACCTGATCCGGCGCCGTTTCCTGCTGCCGGGTGCGTTCGCCGCGACCCGTCCCGAGCGCACGGTCCTGCTGCTCGACGACGAGGAGAACGTGCTGCGTTCACTGGCGCGGTTGTTCCGTCGCGACGGCTACAACATCCTCACCGCCAGCAGCGTGCGCGAGGCCTTCGACCTGCTGGCGAGCAACGCGGTCCAGGTGATCGTGTCCGACCAGCGCATGCCCGACATGACCGGCACCGAGTTCCTGGCGCGCGTGCGCGACCTCTACCCCGACACGATCCGCATGGTGCTGTCGGGCTACACGGACCTGGCGACGATCACCGAAGCAATCAATCTGGGCGCGATCTATCGTTTCCTGACCAAGCCCTGGAACGACGACGAACTGCGCGAACACATCCAGGCTGCATTCCGCGCGCACGAGCGGCGCGCCGCAGGCGAAGAAGGGTTCTGACGGCGGGGTTCCCCGCGCTTCAGGTCAGGCGCCTTCGGCGTCGCGCGGCTGGACCACCGGCAATACCACCCGGAACGCGCTGCCGGCACCTGGCGTGCTGGTGACCTCGATGCGGCCGTGGTGCTTGGCGACGATGCTGTAGGCGATCGCCAGGCCCAGGCCGGTGCCGCGGCCGATGGGCTTGGTGGTGTAGAACGGCTCGAAGATGCGCTGCAATGCATCGGGTGAGATGCCGCAGCCGCTGTCGGCGATGCTGATCCACGCTTCGCCACTCTCGGCGCCGGTGGCGATGACTATGCTGCCGCGCTCGGTGATCGCCTGGCCGGCGTTGATCAGCAGGTTCATCAGCACCTGGTTGATCTCCGACTGATGGCATTCGACCAGCGGCAGCTCGCCGTAGTGCTTCTCCAGACGGACCTTGTACTTGAGGTCGTTCCAGACGATGTTGAGGGTGGACTCCAGGCCGCGGTGCAGGTCCGACGGGCGCATCGCCTCGTCGCGGCCGGTGTGCGAGAAGTCCTTGAGATCGTGCACGATCTTGGTGACGCGCTCGATTCCTTCGCGCGATTCGGCCAGCAGCTTGGGCAGGTCGCCGATGATGAAGTCGATGTCGAGGCGGTCACGCTTGCCCCGCACTTCTTCACGGCACGCGGCGGGATCGACCGACTGCAGTGCGGCCTCGTGCGCCTCGACCAGCGCGAACAGCGCGCCGATGTACTCCTGCAGCGTGCCCAGGTTGGAATGCACGTAGCCGATCGGGTTGTTGATCTCGTGGGCGACGCCGGCGGCCAGCTGGCCAATCGATGCCATCTTCTCCGATTGCAGCAGTTGTTCCTGCGTGCCGGCGAGGCGGCGGTAGGTGTTCTGCAACTCGTCGTGTCGCAGCTGCAGTTCGCGCTCGCGGCCGTTGCGTGCCGACAGGTCGTCGAAGGTCACGAAGCTGCGAACCATGCTGGCGTGACCGGCGGGCCCAGCCTGCTCGTCGTGGTGCAGCGCGATTGCAAGCAGGACGCCGGAAGGTGTGGTGATGTCGCCATGCCAGCTGCCGGACTGGCAGGCCAGCGTCCAGGCGTCCTTGGGCAGCAGGTTGAGCAGGTACTCGGGTGCTGCGCCGGACTCGACGCGCTCGGCCAACGCGCGGGTCGCGGCATTGGCCAGCGTGACCCTGCCCGCACAGTCCACCAGCATCACCGCGTTATCGGTGACGCTGAGCGCCCAGAGCATGTCGTCGCTCCAGGTCGAAGTCGGTTTTGTCGTGCCGGGTTGGTTCATCCCACTCCAAGACAGCGCGCCTGCGGGCGGGCGCCGGGCTGTCCGGTGGAATCGTACACGCTCGTCGACTCGATGCGACCGAGGTGGCGCAAGGCCCAGTTCACTTCGCGGCGTCGGCGCGCGAGCAGCACGCTGTTGGCCTGGTTGAGCGCGCGCAACTCGGTCAGGCGACCGGCAGCGGCAGCGTCGGGTGCCAGTGATTCGGCATGGCGCAGGGCAATCAGCTTGGCAGCGGTTGAGGCAAGCAAGGCATCGACATCATGGGCGAGCAGCGCCTGGCGCTCGGCGACCAGCGCCTGCTCCAGTGCTTCAAGCGATGCGTCGATGGCGGTGCCCATCGTTACTTGCTCAGCTCGCGGTCGAGGTCGAGCATGCGCGTGGCGATGGCCTGCGAATCCACGCGGTAGCTGCCGTCGGCAATCGCGCTGCGAACGGCGTTGACGCGGGCGATGTCGATGCTGGCCGGGCCGTTGCCGAGTTGGCGCTCGAGCGCCTGCAGGCCTTCGGCTTCGCCGGTCAGGCGCACGCTGTCGGTGGCGGTGGTCGCGCCGACCGGCGCGTTGCGCTCGGTGCCGGCACGCGCGGTGGCCGACGTCACGGCGGCTTCCGGCGGTCTGGCGGCGGGCAATCCGCCGTCGATCTTGTGGGTCATGGCACGCTCCTGGGTGGCTCGGTCGAACACTGTAACGGCACGGCATGGGGGAACTTGAGGGATCCCCGTTCATCTGTTTGGGGGCGGCACTTCAAGGCGCGCCTCTTCATGGAATGACCTCGACCTCACCCTGGGCCGTGACCCGGCCGCGCAGGACGCGGCGCGAGGTGGCGTTCTCCACCGTCACCATGCCGCCGGCGCGGTCCGGGCCGAGGGCGCGGCCCTGCATCCGGACCTCTACCCCGCCGGTGCGCGACACCAGCACGACGGGGTCGCCGCGGCGAAGGGGGATGCCGGTCGAAAGATCTGCCTCGATGGGAACCGCGCCGGTTGCGAGTGCGCGGTTGGGCGTGCGCCCGACCAGTGCGGCCGGGTCGCTGAAGGTGGCGCCACCGGCGCGGCCGATATCGCGGCGTTGCACGGACAGCTGGTTGGCGGCGATGGCGACGCCGGCCGCGGCCGGGGCCGTCAGTACGACCACGTCGGCCTCGCGGCGGACTCGCACGGGCACATACAGTTGCCAGCCCGGGGCGTCGTCGCAACGCACCTGTGCGGTTCGCGGCCCGGAGGCGACGGCCTTGAGGGGTTGGCGGCACTGCGGAAGGCGCAGCGCCGGGTCGAGCGTGGCCTCGGCCTGGGCATCGCCTGCCCCGACCGCGGCGATGGCAGCCGAGCGGATCGACGCCAGCGGCTGCGGCGTGGCTGCCTGTGCAGCGGCGATCGCCATCAGCGCGACCGCAAGCAGCGCCATCGCGACGGCACGGGCACCGGCGGTCCGGCGCACTGATGGCGATCGCGTTGGAAGGTGTGGCATGACCGGGGCTGCCTCGACGGGCGGATGCATCCCCCGGTGCCTGCAAGCGCTGTGCCACGACGAAGCGTGTACGTCGACTCAAGGAACGCCCGCGCAGGCCGACAAAACGGGGCATGAGCCAGGACCTGCTCGACCGCATCGACCAACGCACCCGCCTGGCCGGCCACAACCGGCTGGCCCTTCTGCTGTTCCGCCTGGGCTCGCGTCAGCTTTTTGGCGTCAACGTGTTCAAGGTGCAGGAGGTGTTGCCGCGGCCGCCGCTGTTCACCCTGCCGCAACTGCCGCCGGCGTTCTCCGGCGCTGCCGACGTGCGCGGACGCACCGTGCCGGTACTGGATCTGGCCCGCGTCATCGGCCATGCCGGCGAGGACGGCGGCGAACCCAAATACCTGGTGGTGACCGAGTTCAACCGTTCGGTGCAGGGATTCCTGGTCGCCGGGGTGGACCGCATCGTCAACATCGCCGTCGAACAGATCCAGCCGCCGCCCGAACTGGGCGGCGACAGCCACTACCTGACCGGCGTCACCCGCCACCAGGGCGAACTGATCCAGCTGATCGACGTGGAAAGCGTCCTCGCCGAATCGGTGCCGCGGGCGAGCGATGCCGGCAACCTGTCCGCCCTCCCCGTCCACGGCGGCTCGCGCGAGGTGCTGGTGGTCGACGACTCGCGCGTGGCCCGCAACCAGATCCGGGCGGTGCTGCAGCAACTGGGGCTGGAATCGACCCTGCTGTCGGACGGACGCCAGGCGCTGGACCACCTGCAAGCGCTGGTCCAGGCCGGCCAGTCGCCGTGCGAGCGCTACGCGATGGTGATCTCCGATATCGAGATGCCGGCGATGGACGGCTATACCCTGACGACGGAAATCCGTCGCGACCCGGCCCTGCGCGGATTGTTCGTGCTGCTGCACACCTCGCTGTCGGGCGTGTTCAACCAGGCCATGGTCGAACGCGTGGGCGCCGACGATTTCGTGCCCAAGTACTCGGAAAGCGAGCTGGCACAACGGGTGGCGGCGCGGATCGGCGCGCTGCGCTGAGCCCAGCTGGCCGCCTGCGCGCGGCGTGTGGCACGTGGCTTGCCTGATCCGGGGGGAGAACCCGCCCCCGGAGGGCCCATGTCCGACTTCCTAGGCATCCACGGCACTGCGCTCGCCCTGCGCGAACAGCGCCTGCAGGTGCTGGCGGCCAACATCGCCAACGCCGACACGCCCAACTACCAGGCGCAGGACCTCGACTTCAATGGCGCGCTGCAGGCCGCGCTGCAGCCGGGCATGGCCGCGGGCGGCGATGCGATCGGCAGCGCCGCCGCCGCGGCACGCTACACGCGCGCGTCCAGCCAGCCCAGCCTCGACGGCAACACCGTGGATGGCGATCGCGAGAACGCCGCCTTCGCGCAGGCGACGCTGGAGTACCGCGCGTCGATGTCGTTCGTCGAATCCAAGGTCCGCTCGATGCTGACCGCGATCACCGGCCAATGAGCAACCTGCCGATCTTCGACGTCGCCGGTTCGGCGATGAACGCGCAGTCGGTGCGCCTGAGCACGGTCGCCTCGAACCTGGCCAACGCCGACTCGATCTCCGGTTCGCCCGATGCGGTCTTCCGCGCCAGGCAGCCGGTGTTCTCCGCCGATCCGGTCGCAGGCAGCCCGGAGCTGGCCGGCGTGCAGGTCAAGGAAATCACCCAGAGCAATGCGCCCGCACTCAAGCGTTACGAACCGGGCCATCCGCTCGCCGACGCGCAGGGCTACGTGTACGCACCCGACATCGATCCGGTCGCGCAGATGGTCGACCTGATCTCGGCCTCGCGCAGTTACCAGGCCAACGTCGAGGTCTTCAACAGCGCCAAGGAACTCGCGCTGGCCACCTTGAACATGGGCCGCTGATGCGACCCGCCAGCAAGCAAGGATACCGATGAGCAACACGATTGGCAGCACCGACAACAGTTACGCCTCGCTGGGGTTGCAGACCCCGCAGGCGACGCGCAACAGCTCGCTGGGCCAGACCGATTTCCTGCGCCTGATGACCGAGCAGTTCAAGAACCAGGATCCGCTCAAGCCGCTCGACAACGCCCAGTTCCTCGGCCAGCTGGCGCAGTTCTCCACCGTGCAGGGCATCGACAAGATGCAGGGCGCGATGGACGCGGTGGCCAGCGTGATGGAGTCCGACCAGGCCCTGCGTGCGGCCTCACTGGTAGGTCACGACGCGCTGGTGGAGGTCGACACGGTCGAGCTCGCCGCGGGCGCCGGAGTCGAAGGCGAAGTCACCGCGGCCAAGGCCGGGACGATCACGTTCGAAGTCGTCGACGCTGCCGGCGTGCGCGTGCGGCAGATGGCTGTGGAGGCCGGCGCCGCCGGCGACACGAAATTCCGCTGGGACGGTCTCAACGACAACGGCCAGCCGATGCCAGCCGGCCGCTACACGATCCGCGCCACCACCGGCAGCACCACCGACAGCGAATCGCTGGCCGTGCGCGTGGCGGCCCGCGTCGACAGCGTCTCGGTCGAACCAACCGGGCTCGTGCTCAACCTTGCGGGCGTGGGCAGCCACCCGCTCTCGTCCATCCGTCGCATCGGCTGACCCTCTTCCAGGAGCACACCATGAGTTTCCGCATCTCGCTCAGCGGCATGAACGCGGCCTCGGCCGATCTCAACGTCACCGCCAACAACATCGCCAACGCCAACACCACCGGCTTCAAGCAGTCACGCGCGGAGTTCGGCGACGTGTTCGCGCTGTCGCCGTACGGCCTGTCGCGCAACGCGATCGGCGCCGGCGTGCGGCTGGAGAAAGTGGCCCAGCAGTTCGGCCAGGGCAACACCGACTTCACCGGCAAGGCGCTGGACATGGCGATCTCCGGCCAGGGCTTTTTCACCCTGTCGGCGAACGGCGCCACGGTCTACTCGCGCGCCGGCAACTTCGGCCCCGACCAGGACGGCTACGTGGTCAATCCGGCCGGCCAGCGCCTGCAGGTGTTCCTGCCCAATGCCGGCGGCAATGGCTTCGACACCGGCCGCATGGGCGACCTGCGCCTGAGCAAGGGCGACTCGCCGCCGCTGGCGACGACCGAGGTCGAAGTCGGCACCAACCTGCCTGGCAACGCCACTGCGCCGACGCTGACGCCGTTCGATCCCAATGAACCGCTGAGCTACAACCACACCACCTCGCTGACGGTCTACGACTCGCTCGGCGCACCGCACACGCAGTCGCTGTACTTCATCAAGACCGCCAACCCGAACGAATGGCAGCTGCAGACCCAGATCGACGGCACCACCGTCGGCACCGCGCAGACGCTGCAGTATTCGTCGAACGGCGACCTGGTCACGCCCGCCGCGCCGGGCCGCATCACCCTGCCTGCCCACACCCCGCCGGGCGGCGCGGCGCCGATGGCGCTGACGCTCGATATCGGTGCATCGACGCAGTACGGCAAGGCGTTCGGTGTGTCCGAGCTGGTGCAGGACGGCTACACGACCGGCCGCCTGACCGGCATCGAAGTGTCGCCGGAAGGCGTCGTCAACGCGCGCTACACCAATGGCGTGTCGACGCCGCTGGGCCAGGTCGCGATGACCACCTTCGACAACCCGCAGGGCCTGCAACCGCTGGGCGACAACGGCTGGGCGGAAACGTTCGAATCGGGCCAGGCGCGCCGCGGTGGCGCCGGCACGTCCGAGTTCGGCCTGGTCCAGGGCGGCGCGCTGGAAGCGTCCAACGTCGACCTCACCGAACAACTGGTCAACATGATCACCGCGCAGCGCAACTTCCAGGCCAACTCGCAGATGATCTCGACCCAGGACCAGATCACCCAGACCGTGATCAACATCCGCTGACGTAGAAGGCACCCGCCGCCATGGACAAGAGCCTCTACATCGCGATGACCGGCGCCAGCGCCACGCTGCGCGCGCAGGCGCAGGTCTCGCACAACCTCGCCAACACCGACACCGTCGGTTTCCAGGCAACGTTGAACGGCATCGTCGCCGCGCCGGTGGCAGGCGCCGGGCTGCCCTCGCGCGTGGCGACCATGGCGCGCGACATGGGTGTCAGCAGTGCGGCCGGCTCGATCACCAACACCGGCAACGCGCTCGATGTCGCGCTGCATGGCGACCGCTGGCTTGCGGTGCAGGACAGCAGCGGCGGCGTGGCCTATACCCGCGCCGGCAACCTCAAGCTCAACCAGAACGGCCTGCTGACCACCGCCAGCGGCCTGCCGGTGCTGGACCAGAGCGGCGCGCCGATGTCGATCCCGCCCAACGATGCCCTGGACATCGCCGGCGACGGCACGGTGTCGATCGTGCCGCAGGGCCAGCCCGCCTCGACCATGGCCAGCGTCGGCCGGCTCCAGGTCGTCGCGGCGAACACGCGCGACCTGGTGCGTGGCGAAGACGGACTGATGCATGCCGCTCCCGGCGCCACCGCTCCGCCGCCCGCCGCGGGCACCGTCCTGACCTCGGGCGTACTGGAAGGCAGCAACGTCGATGGCACCGGAATGCTGGTGTCGATGATCCAGCTCGCGCGCCAGTTCGAGATGCAGGTACGGGTCTTGCATAGCGGTGACGAGAGCGCGCGCTCGGCCAACACCCTGCTGTCGTCGCGCTGACCACCCCACCACCCAACACTTCGTAACGGGAACCCGCCATGACCCAGGCTCTGTGGATCGCCAAGACCGGCCTCGACGCGCAGCAGACGCGCATGGCGGTGATTTCCAACAATCTCGCCAACACCAACACCACTGGCTTCAAGCGCGACCGCGCCAGCTTCGAGGACCTGCTGTACCAGACCGTGCGCCAACCCGGCGGCGCCTCGTCCGAACAGACCCAGCTGCCGACCGGCCTGTCCACCGGCACCGGCGTGCGCGTTGCCGCGACCGCCAAGGAATTCGCCCAGGGCAACATGGTCCACACCGACGGCGCACTGGACGTGGCGATCGATGGCCGCGGCTTCTTCGAAGTGCTGATGCCCGATGGCAGCACCGCCTACACCCGCGACGGCAGCTTCAAGCCCAATGCGCAGGGCGAACTGGTGACCAACTCCGGCTACCCGGTGCAACCGGGCATCCAGATTCCCGAAGGCGCCGAGTCCGTGACCATCGGCGCCGACGGCACGGTCAGCGTCAAGCTGGTCGGCCAGGCCGGCAGCGTGCAAGTCGGTTCCTTGACGCTGGCCGACTTCGTCAATCCGGCCGGGCTGCAGGCCCGCGGCGAGAACCTCTATGTCGAGACCAGCGCAAGCGGCCCGGCGCAGAGCGGCGCGCCCGGCCAGGGCGGCGCCGGCACCCTGGTGCAGGGCTCGCTGGAAGGTTCCAACGTCAACGTCGTCGAGGAGCTGGTGTCGATGATCGAGACCCAGCGCGCCTACGAAACCAACGCCAAGGCGATCTCGACGACCGACTCGATGCTCGGCTACCTCAACAACAACCTGTGAGCACGTCGATGAGCGCATCGATGACGTCCACCGCGTTCGCGTCCGCGCTGCTGATGACCCTGTCGGGCTGTGCAAGCCTGGTCGGCAATGTGCGTCCGTTCGACGAAGTGGCGCCGTCTCCGGCAACGGCCATGGCCGCCGTCAGTCCGGCGCCCGGCAACGGCGGCGGCTCGATCTTCGCCGGCAATGGCCCGGGCAATCGCGGCATGCGCCTGTTCGAGGACAACAAGGCGCGCGAGGTCGGCGACCTGCTCACCATCGTGCTGGTCGAGAACACGCGCGCCAAGACCAACGCCAAGACCGCGGTGACCAAGGACTCCAACCTGGCCATGGCGGCACCGACGATCTTCGGCCAGGACATCACCTACAACGGCAATCCGCTGCTGCAGGCCGAGGTCGAGGGCAAGCGCAAGTTCGGCGGCGCCGGCGACAGCGCGCAGAGCAACCAGCTCGATGGCGATATCACCGTCACGGTCGTCGAGCAGCTGCGCAACGGCAACCTGCGCGTGGCCGGCCAGAAGCAGGTCCGCCTGAACCAGGGCGACGAGCTCGTACAGGTTCAAGGAATCGTGCGCGTCGCCGATATCAGTCCCGACAACCGGGTCACCTCCGACCGGGTCGGCGAGGCACGCATCGTCTATGGCGGTCGTGGCGCGCTGGCGCAGTCGAACGCGATGGGTTGGCTGGGTCGCTTCTTCAACTCCGCCGCCTTCCCCTACTGAGGTCCGCGACCATGCGCCCGTCCATTTCGTTGTGCTTCGCCCTCGCCGTTGCCGGCCTGTTGCTGTCGGCTGCGCCTGCGCGCGCGGAGCGCATCAAGGACCTGGCCCAGGTCGCCGGCGTTCGCGGCAACCCGCTGGTCGGCTACGGCCTCGTCGTCGGCCTGGACGGCAGCGGCGACCGCACCAGCCAGACCCCTTTCACCGTGCAGAGTCTCAAGACGATGCTCGACCAGCTCGGCGTGACGATTCCGCCGGGCGTCAATCCGCAGCTCAAGAACGTGGCGGCGGTGGCGATCCAGGCCGAGTTGCCTGCGTTCGCCAAGCCCGGCCAGCCCATCGATGTCACCGTGTCGTCGATCGGCAACGCCGGTTCGCTGCGCGGCGGCAGCCTGCTGATGGCGCCGCTGCGTGGCGCCGACGGACAGGTCTACGCGATCGCGCAGGGCACGCTGGTGGTCAGCGGCCTGGGCGCGGCCGGACGCGATGGTTCGCGTATCTCGGTCAATGCGCCCAACGGCGGCAGCATTCCCAACGGCGCAATCGTCGAACGCGCGGTCGCCAACGCCGCGTCCAATGGCCTGGTCACGCTCAACCTGCACGAGTCCGACTTCACCACCGCCGCGCGCATCGTCAGTGCGATCGATGACGCGTTCGGCAACGGTCGCGCTCATGCCGTCGATGGCGTCACCATCGAAGTCACACCACCCGCGGGCGACCGCATCGCGTTCCTGGCGCAGCTGGAAACGCTCGATGTGAACCCCGGCGCGGCCGCGGCCAAGGTCATCGTCAACGCACGCACCGGCACAGTGGTCATGGGCGGCCAGGTCACGGTGCTGCCGGCAGCGGTGTCGCACGGCTCGCTGACGGTGTCGATCACCGAGAACGCGCAGGTCAGCCAGCCCAATGAATTCGGCCGCGGCAACACCGTGGTCACGCCGCAGTCGACGGTGGAAACCCACCAGGATGGCGGCCGCATGTTCCTGTTCGCGGGCGGTACTTCGCTGGAGGCGATCGTGCGCGCGGTCAATGCCGTCGGCGCCGCGCCGGGCGACATCGTCGCGATCCTCGAAGCGCTCAAGCGCGCCGGCGCGCTGCGTGCCGAGCTCGAGGTGATCTGAGCCCGCGCTCGGAAGCCGCCATGCGCCTGCCCGCCGCCACCGCCATCGCGCTCGAACCGACGTCGGCCACGCCGCACGCGCGGATCGAGAAGGCCGCGCACGAGCTGGAGGCGCAGTTCGCGCAGATGCTGATCAAGTCGATGCGCAGCGCCAGCCCGGGCGATCCGCTGATGGGCGGCGACAACACCTACCGCGACATGTACGACCAGCAGCTCTCGCGCGAGCTGACCAAGGGCCGCGGCCTCGGCCTGGCGCCGATGATCATGCGCCAGCTCGAACGCAGTTCCGGCACCGCGGCGCAACCGGCCGCAACCTCGTATGCCTTGCCACCGAACAACCTGCCGCTGGGCGCTCCGGGAGTTGCGGCGCCGATGTCTCTGGCGCCGTCCAGCTCGGGCGTGTCGATGCCGGCGCTGACGCCGGCCGAAGCCCCCGCGGCGCCGGCCGTCGGTGCGATGTCCGATTGCGCGCCCGATGGGCCGGTCGATTGCAGCAGCCCCGAGGCCTTCGTGCGCTCGATCTGGCCGCACGCGCAGAAGACCGCCGCCGAACTCGGCGTGCCGGCCAAGGCGCTGGTGGCCCAGGCCGCGCTCGAAACCGGCTGGGGGCGTCGCCTCGCGGGCCAGGACGGTGCGTCCTCGCACAACCTGTTCGGCATCAAGGCCGGTGGCCGCTGGAATGGGCAGCGCATGAGCGCCAACACTCACGAGTACGTAGACGGCACCCGTCGCAGCGAGCGCGCCGATTTCCGCGCCTACACCTCCCCAGCGGACAGTTTCGCCGACTACGCGCGCGTGCTCGGAAACCCTCGTTACGCCTCGGCGCGAGGCGCCGGCGACGACGTGCATCGCTTCGCCAGCGCGTTGCAGCAGGCCGGCTACGCGACCGATCCATCCTATGCCGCGAAGATCAGCGCGATTGCCAATGGCGCCACGCTCAACCGCGCACTGGCGACGATACCAGGCGCGGATTCCATGAACCGTTACGCGGCCGCCACGGTCGACATGCCTTCCGGCAGTACGCTTTCGAGCAAGGGATAAACGATGTCTGGAGTGCTCTCCACCGGAACCTCCGCGCTGCTCGCCTTCCAACGCGCGCTCGGCACCGTCGGTCACAACGTCGCCAACGCCGCCACGCCGGGCTACAGCCGCCAGCGCGTCGAGTTCGCCGCACGTCCGGGCCAGGCCAACGGCCCTGGCTATATCGGCCAGGGCGTGGACGTGGCCCGGTTGCAGCGCCTGGCCGACGGCCTGGTGTTCGCGCGCCAGGTCGACAGCAGCGGTGAACTTGGTCGCCTCAGCCAGCTGTCTTCGATGAGCGACCGCATCGACAAGCTCGTGTCCGATTCGGCGACGGGTCTGTCGACGCCGTGGTCGGCATTCTTCAATGCCGCCAAGGGTGTCAGCGCCGATCCGACGTCGCAGGTTGCCCGCAGCCAGCTGCTCGCTTCCGGCGAACAGCTCGCGAGCCGCTGGCGTGCGCTGGACGGGCAGTTGTCCTCGCTGGAGGGTGAATCCGAGCAGCGCCTGAAGGACAAGGTCGGCGACGCCAACCGCCTCGCCAGCGAGATCGCCGCGCTCAACCAGGACATCGCCAGCGCCGGCAGCAATGCCGCGCCCGACCTGCTCGACGCGCGCGCCCTGCGCATCGACCAGCTGGCCTCGCTGGTCGGCGCGGAGACCGTCGCCCAGGACGATGGCTCGATCAACGTGTTCACGCCGGGCGGTCAGCCGCTGGTACTTGCCGATCGCGCGATGAAGCTGACCACGATCGCGGACCCCTACCGTCCCGATCACCTGCAGGTCGCGCTCGAAGGCGGCGGTGGTGCGGTGCGGCTGCCGCAGTCGGCAGTGTCGGGCGAGCTGGGCGGCCTGCTCGAGTACCGCGACCGCGTGCTCGATCCTGCGCGCGCCGAACTCGGCCGCCTCGCCACTGCCTTCGCCGAGAGCTTCAACGCGGCCCATCGCGCCGGTGTGGACTACAACGGCGCGGCCGGCAAGGACTTCTTCACCATCGCCCCGCCGCGGGTCGATGCGCACGCCGGCAACACCGGCAGTGCGACGATCAACGCCAGTGTCAGCGATGTCGCCGCACTCAAGGGCAACGACCTGGTACTGCGCTTCGATGGCATCTGGAAGGCAACGCGCGCTGACACCGGCGAAGCGGTACCGATGACCGGCACCGGCACCGCTGCCGATCCCTTCAAGGTGGCCGGCGTTTCGCTGGTGGTCGGCGGCGCGCCTGCCGTCGGCGACAGCTTCGCGCTACGGCCGACGGCCGACGCCGCCGGCAGCCTGCGGGTGGCGATCACCGACCCGTTGCAGATCGCGGCGGCCTCGCCGTTGCAGGTCAAGGGCGACACGACCAACCTGGGCGATGCACGCGCGTCGGCAGCCAAGGTCACCGACCCGGCGGCATTTGCTTCCTTCGCCGGGGCCACGGTCGAGTTCATCGACGCCACGCAGTACACCATCAACGGCGCCGGCCCCTACCCTTACACCGCGGGCACGCCCATCGGCGATCCGGCGACGGGCTGGTCGATGACGCTGACCGGTACCCCGGCCGCGGGCGACAGCTTCTCGCTTGCACGCACGCCGCCGCGCTCGAGCGACAACGGCAACGCGCTGGCGCTCGCCGGGCTCGACCAGAAAACCGTGCTCGATGGCGGCACGCAGTCGCTCACCTCCGGCCTCAGCGGCCTCACCGCGCGCGTGGGCGGCGAAGCCCGCCATGCCAAGTTGAGCCTGGAAGCGCAGACCGCCATCAACGACCAGGTCATCGCCGAGCGCGAATCGCTTAGCGGCGTCAATCTCGATGAGGAGGCCGCCGACATGATGCGATTCCAGCAGGCCTACCAGGCCGCGGCGCAGGTGATCACCACCGCTGACAACATGTTCCAGACGCTGCTGTCGGCCGTGCGCCGCTGAGGACCAGACGATGACCCTACGAATCTCCACCGCCGGGTTGCATGCGCAGGGCCTGCAGAGCCTGCTGATGCGCCAGCAGCAGGTCGCGCGAACGCAGCAGCAGCTGGTCACCGGCAACAAGCTCGAGAGCGCCGCGGACGATCCGTCCGGCATGGCGCAGGCACAGCGGCTGGACCACGCGCTGGCCACGCTGGAGCAACACGGCAAGAGCGCCGGCCTGCTCGAACACCGCCTGCGTTCGCAGGAACAGGCGCTGAGCGATGTCGGCAGTCATCTGACGCGGGCGCGCGAACTGGCGATCCAGGCCAACAGCCCGGTGCTGTCGGACCCGGACCGCAAGGCGATCGCCGACGAACTGCGTTCGATCCGCAGCGAGATCATCAGCATCGCCAACCGCGAAGACGGCGCTGGCCGTCGGCTGTTCGCCGGTGCGCGCGATGGCGTGATCCCGTTTGCCGATGACAACGGCAACGTCACCTACGCCGGCGACGACGGCCGCAACCTGGTCGAGGTCGCACCCGACCTGACCGTCGCCGACACCGATGCGGGCAGCGACGTGTTCATGCGCGTGCGCACCGGCGACGGCATCGCGCGCGGCATTGCCGGCGCGGCCAATACCGGCACCGGCGTGCTCCAGGCCAGCGCGATCACCGACCACGCGGCGTGGGCCGGCCGTTCGCTGCAGGTGCAGTTCACCGCGCCCGATGCCTACCAGGTCGTCGATGCCGCCGGCACCGTGCTCGCCAGCGGCGCCTACACGGCCAACAGCACGATCAGCGCCGGTGGCGTGCAGGTCACGTTGACCGGTGCGCCCGCGGCCGGCGATACCTTCACGGTCGAACGCGCGCCGGTGCGCGACGTGTTCGCCACCCTCGAGAACCTGGCCGACACCCTCGATACCCCGGCGACCAGCCCGGCCGAACGCGCCCGCCGCAGCAATGCCCTGGGCGCTGCACTGGGCGACATCGAAACGGCGCAGGACCACATGCTGTCTGTGCGTGCCGGCACCGGCACGCGCCTGGCCTCGCTCGACAATGCCGCCGACGTGCGCGGCGCCGATGACCTGACGTTCTCCGAGACGCTGTCGCAGCTGCGCGATGTCGACTACGCCGAAGCCGCTAGCCAGCTGACCCTGCAACTGACCGCCCTGGAAGCCGCGCAGAAGACCATGCTTCGCGTCCAGTCGTTGTCCCTGTTCGACAAGATGTAAGGAAGCGAAGGACTTTTTTCGTGATCGGGTGGTCTGGCCCTAAAGCTTGACAGGACAGCGCCGATATTGATCACAGCAGCGGCGCTAGGCCCACCGGCCAACACCCTGCGAAAGCCGGACAGGCTATCGCCGCCGGATCCAACCTTCCAGGAGATCGCACCCATGCAAGTCATCAACTCCAACATCATGTCGTTGAACGCGCAGCGGAACCTGTCGACGTCCGGCTCGCAGCTCGCCACCAGCCTGCAGCGCCTGTCCTCGGGCCTGCGCATCAACAGCGCCAAGGACGACGCCGCCGGCCTCGCCATCTCCGAGCGCTTCACCACCCAGGTCCGCGGCATGGACCAGGCTGCACGCAACGCCAACGACGGCATCTCGCTTTCGCAGACCGCCGAAGGCGCGATGGGCGAAATCGGCAACAACCTGCAGCGTATCCGTGAGCTGGCCGTGCAGTCGCGCAACGCCACCAACTCCTCGACCGACCGCGCCGCGCTGAACGCCGAAGCCCAGCAGCTGAAGTCGGAAATAGACCGCGTCGCCGAGCAGACCTCCTTCAACGGCACCAAACTGCTCGACGGTTCGTTCACCGACCAGGCGTTCCAGGTCGGCGCCAACCAGGGTGAGACGATCACCGTGTCGGGCATCACCAACGCTTCCTCGTCGGCCCTGGGCACCTGGACGTCTGCCCCGACCACCACCTACAGCCAGACCACCTCGGCGGCCACGGCCACCGCGTTCGCCACCGGCATGTCGATCGACGTAAACGGCGTGACCATCTCCACGGCCGCAGGCGCCGCCGATGCCGCCGCTGCCGCGACCGCCTTCAAGGCTGCCTTCGACACCGCCAAGGCCAACCCGGCCAACACCGCCCTGGCCAACGTCACGATGAGTGCCGCCGGTGCGATCACCTCGACCGACAAGACCCTGACGCTGGCCAACGCGACCAACGTCAGCGGCGTGACCGCCGGCGCCACCAACGGCACCGCGACGACCGTCGCCGGTACCGCGCAGACCGGTTTTGGCGCCCTGGACATCTCCACCGTCGACGGCGCCGATGCCGCGATGCTGGCAATGGACGGCGCGCTGACGGCGATCAACACCGCCCGCGCCAACATGGGTGCCGTGCAGAACCGCTTCAGCTCGGTCGTCGCCAACCTGGGTTCGACCTCGGAGAACCTGTCGGCCGCACGCAGCCGAATCCAGGACGCCGACTTCGCTGCTGAAACGGCCAAGCTGACCCGCAACCAGATCCTGCAGCAGGCCGGTACGGCGATGCTGGCCCAGGCCAACCAGGCGCCGCAGGGCGTGCTGAGCCTCCTGCGCTGATGATCCACCCACGTGGCGCGGCTTCGGCCGCGCCACGTGCCGTTTCAACTGCTTCAACAGTTTCAACAGTTTCACCTTCTTCAATCTGACCCGCGGAGATCGCAATGGCTGGGGTAAGCAGCGCCGGTATCGGCAGTGGCCTCGACGTCCCGACCCTGGTTGCCCAGCTGGTCGCCAACGAGCGCGCGCCGACTGCGGCCCTGATCGACCGCAGCGAGCGCCAGACCAAGGCGCAGATCTCCGCGCTGGCGACGCTGCGCAGTGCCTTCGACGGCCTGCGCACCGCCCTCACCAAGCTCACCTCCGACGATTCGACGCTCGCGCGCAAGGTCACCGTCCAGGCCGAGGCCGGCTTCAGCGCCAGCGCCAGCGCCGGTGCGGCGACCGGCAACTACCAGGTCGAAGTCCTCGCGCTCGCGACGACCCACAAGCTGTCGTCGACCGCGTATGCCAAGAGCGACACCGCGGTCGGCACCGGCCAGCTCACCATCGTCAGCGGCGAGACGACGATCAACGTCGACATCGGCGATGACAACAACACCCTGGCCGGCATCCGCGACGCCATCAATCGCGCCGCCGACGGCAAGGGCGTCACCGCCACGATAGTGAACGCCGACGACGGCGCGCACCTGGTGCTCAGCGCCACCCAGAGTGGCGCGGCCAATGCGCTGCGCATCACCACCAGCGGCGGCGACGGCGGCCTGGCCGGACTGCGCCACGACCCGCCCAACGCCACCACGATGACCCAGCTCAGCGCCGCCGGCGATGCGCGCGTCAAGATCGACGGCCTGGTCCGTTCCAGCGCCAGCAACACCATCACCGACATGCTGCAGGGCGTGACCCTGACCTTGACCAAGGCCGCGGTCGGCACGGTCAAGGAACTCAACGTCTCCAGCGACCCGGCGGCGCTGCGCAACGCGGCCAAGGGCTTCGTGACTTCGTACAACGCCTCGCTCGGCGCGATTGCGAGCACGTCCAAGTACGACCCCGCCACCAAGATCGCCGCGGCATTCAACGGCGACGCCATGGTGCGGGGCACCGGCCAGGACCTGCGCAACCAGCTCAGCGGCTCGGTCACCGACCTCAAGGCGCTGGGCATCACGATTGCCGCCGATGGCACGTTGAAGATGGACGATGCGGTGTTCGACGCCGCCATCGCCAAGGACCCGACGCCTGCCACGCGACTGTTCGGCGCCGACAACAGCCTCGCCGCCGGCTTGCAGAAATCCCTGGCCGGCCTGCTCGACAAGGACGGCCTGATCGACAGCCGCAGCAACAACCTCGCCGGTCGCACCAGCTCGATCGAGGACCAGCGCAATGCGCTCGACCGCCGCATGACCCAGGTCGAGGCCCGTTACCGGGCGCAGTTCGTCGCCCTGGACGGGCTGATGTCGAAGATGCAGTCGACCAGCAGCTTCCTTTCCCAGCAACTTGGCCTGCTTTGACCACCACCGACACGAGCCGCGCCATGCACAGTGCCCGCACCTACGCCAACCAGTACCGCCAGACCGGCGTGTCCAGCGCCGTGCTCGACGCGAACCCGCACCAGCTGATCGCGTTGATGCTGGCCGGGGCGCGCGAGCGTGCACGCCTGGCGATCGCCTGCCTGGATCGCGGCGACCTGCCGCGCAAGGCCCAGGCGATCACCGACGCCAGCACGATTATTGGCGGCCTCAACGGCGCTCTGAACCTGGAGGCTGGCGGCGAGATCGCCGATGGCCTGCAGGCGCTGTACGACTACGCGCAACGACGCCTGCTGGCAGCCAACCTCGACAACGACGCCGCGCCGCTGCACGAAGTGGACTCGCTGCTCGGCGACATCGAATCGGCCTGGCGCGCGATTTCGCCGGAGACGGTGTGATGGCGGGCGTCGTGCCTACCCTGCCGGTCGTCGAGGTGCGCGCTGCGATCGCCGCCGAGGACTGGTCGCTGGCCGACGCGCTGCTGGAGCAGTACCACCTTGACCTCGTCGCGTCCCTGCGCCAGGCCGGCTCGCCGCTGCCGGCCGACGGCCCGTGGCTGGACCTGCTGCGCCAGCAGGACGAGCTGATCGCCGAACTGCGCAGCGCCTGCGATGCCACCGAATTGGCGATCGCGCGCCTGGGCGCCGACCGCCGCGGCGCCCGCGCCTGGTTGCGGGAGCTGGCATGAACCTGCCTATCGCCTCCGACCCGGTATTCGGCGAAACGCTGGTCTGCGACGAGATCCGGCCGGCCGCGTTCCTGCCGGGCGGATTCGACCAGGCGCAGCTGCAGGCGATGTGGGCCCGCGGCGAGATGCTCCTGCGCGCCCTGGCCGTGGTCGAGGACGGCAGCGGCGGCGAAGAGCCCGAGCAGCCCTCCGACCACGCCGTCCTTCGCATCGAGGCCAAGCTCGACCTGCTGACCGCCCTGGTCGCCAGCCTTGCCACCGCCCACGACGCCGACCCGCTGCGCCCGTTGCGCTGGTCGTCGCAGGGTGCCTGCCTGACTGCGGACGCCAACATTCCCACCGGTACGGTGGGTCGCTTCCGCGTCCAGCCCGCCGATTGGCTGCCCTCGCCCCTGGTGCTGCCGGCCACGTTGCACGCACGCGACATCGATCAGGCCGGCAGGCCGCGCCTGTGGCTGCGCTTTGGTCCGCTTTCGCCGGTGCTGGCGGCCGCGCTGGAGCGGCACCTGTTCCGGGTCCACCGCCGGGCCGTGGCCGAGAGCCGCCGCGGCCGCTGACCCGGCCGCTTATTTATCAAACGACGGTCACATTACTGTTGAGCGGCGCTGCCCTGTTGTGCGCACTGCGGCTATCTTGGCCGGGTGGTGCAATGGGGATCTGGCGTTGGTGCGAGTATTGATTTGCGATGATCACACCCTCGTCCGCGCGGGTGTGCGGCGATTGCTGGAGTCGTTCGCCGATATAGAAGTCGTCGCCGAAGCGAGCAATGCCGACGAGGTCATGATGCGCACGCAGCAGACCTTGCCCGACATCGTCCTGCTGGATCTCTCCCTGCCCGGCCGCAGCGGCTTCGACGCGCTGGCCGAACTTCGCCGCACCTGCCCGGACACCGCGGTCGTGATCATGTCGATGCACGACGATGCCCTGCACGTGCGCGAGGCGTTGCTGCGTGGCGCCAGCGGCTTCGTCGTCAAGGAAGCGGCACCCGCCGAGCTCGAGATCGCCGTGCGCGCGGCCGCATCGGGTCGCACCTTCCTCAGCCCGCAGGTGTCGGCGCCGCAGTTGCAGGGTTACCAGGCCCGCAAGGGCAACAACGGCAATGGCAACGGCGACAGCAAGGGCAGCGAGGACATCGACAGCCTGCCGCGCCGCCAGCGCGAGATCCTGCTGGCGCTGGGAACCGGCCGCACCACCAAGCAGATCGCGGCGGACCTGGGCATCAGCGTCAAGACCGTGGAAACCCATCGCGCGCGGATGATGGAAGCGCTGGGTGTGCGCAATGCCGTTGAACTGTTGCGCATCGCCATGCGCCACCACGACCGTCGCTGAGACATCCGTCGCAACGGGATACTGACGCTCCGCGTCAATGTTCGGCGCCGTCCGGACCGATCGCGTCGGAACCACGACGCAATGTCAGGGAACCCCCTACATCGATACAGGTATACCCCTAGTTGCGCGTAGGTTTGCCCCTATCGGATAGCCGTCACAGAACGAGCACGATGGATTCCGGGGATCGGCTGGACGCTGATCAGGGGAACCGAAGTGAAAGCCGCAATACGTGCCAACCTCGTGCAGGGTGTCAACCTGACGCCGCAACTGCTGCAATCGATCCGGTTGCTGCAGCTGAACTCCCTGCAGCTGGAACAGGAACTTCGCCAGACGCTCGAGCGCAACCCGCTGCTGGAGCAGGAAGAGCCGGGCGACGACGCCGAAGCGTCGGGCGATGCAGACAGCGCGACCCTGGAAGCGGCGGCATGGGACGAACTGCCCGAACCCTCCTTCCTGTCCGGTGGCGGCATTGCCGGCGGTGACGGCGACGATGCAACCCTGCGCATTGCCGGACAGGCCTCCAGCGACCCGCGCGTGCGCCTGCTGGAACAGCTCGCCCTGCAGTGGAACCAGCGCGACCTGGAAATGGCGGCCTGGTGGCTGGACCACTGCGACGATCGCGGCTATCTCGAACACTCCGTTGCCGAACTGCTGGCGCTGGGTGCGCAGGCCTTCCCGCAATGGGTCGATGACCTGGAGGTCGTCCGCCAACGCCTGCTGCATGGCGACTGCCCCGGGGTCGCCGCGGTCGACGCCGGCGAATGTCTGCGCGCGCAACTGGCCCTGCACACCGACTGCGGCCTGCGCACCCTGGCCCTGCGCATCCTTGGCGAACAGCTACCCCTGCTGGCCGCCCACGACGACGCGGCGCTGGCCGCCGCGCTCGACGAGGACATCGAGCACGTACGCGCCGCGGTGGCGCTGATCCTCACCCTGCGCGCCCATCCGATTGAAATCCTGCCCGAACCTGACACGGCGGTCGTCCCGGACGTGGTTGTCTGGCACGCCGGGGGCGCCTGGCGCGTGGCGCTGAACCAGCGCACCGCGCCGCGCGTGCGCATCGCCGCGCACTGCGAGCGCGCCCTGGCCGGCAACGCGGGCAGCCACGGCGGCAACGCCAGCAGTCATGCGGTGCTGCGCGGCCTGCTCGACGAAGCCCGCTGGCTGGTCCGCGGCCTGGCCATGCGCAACGACACCCTGCTGCGCACCGCGCAGGTGCTTATCGAGCGCCAGCGCGCATTCCTTGATCGCGGCGAGGAAGCGATCGTGCCGCTGACGCTGAACGAGGTTGCCGAGGCGATCGGCATGCACGAGTCCACCGTCTCGCGCATCGTCAACGGCAAGTACATCCAGACCCCGCGCGGCACGTTCGAACTCAAGCGCCTGTTCGCGGTGCGGTTGGAAGGCGCCGAAGTCGCCGGCACCGCGGTACGCGCCATGGTCAAGCGCCTGATCGAGTCCGAACCGGCCGCCGCGCCGCTCGCCGACGACGTCATCGCCGGCCTGCTCGCGCGCCAGGGCGTGCGCGTTGCGCGCCGCACCGTCGCCAAGTATCGCGACCAGCTCTCGATCGGTCCGGCCCGGGCGCGCCAGCGCCTTCCCGGCCGCGCGATGGCCGGCTGAAAGGAGTGCATGACATGCGTGAATTGAACGTACTGCTGGTAGACGACCATGCCGGCTTCATCGCCGCGGCGATGCGCAGCCTGCGCCGGCTGCCGTGGATGCACGTGATCGGCACCGCCAGCAACGGCATCGAGGCGATTGCCCAGTGCGAGACGCTGCGGCCCGACGCGGTGCTGATGGACCTGGCCATGCCCGAGATGGGCGGCCTGCAGGCCACGCGCCTGATCAAGGCCCAGGACAATCCGCCCTACATCGTGATCGCCAGCCACTTCGACGACGGCGAGCATCGCGAACACGCCCTGCGTGCCGGCGCCGACGCCTTCGTGAGCAAGCTGGCCTACCTGCACGACGTGGTGCCGCTGCTCGAGAAGCTCGTCGCCGACTCGGGAGACGTGGCATGAGCGAGTCGCGCATCCTGATCCTCGATCACGACATCGAGCGCGCCGAGCGCGTCTCCACATTGCTGGAGTTCATGGACTTCAGCCCGCGCATCGTCGCCGATGCCGGCGACATCGACATCACCCGCGCCCGCGCCAGCGACTGGGTCGCCGTGCTGATCGGCGAGGTCGGCGATGGCGCCAGCTGGCAGGCGTTCGCCGCCTGGCTGGCGCGGCAGTCGCTGCATCCGCCGGTGCTGGAACTGCCCGGCCATGCCGCCGACGCCGCCTGGCGCGCCGCATTGCATCCGCAGACCGTGTGGCCGCTGCACTACCCGATCCGCCGCACCGAACTGCAGGAATCGTTGCGCCGGGCCAGCCTCAAGCGCCTGGATGAAGATGCGCGCCTGGAGATTCCGAAAGTCGGCCCGACCGGCCGCAGCGCAGGCGTGCTGCAGCTCAACCGCATGATCGACCAGGTCGCCCCGCACGACACCACGGTATTGGTGCTGGGCGAATCGGGCACCGGCAAGGAAGTCGCGGCGCGTGCGATCCATGCGCGGTCGGCCCGCCGCGACAAGCCCTTCGTGGCCATCAACTGCGGCGCGATCCCGCCGGATCTGCTCGAGAGCGAACTGTTCGGCCACGAGAAAGGCGCCTTCACCGGTGCGCTCACCCAGCGCAAAGGCCGCTTCGAGATGGCCGAGGGCGGCACGCTGCTGCTCGACGAGATCGGCGACATGAGCCTGCCGATGCAGGTCAAGCTGCTGCGCGTGCTGCAGGAACGCTGCTTCGAGCGCGTCGGCGGCAACGAGACCCGCAAGTGCGACGTGCGCGTGGTTGCCGCGACCCATCGCAATCTGGAAGACCAGATTGCCAAGGGCAACTTCCGCGAAGATCTCTTTTACCGCCTCAACGTGTTCCCGATCGAGATGCCGGCGCTGCGCGAGCGCAGCGAAGACCTCCCCGACCTGATCGCCGCGATCACCCGCCAGCTGGCCGAAAGCGGCCGCGGCCGCGTGGCGTTGGCAGACGACGCGGTCAATGCGCTGCGCCACTACGCCTGGCCCGGCAATGTCCGCGAGCTCAGCAACCTGCTCGAGCGCCTGGCCGTGCTGCATCCGGGCGGCAACGTCCGCGCCGCCGACCTGCCCGCGCGCTATCGCGCGGCGCTGCCGCCGGGCGAGATGTTCGAGGCATCGCCGACGCCTACCCAGATCGCGCCGCCGCAGGCCGCCAACCTTGGCCACGCGATGGCGATCGACCCGACCCTGCTCGCCCCGACCGCGACACTGCCGCCGCAGGGCATCGACCTGCGCGGGCACATCGCCGGCATCGAGCTGGAGTTGATCCGCGCCGCCCTGAACCAGTCCGGTGGCGTGGTCGCCCATGCCGCGCCATTGCTCGGGCTGCGCCGGACCACACTGGTGGAGAAGCTGCGCAAGTACGGCATCGATCGCGACGACCGCGACGGTGCAGACGTGCCGGGGGACCAGGCGGCGGGATTCTGAGGCGACGGGTCTGTGACGGCAGAAATCTGACGCCGCTCTGGCACGCGCCTTGCCTAGTCACTGCAAGCACGATTGGCAGCGACTGACCCGATGACCGACGCCATTTCATCGATCCTTTCCCAGATCCGCGCGCACGAGATGCGCTCGCGCGGAAGCCTGGCCGACGCGCCGCTGGGCAATGCGATCGCGATCGACGGCAACCGCGCCAGCGGCGGCGTGGGCGGCACCGCCTCCGCCCCCGGTTTCCAGCAGACGCTGTCGAATGCGATCGACAAGGTCAGCCAGACCCAGGCCAATGCCAGCAGCCTGCAGACGGCCTTCGAACTGGGCGATCCGCGCGCCGACCTGGCGCGGGTGATGGTGGCGATGCAGCAGTCGCAGGTCGCCTTCCGCGCCACCGTCGAAGTGCGCAACCGCCTGGTGCAGGCGTACCAGGACGTCATGAACATGCCCATCTGAGGCACGCAGTAACCAGCCGAACCCGCCGCTCCCGCCACCACTCTCCGCAGCAGACCCGCACCGATGAGCGTGATCGCACTTCCCCAAGGCACTGCCGGCAGCTTGCGCGACCTGCGTCGCCTGCAGGACATTCCTGCCGTTCGCCAGCTCGGCCTGTTCGCGCTGGTGGCTGCCGCCATCGCGCTGGGTCTGGGGTTGTTCTTCTGGACGCAGAAACCCGACTACGTGCCGGTGTTCGCCGGTCTCGACGCCAAGGCGACCGGTGAAGCCTCCGATCTGTTGCGCACCGCGCAGATCCCGTTCCGCATCGATCCCGGCAGCGGCGCACTGGCCGTGCCGACCGAACAGATCGGCGCGGCCAAGATGGCGCTTGCCTCGGCCGGCCTTCCTGCCGACAACAGCGCCGGCTTCGAATCGATCCAGGGCGACCAGGGGTTCGGCACCAGCCAGTTCATCGAGAGCGCGCGCTACCAGCACGTGCTGGAGATCGAGCTGGCACGCACCATCGGCAACCTGCGCCCGGTACGCGAAGCACGCGTCCACCTGGCCCTGCCCAAGCCGAGTGCGTTCACCCGCCAGAACGAACCGGCCAGCGCGTCGGTCGTGCTGCAACTGCAGACCGGCAGCACGCTCGAGCGCGGCCAGGTCGATGCGATCGTGCACCTGGTCGCATCGAGCATTGCCGAGTTGCCGCCCGAGCGCGTGACTGTGGTCGACCAGTTCGGGCGCATGCTCTCCAATGCCGATCCCGACAGCGACGACGCCATCGGCGCCAAGCAGTTCGAGCAGCAGCGCCGCCAGGAATCGGTGTACGTGCAGCGCATCCAGGAACTGCTCGAGCCGATGACCGGCCCCGGCCGCATCAGCGCGCAGGTCAGCGTCGACATGGACTTCGCCCAGACCGAACAGGCCAGCGAGCGCTATGGCCCGCAGACGGCGATGGTGCGCAGCGAACAGCTTTCCGAATCCGGCAACCTCGGCGCCGCGGCCGTGCCGCCGCAAGGGATTCCCGGCAGTGTCAGCAACACGCCGACCGCGGCCAATACCGTCGCCCCGGCTGGCAGCCCTGCCGCTCCCGGCGCGCAGCCTGCCGCGCCCCCTGCCCCGGCCGCTGCGGTGGCGCAGTCCGGCCCCGGCAGCCGCAGCTCGGTGCGCAACTACGAGCTCGACCGCACCCTCACCCACACCCGCCAGGCCCCGGGACGGATCCGCCGCGTCACCGCCGCCGTGCTGGTCGACAATGTCGCCCAGGGCGCAGGCGAAACCGGCAAGCCGGCCAAGCCGCGCGCACTGAGCTCAGCCGAGCTGCAGCGCATCCAAACCCTGGTGCAGCAGGCCATCGGCTTCGATGCGCAACGCGGCGACGTGGTCTCGGTGGTCAACGCGCCGTTCGCACGCGACATCGGCGAGGTCGACAAGGACGGCCCGCCGGTGTGGCAGAACCCGCGCGCCCGCGACCTGCTGCGCACCGTGCTGGGCGGCCTCGCGGTGCTGCTGCTGATCTTCACCGTGTTGCGCCCGGCGCTGCGCCAGCTGATCGCCCCCAAGTCCCGCACCACCACCACCACTGCGGTGGTGCTGGAACATGACGAAGACGTGCCGGTGGCGTTGTCGGCGCCGCAATCGGCCAAGGCCGGCGGGCCGGCGCAGCTGAACTTCGACGAGAAGCTCGAAGTGGCGCGCACCGCCGTCAACACCGATGCCAAACGCGTGGCGCAGGTCGTGCGCGACTGGGTCGAATCCGATGGCTGAGTCGATGCCCCTGTCCGGCGTCCAGCGTGCCGCGATCGTGCTGCTGTCGCTCGGCGAGCAGCAGGCGGCCGAGGTGCTCAAGCACATGGGCGCCAAGGAAGTGCAGAAGCTCGGCGTGGCGATGACCTCGGTCGGCGGCGTCTCGCGCGATGATGTCCTGCGCGTGTTCGACGATTTCGTCGACGTGCTGGCACAACCGAGCGCGCTTGGCTCGGGCGCCGACGAATACGTGCGCGCGGTGCTGACCCAGGCGCTGGGCGAGGAACGCGCCAGCAGCCTGATCGACCGCATCCTGCTCGGCCGCAACACCTCCGGGCTCGACACCCTCAAGTGGATGGAACCGCGCGCCATCGCCGACCTGGTGCGGCTGGAACACCCGCAGATCATCGCCATCGTGATGTCGCACCTGGACGCGGACCAGGCCGCCGAAGTCCTCAAGTGCCTGCCCGACCGCGTCCGCGCCGACGTGCTGGTGCGCATCGCCACCCTCGACGGCATTCCGCCGCACGCGCTGAACGAACTCAACGACGTCATGGCGCGCCAGTTTGCCGGCAGCCAGAACCTCAAGTCGTCCTCGGTCGGCGGCATCAAGGTGGCGGCCAACATCCTCAACTTCATGGACTCGGGCCAGGACGAAATCATCCTGGGGGCGATCGGCCAGGTCGACGGCGACCTGGGTGGACGCATCCGCGACCTGATGTTCGTGTTCGACAACCTTTCCGATCTCGACGACCGCTCGATGCAGGCCGTGCTGCGCGACGTTCCCAGCGACCGTCTCGCGCTGGCGCTGCGCGGCGCCGAAGCCAAGGTGCGCGAGAAGATCACCGGCAACATGTCGCAGCGCGCCGCCGAGATCCTCATCGAGGACATGGAGGCCCGCGGCCCGGTGCGCCTGGCCGAAGTCGAAGCCGCGCAGAAGGAGATCCTGTCGATCGTGCGCCGGATGGCCGACAGCGGTGAGATCCAGCTGGCGGCCAAGACCGAGGCATTCGTATGAGTGCCCAGGCCGTGTCGTTCGACGTGGTGCGCTGGAATGCTCCTGGCCTGGCGACGGGCCTGGCGCCGCTGGTCGAAGATCAGCCGGTACTGCCCGCGCCACCCAGCGTGGAGGAGTTGCAGGCGCTCGAACGCGCCGCCCAGGCCGAAGGCTATGCGCGTGGCCACGCCGAAGGCCTTGCCGCGGCGCAGGACGAAGTGCGCCGCACGATGGCGCAGATCGAGGGCATCCTCGACGGCTTCACCCGGCCGCTGGCCCGGCTCGACGGCGAAGTGGCCGATGCCCTGGCCGACCTTGCCGTGCGCATCGCCGGCACCCTGCTCGGCCGCGCCTATATCGCCGATGCCACCCTGCTTGCCGACCTCGTGCGCGAAGCGCTGGATGCGGTCGGCAGCGGCAGCCGCGAGATTGAACTTCGCCTGCACCCCGACGATTTCGGCGTGCTCGCCCCGCACCTGGCCGGACTCGACGGCGTGCGATTGACCATCGACGGCACGCTCGGCCGCGGCGAACTGCGCCTCAACAGCGAGAGCGTGCGCATCGATGGCACCCTGGCCGCGCGCCTGCAGTCGGTGCTCGATGCCGCAGTGCTCGATGCCGCGCTGGTGTCCAGTCCGGAGGCCACGCCATGAGTCAGGTCGCCGCCGCCCACTGGCAGGAAGCACGTGGACTGCGCCTGGCCTCGCGCCTGGCCGCGGCCAATCCGCAACCGGCCTCGCTGGGGCTGGCGCGCGAAGGGGTGCTGCGCCGCGCCGTGGGTCTCACCCTCGAGGCCTCCGGCTGCAGCGCGCCCCTGGGCTCGCGCTGCCGCGTCGAGACCGCCGGTGGCCGCTGGGTCGAAACCGAAGTCGTCGGCTTCGCCGGCGACCGCACCTTCCTCATGCCCACCGCCAACCTCGAAGGCCTGCTGCCGAACGCGCGCGTGGTGCCGACGCGGCGCCGCGGCGAAGTCGCGGTCGGCGAAGGCCTGCTCGGTCGTGTGATCGACAGCGATGGCGTGCCGTTCGACGGTCGCGGGCCGCTGCGCGCCGAGCACTGGGTCGGCCTGGGCGGTGTCGCGATCAATCCGCTCATGCGCGAGCCGATCACGCGTTCGCTCGACGTCGGCGTGCGTGCGATCAACGCCCTGCTGCCGATCGGACGTGGCCAGCGCATCGGCCTGTTCGCCGGTTCCGGCGTCGGCAAGTCGACACTGCTGGGGATGATGACCCGCTACACCGCCGCCGACGTCATCGTCGTCGGCCTGATCGGCGAGCGCGGCCGCGAAGTACGCGACTTCGTCGAGAGCACCCTGGGCGAGGAAGGCCTGCGCCGATCGGTGGTGGTCGCCGCGCCGGCCGATCGCCCGCCGCTGGCGCGCCTGCACGGTGCGCTGCGTGCCACCGCCATTGCCGAGTGGTACCGCGACCAGGGCCTGCACGTGCTGCTGCTGATGGATTCACTGACCCGCTTCGCCCATGCCCAGCGCGAGATCGGCCTGTCGGTGGGCGAGCCGCCCACCACCCGCGGCTACCCGCCATCGGTTTTCGCCAAGCTGCCGCAGCTGGTGGAACGGGCCGGCAACGGCGCCGAGGGCAGCGGCTCGATCACCGCGTTCTATACCGTGCTCACCGAAGGCGACGACCAGCAGGAACCCATCGCCGATGCCGCGCGCGCGATCCTGGACGGCCACATCGTGCTGACCCGTCGCATCGCCGATGCCGGCCAGTACCCGGCAATCGACGTCGAGGTCTCGGTCAGTCGCGTCATGCAGGACATCACCGACCCGGCCTGGCGCGAGCGCATCCGCAAGCTCAAGCGCCTGATGGCGGCCTACTCGGCGCAGCGCGACCTGATCGCCATCGGCGCCTACCAGCGCGGCAGCGATCCGTCCGTCGACGAGGCCATGGCCCGCTGGCCGGCGATCCAGGCCTTCCTCGGCCAGGACGTCGCCGAAGCTTCCGACGTCGAAGCCAGCCGCGCCGCTCTCGCGCGCCTGCTCGACGGCACCGACACCTCCTCCCTGCCGATGATCCTGGAGACCTGATCCACATGCGCTCGCAACGGCTCGACCCGCTCATCAAGGTGGTACAGCAACGCCAGGACAAGGCCGCACGCGAGGTCGCCGAGCGTGAGCGCGAGCTCGCCGCGCAGCAGGAGCGGCTGGATGCCCTGCGGCGCTACGCCGAGGAATACGCGGCCGCGCCGACATCGACCACCATCGTGCCGGCGCTGCTGGTCAACCGGCTCGCATTCCGCGAACGGCTCAATGCCGCGGTCGTGCAGCAGGCCGGTGTCGTCGACAACAGTCGCCGCGTCAGCGATGTCGAACGCGCACGCCTGATGCTGGCCAGCCGCGAGACCAAGGTGCTCGAACAGCTGGCCGACAGCTACCGCGCGCAGGAGTCGAAGGACGCCGAACAGCGCATGCAGCGCGAGCTCGACGACATCGGCGGTCGCGCCGCCCGCGCCGCGGCGGTTGCCGCCGAAGCCGCCGACGCCGCGGAAGCCAAGAAGTGATCGGAGCGGCCGCCAGCGTTCCGTCCGCGCCTGCGCCGCCGCCGGCCAGCGCGGGCAATCCTGCCCGCCCGGGTCCTGCCGATGCGACAAGTGCGGGCGCTGTGGCCGAGGGCTCGAATGCGCCCGTGAAGAACGGTGCGAAGACGGACGGCGGCAAGGACGCAAGCGCAGTCAACGCGTCGGCGAAGCGCGACGCAGCCGCGGACGGTGCGACCGGCGATGCCGAACCGGAGAGCGACTTTGCCGGGATGCTGGCCGCCAAGACCGAAGCGCCTGCCGCAACCGTCGCCGCACCTGCACCGCGCGATGCGGCCGTCGCCGGCCCCGAGGACGCCAATAGTTCCCTGCCTGATCAATTACTTGCACTGCTTTCCGGAAGTCTTGTCGCACCCGTTGTGACGAATGCGCCGGCGACTGCCGCGCCGGCGCCTCCCACCGACGCCGGCACATCCAGGTCAATGCCGGCGACGCCTGCGGCCGCGATGCCCTTCGCCTTTGCCGCCACGCCCACCACGACCGCTTCCACCGACGCCAGCATCGCGCTGCCCGCCGTGACCGAACTCGCCGCCGCGGCGCTCAACGGCGACGGCGATGTTGCCGCCACCGCCGTCGATGCCTCACCGTTCGACAACGCCCTTTTCGCCGCCATGGCTCCGTCCGCATCGCCACTGCGCGCCGACGCGGCCGCGACCGTGCCGGGCCCGCCGCTGGCGTTGCCCGACAACCCCGATGCCGGCTTCGGTGACGGCATCGGCGCACGCATCGCGTGGATGGCCGAGCAACGCGTGGGGCATGCCGAGATCCGTCTCAATCCCGAGCATGTCGGTCCGATCGAGGTGCGCGTGCAACTGGACGGCACGCGCGTCAACGCTGAATTCCACAGCGCCCACGCCGATGTGCGACAAGCGATCGAAGCCAGCGTGCCGCGCCTGCGCGAGATGCTCGGCCAGCAGGGCCTGCAGCTGGGTCATGCCGACGTCGGCCAGCGCCACGGCGGCCAGCACGCCGGTCAGAGCCCGCGCCCGATGTCCGCCGGCCGCGACAGCGATGTGGAAACGGCGGGCGCGCGTCCGTCAGTACTCGCTGCACCGGTCGTGCGCAGTCGCGGGCTGCTCGACGAGTACGCCTGATCGGCGCACGTACCACGTCAACACACCGGCGCGACCGGGTTCAGTTTCCCGTCAAAACCCCGACACCACCCCGGCAACGCCGCGCCATCGTCGCGGCACACCGCTTGCACGGACTCTGGCATAGCCCCCAGGAGCGCCGCTCGTGCCAGCCCCCAGTTCCCAATCCCCAGTGTCGAGCCAGCGCCCGCGCGAAGAAGGCGGCAAGCGCAACTGGCTGATGATTGCCATCGTCCTGCTCGCCGCGGCCGGCGCCGGTGGCTGGTGGTGGCAGCAACAGCAGGCCCAGGCCGCCACGCCGGCAGCACCGCAGGCCGCGTCCCCCGTGCGCGCGGCGGCGCAGTACTTCGCCATCGAGCCGGCGTTCGTGGTGAACCTGGCCGACGAGAACGAAGTGCGTTACCTGCAGGCCGACGTGCAGCTGGTCACGCGTGATCCGGCCACCCTGGCCGCGTTCGAAACCCACGCCCCGGCAATCCGCAACCGCCTGCTGCTGCTGTTCGGCCAACAGTCCTCGGTGCGGCTGGCGCAGCGCAGCGGCAAGGAACGCCTGCAGGAAGCGGCGCTGTCGGAAGTGCGCCAGCTGCTGAAGGCCGAAGGCGCACCCGACAAGGTCGAAGCGGCCATCTTCACCAGCATGGTCACCCAGTGATGAGCGCGGACCTGCTCTCCCAGGACGAGATCGACGCGCTGTTGCATGGCGTCGACAGCGGCGTGGTCGAGACCGAGCCGCCGCCGGCGCCGGGCGAGGCGCGCAGCTACGACTTCGCCAGCCAGGACCGCATCGTCCGCGGCAAGCTGCCAACGCTGGAGATGATCAACGAACGCTTCGCCCGCACCTGGCGCATCGGCCTGTTCAACCTGCTGCGGCGCTCGGCCGACCTGTCGGTGCGCGGCATCGACCTGGTCCGTTTCGGCGAGTACATGCACTCGCTGCAGGTACCGACCAACCTCAACCTGGTCAAGATGAAGCCGTTGCGCGGCACCGCGATCGTGATGTTCGAGCCGCGCCTGGTCTTCACCGTGGTCGACAACTTCTTCGGCGGCATGGGCAAGTACCCGGCCAAGATCGAAGGCCGCGAGTTCACCCCGACCGAGATGCGGGTGATCCAGCTGCTGCTCAAGCAGACCTTCGCCGACCTGGTCGATGCGTGGGCGCCGGTGATGCCGGTGGAGTTCGAGTACCTCAATTCGGAGGTCAACCCGCACTTCGCCAACATCATCAGCCCGCGCGACTACATCGTCGTCAGCCGCTTCCATGTCGAGCTCGAGGGCGGCGGCGGCGAACTGCACGTGGCCCTGCCCTACGCGATGCTCGAACCGATCCGCGAACAGCTCGATGCCGGCGTGCAGAGCGATCGCGTCGAGAAGGACGAAAGCTGGACGCGCGCCATGCGCCTGCAGTTGCAGGACGCCGAAGTCGAGCTGAGCTCGGCGATCGCGCGCCGCCAGATCAGCCTGCGCGAACTGTCGCGCCTGCGCGTGGGCGACATCATCCCGATCGAACTGGCCACCAGCGTGCAATTGCAGGTGGAGCAGATGCCGCTGTTCTCCGGCGAGTTCGGCATCCACAACGGCCGCAATGCCATCAAGGTCACGCAGGTGCACGCCGCGCGGACCATTCCCACCCTCGACTCACTCACGGCGACGCCATGAACTCCGATCTTTCCGCAGCACGAGCCGCATTCGATCCGCTGACCGCCGATTCCGGCTTCGGCAATGGCACCGACCTGAACCTCGACGTGATCCTCGACGTCCCGGTGTCGCTGTCGCTGGAAGTCGGTCGCGCCCGCATCCCGATCCGCAACCTGCTTCAGCTCAACCAGGGTTCGGTGGTCGAACTCGAGCGCGGCGCCGGGGAACCGCTCGACGTCTACGTCAACGGCACGCTGATCGCGCAGGGCGAGGTGGTCGTGGTCAACGACCGCTTCGGCGTGCGCCTGACCGATGTGGTCAGCCCGGCCGAGCGGATCAAGAGGCTGCGATGAGCGCCGCGCACGCAGCCCAGGCCGCCCACGCCGCCGTGGCGGCGACGCCGGTGGCATCGCCGGCCAGCGCCGGCAGCATCGGCGGCGCGGTGTTGGCGCTGATGCTGGTCATCGGTCTGATCTTCGCCCTGGCCTGGCTGGCCAGGCGCATGCCTGGCATGGGCGGCGCCAGCAATCCGGCGCTGCGCATCGTCGGCTCGCTTGCGCTGGGCCCGCGTGAGCGCCTGGTCGTGGTCGCCGTCGGCGAGACCCAGTTGCTGCTCGGTGTCGGCGCCGGTGGCACGCGCACGCTGCACACCCTCGACGCGCCGCTTCCGCTCGCCACGCCCGCCACGCCGGCCTTCGCGCAGTTGCTTGCGCAGCATTTCGGAAAGAAAGCATGAGTCGCGACAAGATCCTCCGCTGGTCGCTGCGCGCGATCGCGAGCCTGCTGGTTGCAGCGGTGCTGACGATCACCACGGGCACCGGCACTGCCAATGCGCAGTCGCTGCCGTCCACGCCTGCATCGGTCGGCGCTCCGACGGCGGCCGCGCCGGTGGCTGCAGCGCCGTCGCGTGCCCTGCCGTCGGTCACGGTGGGCAAGATCGGCGGCGAGCCGGTGAGCATGCCGCTGCAGGTGCTGGCGCTGATGACCGGCATCACGCTGCTTCCGGCGGCGCTGATGGGCATCACCGCCTTCACCCGGATCATCATCGTGCTGAGCCTGCTGCGCCAGGCACTGGGCACCGGCCAGACACCGGGCAACCAGGTGCTGCTGGCGCTGGCCCTGTTCCTGACCGCGATGGTGATGATGCCGGTGTTCGACCAGGCCTGGGCCGCGGGCATCGCGCCGTACCTGGACAACACCCTCGACTTCAAGAGTGCCTGGGTCGCCGCATCGGAGCCGTTCCGTGGCTTCATGTTCGCGCAGGTGCGGCAGAACGATCTGATCACCTTCGCCGGCCTGTCGCACACTGGTCCCTATGCCACGCCGCAGGACGTGCCGTTCAGCGTGCTCGCCGCGTCGTTCCTGACCAGCGAGCTCAAGACCGCGTTCGAGATCGCATTCCTGGTCTACATCCCGTTCGTGATCATCGACCTGGTGGTGGCGAGCGTGCTGATGTCGATGGGCATGATGATGCTGTCGCCGATGCTGATCTCGGCGCCGTTCAAGATCCTGCTGTTCGTCCTGGTCGACGGCTGGGTGCTGGTCGTCGGCTCGCTCGCCGCCAGCTTCAACCCGGTCTGACGGGGCGACGACGATGAGTCCTGAAGTCGCCCTCGGCGAGATCGCCCGCGGCCTGCAGATGGCGATGCTGCTTGGCGCCCCGCCGCTGCTGGCGGTGCTCACCATCGGCGTTGTGGTCGGCGTGCTGCAGGCCGCCACGCAGATCAACGAACCGACGATTGCCTTCGTGGTCAAGGCGATCACGCTGATCGCGACGCTGGCGTTGACCGGGCACTTCCTGCTCGGCCGCATGGTCGCATTCACCATCGACCTGTTCCACCGCATCCCGCAACTGATCGGTTGATCGCAGGCATGGACGCCGACACCGTCACCCTGGCCTCGGCCACCGGCCTTGACCTGTTCGCGATGCTCGGCACGGTGCTGTGGTACGCGATCAGGATTGGCGCGGCGGTCCAGGTGCTGCCGATGGTTGGCGGTCACGGGCTGCCGGCGCGGGCGCGGCTGATGATCACGCTGGCGCTGGCGGCGGCCATCTCGACCGTGCTGCCAACGCCACCGGTCATGGCCGTCGACGCGGCCACCGTGCTCGGCGTGATGCGGGAGTTCGCCGTCGGCATCGCCATCGGCCTGATGCTGCGCCTGGCCTTCGAGGCCGGGCAGTTCGCCGGCGAGCTCGTCTCCCAGGGCATGGGCCTGTCGTTCGCGACCATGGCCGATCCGCTCAGCGGCGCGTCCTCGCCGGTGCTGTCGCAATGGTTCTACCTGGTGTTCGGCTTGTTGTTCTTCAGCTTCGATGCCCACCTGGCGCTGGTGCGACTGCTCGCTGACAGCTATGCCAGCCTGCCGATCGGCGCCGCGCTGCCGGACACCCAGGCCTTCCTGGCCGCCGTGCCCACCTTCTTCACCACCTGCCTGCGCGCCGGCGTGTTGCTGGCGCTGCCGGTGGTGATGGCGCTGCTGGCGGTGAACATCGCCTTTGGCGTGCTCGCCCGCGCGGCGTCGCAGTTGAACCCGATGGCGATCGGCCTTCCGGTGTCGCTGCTGGTCGGCCTGTTGCTGCTGATGATGCTGTCGCGCGAGCTGCAGGCGCCCGTGCAGCACCTGTTCGACGACGCCTTCAACGCCGCCCGCGGCCTCACCCGATGAGCTGTGGCGGGCCGCGATGAGCAGCGAAGACCGGGAAGACCGCACCGAACAACCATCACAGAAGCGCCTGCGCGAGGCGCGCGAACGCGGCGACGTGCCGCGATCGCGCGAGCTGGCCAATGTCGCGGTACTGGGCTGCGCGGTGATCGCGCTCAAGGCAACCGGCGGCCATATCGGCGCGGCATCGCGCGACTGGCTGCGCGCCGCGTTGAGCTTCGACCGTGCACTGATCGATGCGCCGGACCGGCTCGTGCCGCACGCCGCCAGCCTGGTCGCGGGCCTCGCCCTGCCAATGCTGCCGCTGGTGCTGGCGGCGCTGGCCGCGTGCGTGATCGCGCCGATGGTGATGGGCGGCCTGCGCTTCGCCGGTCAGTCGCTGCAACCGGATTTCAACCGCCTCAACCCGATGACGGGCCTGGGCCGCATGTACGGCCGCGAAAGCCTGGCCGAGGTGCTGCGCTCGTTGCTGCGCGTACTGCTGATTGGCGGCATTGGCACGTGGGTGGTGCACCGCGCCTTCAACTCGCTGCTGGCGATGCCGCACGCGTCGCTGGAAGCGGCCGTGGCCCAGGGCGTCGACCTGGCGTCGACCGCGTTGCTGGCGATGGTCGCCGCGCTGGGCGCGCTGGCCGCCATCGACGTGCCGTGGCGGCACTTCCAGTACCGCAGCAAGCTGAAGATGACCAAGCAGGAGCTGCGCGACGAGGCCAAGGAGTCCGAAGGCAACCCCGAGGTCAAGGCACGCGTGCGCCAGGTCGCCCGCGAGATGTCGCGCCGCCGGATGATGGAGGCGGTGCCGGGCGCCGATGTGGTGGTGATGAACCCGACCCACTACGCGGTCGCACTGAAGTACGCCGCCGGCCGCATGCGCGCGCCCACGGTCGTGGCCAAGGGCGTCGACGAGATGGCCCTGGCCATCCGAGCCGTGGCCGAGAAGAACCGGGTCGCCGTGGTCGAGGCACCGCCGCTGGCACGCGCCTTGTATCGACAGGCGCAGGTCGACCAGGAAATCCCGGTGAAACTCTACGCCGCTGTCGCGCAAGTGCTGTCCTACGTGTACCAGCTCAAGGCCTGGGTGCCTGGCCGCGGCCCGATGCCGTCGCTGGCGACGGTCGATGTCGGCGCTGACGGCGCCGTCGACGAAGCCGTTGAACAAGCCGACAGGGGCGACGCCCGATGAGCGAGCAGGCCCGCCCTTCTGCCGCCGGCTGGATGAACGCCATCCGCGACGGCGCCGCCGCGCCGCTGGTGGTGATGGCGATGCTCGCAATGGTGGTGGTGCCGCTGCCGCCGCTGCTGCTGGACGCACTGTTCACCATCAACATCGCGCTGTCGCTGGTGGTGATGCTGGCGGTGGTCTACGTCAAGCGGCCGCTGGAGTTCTCGATCTTCCCCAGCGTCCTGCTGATGGTCACCCTGCTGCGGCTGGCGCTGAACGTGGCCTCCACGCGCGTGGTGCTGCTGCACGGCCATGAAGGCGCGGGCGCGGCCGGCCATGTGATCGAATCGTTCGGCCAGTTCGTCATCGGTGGCAGCTATGCGGTCGGCCTGGTGGTGTTCGCGATCCTGACCATCGTCAACTTCGTCGTCGTCACCAAGGGCGCCGGTCGCATCTCGGAAGTGTCGGCGCGCTTCATCCTCGACGCCCTGCCCGGCAAGCAGATGGCGATCGACGCCGATCTCAACGCCGGCCTGCTGACGCGCGAGGACGCCAAGGCGCGCCGCCAGGAAGTCCGCGAGGAAGCCGACTTCTACGGTTCGATGGACGGCGCCAGCAAGTTCGTCCGCGGCGACGCCATCGCCGGCATCCTTATCCTGGCGATCAACCTGGTCGGCGGCATGCTCATCGGCGTGCTCCAGCACGACATGGCCTTCGGCGAGGCGGTCAGGACCTACACCCTGCTCGCGATCGGCGACGGCCTGGTCGCGCAGCTGCCGGCGCTGCTGGTCGCCACCGCCGTGGCGATGCTGGTCACCCGCTCCACCGGCGAACAGGAGATGGGCGCGGCGGTGTCCAAGCAGGTCTTCGGCCAGCAGCGCGCCCTCACCGTCGCGGCGCTGCTGATGGCGCTGGTCGGCATCGTGCCCGGCATGCCGAACGTGCCGTTCCTGGTGCTGGCGGGCATCCTCGGATTCGCCGCCTGGAAGCTGCGGCAACGCGCGCAGGCCGAGGCGCAGGCGCCCGCGCCGAGCGCCGCCGCAACGCCTTCTCCGAATGCCGAGCTGAGCTGGGACGAGATCCGCCCGGTCGAGCCGCTGGCACTGGAAGTGGGCTACCGCCTGATCGCGCTGGTCGACAAGGCCCAGGGCGGCGAACTTCTGGCGCGGCTCAAGGGCGTGCGCCGCAAGCTGACCCAGGACCTGGGCTTCCTGGTTCCGGCCGTGCACGTGCGCGACAACCTGGAACTGGCCCCCGGCCAGTACCGCCTGCTGGTGCATGGCGTGCCGATCGCCAGCGGCGAGCTGCATCCCGACCGCGAGCTCGCGCTCGATCCGGGCCGTGTGTTCGGACCGCTCGAGGGCATCCCCGGCAAGGACCCGGCCTTCGGCCTGGATGCGGTGTGGATTCCGCCGGGCCAGCGTGCCCATGCCGAATCGCTCGGCTACACCGTGGTCGACGCCGCCACCGTGGTCGCCACCCACCTGTCGCACCTGGTGCGCGAACGCGCCGCTGAACTGCTCGGTCACGAGGAAGTGCAACACCTGCTGACGGGTCTTGGACGCAGCGTCCCCAAGCTCGTCGAAGATTTGACGCCAAAACTGCTGCCGCTGTCGGTGGTGGTGAAGGTGCTGCAGTCGCTGCTGGCCGAGCGCGTGCCGGTCAGGCAGATGCGGCAGATCGTCGAAGCGCTGCTGGACCACGGCGCGCACAGCCAGGACCCGGCCCTGCTCACCGCCGCGGTACGCACTGCGCTGGGGCGCTTCATCGTCCAGGAACTCAATGGCATGGCCGCCGAGCTGCCGGTCTACACGCTGGCGCCGGCTCTGGAACGGGTATTGCAGGACTCCGTCAGCGGCCAGGGCGCCGCGCTGGAACCCGGACTCGCCGAGCGGCTGCATCAGAACCTCAGCGAGTGCGTGACCCGCCAGGAAGGCCGCGGCGAACCCGCGGTGCTGCTGGTACCGGGCGGGGTCCGCGCGACGCTGGCGCGGCTGGTGCGGAACAGCGTTCCCTCGCTGTCGGTGCTGGCCTACGGCGAGGTCCCCGAGGACAAGCGCCTGCGCCTGGTTGGTGCGATTGGTTAGTTCGACAGATGTGCCCTGAGACAGACGTGGCGTCGGCGTTCCGGCGCGGCAGGAGGAAGCAGTGAGAATCAAGCGTTTCATCGCCCCCGACATGCGCACCGCGTTGCGCTTGGTCCGCGAAGAACAGGGCCCCGATGCGGTGATCCTGTCCAACCGCGCCACCGAGGGCGGCATCGAGATAGTCGCCGCCACCGATTACGACGAATCGCTGGTGACGCAGGCCCTGCGCGCCGCACTGCCGACGCTGGAGACGGCGCCTGTCGCGACGCCTGCAGTTGCGCCAGTCGCTGCGCCAGTCGCTGCGCCGGTCATTGCCAGCACTCCTGAACCTGCAATGGCAACCGCAATGGCAATGGCAGCGGCAGTGACGACCGTTGCCAGGCCGCAACCGTCGCTGGTCTCCCGCGCACGCGCGGTGTTCAAGGTGGGCGATGGTCCGAAGGTCATCGACGGCCCGACGCTCGCCGAGCTGACTGCAGCGCCGACCTCCAAGGTACCGGCCGCGGCCACCATGCCCGTGGCCGTTCCGGTGCCGGTGCTTTCCAGCGTCGTCGCAAGCGTCGTCGCAAGCGATACCGATTACCTCACCATTCCCGAAGCCGTTGCCGCCATCGCGCCGACGGTCGCGATTGAAAGCCCGGTGACGCCCGTCGCGACGGAACAGACCGAAGCGATCGCCGCGGCGGAGAGCGTGCTCCCGGAAAGCACCCCACCGCAGATCCCCGCCCTTCGCCCCGTCGCAACCACCATGGAACAACCCGACCCGGCCCTGGTGTCCATGCGTGCCGAGCTGTCGAGCATGCGCCAGCTGATCGAAAAGCAGATGGAGCAGCTCTCGCTCGAACGCCTGCGTGGATCGCCGGCACGCGCGGCGGCCTACGAGGCGCTGCTCGAATACGGCTGCGACGACATGCTCGCCCAGGCCGTCGCGGCAAAGATCGACCCGCGCCTGGAGCCGGCCCGGATCCTCGAACCGATGCTGGCCGAGCTCGCCCGCATGCTCACCATCGCCCGCAGCGAAACCATCGACGATGGCGGCGTGATCGCCCTGGTCGGTCCGACCGGTTCGGGCAAGACCACCACGGCCGCCAAGCTGGCTGCACGCTTCGCCGCGCGCCACCGCGCCCGCGACGTCGCCCTGGTGACCATCGATGGCGAGCGCGCCGGTGCGCGCGAACAACTGCATGCGCACGGGCGCCGCCTGGGCATCACCGTGTGCGAAGCCGCTGGCCCCGATGGCCTGCAGACCGCCCTCGCCCAGCTCACCGATTACCCGCTGGTGATCGTCGATACCCCCGGGTATGCCCCGCGCGACCGCGGCCTGTTCGGCCAGATCCTCTGGCTGCACCAGAGCCGCAACGTGCGCAGCCTGCTGGTGCTGCCGGCCAACGCCCACCCGCACGACCTGGGCGAAGTCGTCCGTCGTTACGGGCCGGCCGCGCCGGAAGGCGTGGTGCTGACCAAGGTCGACGAGGCAGGACGCATGGGCTCGGCGCTGTCGGTCACCGTCCGCCACGGCCTGACGCTGGCCTACACCACCCACGGCCAGAACGTGCCGGACGACATCGATACCGCCGACGCAACCCGACTGGCCCGGACACTGGAGAAAGTGTGCCGTGCTGCCGATAACACCCTCGCCGCCGAGGATCGCCATGCAGTTGCCTGACCCCCATCCGCGCTCCGCCCACCTGTCCGTCCAGTTGCCCAACCCCGGTGGCAACGCGGCGCCGTGCGTGATCGCCGTCGCCAGCGGCAAGGGCGGCGTCGGCAAGACCTCGGTATCGGTCAACCTCGCCACCGCCCTGGTCAATGCCGGCCAGCGCACGCTCCTGCTCGACACCGACCTGGGCCTGGCCAACGTCGACGTGATGCTCGGCCTGTCGCCGCGCTTCACCCTCGCCGACGTCTTCGCAGGCCGCTGCGAACTGCGCGATACGGTCATCGAGGGCCCGAACGGGCTGATGGTGGTGCCTGCCTCGTCCGGCAAGCGCCACATGACCGAACTGCAACCGCAGCAGCATGTCGGCCTGGTGCACGCGTTCTCGCAGCTCGACCTGCCGATCGACGCGATGGTGATCGACAACGCCGCCGGCATCGCCGACGGCGTGCTGACCTTCTGCCAGGCCGCGCAGGATGTCGTGGTCGTGGTCTGCGACGAACCGGCCTCGGTCACCGATGCCTACGCGCTGATCAAGGTGCTCAACCGCGAACGCGGCCTGACCCGCATCCAGGTGCTGGCCAACCAGGTCCAGCACGCCGCCGAGGGCCGTCAGCTGTTCGAGAAGCTGCAGCGCGTCAGCAACCGTTTCCTCGATGTCACCCTCAATTACCTCGGCGCGATTCCGCGCGACGAATGGCTGCGCCGCGCGATCCAGCGCCAGGAAGCCGTGGTCGATGCATTTCCTTCGTCGCCGTCGGCACTGGCCTTCCGCGACATCGCCCGGCGCTCGCGCCAGTGGCAGTCGCCGCCGGGGCCGCGCGGGCACGTCGAGTTCTTCATTGAGCGGCTGATCTCACAAGCGCCCTCGCAGGCTCCGGCCAATTCGCCCGTGCGGAGCTCTGCCGCATGAACGCCGTCGCCGCCGCCCACTACCGCGCCGCCCAGAACGGCAGCGCCGCCGACATCGTCGTCCGCCACGGCGAGCTGGTCCGCCGCATCGCCCATCACCTCGCCGCGCGCCTGCCGGCCAGTGTCGAGATCGACGACCTGATCCAGGCCGGCATGCTCGGCCTGATCGACGCAGCACGCAATTTCCAGGCTGACCAGGGCGCCGCGTTCGAGACCTACGCATCGATCCGCATCCGCGGCGCGATGATCGACGAGATCCGCCGCGGCGACTGGGTGCCACGCTCGGTCCATCGCCGCTACCGCGACATGATCGCCGCCACCCGCGACATCGAGCAGCGCACCGGCCGTGCCGCCACCGCGCAGCAGGTCGCCGACGCGCTCGGCATCGGCCTGGACGAGTACCACCGGATGGTCGAGGACGCCGCCCGCGGCCAGCTGGTCAGCCTCGATGCCCACATGGAAGAACACGACGGCGAACCGCGCCTGGCGACGAGCAGCAACGCCACGCCGGCGCGGATGTTCGAGAACGGCGCATTCCGCGACGCACTCGGCGCGGCCATCGGTGACCTGCCGGAGCGCGAGCAGCTGGTGCTGTCCCTCTACTACGAGCAGGAACTGAACCTTCGCGAGATCGGCGCGGTGCTGTCGGTCAGCGAATCGCGCGTCTGCCAGATCCACGGCCAGGCGATGGTGCGACTGCGCGCGCGCCTGGGCGAATGGCGCGGCGAGCGCGAAGAAGACGACGACTACCTGCCCTGACCGGCCACCACTCCTTTTTCCACGAAATCCAGAACTGCCCAAGAGACCCGCATGGACAAGAACATACGCATCCTCATCGTCGACGACTTCTCGACCATGCGCCGCATCGTCAAGAACCTGCTCAACGATCTGGGGTTCTTCAACACCGCGGAAGCCGACGACGGCAACAGCGCACTGATCGAACTGCGCAAGGGCCCGTTCGACCTGGTCATCACCGACTGGAACATGCCCGGCATGCCCGGCATCGACCTGCTCAAGGCGATCCGCGCCGACGCCGCGCTGGCAAAGATCCCGGTGCTGCTGGTCACCGCCGAGGCCAAGCGCGAGCAGATCCTCGAAGCGGCGCAGGCCGGCGTGAACGGCTATGTGATCAAGCCCTTCACCGCGGCCACGCTCGGCGACAAGCTCGGCAAGATCTTCGAGCGCCTCGGGGCCGCAGCGTGAATGCCGTGCCGGTGGTCCAGGCGCCACCCGGGCGCGACACGCCGGAGCGTGAGGACCGCCAGACCGTGATCGAATGCCTGCACGCCGCGCTCGACGCGCTCGAGGCCGACGACCACGCCGCCTGGCGCGCCCATGTCGATGAACTGATCCAGTGGCGCACGCAGCCGCTGGTGATGGGACTGGCCAAACTCGCGCGCGAACTCGATCAGGCGCTGGGCGATGGCCCGGGCAGCGGCGGCGGTTCGCTGCCGGAAGCCTGCGCGCGCCTGGAGCACGTGGTGCGCATGAGCGAGGAAGCCAGCCATCACACGCTCGACCTGATCCAGGAATGCGGAGCGCTGCTCGGCACGCTGCCGGTCATCGAAGCCGGGGGCCAGGCCGTGACGGTCCAGGCGATCCGCAATCGCCTCTCGGAGATGACCGCCGCGCAGGGCTACCAGGACCTCACCGGTCAGATCATCCGTCGGGTAGTCGACCTGGTGCAGGCGGTGCATGCCGGGCTGGGCGATTACGCCGATGCAGGCGACCGGCCGTTGCAGCTGTCCGGTCACGGACACGGTCCGTCGCTCGCCGGTGTCGATCCGCCCGCGGCCACGCAGGACGACGCCAACCAGCTGCTGTCGTCGCTGGGTCTGTAGCCGCCGTGTCCGCGATCGCCTCTGACATCTGCGCCGACTTCCTGGTCGAGGTCGGCGAAATCCTCGACCAGCTCGGTGAGCAGATGGTCGCGCTGGAGCATGCGCCGACCGACCGCGAATGCCTCAACGCGGTGTTTCGCGGCTTCCATACCATCAAGGGCGGCGCGGGCTTCCTCGATTTCACGCCGATGGTGGCGATCTGCCACGCCGTGGAGGATCGCCTCAACGCCGCGCGCACCGGCGCCGCGCCTCTGGACGCGCAGGCGTTCGACGGCGCCCAGCAATCGCTGGACCTGCTGGTGGACATGTTGCGCAGCGTTTCCGCCGGCCTGGAACCCTCGCCCGCGCCGGAGCCTTTGCTCGCCGCGTTGCGCGCAGGTTCGTCGGCGCCTGCGCCAATGGCGACGTCCGCTGCCTCTGCGATCGCCGCGTTCGCTGCGGGCGGCGACGGCATCGACGACCTCGATTTCGAAGCGCTGCTGGACAGCCTGCACGGTGCCGGCGGCGTTCCCGGCGAGGTGCCCGCGGCGACCGCGCCTGCGCCGGCTCCCTCGCCCGCAGCCACGCCTGCTCCTTCGACCGCCGTGGCGAAAGCCGGCAACGCCGCACCGGCGGAGAACGCGGAAGTCACCGTCCGCGTCGACGTGCGCCGCCTCGATGCGATGGTCAACCTGGTGGGCGAGCTGGTGCTCGCGCGCAACCGCCTCAAGACGATCCGTCCGCGCCTGCGCGACGATGATCTCGACCGCGCCGTCGGTTCGCTCGATGCCGCGACGTCGAGGTTGCAGTCGGCCGTCATGACCGCGCGCATGCAACCGGTCGGGCGTGTGTTCGCCCGTTTCCCCAAGCTCGCCCGCGACGTCGCCCGCCAGCTTTCGAAGAACGTGGACCTGGAAGTGATCGGGGCCGAAACCGAGCTCGACCGCAACCTGGTGGAGGCCCTCGCCGACCCGCTCGTGCATCTGGTCCGCAACGCCATCGACCACGGCATCGAGATGCCCGATGCACGCCGCCGCGCCGGCAAGCCGGAGCTGGGGCGCGTGCGTCTGAGCGCGCAGCAGGAAGGCGACCACGTCGCCATCGAGGTGCGCGACGACGGCAACGGCATCGACCCCGAACGGGTCCGGCGCAAGGCCATCGACAAGGGCCTGATCGATGCCGAGGCCGCCGCGCGGCTGTCGGCCGAGGAATGCCTGCAGCTGATCTTCCTGCCGGGATTCTCCACGCGCGACCAGGTCAGCGACCTGTCCGGCCGCGGCGTTGGCATGGATGTCGTGCAATCGCGCATCAGGGAGCTGTCGGGCTTCGTGCAGATCCATTCAGAGCCGGGCGTCGGCAGCCGCTTCGCGATCCGCGTGCCGCTGACGCTGGCGATCCTGCCGACGCTGCTCGTCGAGATCGGCGACGACGTCTATGCACTGCCGCTGGTGCGCGTGGTCGAAGTGCTCGCCTACCAGCCCGGCAACACCTTGTGGATCGATGGCCAGCAGGTGCTCGACCTGCGCCAGGAACCGCTGCCACTGCTCGATCTGCGCGAATGGCTCGACCTGGAAGCCGGTTCGATGGCGGAGACGACGTGCGTGGTGCTGCAGTCGGGCGAGCAGCGCTTCTGTCTGATCGTCGATCGCGTGCGCGGCCGCGAGGAAGTGGTCATCAAGGCCTTGCCGCCCACCTTGCGTGGACTGCCCGGCTACGCCGGCGCAAGTCTGGTCGGTGACGGTCGCATGACACTGATTCTCGACGTCGATGCATTGCTGCGTACCGGATTGCGAGAGAGCTCACAGAACAGCCGGTCGCAACTCAAGTAATCCCCATGGCAACCGATAAATCCCCCATGGACCGACTCAGTATCATTGGCGCAGTTCTCGCCATCTCCGCGCTGCTCGGCGGCAGCGTGCTCAAGGGCGCGGGGCTGTCCAGCCTGTGGTCGCCGGCGGCGTTCGTGATCGTGATCGTCGGCACGCTGGCATCGATCCTGCTGCAGACACCGATGGCGACGTTCATGCGCGCGATGCGCATGTTCCGCTGGGTGTTCCAGCCGCCTGCGCACGATCGCGTCGCGGTGATCGCGCAGATCGTCGAGTGGTCCACCACTGCACGCAAGCAGGGCCTGCTCGGCCTGGAAGCACAGGTGCAGCAGCAGGAGGATCCGTTCCTGCGCAAGGGGCTGCAGATGGTGGTCGACGGTGTGGAGCCGGAGTCGATCCGGCAGATGCTCGAGATCGACCTGCACGGCCAAAGCACGCGCGATCTCGCCGCTGCGAAGGTATTCGAAGGCATGGGCATCTACGCGCCCACCCTTGGCATCATCGGCGCGGTACTGGGCCTGATGGCGGTGATGAAGAACCTCGCCGATCCGAGCAAGCTCGGCCACGGCATTGCCGCGGCCTTCACTGCCACCATCTACGGAATCGGCTCGGCCAACCTTGCGCTGCTGCCCATGGCCAGCAAGCTCAAGGGACTGGTGCACTCGCAGACCGAAGAGCGCGAGATGATCATCGAGGGCCTGATCGCGATCGCCCAGGGCGAGAACCCGCGCAACATCGAAGCACGCCTCAACGGCTACGTGCATTGAGGTCGGCATGGCTCGCAGGCGCCCCCACGAGGACCACATCAACCACGAAGCCTGGGCGATCCCCTATGGCGACCTGATGACGTTGCTGCTGGCCTTCTTCGTGGTGATGTATGCGATCTCCTCGCTCAACGAGGGCAAGTACCGGGTCGTGTCCGATGCGCTGTCGTCGGCGTTCGGCGGGCCACCGCGCACCATCGTGCCGATCCAGCTGGGCAAGTCGCAGCTGCGTGGCTCGTCATTCGACCGCCCGTCGCTGCAGACCGCCGCGGCCAAGACCGGCCCGGCGTCGACGAGCGCGGTGACCAGTGTGCGCGTGCGCCAGATGCTGGACATGCCGACCTTCGGCCGCCACCACGTCAACGACAAGACGGTCGAATCGGAGCAGCAACTGCTGCGCGAGCGCGATACCCAGCTCAACTCCCTCGGCGCGCAGATCCAGGATGCGCTGACCGAGCTGGTGCGGCAGAAGCTGGTCACCGTACGACGCGGCCGCACCTACCTCGAAGTCGAGATCCAGAGCGACATCCTCTTCGCCAGCGGCGTCGCCGAACCGAGCACGATTGCAACGGCGACCGTGCGCAAGCTCGCCGCCGTACTGCGCGCCGCGCCGAACGCATTGCGCGTGGAGGGCTACACCGACGATGTTCCGATCAGCACCGCGTTGTTCCGCTCGAACTGGGAGTTGTCTGCTGCGCGCGCGGCCAGCGTGGTCCATGTCCTGGTCGGCGAAGGCATCGGCCCAGAGCGATTGGCCGTGGTCGGCTACGGCCAGCACCAGCCGATCGCGGACAACAACACCGTCGAGGGTCGCAATGCCAACCGTCGCGTGCTGCTGGTGATCCTGGCCGCACCGCAGGGACCGGACGCGGTGCCGGACAAGACGCCGGCGATCGCCATGCAGGACGTGGCGCCCGCTGCGCCCGGTGCGCCAATCGCCGTGGCGCCGGCAGCATCGCCGCGGTCCTTGCCCCATCGCTCGCCGCCCTCGGTGCCCATGCCCGCACCTTCCACCTCGCCTGCCAGCTCGCCGGCAAGACGCGCAGCGACCGCGCATGACATCGCCGCACCTTCCCTCCACCCGGCGACCACGGCACCGGCCACGGTGTACGTGCAACGCGCCACCGACTCGGAGGCTGGCTGACATGCAGGCCTGGGCCATCGCAAACCAGAAGGGCGGCGTCGGCAAGACCACGACCACCCTGTGCCTCGCCCGTGGACTGGCGCTGGCCGGCAACCGCGTACTGCTGATCGATCTCGATCCGCATGCGTCGCTGACCCGGGCCTTCGGCGTCCCGTCCAGTCCGCCGCCCGCCGGCACGCACGACCTTTTCAGCATCGACGGTGCGTCACTGGCATCGCTCGCGCGCACCACCGACATCGAAGGCCTCAAGCTGGTCGCCGCACAACCGGCCCTGGCGACGCTTGAACGTCGCGGCGCAACCCAGCCCGGGCTCGGGCTCGCGCTGGGGCGGGCGCTGCATGCCGCCAGGTCGATGTACGACTATGCCCTGCTCGACTGCCCGCCCACGCTCGGGCTGCTGATGGTCAACGCACTGGCTGCGGCAGACCGCCTGGTCGTGCCGACCCAGACCGACCCGCTCGCCCTGCACGGCCTGGCCGACATGCTGCGCACCGCCGAGATGGTGGAGCGCTCGCGCCGCCGGCCCATGCCGCGCTATGTGCTGCCAACCCTTTTCGACCGGCGCACGCGCACCGGTGTGCATAGCCTGGAGCTGCTGCACGATCGCTACGAAGACCGCGTCTGGCCGGGCGCGGTGCCGATGGATACGCGCCTGCGTGACGCGCACGCGCTGACCACCGCGGTCATGCCCACCGGGCGCGGCGCCGATGCCTACCGGCGCGCCTTGAAGTGGCTGTTGGCCCAGGACGGCGCCGCGCAACAGCAGGCCGCATGAACACCGGGGGCGACATGATCATCGACGATTACCTCGACGCCCTGCTCGATGGCGCTGACAGTTCGCCGACGACCGTGGTCGCGATCGATGCGGTTGCTACCGCCCCGGCACCAGCGCCCGCAGCGATTGAAACGCCAGCACCCGGCCCCGCAGCGGTCGCCGCGGGCCCGGTTGCGCCTGCCGCAATCCTGCCGCCGCCTGCCCGGCCCCTGCCCTCGCCGCCACACAAGGCCGTAACCGCCTCTTCGCAGCGCTGGCTGCGGGCCAATGTCGGCCACGACAGCTACGCACTGGAACTGCTGCGCGTCCAGGAAGTGCTGAGGCCGGCCCCGATCGTGGCGATGCGCGGTGCCGCGCCGTCCGTGCTGGGCGTGATGAATCTGCGCGGCCGCGTCGTGCCGGTGTTCGACCTCGGCATCTGGCTCGGCACCGACCGCGTGCAGCCCGACGAGCGCAGCCGGATAGTCGTGGTCGAGCGCAACGACGAGCTGATCGGCGCCCTGGTCAGCGCAGTCGAGGATGTGGTCACCCTCGGCCGCGACCGCGTCGAGCCGCCGCTGCCCGGCAGCGATCCCGGCGCCATCGTCGGCATCGCCCGCGTCGGCGCCGTGCCGACGGTGCTGCTCGACGCCAATGCCCTGTTCGGCTGACGCGGCCCTCAACTCGCGGCCCTCAAGTCGTGACGCAGTTCGCCGTTAATGCCTTCGAGTACCCGCCAGTGGCTGACCTATGAACCAGCTATCCCTGCAAACCGACCTGGGCATTGAATGCGTCGCCGAGCTGCAATCGGCGCTGCAGCAACACCTCGACCACGGCGGTCCGCTGGCCTTGGCCGGCGATCGCGTCGAGCGCGTGCATGCCGCCGGACTGCAGTTGCTCCACGCCTTCGTCCGCGACCGCGCCGCACGCGGCCACCACACCTTCGTCACCCTTGCCTCGCCGACCCTCGCCGCGGCTGCGCGCCAGCTCGACCTGGCCGCCAGTCTCGGGGTCGACACTGAAACCGGAGAGACCGCTTGAGCGCGCAACTTCTGATCGTCGACGACTCCACCTCCATGCGGCAGATGGTTGCCTTCGCCCTGACTTCCGGTGGCTACACCGTGCGCGAGGCCGAGGACGGCCGTGCCGCGCTCGAGATCGCCCGCACCCAGCGCTTCGACGCGGTGGTCACCGATGTCAACATGCCGGTCATGGACGGCATCACCCTGATCCGCGAGCTGCGCCAGCTGCCGGCCTACAAGTTCACGCCGCTGCTGATGCTCACCACCGAATCCGGTGGCGACAAGAAGATGGAAGGCAAGGCCGCCGGCGCCACCGGCTGGCTGGTCAAGCCGTTCGATCCCGAGCAGCTGGTCGCAACCATCCGCAAGGTGCTTGGCTGAGCCATGGACATCACCCGCTTCCACGCTGCGTTCTTCGAGGAAAGCCGTGAAGGGCTGGACGCAATGGAGAGCGGCCTGCTGGCAATGGAAGGCGGCAACGGCGATGCGGAAACCATCAACGTCATCTTTCGCGCCGCGCATTCGATCAAGGGCGGTGCGGCGACGTTCGGCTTCACCGCCGTCACCGACCTGACCCACCTGCTGGAAACGCTGCTCGACGAGGCCCGCGGCGGTCGCCGCGCGCTCGATTCCGATGCGATCGGCGCGTTGCTGACGGCGGTGGATGTGCTGCGTTCGCTGCTGGCAGCGTGCGAGCACGGCAGTCCGGTAAACCAGGCGGCGTTGACACAGGCGCGTGCCGGCCTGGATCGCCTGTTGGCGATGCCGGGCGCAAGTGCAGCAACCGGACCCGCAAGCGGCAGCGCCAGCGTCGCCAAGGCCGAACCCGCAGGCGACTGGCGCATCGGCTTCAAGCCGGCGCCGTCGATGTTCATGGGCGGCAACGATCCGCTGCGCATCCTTCGCGAACTGGCCAGCCACGGCGAACTGGGCGTCACCTGCCTGGACTCGGCCTTGCCGCCGTTCGAGCAGATGGATCCGTTCGAGGCCTACCTGGCCTGGGACCTCACCCTGCCCGGCCACGTTTCGCGCGCCGCCATCGACGAGGCGTTCGCCTGGGTCAAGGGCGAGTGCGAGCTCGACATCACCTCGGTCGCAGCAGCGCCGCTGGCGCCGGTGGTCGAGTCCGCTCCGGCGCTTGCCACCGACACGGCCGTGTCCCGCGGCGGCGACACCGCCGACAGCTCGATCCGCGTCGCGGTCGCCAAGGTCGATGCGCTGATCAACCTGGTGGGCGAGCTGGTGATCACCCAGGCCATGCTGCGCCAGCGCTCCGAGCAGCTCGACCCGGTCGCCAACGAGCTGCTGCTGTCGGGGCTGGTGCAACTGGAGCGCAACACCCGCGACCTGCAGGAATCGGTCATGGGCGTGCGCATGCTGCCGGTCGAGTTCGCCTTCAGCCGCTTCCCGCGCATGGTCCGAGATCTCGCCACGCGCCTGGACAAGAAGGTCCAGCTGCGCACGTTCGGCGAGGCCACCGAGCTCGACAAGGGCGTGATCGAGAAGATCGTCGACCCGCTGGTGCACCTGGTCCGCAATGCCATCGACCATGGCCTGGAAATGCCCGCCGACCGTCGCGCCGCGGGCAAGGACGAATCCGGCACGCTGACGTTGTCGGCCGCGCACCAGGGCGGCTACATCGTGATCGAGGTCGGCGACGACGGTCGCGGCCTGAACCGCGAACGCATCCTGCGCAAGGCCGTCGAACGCAACCTCGCCGTGCCCGAGAACCCCAGCGACGCACAGGTCTGGGACCTGGTGTTCGCGCCGGGCTTCTCCACCGCCGAAGCGCTGACCGACCTGTCCGGTCGCGGCGTCGGCATGGACGTGGTCAAGAAGAACATCGCCGCCCTCGGTGGCCAGGTCGAGATCCGCAGCCAGTTCGGCCACGGCACCACCGTGTCGATCCGCTTGCCGCTGACGCTTGCCATTGTCGACGGCATGTCGGTGGCGGTCGGCGACGAAGTGTTCATCGTCCCGCTCAACATGGTGGTCGAGTCGCTGCAGCCGGCCGCGGCCGACGTGCGCACCATAGGCGGCGATACCCGCGTGCTGCGCGTGCGCGACGACTACCTGCCGCTGCTCAACCTGGCCCAGCAGTACGGCCTGCCCGCGGCAACGCGCGCCGCCGACGCCGAACCGGCCACGCCGATCGCGGTGGTGGTGGAAAGCGACGGCCGCCGCCTGGCGCTGGAAGTCGACGAACTGCTCGGCCAGCAGCAGGTAGTGGTCAAGAACCTGGAAAGCAATTACCGCCGCGTGCCGGGCGTCTCCGGCGCGACCATCCTGGGTGATGGCCGCGTGGCTCTGATTGTCGACACCGATGGCCTGGTCCAGGCCGCGCGTCCGCCGCTTGCCGCCTGATCACCCACCCACTCCAACGCGCAGACCTTCCTTCGAGGCAGCACCATGACCGCCACATCCGCACATTCCCCGCGCAACGATCACCGCGCCAGGACGCAGTCGGTGGAAGCCGCCGACGAGTACCTGACCTTCGCCCTTGGCGAGGAGGAATACGGCGTCGAGATCCTCAAGGTGCAGGAGATCCGCGGCTACGACACCGTGACCCGCCTGCCCGACGCACCGGACTACATCAAGGGCGTGATCAACCTGCGCGGCACCATCGTGCCGGTGATCGACATGCGCCTGAAGTTCCGCCTGGCGCGCGCCGAGTACAACGCGCTGACGGTGATGATCGTGCTCAACGTCGCCGACCGCGTCGTCGGCATGGTCGTCGACAGCGTCTCCGACGTGATCCAGCTCGAAGCCGAACAGATCCGCCCGGTGCCCGACATCGGCTCGGCGATCGACCGCCAGTTCATCACCGGCATCGGCACGCAGGGCGAACGCATGCTGATCCTGCTGGAAATCGAGCGCCTGATGACCAGCGCCGAGATGGGCCTGGTGGCCGAGGCCGCGGCGGCCTGAGGGCCGCCGGACAAGCGCCATTGACAGGGCTAGCCATTGACAGGGCTAGCCATTGAAAGGTCTAGGTGATCTTCTTCGCCACCGTCATGCCGAGGATCAGCAGCACCAGGGCAATGCCCAGGCCGACCCAGAACAGCAGCTTGGCGATACCCATCGCCGCGCCTGCGGCTCCGGTAAAGCCCAACGCGCCGGCGACCAGGCCGATGATGGCGAATATGATGGCCCACTTGATCATCTTGCGCTCCACTGGGGATCTGGCGCGACGCTAGCCCGCGCCATGTAGTGGTCACGTGAGTGTCTTAACCGCCCGGCGGCTGAAGCCGCGGGCGCGCACGGCTCGACACCCCATTCACTCCTGCGACGCCACCATGCCCGCAAGGGCCATCCGGCTCCGAATGGAGTGGACGCGATCACGTGTCGGACCTGTTCGATTGCATCGTCATCGGTGGCGGTCCGGCCGGATTGACCGCCGCGACCTATCTGGCGCGCTACCGTCGGTCCATCGTGGTCTTCGACCACGGCCTGTCGCGTGCGGTCTGGATTCCCACCAGCCACAACTGCCCGGGCTTTCCCGATGGTGTCGGTGGACGCGAGCTGCTGGCGCGGATGCGCCGGCAAGCCACTTCGTTCGGCGTGCACACCATGGACGAGGAAGTCGCCTCACTGGTGCACCAGCAGGACCACTTCGTGCTCACGCACGGCAACGCCCATGCGCGGGCGCGCAATGTGATTCTCGCCACGGGATGCGAGGACGTCATGCCCGCGATGGACGGACTTGAGGCGGCAGTTGCCAGCGGCGCCATGCGCCTGTGTGCGATCTGCGATGCCTTCGAAGCGATCGACCAGGACATTGCAGTCTACGGGCCGCTCGAGCACGCCGCTTCGCATGCGCGCTTCCTGCGCACGTATTCGCGCAAGCTCGTCATGGTTCCGTCGCGGGAACCGCAGGGTGCAGACGAACGCGGGCAGCTCGAACGCGACGGTATCGAAGTGACCCGACCTGCGAGCGCGCCACGCTTCGATGGCGATCGCTGCCAGTTCGACATCGACGGCGCGACACGAAGCTTCGACGTCGTCTATCCATCGATGGGCATGATCTCGCGCTCGAGCCTGGCCACTGACGCCGGCGCGAAATGCGATGAGGAAGGCGCGCTGATCACCGACCGCCACCAGATGACGTCAATCGAGGGGCTCTACGCCATCGGCGATGTCGTCAGCGGCCTGAACCAGATCTCGGTCGCCACCGGGCATGCAGCCATCGCGGCTACGGCGGTGCACAACCGTCTCGCGCCGAATGCCTGCTGACGGACATGACCGACCCCACGTCACCGCGCCCCCTCCCCGAGCAGCAAGGCAAGTCGCTGCGCCGACCGGCGGTCGAGGCATTAGTCCGCCGCGCCCGCGGCAGCCTGCCGGTGGCGCTGGCGCAGCGCTTCGTCGACACCGACCTGATGTCGCAGGCCGCCGCCCTTGCCCTGTATGCCGTGCTGTCGCTGGCGCCGCTGCTGCTGATCCTGGTGTGGCTGACCAGCGCCCTGCTCCCGGGCGCGCAGGAAGCCCTGATGGACCAGATCGGCACCCTCGCCGGCCACGAGGCCGAGCAGATCGCGCGCACGATCATCGACAACGCCCAGGCCCGGCCCGACACCGGATCGATCGCCGGCTGGTGGAGCGCGGCCTTGCTGCTGGTCGGCGCCACGGCGGTCTTCGCCCAGCTCCAGGACGTGCTGAACCGGATCTTCCGCACCGATGCCACGCGCCTGTCGAGCATGCTCGCCTGGTTGCGCAAGCGCGTCTTCTCGCTCGGGCTGGTCTTCGCCATGGGCTTCCTGCTGCTGGTGTCGATGACCGTCAGCACCGCGCTGCAGTTGGCGTTCTCGCGCTACGAGTGGGCGCTGCCGGCGCTGCTCAACGCTGCCACCTGGCTCATCTACACGCTGTCGTTCGCGCTGATGTACCACTACCTGCCCGACCGCCGCGTGGGCTGGAAGCGGGCCCTCGGCGGCGGCGCAGCGACCGCGGTGCTGTTCGTGCTGGGGCGCAACGCCATCGGCTGGTACCTGGAACGCTCCAACCCGGGCTCGGCCTATGGCTCGATGGGCGCGCTGCTGCTGGCGCTGGTCTGGATCTACTACGCCTCGCTGATCGTCTTCATCGGCGCATTGTTCACTGCCGTGATCGACGAGCGGGCGCTGGCGCGGCAGAAGCCGGCCTGACGCCCGGGGCCGGTTATCAAAACCCGCGCCAGGAAGCAAAAAAAAACGCGCCTGAAAAGGCGCGTTCTTCTTTGCCGGTCAACGCTCGATCAGAGCGCGAAGTCCAGCCGCACCTTGCCGCGACCGCCGCCCGGGGCGAACTGCCACTGCTTGACCGCCTTCACCGCGGCCGCTTCGAACGTACGCGCCGGCTTGGCGTTGACCACCGAGACACTGGCAACGTTGCCGGCATCATCGACGACGAACTCGACTTCGACATAGCCCTGGGTGCCCGAACGCGCCGCATCGGCAGGGTATTGCGGTTCAACGCGCTTGATCGGCTTGAGATCAGCCATCGCCGGCGCAGCGAACGACAGCATCAGGGCCGCCAGGCCGGCAGCTATGAAGGTGGGAAGACGCATGGGGCACTCCTTGGGGTTGGATTCGTGACGACATCCCCGGCATCGGCCGGCCCGGGAAATTCTTTAGCGCCACGGTGGAGCTCGTCGCAACGCGACCACAGCGCGCCCGAAGCGTGACGCGCACCTAAAGTTTCCGCCCGCCGCGCCGATGCCGGGAGAGTCGACCCGCAACGGGTCCGTCCTGACCCCGAGGCCCTTTATGTCCGTCCGCCCCACTACCCCCTATCTGGATGGTTTCCTGACGCCGGCAACCCGGCTGATGGCGCGTTTGCGCTTCAGCCAGAAGGCGATGGTGATCGGTACGGCATTCATGCTGACCTGCGGCGTCCTCGCCGGCATCCTCATCACCCGCTCCAACGCCGAGATTGCCGCGGCCCGCATGCAGCACGAGGCCAGCACCGGCCTGGGCCACCTGCAGCGCGCCATGCTGGCGATGCAGGACCACTCCCAGCTTGAGGCGCGCCGCTTCGCCAAGGACACGGTCGCCGACCAGGCGCTGGCCAAGGCCGCCGACACGGTCGACGCGGAGCTGGAGGCACTGTCCGCCTGGCAACAGGACAAGCTCACCGACGCGCCGTTGCAGGCACCGATCCAGGCCGCCCGCAGCGCCTGGGCCAAGGCCGTCGACACCCACAAGGATGCGGCCGAAGCCGTGGTCGCGCATAACGCCGCGATCCGCCGGATCGGCGAACTCATGGGCCAGCTGTCCGACCACACCGGTCTGGCGCAGGCGCAGAACGCCGCGGTCCTGTACATGGGCCACGCCGGCACCGATTGGATCCCGACCCTGGCCGAATACACCGCGCAGCAGTCGCTGGTCGGCGTGCGCGTGCTCGGCGAAGGCGCGATCTGGGTCGACGACCGCACCAACCTGGCGGTGTCGCGCAACATGCAGGACTACGTCCGCAGCCGCGTCGAGCTGGAGTACAAGGACGCCACCGAAGAGCTGCCGCGCCTGGCCGTCACTGCCGGCAAGCCGCTGACCGGCGCGCTCGCCGCGATCGCCAAGCAGAACGAGCTGATCCAGGCCAATATCCTCGATGCCGAGACGCCGGTGCTGCCGGTGAAGGTGATGGCCGCCCGCGCCGATGCGACGCGCCTGGCCCTGGGTGCCGCGATGGCCGCCGCCAACCGCTCGCTGGCCCTGGCCGCCGATACGGAGATCTCGCGACTGCAGCGCCGCACCGGCCTGACGCTGGGCGCGTGCGTGCTGATCCTGCTGCTCTCGGGCTACCTCTTCCTGGGCTTCAGCCGCGGCACCCGCTCGTCGCTGCAGAGCGTCATCGGCGTGTCGCGCAAGATCGCCGACGGCCACCTCGACAACAGCATCCGCATCGACGGCCGCGACGAAGTCGCCGAGCTGATGACGGCGATGTCGCAGATGCAGTCGCAGCTCAAGGCCAACATCGAGGAGGAGCGCCGCGTCGCCGACGAGAACCTGCGCATCCGCAACGCGCTCGATGACGTCGGCACCAACGTGATGATCGCCGACAACGAGCGCCGCATCATCTACATGAACCAGTCGGTCTCGGCGATGCTGATCCATGCCGAATCGGACATCCGCAAGGACCTGCCGCACTTCGAGGCCCGCCGCCTTCTCGGCGCGAGCATGGACGTGTTCGACCGCGAGCCGGGCTACCAGAAGCGCGTGCTCGACGGCCTGCGCGAGCGTTACGCCTCCCGCATCGTCATTGGCGGGCGCACCTTCTCGATGGCGGCCTCCCCGATCATCAACGCTGCCGGCGAGCGCCTGGGTTCGGTCGTGGAATGGGGCGACCTCACCGCCGAAGTGGCAGTGGAAGCCGAGATCGCCAGCATCGTCCAGGCCGCCGTCGAAGGCGACTTCTCGCACCGCATCGCCCTCAACGGCAAGGACGGATTCGTCAAGCTGCTGGCCGAAGGCATCAACCAGTTGCTGGAAACCAACGCCGCCGCACTCGACGACGTGGTCCGCGTGCTCTCGGCGCTGGCCCAGGGCGACCTCACCCAGACCATCGACGGCGACTACCGCGGCACGCTGGGCCGCATGAAGGACGACGCCAACAGCACCGTCGCCCAGCTCAGCCGCATCGTCGGCGAGATCCGCCAGGGCAGCGACGCGATCAGCGCCGCCGCCGGCGAGATCGCCGCCGGCAACAACGATCTGTCGCAGCGCACCGAGCAGCAGGCCGCCTCGCTGGAGGAAACCGCCTCGTCGATGGAGGAACTCACCTCGACCGTGCGCCAGAACGCCGACAACGCCCGCCAGGCCAACCAGCTGGCACTGGGCGCGGCCGACGTCGCATCGCAGGGTGGCCAGGTGGTCGGCCGAGTGGTCGACACCATGAGCGCGATCAATACCGCCTCCAAGAAGATCGTCGACATCATCGGTGTCATCGACGGCATCGCCTTCCAGACCAACATCCTGGCGCTGAACGCCGCGGTCGAGGCGGCACGTGCCGGTGAGCAGGGCCGCGGCTTCGCCGTGGTCGCCGCCGAGGTCCGCTCGCTGGCGCAGCGCTCGGCCGGCGCCGCCAAGGAGATCAAGCAGCTCATCACCGATTCGGTCAACAAGGTCGAGGAAGGTTCGACCCTGGTCGACCAGGCCGGCCGGACCATGGGCGAGATCGTCACCAGCGTGAAGCGGGTCACCGACATCATCGCCGACATCACTGCTGCCTCGCTGGAGCAGTCCACCGGCATCGAGCAGGTCAACCAGGCCGTCACGCAGATGGACGAAGGCACCCAGCAGAACGCGGCGCTGGTCGAGGAAGCCTCGGCCGCCGCACGCAGCCTGGAGCAGCAGTCCGAGCAGCTGGTGCAGACGGTGGCGGTATTCCGCCTGACCTCCGGCGGCAGCGCTGCGACGAGCGTGTCGCGTGCACCGGCGGTGGTCGCGGTGGCTGCTCCGGCGCCGGCGCACAGGCCCGCTCCGGTCGCCGTTGCCGCGCGTACCAAGCCGGCGGCGCGCAAGCCGCGCGGCAATGGCGCGGTGGTCAATGGCAGCGACGCGCACTGGCAGGAGTTCTGATCCGCGCACGCCTGATCACCGCATGCGGCGGCGCGGCTCATCCCGCGCCGCCCCATGACAGCCCACGCAAGAGTCCCTGCACATGATCAGCACGCGCCCCCGCGAACGCCGCAGCCACGAAACCGGGAGCCTCGACGAGCGCGCCTTCGTCTTCGATGACCGCGACTTCCGCCGCGTCTGCCGCCTGATCCGCGATCGCGCCGGCATCAACCTCGGCCCGCACAAGCGCGACATGGTCTACAGCCGGCTGGCGCGGCGCGTGCGCTCGCTGGGCCTGGAACGCTTCAGCGACTATCTCGACCTGCTCGAACGAAGCCCGGAGACGGAATCGCAGGCCTTCGTCAACGCGCTCACGACCAACCTCACCTCGTTCTTCCGCGAGGCCTACCATTTCGACGCATTGAGCGAGCACCTGCGCGCGGCAGCGGCCGCCGGAGTGGCCGAGCAGACGATCTGGTGTTGCGCCGCGTCCACCGGCGAGGAGCCCTACTCCATCGCCATTACCGCCTGCGAGGCGTTCGGCACGATGACGCCGCCGGTACGCATTCTTGCCACCGACATCGACACCAGCGTGCTGCAGACCGCCGCTACCGGGGTCTATCCGATCGAGCGCATCGGCGACCTTTCGCCGCAACGCTGGCGGCGCTTCTTCCAGCGCGGCAGCGGCCCCAATGCCGAACTGTGCCGGGTCAAGCCTGAGTTGCAGGCGCTGGTCGAGTTCCGCCCGCTCAACCTGCTCGCGGCCAATTACGGCCTTCGCGGCGGCTTCAGTGCGGTGTTCTGCCGCAACGTGATGATCTACTTCGACAAGGCCACGCAGTATCAGGTCCTGCACCGGATCTCGCCGCTGCTGGGCAGCGGCGGCCTGCTCTTCGCCGGCCATTCCGAAAGCTTCTCCCACGCCCAGGACCTGGTCGTGCCTTGCGGGCGCACCATCTATCGCGCAACCGCGCAGGCCGGTCGCCGGTGAGCGCCGCCGCGGCCGCAGCCCTGGCGCCGGGCAGCTACTACGATCCGGTCCTGCAGACCGAGGCGATCAAGCTGTTGCCCGCCGACTACGTCGTCACCGATCGTCCGGTCGCGCTGGTCACCCTGCTTGGTTCGTGCGTGGCCGCGTGCCTGTTCGACACCACGCTGGCAGTGGGCGGCATGAACCACTTCATGCTCCCCGGCGGCGACAGCGACTCGGTGTGCTCGCGCTACGGCGTGCACGCAATGGAACTGCTGATCAACGACCTGCTCAAGCGCGGCGCCCGGCGCTCGCGCCTGCAGGCCAAGGTGTTCGGTGGCGGCAACGTGCTCAGCGGCTTCTACAGCGATCCGGTTGGCACGCGCAATGCGCGCTTCGTGCTCGAATACCTCGCGGCCGAGCGCATCCCGGTGCTGGCGCAGGATCTGGGCGACATCCATCCGCGCAAGGTCTGCTTCTTCGCCCAGACCGGTCGCACCCTGGTCAAGCGCCTCCCGGCCACGCGCGACGATGGCATCGCCGATGTCGAGCGCGCCTACTACGGTCGCCTCACCGGCACCAAGGTCCGCAGCGGCGGCGTGGAACTGTTCTGATGCCTGCCCGTCCCACACGCGTGCTGGTGGTAGACGATTCGGCGCTGGTACGGCAGCTGATGACGCAGCTGCTCGGCGAGGCCGACGGCATCGAGGTCGTCGGCACCGCGGCCGACCCGTACATCGCCCGCGAGAAGATCAAGCAGTTAGCTCCGGACGTGTTGACGCTGGATATCGAAATGCCGCGCATGGATGGCCTGACCTTCCTGCGCAATCTGATGCGGCTGCGGCCGATGCCGGTAGTGATGGTCTCGACCCTGACCGAACGCGGTGCCCAGGTCACGCTCGACGCGCTGGCCCTGGGTGCGGTCGATTTCATCGCCAAACCCAGGCTCGATGTCGTGCAAGGGTTCCACGAATACGCCTCGGTGCTGGTCGAGAAAGTCAGGCAGGCGGCGCGTGCGCGCGTCGTACCGGCGGTCGCGGCGCATCCGCTGCCGCCGGAGGCGCAACTGGCTTCTCAACCGGTCGGCTACCGCACCACCGATCGCCTGCTCGCCATCGGCGCATCCACCGGCGGCACCGAAGCCATCCGCGAAGTGTTGGCGCGCATGCCCGCCGATGCGCCGGCGATTGTCATTGCCCAGCACATCCCGGGCGCCTTCAGCGGCGCCTTCGCCGAACGGCTCAACCGCCACAGCAAGATGACCGTCGTGCACGTGGAGCACGACCAGCCACTGCTGGCCGGCCATGCCTACGTTGCTCCCGGTGGGCGCCACCTGCGCGTGCAGCGCAGCGGTGCGCGCTGGCACTGCCGTCTCGGCGACGACGAAGCGGTCAGGCGCCATCGCCCCAGCGTCGACGTCCTGTTCGAGTCCGTCGCCGAGCACGCCGGCGCCAATGCCAGCGCCGCATTGCTGACCGGCATGGGCGACGACGGCGCGCGCGGCATGCTTGCCTTGCGCAAGGCCGGCGCAACGACCTTCGCCCAGGACGAAGCCAGCAGCGTGGTGTGGGGCATGCCGGGCGCGGCTGTCGCGCGCGACGCCGTCGACCACGTCCTGCCGCTCGAACACATCGCACATCACCTGCTCTGCGCCGCGTCGATCGACTCAAGCGCGCTGCCGAGCGGCCGTTATCTAACGTAGACCGCCCCCGACGAGACCGATGATGGATTCGCGCGTACTGATTCGCATCGCAGCGCCGCTGGCGCTCACCTTCACCCTCATCTGCACCGAGGCCTTCGGACTGCCAGCACCGGTGCGCTGGGGCGCGCTGGTGGCGATGACCTTGGCCTGGCTCGGCTTCGGCTGGAGCATCCTCAGGCCCGGCAGCCGCGATGGCGCACTGCTGGGCGAACAGATCCGCCTGCTCGATGAGCTGCGCAACTTCGTCGGCGCCGAAGTCCAGGGCTCGCGCACCGAGATCGAGCGCACCCGCGAACTGATCCGCGAATCGGTCGCCAGGCTCGGCGGCAGCTTCGAGGCGGTCAACCGCAAGTCGCGGCAGCAGGGCGATGTGGTGTCCCGCCTCATCGACCGTACCGGCGATGGCGAGAACAGCGGCGGCGTCGACGTCTCGCGCTTTGCCCTCCAGGCCAGCCAGCAGATGGAGCAACTGGTCGAAGCGCTGGAAGCGGTCAGCGGCCAGAGCAGCACCACCGTGACCCACATCGATGCGATGGCCGGTCACCTCGATGGCATCTTCGCGCTGCTCGAGGACGTCAAGTCGATCGCCGACCAGACCAACCTGCTGGCGCTCAATGCGGCCATCGAGGCCGCGCGTGCCGGTGAAGCCGGACGCGGCTTCGCCGTGGTCGCCGACGAGGTCCGCAACCTGTCCGAGCGCTCGACCGCCTTCAACGAGCAGATCCGCAAGCTCGCCCACAGCTCCAAGGATTCGATCGCACGGGTCCGCGACACCGTCAGCCAGATGGCCTCGCGCGACCTCGACCGCAGCCGCGGTGCACGCGCCGAAGCCGCTGCGATGCTCGAGCGCGTCGACGGCATCAACCGCGGCCTCGGCAACGGCATGCGCGAGATCGCCGAGTGCGGTCGCGCCATCGACGGTTCGGTGGCCGACGCCGTGCGCTCGCTGCAGTTCGAGGACATCGCCACCCAGGCCCTGACCGCCGCCAACGTGCACCTGGAACGCCTGGGCGCGATCAACCGCGAGGCCACCGCTCTGCAGGAGCTGCTGCATCGCAGCAGCGGCGCCGGTGGCGCGGAGATCCGCCAGGCCCTGGGCCAGCTCGGCCAGCGCATCACGCAGATGCGCGGCGAGTGGGAGCGCCCGCCGCACAAGCCGGTGATGCAGCAGTCTATGGACGCGGGCAGCGTCGAGCTGTTCTGAGTCAACACTAGCCAACCCGTCTCGGCCAACCGGCCGATCCGGCATTGCGGTGCGCCCGGCTGGGCAGGTAGCTTTGACGCATGCCCAACGCCTCACTGCCAGCAACGCCCCCGCCAGGCCGGGGCTTGCTGCGCGAGTTCGCCCGACTGCTGCTGATCGCGGTCGTGGTGCCGGTGCTGGTGCTGACTGCGCTGATCCTGTGGCAGCGTTCCACCGCGACCCGCGAGCAGTTCGGCACCAGCCTTGAAGCCGTCGCCGAAACCACCGGCCACGACGTCGACAGTTTCCTGCAGTTGCACCTCGTGCCCGTCCAGCTGCTCGCCGACCGCCGCAGTGCCGCCGGCAATCTCGACGATGACGCGGCATGGGCCGATGACCTGCTGCGCCTGCATCGCCACTACTCCGACTTCACTTCGCTGGTGGTCGCCGACGGCGCCGGCACGGTGCGGGTGATCCAGCCGGAACTGCCCGGCCGCGGCGTCGTCTCGGTCGCCGACCGGCCGTACTTCAAGGAACCGGCGAGCAACGGCCGCGCCTACGTCTCCAACGCATTCCGCGGCCGTTACCTGGGCAAGGCGCCGCTGGTGGCGGTCTCCGCGCCGATGTTCGCCAATGGCCGTTTTGCCGGCATCGTCCAGGGCGCCATCAGGATCGAGGCGTTCGCGGCACTGCGCAGCCAATGGCTGCGCGCGCGCGGCTTCGAGGTGCTGTTGCTGGACCGCGACCAGACCGTGGTGCATGCCAGCGAAGGGCTGCCCTACCGCTCGCTGGACGTGCTCGGCGACAGCCCGCGCGATCGGGAGATCCGCGCACTGCAGCGCTCCAGCGACCGCTCGAAGATGCAGCGCCTGCACGGCGTCCTGCGCGATGGCGGCGACGCCTACGCCCGCGCCGTCCCGCTGCAGATGGGATGGCGCCTGCTGCTGCTGGTGCCCGATCGCGTCGTCGTCGCCGAGCTGCGCCGCAACACCATGGTCATCCTGGGCCTGCTCGCACTGGTGCTGGTCGGCGTGCTGACCATCGTCAACATGCAGATGAAGCGCCTTGGCGGCAGCGTCCACGAACTGCTGGACCGGATGCAGCGTTTCGCCCTGGAGCGCGCCTCGGCGCCGATCGAACCCGGAAGCGTGCCGCGCGAACTGGCGCCACTGGCCGAAGCCATGAACCAGCTCGCCGCGCGCACCCACGAGGCCTATGGCGAGGTCAACCTCAGCCTGCAACAGCAGCGCAACCTGCGCGAGGAGCTGCAGGCGGTCACGCGACGCCTGCTGACCGTGCAGGAGGATGAGCGACGCACGCTCTCGCGCGAACTGCACGACGACATCGGCCAGGCGATCACCGCAATCAAGCTCGGCGCGATGGCCATCCAGCACGACGACGACCCGGCCCGCCGCGACGAGATCCTTGCCGAGATCATCGCCACGACCGACCAGACGGTCACCAAGCTGCGCAACCTGTCGCTGCTGCTGCGTCCGCCACAGCTCGACACGCTGGGCCTGGAGACAGCGCTGCGCTGGCAGGCCGACAAGTTGTTCCGCCAGGGCCAGCCGCAACTGGAGCTGGCATTGGCGCCACTGCCACGGCGGCCCGATCCCGAAGTCGAACAGGCCTGCTTCCGCATCGCCCAGGAAGCGCTGACCAATGTCCTGCGGCATGCCGCCGCGACCCAGGTCACGCTGACCCTGGCGATCGATGAAGACGAACGCACGCTGAGACTGGCCATCGCCGACGACGGCCGTGGCTTCAATGGCGACGGCGTCCACGGCCTGGGCCTGGTGACCATGCGCGAACGGGCGCAGCAGCTGGGCGGGACGCTGGAAATCGAGAGCCGCCCCGGTGGCGGCACGTGCGTGCGGGCCACCTTGCCGATGCACATCGCCCGCTAGCCGGCACGGAGCCTCCCAGCGAGCCCGCCCGAACTGTGCGCGAGTTGGCAGTTCGCGAACCACGCACTTCAGGACGGCCCCGCGCTGCCGTTAGTCGATGCAACAGCAACGACCTACGGAAGAGCGCCCGGTGTTTATTCTCGTGGTGAGCGACGACGGCGGCCATGCCGCGCAGATCGAAGAGGAACTCAAGGACCAGGGACTGGACTGGCGCATCGCCTGGACCGACCGCGCCGAAGTCGCCCTGACCGGCGACTGGAATCCGGACGTGATCGTCTGCGCCGCCCGCGTCGGCTCCAGCCATGGCCGCAGCCTGCTCGGACAACTGCGCAAGCGCCATCCCGATGCAGTCAGCATCCTGCTGATGGACAACGGCAGCGACGAGGACGCGATGGAAGCGCTGGAAGTCAGCCACCGCGTGCTGCCCGAACCGCTCGAGGCGCTGGCGCTGATCGAAGCGGTCGAAAGTGTCATGGAGCTGCGCACGCTGCTGTCGGACCAGTCGCTCAAGACCGCGATCGGCCGAATGGGTTCGCTGCCCGCCGCACCGCGCCAGTACCTGGCGCTGACGCGGCTGCTGCGCGATCCGGAGACCAGCTCGGCGCGCGTGGTCGAAGCGGTGTCGAAGGACCCCGCCGTCGCCGCCAAGGTGCTGCGCCTGACCAACTCCGCGTACTACTCCGGTGGCCGCGAGATCAGCGACCTGCGCACCGCCGTCACCCGCCTGGGCCAGAACGCGTTGCTGCAGCTGGTGCTCGCCAACGAAGTGTTCTCCGCCGGCGCGAGTTCGGCGCATGCCGATGCGATGCGCGACCGCGCCCTGCGCATCTCGCAACTGGCCGGCCGGCTGCTCGCGGGACCGAGCGCGGAACTGGCGTCCACCGCCGGCCTGCTGGCCGAGGTCGGCCTGTTGCTGCCGCCGATGACCAGCAGCGACGGCGACGGCAGCATCACCCCGCACGGCGTCGCCGGTGCCTACCTGCTCGGTCTGTGGGGCCTGCCCTCGCCGATCGTCGAGGCCGTGGCATTCCACCAGAATCCGGCGCGGCTGCGCGGCGGCTTCTGGGTCGCAGGCGCGGTGCACGTGGCCGCGGCCATCGTCAACGGCAGTGAAGTCGACGAGGCCTACCTGCGCACGGTCGGACAGCTCGACCGGCTTCCGCGCTGGCGCTCGCTGGCCGACGAGATGGCCGAAGCAGCCTGAGTCGCTGCGATACCCGAAACGCTCGCGGGCGATCTGCGCCCGCGAGCCTCACCCTTCGTGCATGCGTGCGCTGCTGCGCGCGATGCAGCGATCAGACGTCCTCGACCTGGTCGATCCAGGCACCGTAACCGGCCGCTTCCATCTCCTCGCGCGGGACGAAGCGCAGCGACGCCGAGTTGATGCAGTAGCGCAGCCCGCCGCGATCGCGCGGACCGTCGTCGAACACATGCCCCAGATGGCTGTCGCCCTGCGCCGAACGCACCTCGGTGCGGATCATCCCGTGCGAGATGTCGCGCAGCTCGGTGATCGGTCCGATCGGCTTGGTGAAACTGGGCCAGCCACAACCCGAATCGAACTTGGCCGACGAGGCAAACAACGGCTCGCCGGAGACGATGTCGACATAGATGCCTGCCCGGTCGTTGTGCAGGTACTCACCGGTGCCGGGACGCTCGGTCGCGCCCTCCTGGGTGACCCGGTACTGCTCGGGGGTCAGCCTGGCGACGGCTTCGGGGGTCTTGCGGTACTCGCTCATGCAGATTCTCCGGGGAGGAAGGGAACGCCCCACCGAAATGGGGGCGCCTGGCCGGACCCCAATACCCTGCCGCGGCAGCCAGCGATCCTCAGGACTGTTCACGTCCGGACCACGCGATCTGGTGCCTGATCTGCGCTGATCGCAACCCCCTAGGTGTTCCCATGAAAGCGCTTGCCCTGTCCCTGGCACTGGTCTCGTTCGTCGCAGTTGCGGCCACGCCCAAGGTCACCACCGACTCTGACCCGGCGGCCAACTTCGCCGCATACAAGACCTACTACTGGGCGATGAAACCCGAGGGCGGCTCGCCGCTGATGCAGCAGCGCATCGTCGCAGGCATCGATGCGCGCCTGCAGGCCAAGGGCTGGACGCTCGCCGAAGGCGGCGATGTCGCCGTCGCGGCCAACATCTCGAGGTCGCAGAAGCAGTCGCTCGATACCTTCTACACCGGCACCGGCATGGGTGGCTGGGGATGGCGCGGCGGTTGGGGCGGCGGCATGGGGATGGGCAACGCCTCGACCACGGTTCGCACCTACGACGTTGGCACGCTGGTGGTCGACATGTTCGACGCCAAGTCCAAGCAGGCGATCTGGCGCGGCACTGCCAGCGGCACCGTGCCGAGCAACCCCGACAAGGCCGCGGCCGGTCTCGACAAGGGCCTGGACAAGATGTTCGCCAGCTTCCCGCCGACGCCGAAGACCAAGTAGTCAGTCACCCTGCCCGGCCAGGCGCTGCGCGAACTCGCGCGCCGCCCAGTCCAGGAACACGCGCACGCGCGGCGACAGCTGGCGCGTGCGCGAATAAAGCAGTGATACCGGCGCCGATGGTGGCGGTGTCTCGGCGAGCAACTGCACCAGTGCGCCGCTGCGCAGCTCCGCCTCGATATGGAAGCGCGGCACCTGCGCCATCCCCAGGCCCAGGCGGATTCCTGCCAGATAGCTCTCGGTGCCGGTGACCGACAATCGGCACGGCAGCGACACGGTTCGCCCGCCGTCGCCCTGGCCGAACGTCATCGGCGTGACATGACCGGTGGAAATCGAACGCAGTCCCACGACGAGGTGGCCATCGAGCTCGTCGATGGTTCGCGGTGTGCCATGGCGCGCGAGGTACTCCGGGGTGGCGACGGTGATGCGCTCGAGCACCCCGACCTGCCTGGCCACCAGTTCGCTGTCGCGCAACTGGCCATAGCGCAGTGCGCAGTCCACGCCCTCCTGCACCAGATCGACCCAGCGGTCGCTTTCGCTCATCGACAGTTCGATGTCCGGATAACGCTCGAAGAATGCCGGCAATGCCGGCACCAGGAAATGACGCGCGATGGTGCCCTGCACCTCGACCCTCAACACGCCTTTCGGCGCCGCGTTGCGGAACACGCCGTCGGCGTCCTCGATGTCGTCGAGGATGCCCAGGCAACGCCGGTAGTAGGCCTCGCCATCCAGCGTCGGCCGCACCACGCGGGTCGTGCGCTGCAGCAGCCGCGCGCCGAGCCGCGCTTCGAGGTCGTGGATGACCTTGGTGCAGGTCGAGCGCGGCACGTCCATGTCGTGCGCGGCCTGGGTGAAGCTGCGTCGCTCGACGATCCTGGCGAACAGCCGCATGACATCGAACCGGTCCATGCTATCGGCGCCCTATTGTTCGCTCTGCGGAAACAGTAATACCACTCCTGAGGGGATTATCTCCAGATCGGGCCTCGGCAGACTACTTCCACGCCGCCAATCCCGGTGGCCGCCGCCCCAAGGAGTCCTCCCATGAACGCGTCCTCCACCCCCAGAACCGCCCTCGTCACCGGCGCCTCCCGTGGCATCGGCGCCGCCATTGCCGAGCGCCTCGCCGCCGACGGCTTCACCGTCGTCGTCAACTACGCCGGGTCCCCGGACGAAGCCGAAGCCCTGGTCGCGAAGATCGAGCAGGCCGGTGGCCGGGCCATCAGCGCCCAGGCCGATGTCGCCGATGCCGGCGCGGTCGCGCGCATGTTCGAAGCCGCGCAGGCCGCCTTCGGTGGCGTCGATGTGCTGGTCAACAACGCCGGCATCATGCGCCTGGCCGCGCTGGTCGACAGCGACGACGCGCTGTTCGACAGCCAGGTCGCCGTCAACCTCAAGGGCACCTTCAACACCCTGCGCGAAGCCGCCCGGCGCCTGCGTGACGGCGGCCGCATCATCAACCTGTCGAGCAGCGTGGTCGGCCTGACGCCGGCCACCTACGGTGTCTACGCCGCTACCAAGGCTGCGGTCGAAGCGATGAGCCAGGTGCTGACCAAGGAACTGCGCGGCCGCAGCATCACCGTCAACTCGGTGGCGCCCGGCCCGACCGCCACCCGCCTCTTCCTCGAAGGCAAGCCGCAGGAAGTCATCGATCGCTTGGCCAAGCAAGCGCCGCTGGAACGCCTTGGCGAGCCGGCCGACATCGCCGCCGCGGTGGCCTTCCTCGCCGGCCCGGACGGTGCATGGATCAATGGCCAGGTCCTGCGCGCCAACGGCGGAATCATCTGATCGCCACACACCCCACACACCCCGCGTCCCACACCCCACTTCAACGGCGCATCGCGGCCCACGCCCGATGCCCGTGCCAGGAGAACCCCATGAACAACGTCATCGTCATCACTGGCGCCTCCAGCGGTTTCGGCCGCCTCAGCGCCGAGGCGCTCGCGCGCGCCGGCCACACGGTCTATGCCTCGATGCGCAACACCACCGGCCGCAACGCCGCGATCGTCGAACAGATGAAGGCTTTCTCGCAGCAGCACGGAGTAGACCTGCGCACCGTCGACATGGACGTGCAATCGCAGGATTCGGTCGACCAGGCGATCGCGCAGGTCATCGCCGAAGCCGGTCGCATCGACGTGCTGATCCACAACGCCGGCCACATGGCGTTCGGCCCGGCCGAAGCCTTCACCGCCGAACAGTACGCGCAGCTCTACGATGTCAACGTGCTGAGCACGCAGCGCGTCAACCGTGCCGCGCTGCCGCACCTGCGCCAGCAACGCAAGGGCCTGGTGGTCTGGGTATCGAGCAGCAGCGTCGCCGGTGGCACGCCGCCGTACCTTGCACCTTATTTCGGCGCCAAGGCGGCCATGGACGCGATCGCGGTGCAGTACGCACGCGAGCTGTCGCGCTGGGGCATCGAAACCTCGATCATCGTCCCGGGTGCGTTCACCAGCGGCACCAACCACTTCGCCCACAGCGGACAGCCGGCCGACGCGGCGCGCCTGGCCGAGTACGACGCCGGCCCCTACGCCGGTTTCGGTGGCCAGGTGCAGCAGGCGTTTGCCGAGATCGTGCCGGCCGATGCGGATGCCTCGCTGGTCGCCGAGGCGATCGTGGCCACCGTGGCGGCGCCGTTCGGCAAGCGGCCATTCCGCGTGCACGTCGACCCGGCCGCCGATGGCGCCGATGTCGGGTTCAGCGTGACCGACCGGCTGCGCGCCGAAATGTTGAACCGCGTTGGCTTGTCGGACCTGCTGACGCCGCACGCGCAGGGCTGATGCGACCCGACCCGGGGGCCGTCGCTGACGGCTCCCGGGCAATCGCCGCCTACTCCGCTTCCTCGTCCAGCAGCGGCAGGCTCAGGCGCAGCATCGGCGTGTCCGATGCGTCTTCCAGCAGCACCAGTTCGCCGCCATGCCCCTGCGCGATCGCCAGCGCGATGACGGCACGCAGCCCCAGTCCGTCGCCCATGGACGCAGGTTGTGGCTCGGCGAACAGGTTGGCGATCGATCCGCGGATGCCGGAAGCACGCAGCAGCGGCCCTTCGAACAGAATCGATCCGGCCTCGCGATCGAGGGACACGACCGCGCGTGCGGGCGCGACGCCGGCTTTGGCGCCCACGTCGGGCGACGGCGACGACATCAGCCACAGCATGGTCGAGAACAGACTGGCCAGCCTCGATGCATCGCCGTTGATGCGCGCGCGATCGGCGCCGTCGCGGTACTCGACCCCGATGTCCACGGCAGACGCGCCGGCCGCGCTCAGGCAGCCTTCGATCAGCAGTTGCAGTTCCACCGGGCCGCGGATATGCAGCAATCGCCCCTGGTCGGCACGGACCCAGTCATTGACCTCGTCGATCATCGACACCAGGCGGCGGATCTGGCGATCGATCAGATCGAACAGCTCGTCGCGCTCGGCGCCTTCGCTTTCGCCGTACCGCAGCAGGTACAGCGCCGACTGCATCGGCGAGAGCGGTTCGCGCAGGTCGTGGGCCCATTTGCCCATCCATGCAGGTGTGGTCCCACTCATCGCGTCTCACCTGTCATTGGCCGGCCCCGTTGCTGGCAGATCTGCCGGATGGCGCCGATATCCGGCGGCTTGACCAGGTGATGGTCGAAGCCCGCATTCGAGGTGCGCTGCCGGTCTTCGGGCTGTCCCCAGCCGGTCACTGCAACGATGACGATCTGGTCCTGGCCGCTGTCGCGAATCGAACGGGCAATGTCGTAACCACTGCGACCGGGCATGCCCACATCCAGGAAAACGACTTCCGGGGCGAACTCGCGCAGCTCTTCGTCGACCAGATGCGGATCGTAGATCGCCCTGGCTTCCTGGCCCAGCAGCCGGAGCATCGCCGCCATGGTGTCGGCCGAATCGCGGTTGTCGTCGACCACCAGCATGCGCCGGGAGCCTGCCGGCTCAGGCGCCGGTGCCGCCACTGCGTCCGGCACGAACGCCTGTGTCGCGACGGGCAGGCGCACCGTGAACGTGCAGCCTCGACCCAGGCCGGCGCTGCTGACCTCGACGCGACCTTCGTGCATCTCGGCCAGGCGCTGCACCAGCGTCAGCCCGATCCCAAGACCGCCATGGCTGCGCTCCACGGTCGAGTCGACCTGGTGGAAGCTCTCGAACACCACTTCCAGCTGGTCCGGCGCCAGTCCGATGCCATCGTCGCGCACCCACACGCGGATCTCATTGCCATCGATGTCGGCGCCCAGTTCGATCCGGCCACCCGGGTCGGAATACTTGGCGGCGTTGTTCAACAAGTTGGCGAAGACCTGCGAAAGCCGCGCCTGGTCGGCATGCAGGCGGATCGGTTCATCGGGCAGCACCAGGCTGAAGGAGTGGCCGCCGTGCTCCATCCATGGCCGTGCACTGTCGATGGCCACGCTGATCGCATCCTGCAGCACGACCGGGCCGCGCTTGAGGTTGAGCTTGCCGCGCGAGATGCGGGCAATGTCGAACAGGTCGTCGATCAGCCGCACCAGCAGGGCGACCTGGCGTTCCATCATGTCCAGCAGCGGATGGTCTTCGCCGGGCGCACCCATCCGTCGCAATGCCAGCGCGTTCTGCAACGGCGCCAGCGGGTTGCGCAGTTCGTGCGCCAGGGTGGCGAGGAATTCGTTCTTGCGCTGGTCGGCCTCGCGCAGGCGCGCTTCGGCCTTCATCCGCTCGGCGTTCTCGGTCAGCAGCTGGAAGTTGCGCGCCGCCAATGCCTCGTTGGCGTCGCGCAGCGAGGCGTTGAGCTGCTCCAGCTCCAATGCCTTTTCCATCTGCAGCGTCTGGTTCGCTGCCGAGAGACTGTCGTTGAGGACCTGCAACTCGCGCCGCTTGCGGTAAAGCTCGACCAGCACCGAGACCTTGCTGCGCATGATCTCCGGAATCACCGGCACCATGATGTAGTCCACCGCTCCCAGCTTGTAGCCGCGCAGGCGGTCGAGGTCGCTGACATTGACGGCCGTGACGAAGATGATCGGCGTGTTCTCGAAACGCGGGTGCTGATGGATCAGGCTCGCGGTTTCGAAGCCGTCCATGCCCGGCATGTTCACGTCGAGCAGGATCACCGCGTACTCGTCCTGCATCAGCAGCTTCAGGGCATCGAGGCCGGAATGGGCGTCCACCAGCTCCTCTTCCAGCGGGTCGAGGATGGCGTGGTAGGTCATCAGGCGCCCGGGCTGGTCATCGACCAGCAGGATCTTCGCCCGCGCCTGCGCGGCGACGGTCAGCGCTGAAGCCATTGCCGCAGCACTCCCAGCAACTGGTCGGTCACCACCGGCTTGGCCAGGTAGTCCGATGCGCCCGCCTCCAGGCATTTCTCGCGGTCGCCCTTCATCGCCTTGGCGGTCAGGGCGATGATCGGCAGGGTGCGGCGATCAGGCTGCGCACGGATGGCGCGCATGGTGTCGTAGCCGTCCAGCCCCGGCATCATGATGTCCATCAGCACCAGGTCCAGCTGCGAGCCGTCGCCGACACGGGCGATCGCGTCGCGACCGTTGCTGGCCGTCGCCACCGCCATGCCATGCCGCTCCAGCACGCTCGACAGGGCGAAGATGTTGCGGATGTCGTCGTCGACGACGAGGACGTTCTTGCCGCGCAGCGCCTCGTCGGATTCGTGCAGGCTGCGGACCATGCGCTGTTTGGCCGGCGGCAGGTTGTCGATGACGCGGTGCAGGAACAGCGCGGTCTCGTCGAGCAGTCGCTCGGGCGACTCCACACCCTTGAGCACCACGCTCTTGGCGACGCGACGCAGGCGTTCGTCCTCCTCGGCGCTGAGGTCCTTGCCGGTGAAGACCACGATGGGCAATTGCTTCAACCGCTCGTCGCTGTGGATGCCCTCGAGCAGGTCGAAGCCGCTCATGTCCGGCAATCTCAGATCCAGCACGGCGCAGTCGTACTGACCATTGGCGAGTGCGGACAGGGCATCTTCGCCGGTGCCGACCGTGTCGATCTCGACGTCGTCGTGGCGCAACAGCTCGACAATGCTCAGCTGCTCGGCGGCGTCGTCCTCGACCACGAGCAGCCGCTTGACCCGCGGCACGGTGTAGTCCTTGATCCGCTGCAGCGCGTCGCCGATCGATTCGGTCGAGGACGGCTTGGGCAGGTAGGAGAACGCGCCGCGCTCGATGCTGTGGTGGCGTCCCTCCTCCACCGTGACGATCTGCACCGGGATGTGGCGCGTCGAAGCGTCCTGCTTGAGGCGGGCCAGGACGGTCCAGCCGAGCATGTCGGGCAGGTAGATGTCCAGGGTGATGGCGCTCGGGCGGTATTCGCGGACCAGGCGCAGCGCGTCGGCGCCACGGCTGGCCACCAGCACCTGGAAGCCGCGCGAACGGGCAAGGTCGCGCAGTACGGTTGCGTAGTTGGCGTCGTCCTCCACGACCAGCAGGGTCGGAGTCTTGGCATTGAGCGTGTGGCGGTCGTCCTCGACTGCCTCGGCGTTCGCCGCGGCAGTGTCGCTCGACACGGCAGCGGCGAGCTCTCCGCGCAGGTGGCCCGGCCTGCTGCTTGCGGGATTTTCGCGGGTACCCGAATAGCGCAGCGGCAGGTACAGCGTGAACGTGCTGCCCTGGCCTTCGACGCTGTGCAGCCTCAGTTCGCCTCCGAGCAGTCCGGCGATCTCGCGGCTGATCGCCAGGCCAAGCCCGGTGCCGCCGTACTTGCGCGAGGTGCCGGCGTCGGCCTGCTGGAACGCCTCGAAGACGATGCGCTGCTTTTCCGGGGAAATGCCGATGCCGGTATCGCTGACCTCGATGGCCAGCACGACCGGGCTGGCCGACAGCACCGGATGGTCCTCGCTCCAGCCGCGCGTGACGGCCTGCGCGCGCAACCAGACGCTGCCCTGCTCGGTGAACTTGAAGGCGTTCGACAGCAGGTTCTTGAGAATCTGCTGCAGGCGCTTGGGATCCGAGCGCAGCTTCGGCCCGAGTTCGGGCGAGATGCCGATGCCGAACTCCAGCCCGCGGCGCTCGGCCTCGTGGCGGAAACCGCGGTCGAGGTTCTCGCGCAGGTGGGTGAAGCTGATGTCCTCGATGTCGATGGTGACCGTGCCCGATTCGATCTTCGACAGGTCGAGGATGTCGCTGATCAGGTGCAGCAGGTCCGTGCCGGCGGCGTGGATGGTCTTGCCGAACTCGACCTGGCGCGGCGTGAGGTTCTCGTCCGGGTTCTCCGCCAGCTGCTGTCCCAGGATCAGGATGCTGTTGAGCGGCGTGCGCAGCTCGTGCGACATGTTGGCGAGGAACTCGGACTTGTAGCGCGAGGTCTGCGCCAGCTCCGCGGCCTTTTCTTCCAGCGCCCGGCGGGCCTGTTCGATCTGCTGGTTCTTCTGCTCGACCTCGGCCTTCTGCGCGGCCAGCAGCGAGGCCTTCAGCGCGATCTCCTCGTTGGTCTGCTGCAGCTCGTCCTGCTGCGACTGCAGCTCGCTGGCCAGCTCCTGCGACTGCGACAGCAGGCGCTCGGTACGCATCGTCGCCTCGATGGTGTTGAGGACGATGCCGATGCTGCCCGAGAGCTGCTCGAGGAAGGCGCGCTGCGATGGCGTGAACTCGCCCAGCGTGGCCAGTTCGATGACGGCCTTGATCTGGTCTTCGAACGAGACCGGCAACACGATCACGCTGCGCGGAACGGCCTGCAGCAGGCCGGACTGGATCTGCACCACGTCGGTGCCGACGTTCTGGATCAGGATCAGGCGCGCCTGCTTGGCGCACTGCCCGACCAGGCCTTCGCCGAACTCCAGCGTGCGCTTGCTGGCAGGCGTCGTATCGGCGTAGCCAGCGAGCTGGCGCAGGCGCGGCGCCTCGCACTCGGCGCCTTCCTCGACGATGTACATCACGCCCTGCTGGGCATCGACCAGCCCCGCCAGTTCCGACAGCAGCATCTGTCCGAGCGTGATCAGGTCGCGCTGGCCCTGCATCATGCTGGAGAACTTGGCCAGGTTGGTCTTCAGCCAGTCCTGCTCGCGGTTGCTCTCGGTGGTGGCACGCAGAGTGCCGATCATCGCGTTGATGTTGTCCTTCAGGTCGGCGACTTCGCCGCGCACGTCGACCTGGATCGAGCGGGTCAGGTCGCCCTGGGTCACCGCGGTGGCGACTTCCGCAATTGCGCGCACCTGCGTGGTGAGGTTGGCCGCGAGCTGGTTGACGTTGGCCGTCAGGTCCTCCCAGATGCCCGCGGTTCCCGGCACGTTGGCCTGGCCGCCCAGGCGCCCTTCCACGCCCACTTCGCGCGCCACCGTGGTGACCTGGTCGCCGAAGATGGCCAGGGTCTGGGTCATGCCGTTGATGGTTTCTGCCAGTTCGGCGATCTCGCCCTTGGCTTCCACCGTCAGCTTCTTGTCGAGGTCGCCCTTGGCCACCGCGGTCACCACCGCGGCGATGCCGCGCACCTGCGTGGTCAGGTTCGACGCCATCGAGTTGACGTTGTCGGTGAGATCCTTCCACGTGCCGGCCACGCCGGGCACCGTGGCCTGGCCGCCGAGCTTGCCTTCGGTTCCCACTTCGCGCGCCACGCGCGTGACTTCCGCGGCGAAGCCGTTGAGCTGGTCCACCATCGTGTTGAGGGTGTCCTTGAGCTGCGCGATCTCGCCCTGCGCGTCCACCGCGATCTTGCGCGACAAGTCACCGCGCGCCACCGAGGTCGCCACCTCGGCGATGTTTCGCACCTGCGTGGTCAGGTTGGACGCCATCGAGTTGACGTTGTCGGTGAGCTCCTTCCAGGTACCGGCCACGCCGGGCACCTGCGCCTGGCCGCCGAGCTTGCCTTCGGTGCCCACTTCGCGCGCCACGCGCGTCACTTCCGCGGCGAAGCCATTGAGCTGGTCCACCATGGTGTTGATGGTGTCCTTCAGCTCGAGGATCTCGCCCTTCACGTCCACGCCGATCTTGCGCGACAGATCGCCCTTCGCAACCGCGGTGGTCACGTCGGCGATGTTGCGCACCTGCAGCGTCAGGTTCGACGCCATCTGGTTGACCGAGTCGGTCAGGTCCTTCCACGTACCAGCCACGCCGGGCACCTGCGCCTGGCCACCGAGCTTGCCTTCGGTGCCGACCTCGCGGGCCACGCGCGTGACTTCCGCGGCGAAGCCGTTGAGCTGGTCCACCATCGTGTTGATGGTGTCCTTGAGTTCGCGGATCTCGCCGCGCACGTCCACCGTGATCTTGCGCGACAGGTCGCCGCGCGCCACCGCCGTGGTCACCTCGGCAATGTTGCGCACCTGCGAGGTCAGGTTGGAGCCCATCGCGTTGACCGAGTCGGTCAGGTCCTTCCAGGTGCCGTCGACACCCGGCACCAGCGCCTGGCCGCCGAGCTTGCCTTCTGTACCCACTTCGCGCGCCACGCGCGTGACTTCCGCGGCGAAACCGTTGAGCTGGTCGACCATCGTGTTGATGGTGTTCTTCAGCTCGAGGATCTCGCCGCGCACGTCCACCGTGATCTTGCGCGACAGGTCGCCCTTCGCCACCGCCGTGGTCACGTCGGCGATGTTGCGCACCTGCAGGGTCAGGTTGGACGCCATCGAGTTGACGTGATCGGTCAGGTCCTTCCAGGTGCCGGCGACGTCGGGCACCTCGGCCTGGCCGCCGAGCTTGCCGTCGGTGCCGACTTCGCGCGCCACGCGCGTGACTTCGGCGGCGAAGCCATTGAGCTGGTCCACCATCGTGTTGATGGTGTCCTTGAGTTCGCGGATCTCGCCGCGCACGTCCACCGTGATCTTGCGCGACAGGTCGCCGCGCGCCACCGCCGTGGTCACCTCGGCGATGTTGCGTACCTGCGACGTCAGGTTCGACGCCATTGCGTTGACCGAGTCGGTCAGGTCCTTCCAGGTGCCGGCCACGCCGGGCACGATCGCCTGGCCGCCGAGCTTGCCCTCGGTGCCGACCTCGCGCGCCACGCGCGTGACTTCCGCGGCGAAGCCGTTGAGCTGGTCGACCATCGTGTTGATGGCCTCCTTCAACTGCAGGATCTCGCCACGCACGTCCACGGTGATCTTGCGCGACAGGTCGCCGTTGGCCACCGCGATGGTGACGTCGGCGATGTTGCGGACCTGCGCGGTCAGGTTGCTCGCCATCTGGTTGACCGAGTCGGTCAGGTCCTTCCAGACACCGGACACGCCCTTGACCTTGGCCTGTCCACCCAGGCGACCGGCAGTGCCCACTTCGAGCGCCACGCGCGTGACCTCGGAGCTGAACTCGCCCATCTGCTCGATCATGCGGTTGACGATGTTCGCCGAGCGCAGGAACTCGCCCTTCAGCGGGCGTCCGTCCGCCTCCAGCGGCACGGTCCGGGTCAGGTCGCCCTTGGCCACGCCGGCCATCGCCTCGGTCATGGTCTCGACCGGGCGGACCAGGTCGTCGATCAGGTGGTTGACCGACAACTCCATGCCGGCCCACTCACCCTGGCGGTCGGCCGGGGCGATGCGCTGGCGTGTCTGGCCTTCGCGGCCGACCGCATCGCCGACCCGGGACAACTCTGCCGCCAGGCGCCGGTTGTGGCTGATGATGCCGTTGAGAATATGCGCCAGGCGTCCTTCCGGGCCCTCCCAATGCAGCGGCAGGCGCACCGAGAAATCGCCTTCGAGCACCGCATTCATGCTTTCGATCAGCAGTTCGAGCGGCTCGCGGCCAGGCGCCTCGCGCGTTGGCTGCACCTTGTCCTGGACCTTCACGGAAGCCTTCTTCTTGCCGCTGGCCGCCGCCTTCTTCGTGCCGGCAGTGGCCGCGGTCTTCTTGCTTGTCGTTGCCAACAGACACCCCCTGATGTCCCTGGATCGTCGCGCACCCTAGCCCATCTGTGGGGAGACTGCATTCACAGTGCGTGAACGGACTCAACCGGTCACGGTCGAGCCGATCCACAGCGCCAGTACGTCGAGCAGCTCCGCCATCACCTGAGCATCCTTGCGCCCGGTCCGGGCCGGCACGTGGAAGGAATGATCGGCGTCGGCAAACAGCTGCAATGTCGTGGGTGCCGTCAGCCCCGCCACCGCGGACTGGAGCAGTTCCAGGCTGGCCAGTTCGTCGCGCGTGCCCTGCAGGAACAGCATGGGCACGTCGATCAAGGACAGGTGCGCGGCCCGCTCGACCGACGGCTTCCCCGCCGGGTGCAGCGGGAAGCCGATGAAGGCCAGGCCACGCACACCATCCAGGGGCGCGGCCGACTGCGCCTGCGACGTCATGCGCCCGCCGAAGGATTTGCCGCCGGCGATCAGGGGCATTCCCGCCAGCCGCCTCGCAGCCTCGGCCACCGCCGCCCGTACCGTCGACTGTGCCAGTTTTGGCGTATCGGGACGCCTGGAGCCGCGCTCCATGTACGGGAACTGGTAGCGCAATGTCGCCACCGAGCGTGCGGCCAGGCCGTCCGCGACCGCCGCCATGAACGCATGGGTCATGCCCGCACCGGCACCGTGCGCCAGCACGTAACAGGCGATGGCATCCTCCGGCACCTGCAACAGGCCGGAGACGTGCTCGCCGGATTCGATGTCGATGCCGACCGCCTGGGCGGTCATGACGCGGCCCCTTCCTGCACCGCCGCCAGTTCCATCAGCGTGCGCGCGTACTCCGGCGCGGTCGGCTCGTGCATGAAATAGACATGGACCTCGTCCCATCCGGTCTGCATGAAGCGCTCCACCCAACGCGCGAGGTCGTGCCCCGAGTAGTGTTCCAGGCGCAGTCGCACGTACCCCCAGCTCGAGGTCTCGTGCAACGGCGGCGGTGTGGCGTCCTCGCGCTCGGACAGGCACAGGGCCGCACCGGCGCCGCGCAGTGCGTCGTAGACATCGTCGTCGAACCAGCTGTCGTTGCGGAATTCGAACACGGCCCGATGGTCTTGCGGCAGCAACGCCAGGAAGTCGACCAGGCGCGGCAGGTCCTTCTTCAGGAACGGTGGCAGCTGGAACAGCACCGGCCCACGCTTGTCGCCGAGCGCCTCCAGATGCCGGTAAAGGTAGGCAAGCGGCTCGCTCGATCCGTCGGCCTTGAGCCGCGCCTCGTGGGTGATGTGGCGCGAGGCCTTGATCGCGAACCGGAAGTGCGAGGGGGTGGCCGCCGCCCATTGCTCCAGCATCGACACCCTGGGCATCCGGTAGAAGGTATTGTTGATCTCGACCGTGGGCAGGCGCTGTGCGTACCACGCCAGCATGGCATCGGGCTTGATGGTTTCGGGATAGAAGCTGCCCTTCCATTCCTTGTAGGAATAGCCACTGGCACCCACCTGCAGTCGTGCAGTCATGGTCCGAACCCTCCGGTCACCCGACATGGCAAAGCTCAGCGAATATTCCGCCAAGCGCCGCTTCGATGCCACCCCGGAACCGCCGCCGGTGGCCGTCGAAGCCGGCAGCGGGCCGCTGCTGTTCGTTGTCCAGCAGCACAAGGCACGGGCGCTGCATTACGACTTCCGCCTGGAGTGCGATGGCGTGCTGAAGTCATGGGCTGTGCCGAAGGGACCTTCACTGAACCCGGCCGAGAAGCGTCTGGCGGTGTTCGTCGAGGACCACCCCTACGACTACGCCTCGTTCGAGGGCGTGATTCCGCCCGGGCAGTATGGCTCTGGCGAGGTCATCGTCTGGGACTGCGGCGTTTACAGTCCCGATGAGGGCGGGACCTCGTTTCACGATCGCATCGAGGCCGAACGCCGCGTGCGCGAAGGCATCGCCGCCGGCAAGCTCAGCATCCAGCTGCGCGGCGAGAAGCTCAAAGGGTCCTTTGCGCTGGTGCGCACCAAGGACCCGAAGACCTGGCTGCTGATCAAACACAAGGATCGCTTCGTCACCACCGCCGACGTCACCGCGCAGCAGCGGTCGGTGCTCTCCGGCTACTCGGTGACCGATCTCAAGGTCGCCCCGGTGCATCGCATGCCGGCGGCGCGCCTGGCCCCCAACGGTGAACTCAGCGCCATGCCGTCGAAGCTGCAGCCGATGCTCGCCGAGATCGGCGATTCGCCGATGCAGCACCCGGACTGGATGTGGGAACCCAAGCTCGACGGTTACCGTGCCCTCGCCTTCGTCGACGGCAACGGCGTGCGCATCCGCTCGCGCCGTGGCCTGGAACTGGCCGGCACATTCCCGCGACTGGCCGCCGCACTGCGCGAACAGGCCGAGGCCGGGCTCATCCTCGACGGCGAACTGGTGGCGTTCGACGCCGCCGGCAAGCCGTCCTTCAACGCCTTGCAGAACCGCTTCCAGCTCAAGGGCGAGCGCGAGATCGCTGCGGCCGACCGCGCCAGCCCCACCCTGTTCTACGCCTTCGATCTGCTGCACTTCGAGGGCATCGACTTGCGCACGACGCCCTGGCGCGACCGCCGCCGCTACCTTGCGCAGTGCCTGTTGCCCTCGCCGCTCATCCATCTGGTGCACGCCGATGGCGATGGCGTGGCGTTGCAGGCCGCCGCGCTCGCCAGCGGCTTCGAGGGCGTGGTCGGCAAGCACAAGGACAGCGTCTATGAAGCCGGCCGGCGTTCGCCCGCGTGGCTGAAGATCAAGCCGACCCACAGCGCCGAGTTCGTGATCGGCGGCTACACGCGCGGCAAGGGCGCGCGGGCGAAACTGGGCTCGCTGCTGATCGGCTATTGGGACAAGGGCAAGCTGCGCCACGCGTCCCACGTCGGTTCCGGCTTCGACGAGCGCTCGCTCAGGCAGGTGCTGGCGCGGCTGGAGCCGCTGCACAGCGACCAGTGCCCTTTCGTGGAAACGCCGCTGGTGAACGGACCGGTCACCTGGGTGAAACCCGAGCTGGTGGCCGAGGTCAACTACCAGCAGTGGACCGAAGACGGATCGCTGCGCGCACCGACCTTCGTGCGCCTGCGCGACGACATCGACCCTCGCACCGTCAAGCGGGTCGAGCCGGACCTGGCCGCCCGGGCCGACAAGCCACGCGCGCGCGGAAAGACCGCGCCAGCGCAACCGGCCAACGCCGGCGACGAGATCCTCGCCGCGCTCGACAGCCCGAAGAATGCCTTCGAACTGGGCGTCGGCGACCAGCGAGTCCGGCTGACCCACCTCGACCGCGTCTATTGGCCGGCAGTCGAGGCCCTGCAGCAACCGGCACAGACCAAGCGCGACCTGTTGCGCTACCTGGCCCAGGTGGCGCCGCTGATGCTGCCGCACCTGGCCGACCGGCCGTTGACGATGATCCGCATGCCCGACGGCATCGGTGGCCAGCGATTCTTCCAGAAGCACTGGACGCAGGAGCGGCCGGATTTCGTCGAGACGGTGAACGTCTATTCGGCGCACAAGGACGAGAACCACGAATACCTGCTGTGCAACAACCTGCCGACGCTGTTGTGGCTGGCGCAGCAGGGAACGCTGGAGTTCCATGTCTGGCATTCGCGTGCACGCCCGGGGCCCGACGCGGTGTCGTCATCGACCGACTACGACGGCTCGCTGCAGTCGCTGGAAGCCTCGGTGCTCAACTACACCGACTACGTCGTGTTCGACATCGATCCCTACATCTACTCCGGGAAGGAAGCACCGGGCGCGGAGCCGGAGCTGAACACCATCGCGTTCGAGAAGGGCAAGCAGGTCGCGTTCTGGCTGCGTGAACTGCTGCAGGGCATGGCGCTGGAGCCGATCGTGAAGACCTCGGGCAAGACCGGCCTGCACGTGTTCGTGCCGATCCGGCGCACGCTCGATTTTGACGCCGCCCGGCACGTGTCCGAGCTGGTCAGCCGCCACCTCATGCGCCAGCACCCCAAGGACATCACCATGGAATGGAGCGTGCCCAAGCGCACCGGCAGGATCTTCATGGACCACAACATGAACGTGCGCGGCAAGACCTTGAACGTCGCCTACTCCCCGCGCGGCGAGCCCGGCGCGCCGGTATCGATGCCGCTGACCTGGGACGAACTGGCCAGCGCGCACCCGCTCGACTTCCGGATCCCGGATGTGGTAAAGCGTTTGTCCCGCACGGGCGATCGCTGGAGCGATGCCCTGGAACGCAAGCAGGACCTGGCGAGCGCCCTGGCGGGTGGCCCCGCCTGACGACCCGCCCGGAGGCTGTCATGGCTGCACGTTCGATTGCGTCGCTGACCGTTTCATTCGGTCTTGTGTCCATACCGGTCAAGCTCTATTCGGCCACCGAGGCCAGCCGGCAGATCTCCTTCAACCTGCTGCACAAGGGCTGCGGATCGCGCCTGAAGCAGCAGTACGTGTGCGCAAGGGAAGAAATTCCGGTGGCGCGCAACGACATCGTGAAAGGCTACGAGTTCGCCAAGGACCAGTACGTCATGTTCACGCCCGAGGAGCTCAAGGCGCTCGAAGAGGCCGGCACCCACAGCGCCGACATCACCGAGTTCGTGCCGATCTCCTCGATCGACCCGGTCTACTTCGACAAGGCCTACTACCTGGCGCCCGACAAGGGCGGCGCCAAGCCCTATGCGCTGTTCGCCAAGGCGCTGCGCGAATCCAAGCGATGCGCGGTCGGCACCTGGGCCTCGCATGGCAAGCAGCACATCGTGATGATCCGCCCGGTCGACGACGGCCTGGTCATGCAGCAGCTGCTGTACGCCAACGAGGTCCGCTCCATCGGCGACCTCGACATTCCCAAGACCGACGTGCGCGACGCCGAGCTCAAGCTCGCCCAGCAGCTGATCGACCAGCAGGCGTCCAGCCGCTTCGATCCGAGCGCCTACAAGGACGAGGTCAGCGAGCGCGTCGAGGCGGCGATCCAGCGCAAGGTCGAAGGCGAGCAGATCACCGTCGCCGAGGAACCAGGCGGTGGCGCGCAGATCATCGACCTCATGGAAGCGCTTCGCGCCAGCCTCGAGAAGAAGGGCGCCGCCCCTGCCAAGGGCAAGGCCGCGGCGCCGGCAGCGACACGCGCGCGCAAACCGCCCAAGCAGGCCGCCGAGGCCGAAGCGGCGCCGGCCAAGCGCAAGGTTGCCAAGAGGGCGAAGTAACCGCACATGCATCACTACGGCATGCGCGATGTCGAAAAACTGCTCCGCCTGCCCCGCAGTGCCATCCGTTCGCTGGTCGCGGCCGGGTTCGTGGCGCCCACGCGCGGGCCGCGCAATGCCTGGCTGTTCTCGTTCCAGGACCTGATCGTGCTGCGTACCGCGCAGGCGTTGGCTGCGGCCAACGTGCCGCAGCGGCGGATACTGCGTTCGCTGAAGGAACTGCGCAGCCGCCTGCCCGAGGAGATGCCGCTGTCGGGGCTGAGCATTGGTGCGGTCGCCGACCACGTGGTCGTACGCGAAGGCGGCAGCCGCTGGCATGCCGAATCGGGGCAATACGTGCTGGCATTCGAAGGCGATCCCGCACAGGGGTCGTTGCGGGTGATCGAGCCGGCGGCCATTTCGTCGGCGCAGGTCGCAGCGATGGGCGCGGTCGATACGGCCGACTCGACCGAACGGGCGATGCCCGCCGAGGTATCCGCCAGTGAGGCGGCCATCAACGCTTATCGACGCGCCATCGCCGCCGAGCCGGCACGCCAGGATGCACGCATCAACCTGGGTCGCCTGCTGCACGAGCTCGGCCGTTTCGAGGAAGCCGAACAGGTCTATCGCGAGGCAGTCGCCCACGGCGGCGAAGACCCGCTGCTGTTCTACAACCTGGGCGTGCTGCTGGACGACATGGACCGCAAGCTCGAAGCGATCCAGGCCTACGAGGCCGCACTGCGCGAGGACCCCGCCCTCGCCGACTGCCACTACAACCTGGCGCTCCTGCACGAAGCGCTGGACCAGCCGCGGCAGGCGATCCGGCATATGTCGCAGTACCGGCGACTGACGTCGTCGCGGCAATGAGGCGGCGCGATCCCCGCGCCGATTCCCTCACTCCTCCTCTTCCTCTTCTTCCTCCTCGTCGCCACCGACCCCGCCCTTGTGCAGGGCCTGCGCGGCGATGAGCACGAATCCGCCGACCAGCCCGGCGTGCTCGAGGAACGAATTGAGCGTGTACAGGCGCTGCATCCCCGACATCGTCCAGTAGGCATGGCCGATCACCGTGGCCAGCACGGTGAAGGCGGCCAGCACGATCGCACCACCGGCGCGCCAGCGGCCGCGGCAGAACAGCACCAGCAGGCAACCGCCCAGCTGCACCACGATCACGCACGCGGCAAAGAGCTCCGGCGGAATCATGCCGAAGTGCGCCTGCTCGGCAACGGCGCCGGGAAAGTCCAGCAGCTTGGTCACGCCGCTCCAGGCATACGGCAGGCACAGGCCTGCGCGCCCCAGCCACCACCAACCCTTGGCAACGTGCATGAGGAACTCCTCAGCGCAGTGACCGGCATCGTCACCGGCTCCGTGCCGGACGACGATGCTTCCTGCCTGCTCCAACGCCGAAGGCCGGCAATACCGGGCTTGGACTTTGGTCGGATAGCGTTCCTCACGTCGCCTTCACGAAACCAGCATGCGACTCACTCGCTGCGGTCGGCCCACGGCGCCTTTTCGAATTTGCGTACGAGGTGGTCGATCAGCACCTGCACGCGTGCAGGACGCACCCGCCCCGGTGGTGTGACCACGTGCAGCGCGATCGGCGGTGGTGACCAGTCCGGCATCACCACTTCGAGCTTGCCGGACTTGATCTCGCGCCAGACCAGGAACTCCGGCTGCAGCGCCAGCCCCTGCCCGGCAAGCAGCGCCGGATTGATCGCCTCGGCATTGTTGACGCGCAGCGGCGCCTGCACGCTGATGGAGAAATCGCCGTGCCTGCGATGCTGGAACCGCCAGGCATTGCCGAAGCGCGACAGCGTGTAGAACAGCGCGGCGTGGTCGGCCAGGTCGCGCGGATGGCGCGGGCGGCCGTGTGCATCCAGGTACTCGGGCGTGGCCACCAGCAGCACGCGCACGCCGCACAACCTGCGCGCAAGCAGGCTGGAATCGGCCAGGGCCGAGATCCGCAGCGCCAGGTCGAAGCCCCCGCCGACGAGGTCGGCGAAACCGTCGTCGAAGTCGACTTCCAAGGCGATGTCGGGATAGCGCCGCATGAACTCCGGCAACACCGGCGCCAGGTGCGCCACGCCGAACGACATCGGCACCGCCAGCCGCACCAGGCCACGCGGACTGGCGGCCTGGGCGGTGACCTCCGCCTCCACCGCTTCGCCTTCGGCGAGAATGCGGGTGGCGCGTTCGAGCGCGCCGCGGCCGCTTTCAGTCAGCGACATCCGCCGCGAGGTGCGATGGAACAGCACCGTCTTCAGGCGCGTCTCCAGCCGGGTGATGGCCTTCGATACCGTGGCCTGCGACAGGCCGAGGTCGGCCGCGGTGCGGGCAAACGATCCGGTTTCGGCGACCTTGGCGAAGATCGCCCAGGCCTCCAGGTCGGGCAGTTTCTGCATGTCGATTCTGGAAACTATCCTTTTCGATTGGTTCCATTCTAATCCTGTTCGCGGGCGCCTATCTTGTCGGTCAGCCGGATCCCCGTGATTGCCACGGGGTCCCCCACAGGAGTTTCACCATGATCGAGCGTCGCCCCTTCAACGGCCTGGGTGGAGCCAACCACGGTTGGCTCGACGCCAAGCACCATTTCTCATTTGCCAGCTACCACGATGCCGGGCGCATGGGCTGGGGCGCGCTGCGTGTCTGGAACGACGACACCATCGCCGCCAACACCGGCTTCCCGCCGCACCCGCACTCGGACATGGAAATCATCACCTACGTCCGCGAAGGCGCGATAACGCACCAGGACAACCTGGGCAACCGTGGCCGCACCGAAGCCGGCGACGTGCAGGTGATGAGCGCGGGCACCGGCATCCAGCATGCCGAGTACAACCTCGAGCCGGGCACCACCCGGATCTTCCAGATCTGGATCATCCCCGACCAGCGCGGCGGTGCTCCGACCTGGGGCGCCAAGCCTTTCCCCAAGGGCGACCGCGCAGGCCGCTTCGTGGTCCTGGCCAGTGGCGCCGAGGGCGACGATGACGCGCTGCCGATCCGTGCCGATGCCCGGGTGCTGGGCCTGACCCTTGCCGCCGGCGAGACCGTGCAGTACGAGCTGGGCGAGGAGCGTTTCGCCTATCTGGTCCCGGCCAAGGGCACGGCGGAGGTCAACGGCGTGCGCCTGGAAGCGCGCGACGGCGCCGCGGTCCGCAACGAGCGCACGCTCACGGTGACCGCGCTGGAAGACGTCGAGCTGGTCCTGGTGGACACCGCCGCCTGATGCGGCAGTGATGCTAGGGGCGATGGCGGCAGCATGCCGCCGTCGCGCCAAACTGAATCGCAGCCAGGCCCCTTTCACCGATCGCCAACATGGGGCACCGGAAAGTCCCAGCATGACAGCACGAAGGCTGACCAGTCCCGAGCGGGTCGTCTACGAGGATGCCGGAATCAGCAAGGGCGATGTCGCCGCCTATTACGGCGTCGTCGCACGCTGGCTGCTGCCGGAGATCACCGGACGACCCCTGTCGCTGCTGCGCTGCCCGGACGGCGCCGATGCCGCGTGCTTCTTCCAGAAGCACCATGCCGATTCGCTCGGCGCCAATGTCCATTCGATCACCCTGAGCGAAACGTCGGGCACCGGCGACTACATCTACATCGAGGATCTGGACGGTCTGCTCGACCTGGTGCAGATGAATGCCCTGGAGTTCCATCCGTGGGGCGCGAGAACCAACGAAGTCGAGCACCCCGATCGCCTCGTCTTCGATCTCGATCCCGCCGAAGGCATCACCTGGGCACAGGTCAAGGCAGCCGCGCGCGATGTCCGCGACCGGCTGGCCGAGGCCGGCCTGCGCAGCTGGGTGCGCCTGTCCGGCGGCAAGGGACTGCACGTCGTCGTGCCGGTGCGCGCGAAGGCCGACTGGGCACAGGCCAAGGCGTTCTGCGAGGCCTTCGCCGACGCCATGGTCGCCGCGTCGCCGCAGCGCTATATCGCCCACGCCTCGAAGGCCGCGCGCGAGGGCCGCATCTTCATCGACTGGTTGCGCAACACGCGCGGCGCCACCAGCGTCGCCAGCTGGTCGCTGCGCGCCAGGGCCGGCGCACCGGTGTGCATGCCGGTCACCTGGGAGGAACTCGCCCGCATCCGCCAGCCGGGCGCGTTCGACCTGCGCAAGGCGGCACGGCGTGCCGATTCGCTCAAGGCCGATCCGTGGGAGGGATTCACCCGCGTGCGCCAGACCGTGCCGCCGGCCTAGCGACCGCGCTCGCCGGCAACGCGCATGCCTGATCGCATGATCCTGATCGTATGCAAGGGCAACATCTGCCGCAGTCCGATGGCGGCGGCGATGTTTCGTCATCGCCTCGCTGACGCCGAGATCGACTCGGCCGGCCTTGCGGCAATGACGGGATCCCCGGTCGACGCCGCCGCCGAACGCACGCTGCTTGCCCATGGGCTCAGCGCCAGCAATCACATCGCACGCCAGATCACCATCGCCGACATCGAACGCGCGGAACTGGTGCTGGCGATGGAAAAGCGCCAGGTCGCCGCATTGCTGGCGCTTTCGCCCACGCTTCGCGGCCGGGTTCACCTGTTCTCGCGATGGACCGATGGCCGCGACATCGCCGATCCGCATCGTCGCGCACAGGAAAAATTCGATCGCGCGTACGAACTCATCGATGCCGCTATCGAGCAATGGCGATCGCGTCTGTGACCTGTTCGAACAAACACGCTTCATCGTTGTAGAGATGAAGTGAACCATTCATCGAACTGAACCTTCGCAAAGCACGGCGGCGAATTCGTTCAAATAAATCGGCGTGCTTTCATCTGTCCGTCAACAACGCGCACCTAGATTCGTGCCGGTACCTGGCGCGGCGGAACGGCATTGACGCCCACACGCACGAAGAATTTCCCGCGCCAGGAGCGATGTGGTTGTTGTGGGTGCGCATGCACACGGAATCAACACCCAAGGCTCATTCCGAGGTGCGTGCATGAAGGATCCAAAGTTAGTCGCAGCCAGTGCCATTGCCCTGGCCGTCACCCTCTTCGCGATCTTCTCCATGCGCCCGTGGGCGCGCCGGATGGGACTGGTCGACAAGCCCAATGGCAGAAAGCACCATCGCGGTCATATCCCGCTGATCGGCGGCCTGTGCTTCTTCATCGGCACGGTGGTGGGACTGAGCTATCTGGGATACTTCGACGGGTTCGTCACCAGCCTGATGGCCGCCTCGGCGCTGATCGTCGTGGCCGGCGCACTCGATGACGCAAGCGACCTGAGCGTGCGTGCGCGACTGCTGGTGGAAGCCGGCGCAACCGGGCTGGTGATCGCCATGTCCGGTTACTACGTGCACGACCTGGGGCAGTTGTTTGGAGCCGATCGCCTGGGCCTGGGCGTGCTCGGGATCCCGTTCACGGTCGTTGCCGTGATCGGCCTCATCAACGCGTTCAACATGCTCGACGGCATCGATGGCCTCGCCGCCACCGTGGCGATGGTCAGCATCGGCGCGATCATGCTGTTCGATGACAGTCCGTGGTCGATGCCGGGCGTGGTGTTCCTGCTGCAGGTGCTGTTCTTCGCGCTGATCCCCTACCTGTTCGTCAACCTGGGCTGGCCGGACGGCCGCAAGATCTTCATGGGCGACGCCGGCAGCACCCTGATCGGGTTCCTGCTGGCCTGGAGCCTGATCTACATGAGCCACGAGCGCATCGAGCGCCTGGCGCCGGTCGATGTGCTGTGGTGCGTCGCCCTGCCGGTGATGGACACCGCGGCGGTGATGTACCGGCGCATGCGCGCGGGCCGGTCGCCGTTCCGCGCCGATCGCCAGCACCTGCATCACCTGCTGCTCGATACCGGCCTGCAGCCGCGGATGGCCTTGCTGGCAATGCTCGGCGTCAGCGGCGTACTGGTGTTCATCGGCTATGCCCTGCGCAATGCGCCGGAGATGGTGAGCCTGGTGGCGTTCTTCGCCGTCCTCGCCGCGCATGTCTGGGGCACGCCGCAACTGCTCGCCAGGGTGCGCACGGTGTGGCCCTCGCCGCTGCCCGGCAACGGCGTGGGCCTGGTCATGGCCTTCAGCGGCAACGACCACGAAGCCACCTTCATCACCGAACTGGCGCGCTTCGAGGACGACCTGTTCGATCCCGTCCCGGCCCATGCCAGCCGCACCGATCCCGAGGCCGGCCAGGAGCAGACCACTGCCGCGGTGGCGCCGATGAGGACCCTGTGCGTCCTTGCCGACTCGCCCGATGCCGTCCATATCGCGCCCATCGCGCAGCAACTGGCACGCGATGACCGCTTCGAATCGACCGTCTGCGTGACTGCGGTTCCCGAGCGCAGCGCAACGCAGGTATTGAGCCTGTTCGACCTCGTCGCCGACGTCGAACTCGACGTGCCCCACGGCGAAGACCCCGCCGAGACCACCTCCAACGCGCTGGGGAGCCTTCAGCGCGTGATGAGCGACGTCCAGCCCGACCTGGTGCTGGTGCCGGGCGACACGCCCGCCACGCTTGCCGCCACGCTGGCGGCGCACTATCGGCACGTACCGGTGGTATGCATCGACAGCGGCCTGACCGACGTTGCCGCCAGTCCCGGCGACGATCCCGGCCGACGCATCGCCCGCGCACTGGCGGCGTTGCACGTCGCGCCGAGCACGACCACGGGTCGGCAGCTGGTCGCCGAAGGCGTCGCCGCCGATCGCGTGCTCGTCGCCGGCAACACGGCGATCGACACATTGCGCGCGGCGCTGGACCACCTGCGCTGGGACGCCGATTGCCGCACCGACCTGCGCCTGCGCTACGGGTTCCTGCGTCGTGGCCATCCATTGCTGCTGATGCTTGCCGGCGGATTCGCCGACGACCACGCCGATCTCGTGGTCGGCTCGCTCCTCGAGGTTGCGATGGAGCGCCCCGACATCGACGTGGTCTGCGTCGACCTGGACCTGCACGGCCTCGATCCGGCGCAGCTGCCGCCCAACATGCATTCGATCGGGCAGCCCGACTACCTCGCATCGGTCTACCTGCTCGAACGCGCACACCTTGCCTTCGCCCATCGCGACATCGAGGTCGAGGCGATGGCCATGGCGGTTCCGCTGCTGGCGTTGCAGCCGCACCGTGACGTGCAGGGCAATGGCCGCATCCATCTGCTGGGCACCGATCCGGACTCCATCTGCAACAACCTGCTGCATCTGCTCAGCCGCGATCCGCCGCTGACGCCCCCGGAAATCGCCGCCGGCGACCTCGACGAAGGCGATGCGTGCCAGCGCATCGCCGATGCCTTGGCGGTCCTGCGTCCTGTAGCCCACCTCCCAGGAACCCTGTCACAGGACGCAGGTTCGCCAAACCACCACGGCATCGGTAGCGCGTGGGAGGCCTCATGACGCCTCGCCGCCCCGCCCTCTCACCTCCCCCTTTCGCTCGCAATGGTGACGAATCATGGCTACCCATCTGATGACCAAGGCCGATTCCGCCTATTCGGTCCCCGCCACCACGATCCGGGAAGACGACATCGACATCCCGACCCTCGTGACCACGCTCAGCGAGCACAAGTGGTCGATCCTGTTCGGCACGATGCTGTTCTTCGCCGTCAGCGCCGTCTACGTGCTGCTGGCCACGCCGCAGTACGAAGCCAACGCCGTGGTCCAGGTTGAAAGCCGGCCACCGACCGTACCGGGCCTGAGCGCCGGCAATGCACCGCAGGCGCCGCCGTCGATCGATGCCCCGGCGGCCACCGAATCGCAGCTGCTCACCTCACGCCGCGTGCTCGGCGAAGCGATGACGAAGCTCGACCTGGACATCTCCGCCAAGCCGGTGCGCGTACCGGTCATCGGCGATCTGCTGGCGCGTGGCCAGCAGCTCATACAACCCGATGCGCTGGCGGCGCCGATGTTCGGCCTCAGCCAGTACGGCTGGGGCGGCGAGAAGATCCAGCTGGGCCGACTCGATCTCCCCGATACGCTGGTTGACGTGCCGCTGCAGCTGGTCGCCGGAGAGCGCGGCCGCTTCACGCTGTTCGACCCCGACGGCAAGGCAATGCTGCAGGGGCGCGCCGGACAGGGTCCGGTCAGCGGCGGCGGCGCCAGCATCGAGGTCAAGACGCTGGCCGCCAATCCGGGCACTCGTTTCGAGGTGAAGCGCCTGAACCCGATGGCGATCATGGCCGACCTCAAGAGCAAGATCACCGTCACCGAGCAGGGCCGCAACTCCGGCGTGATCGCCCTGACCTACTCCAACTCCGATCCGGTGCGGGCCAAGCAGGTGCTCGAGGAGATCACCCAGGCCTACTCCCGCCAGAACGTCGCGCGCAATTCCGCCGAAGCCGCCAAGCGCCTGCAGTTCGTGACCGAGCAGCTGCCCAATGTGCGTCGCGAACTGGCCGACGCACAGGCCGCGCTCAACAACTTCCAGAGCCGCACCGGCACGCTCGACGTCGCCGTCCAGAACAAGGCCCTGCTCGACCAGAGCATCGCCCTGGACGCGAGCATCCAGCAGTTGCTGGTGCAGCGCGCCGACATCGCCAGCCGCTTCACCACCGCCCATCCGGTGTATGAGTCGCTGCAGCGCCAGATCGGCCAGTTCCAGGCAGAGAAGGCCAAGCTGATGTCGCGCCTGAGCCAGTTGCCCGACACCCAGCAGGGCCTGTTCCGCCTCAACCGCGACGTCGAAGTCACCAACGCGACCTATGCCAACCTGCTCGACCAGGCGCAGCAGCTCAACATCGCCCGCGCCAGCGCGATCGGCAATGCCCGCGTGATCGACCCGGCCGACGTCAACATGGACAGCCCGGCATGGCCGAAGCCGCTGCTGGTCGTGGCCGGCGGCACCCTGATCGGCGCCATGTTCATGGTCGCCTTCGTGCTGCTGCGGCAGATGTTCAAGCGCGGTGTCGAAGATCCGGTCGACATCGAGCTGCTCGGCCTGCCGGTCTACGCCTCGATCCCCTTCAGCGCCAAGGGCCACCAGATCGCCACGCGTCCGCGCCGTTTCCGCCGCGACGGCCAGCGCCTGCTGGCATTGCGCTCGCCGACCGACCTGGCGATGGAGGCGCTGCGCAGCCTGCGCACCAGCCTGCACTTCGCGCGACTGGAGATGAAGAACAACATGCTGATGATCGCCGCGCCCAGTCCCGGCGTCGGCAAGACCTTCGTCTGCGCCAACCTCGCCGTGACCATCGCCCAGGCCGGCCAGACCGTACTGCTGATCGATGCCGACATGCGTCGCGGCACCCTGCACCACGCCATCGGCGTGCGCTCCGAAGGCGGCCTGTCGGAACTGATCTCCGGCCAGATCGACCTGGAGCAGGCGCTGCGCCGGGTCCCGGGCACCGACAACATGACCTTCATTTCGCGCGGCGCGATCCCGCCCAATCCCTCCGAACTGCTGATGCACCCGCGCTTCGGTTCCCTGCTCGAAGAGCTGGCCGAGATCTACGACGTCGTCGTGATCGATACCCCGCCGGTGCTGGCAGTGACCGATGCGGCGGTGATCGGCCACCACGTCGGCACCTGCCTGATGGTCGTGCGCTGGGGCCTGAACCAGCAACGCGAGATCGCCATGGCGAAGCAGCGCCTTGAGCAGAACGGTGTCGATGTCCGCGGCGCGATCTTCAACGCGGTGCAGAAGCACGGCTCGGGCCAATACACCTACAGCTACTACGACTATCAGCCGCTTCGTAACCCGACGGCGGCGAGGTGAGGCCGATGCGAACCCAGATCACGATGTCGCCGTACTACGGGATTCCCGACTTTTCGCCGCTCGCTTCGCCCGCATCGCCGCCAGTCGACCTGGTCTCCGTCGCCGACCTGCTGCGAAATGCTTTTGTCTATCCGCCCTTCTCGATCCTGCAGGGCGTGCGCCTGGTGACGTTCGGATTCTGCCCGCGTGACGACATGCATGAATCGCCGCAGTTCCGCTTCAAGTTCCGCAATGCCGGCGAAGTGCCCGAGGAGCCCCGCTTCGACCAGGACTGGGTCGGCGGCTACCACCGCCTGCTGTGCGATTCGATCCGTCGCAGTTGCGCGGGCATGCGCGCGCCCTGGCTGCTGCAGAGCGGCGGCAAGGACTCCACCACGTTGGCCATAGCCATTGCCGAGGCCCGGCCGGACACGACCTGCATCACCTACCTGGGCGGACGCGAAGAGAACGAGGTCGAATCGGCGTCGCATGTCGCGCGCACGCTCGGCCTGCGCCACGAAGTGCTCGTCTGCGACCCCGCCCGCGCCTATGACCGCTATCTGGCGGCGGTCGACCGGATGCCCTTGCTGACCGCCGATTTCGCCCTGCTCTCCTGCGTCGACCTGGGCACCGAGGTCGCGGCCCGCGGCGGTGACGGCGTCATCGACGGGCTCGGCGCCGACAGCTACTTCGGCACGCCGATGAACCGTCGCCAGCACTTGCTGGCGCGCCTGGCACGCGACATCAACCTGTCGCCGCGGGTGGCGGAACTGCCGCTGGTCGATCGCAGCTTCCGCCTGTGCTACCTGCTCAGCACGCTGCAGATGAATCCGATCGAGCGGGTCTTCCCCGGTTCGCGCTTCAGCGATGACGAGGTCGATGAACTGTTCGGCCGGGACATCGCGCGGCAATCGCGTCAGCGCCTGGACCTGTTCCTGGACGAGATCGGATCGGCCACCACGCCGGCGGAATGGCGCGACATGTCGACATCGATCGCCGGTTCGGCCGGCGCCTTCGCCAAGGGCCTGTACACCGCCAGCGCGCTGTCGCTGCAGGCGGCGTACCCGTTCTGCGATCTCACCTTGCGCGAATGGATCCATCGCGAAGTGCCCCGCTACGAAAAGGTCGACCCGAAGACCCAGCTCAACAAACTGCTCATTCGCCAGCACATCGCCACCCGTTTCGGCGAGCTTCCCTACGTGCAGGGCAAGGGCAGCTTCCGCTTCGACCTGCGCGGTCTGGCGCAGCAACGCTTCGACCAGGTACTGGAGTTCGCCCGCCAGTCTCGCGACCTGCTGCCGGGCGCCGGCGGCTGGCTCGAGCGCAATCGCAAGCGCCTGGACAACAAGTACCACGCGTCCAAGTTCTACCTGCTGGCGATCGTGCTGCCGTGGCTGGAATCGCGCAGGCAGGCCGCCCTGCATGGCGCCGACGGCACGGCACAGGCGCAGACGGATGCCGCCAGCCATTGACCACGGCCGCCGCGTGCTGCTGCGCGGCTGCGCGCTGCTTCCGCTGGCGCTCGCCATCCCGGCTGGTGCGGCTGCAGGTGCTTCCGGCAACGTGCCCGCGCGCGGTCGCGGGGCGACGCGGATCGACGTGCGCCAGCACGGAGCACAGGGCGACGGCGGGCACGACGACACACTCGCATTTCAAAGTGCTGTCGATGCGTTGCCTGCCACTGGCGGCACCGTCCAGGTACCCGCTGGCGACTATCTGATCGATCCGGTGCGGAGCATCCGCCTGCGCAGTCGCATGCACCTGGAGTTGGCGCCGGGCGTGCGGCTGCTGGCCAAGGCCAACGCGGCCGAACGCGCGTATGTGCTGACCGCCGAGGCCATCAGCGACGTCGAGATCTCCGGCGGCCGCATCATCGGCGAGCGCGACGCGCACCACGGTTCCACCGGCGAATGGGGCCACGGGATCATGATCCGCGGCGCATCGGCCGTCACCGTCCGCGACGTGCATGTCTCGCATTGCTGGGGCGATGGCATCTCCATTGGTGGGGCCAGGACGGGGAACGGTGCCATCGTGCCAAGCCGCGACGTGGTGATCGCGCGCGTCCAGTGCGTCGGCAACCGTCGCCAGGGCCTGACCATCGGCCGCTCAAGGCGTGTCCGCGTCTACGATTCCACCTTCAGCGACACCGGCGGCACCCTGCCCGGCTGCGGCATCGATGTCGAACCGGATGCGGGCGACGTCGCCGACGATGTGATCATCGGTAACTGCGTGGTGGCGAGGAACCAGGGCGCCGGCATCCAGTTGTTCAAGCGGGTATCGGGCGTGACCATCCGCGACTGCACGATCGAAGCCAATCGCGGCCATGGCGTGCTGGCGATAGCCGCCAGTGGCTGCGTGATCCGCGACAACCTGATCCGCGACAACGCCCTGGGTGGCGTCAGCCTGCGTCCTGGGGCGCGCGAGATATCGGTCAGTCGCAACGAGTTCGCCGATAACGGGCCGGCCTACAGCGCGAAGTCGAGGAAGTCGCTGCCGCGCAACAGGCACGTATCGATTGCCGGGAAAGCGCAGGCGATCCACGTCACCGACGACAACCGCTATCGCAACTAGTCGATGCCCGCCGTGCCCGGGCGGTTCCGCGCAATCGCCTCTACAGGTTCATGAATGAATGCACAGTCATGAACTTGAATGCGGCTCAAGCTGAACAAGCATGCTTTCGTTTCTTGCGCACGCGCACAGATATGGCAATCGGAGCCTGCAGTTAAGCATCGCTGCGCTAGATTCGCGCAAGTCACGAAAATGAGTGTGAAGTGACGAACGAAGCGGCGCACGTTCAGACGTGCGGCTGCGAACTTTCGAAGCACGGCCGGACAGGGGCTGGCCCAGGAACCCCATACGTGAAAGACAGAAGACTAAAGCGCGTCACGCGCACCACCAGCGAGCATGCCCACAACGGTCGCCGCGACTTCCTCCGCCGCTCCCTCTTTGCGGCGGTTCCGGGCGTACTCACCGCCACCGGCATCTCGCGTGCGCTCGCCGGAACTGGCAGCAGTGTCGAAGCGGCCTATGCGCCACCCACACGCGCACGCGGCGCGGCCGTGCTCAACGTCCGCAACCGCGGCGCGTACGGAGATGGCATTCACGACGACACCACCGCCATCCAGGCGGCCATCGACGCATTGCCCTCCGACGGCGGCACGATCCTGATCCCCGCCGGCACCTACGTCATCGACCCGACCCGCAACCTGCGCCTGCGCAGCCGCATGCACCTGCAACTGGCCGACGGCGCCAAGCTGGCCGCCAAGCGCAACAGCGCCGAGCGCGCCTACGTGGTCATGGTCTACAAGGTCAGCGATGTCGAGATCTCCGGCGGCCAGATCGTCGGCGACCGCGACAACCACCTCGGCACCACCGGCGAATGGGGCCACGCCATCATGGTCCGCGGTTCCTCGCGCGTGACCATCCGCGACATCCACCTCTCCAAGTGCTGGGGCGACGGCATCTCCATCGGCGGCGCCATGGTCACCAACCAGCCCACCGTTCCTTCGCAGGGCATCGTCATCGCCAACGTGGTCTCCACCGGCAACCGCCGCCAGGGTCTGTCGATCGGACGTTCCAGCGAGGTCAAGGTCTACGATTCGGAGTTCAGCAACAACACCGGCATCGACCCGGGTTGTGGCATCGACATCGAGCCCGACGCCGACGACCTGGGCACGTGCACGACAGTGCACATCGAGAACTGCCTGATCCGCAAGAACCAGGGCAACGGCATCCAGGTCTACAAGCGCGTCAACGGCGTCACCATCAAGAGTTGCACGGTCGAGTACAACGGCGGCTACGGAATCCTGACGATCGCCCCGGTCAGTGGCTACATCGCCCAGAACAAGTTCCAGCACAACTACCTGATGGGCGTGATGCTGCGCTCGGCGACGAAGTCCTACCAGGTCAGTGGCAACACGTTCCGCAACAATCACACGCGCATGCACGGGGTGAGCACCGCCACCAACCCGCTGGTGTCCATGACTGGACTGGTGGACGGAAACAACGGCAACGGCGCCCATATCCAGGCCACCACCGACTGCGTCGACCTGCGTGTGACGACCAACCAGTACGCCAAGTAACGATTCTGAAAACCGCATGACGCACGCGGCCGGCTTTTGCCGGCCGCATGCGTTCTGGCGTGCTTTCCCGCGCGCCTTGCCGGATTCGTTCATCCGCGGATGTGGAAAGTGATCGTGTCGTTTACAGCCTGGCAAGGTTGCATCGATACAATCCTTATCCCTCCATCGAACAGTGCCACTGCATCGCGAACCGAAGCAGCACGGCGATGCACGGCACTCCGCTTGCCGATGCGTATTGTTTTTTTTGCGAATACCGACTGGTACCTCTACAACTTCCGATTGTCGACTGCCCTGCAGCTGAGGGCACACGGCGCCGAAGTGGTGATGGTCTCGCCACCCGGCGATTTTGGCGAACGATTCCATGAGCACGGAATCGGCTGGCGGCAACTTGCCATGGACCGGGCGAGCCTGAACCCGCTGCGCGAGCTGCATACGCTACGCGAACTGGTGGGAGTGCTGAGAAGCGAGCGGCCAGACCTTCTGCACAACTTCACCGTCAAATGCGCGGTGTACGGCGCGATGGCGGCACGGATGGCGCGGATACCTGCGGTCATCAACGCCGTCGCCGGCATGGGCTACGTGTTCGCCAGCGACAGCTTCAAGGCAAGAATGCTGCGGCCGATTGTCAGCACCCTGATGCGGACCACGCTGGGTCACGGTCACTCGCGCGTGATTCTGCAGAACCCCGACGACGCGCAGGCGCTGGTGGATGCCCGCCTCGTCCCGGGCGACAGGATCCGGCTGATCCGCAGCTCCGGTGTCGATACCCAGCGCTTCCGCCCCACCCCGCGCGAGGGTGGAGGCACGCTGCGCGTGCTGCTGGCTGCGCGACTGCTGCGCGAGAAGGGCGTCGCCGAGTTCGCCGAAGCCTCGCGCCTGCTGCGCCAGAGCGGGCGCGACATCGAGTTCGTGCTCGCAGGAACGCCAGACCCGGGCAATCCCCACTCCATCACCGCCGAGGAAGCCCAGGCCTGGCACGACGAGGGACTGCTGCGGTGGCTCGGTCACGTCGAGGACATGCCCGCCCTGTTGGCCACCGTCGACGTGATGGCGTTGCCGAGCTATTACCGCGAGGGCGTGCCGCGATGCCTGATCGAGGGCGCCGCCGCTGGACTGGCGTTGATCACTACCGACCTGCCCGGTTGCCGCGAGGTCGTGACCGACCACGGCAGCGACGGCTTGCGGGTGCCTGCGCGCGATGCGCAGTCGCTGGCCGACCTGCTCGCGCAACTCGATGACGACCGCGAGCTGCTCGCCGCGTTGGGCGCCAACGCCCGCGAACGGGCCCTGCGCCAGTTCGATGAGCGCATCGTCATCCGTCGCACCCTCGATGTCTACGAAGAGCTGTTGACCGTGCCGCTGCAGGCACGCGCGCCCGTGGCCGGATGAGACCGATGGTCGCGCAACGCTGGCGCCCGGCCGCGATGGCCATCTCCCTGCTCTGGCTGGCGACCGCGGCCGGCGCGGCGATGGTGTTCCTCGCCCAGGTCGTGCTTGCGCGGCGACTCGGGCCGGCGCAGTACGGCCTGTTCGCCTCATCTCTGGCAACGGTCACCATGCTCGCGCCACTGGCCGGGTTCGGGCTGTCGCAATTCCGGCTGAAGGCGTACGGGAGCGAGGGTTGGGGTGCGGATCGCTGGTTGCGCCCGGCCTTCCGCTTCTGCCTGGTCACCACCGTGCTGGCGATTGCCTCAGTCGTGGCATGGGCCTGGTGGGGCGGCCCCGTCGACAACGACACACGAGCGACACTGATGCTGCTGACGCCGGTCATTGTCGGTGTCTTCGCCGTTGACCTGGTGGGCAGCAAGCTGCGCCTGGAGGAACGGCACCGCGCCCTCGCCGGCTGGCAGTTGCTGATGCCATCGGGACGGCTGGCGGTGGCGCTGCTGGCGGTGGGAATTGCCAGCATCGACGCGCGCCAGGTCGCGCTCGGCTACGGCCTGATCTCGTTGCTGATCGCGGCGATGGCGCTGCCACAGCTGCGTGCGATGAAGCGTGGTGGCATGCAGCTGATCGGACATGGGCCGCGCCCGGCGCAGCAGGTGATGGCCGACCCGCCCGGTGCGTGGCAGCTGTGGTCGCAGGCGTGGGCCTATGGCGTCGCCGCAGCGCTCTATCCGGTGTTCTTCCAGGTCAGCACCGTCCTGCTCAAGTACCTGGGCGGCAACGCCGAGGCCGGACACTACGGCGTGGCCCTGGCGGTGATGACGGCGCTGTATCTGTTTCCGGCCACCGTCTACCAGAAGTTCCTGCTGTCGCGCCTGCATCGCTGGGCCGTGCACGACAAGCCACGCTTCTGGCAGGTCTACCGCCTTGGCAACGTGGCGATGCTCGGCATCGGCGTGGCCACGGGACTTGCGTTGTGGCTGCTGTCGCCGTGGCTCGTGCCACTGGCGTTCGGCACGGCGTATGGCGACGTGGTGGCGCTGCTGGGCATTCTCGCGATCTGCGCGCCTATCCGCTTCCTCTCGACCTCGGTCGGGTCGGCGCTGCTGACCGAAAGCCACATGCGCTATCGCGTGCTGGCAATGCTTGCGGCCACCGTGGTCGCGATCGCCATGACCTGCCTGCTGATTCCGCGCTTTGGCAGCATCGGTGCGGCATGGGCAACGGTGGTCGCCGAGGCGACGCTCCTGCTGCTGATGGTCCTGGGCGTTCGCCGGATCGTCAGACAGCCTGCCACGCCTTCCGCCACCGCGACCGCCACCGCCGCACCCGATCCGGAGACAACACCGCCATGACAGACCAGCTTCGGGTCGGGTTCACCGGCTACTACGGCATGCGCAACTTCGGCGACGATCTGTTCGGGCTGCTGTGCACGGCGGCATCGCGCCTGTACTGGAACGCCGAGCCGACCCTGGTTGGCCCGGCGCTCACCGACCTCGATGGCGCCAGCACCTGGCCGCGACAGTTGCCGCTGGACCTCTATGGCAGCGCCGGCGCCGCCGGAAAGGTGAGCCGCCTGCTCAGCTTCGTTCGCGGCCTGCAGGGCAACGATGTGCTGGTGATGGGCGGCGGATCGGTCATTACCGCGCGCGAGTCGTTCCGCAAGCCGCTGATGCTGCGGGCACATCGCCGGCGCGGCCTGCAGCTGGCCGCGGTGGGCGTTTCGATGGGTCCGTTCGCAAACGATTCCGATGAAGCCGTGGTCGCCGACTACGCGCGACAATTCTCGTACCTGTCCGTGCGTGATCAACGCTCCTACGATCTGGCGCTGCGCCTGGGACTGGAGCGGGTCACCCACCACGGACGCGACCTCGCCGGGCTGTTGTCCTTGCTGATGCCGGTCGGACCTGCACGCGCGAGCATGCGCGCCGGACGCGGAGGCCCACTGCATATTGGCATCGCCCCTTGCCGCTACACACCGCGCGACGATCATCCCGCACCGACGATGAGCGCCTGGCAGGACGCCACGACGGAGGCGCTGGCGCGGATCGCCCTGCGTTGCCCGCTGCAGGTCGAAGTGTTCAGTCTCAACGGACACCCGCAACATGGCGACCAGGCGCTGGCCGAGGCCATGCAGTCGCGGCTGCGCGCCCGCGGCATCAATGCCCAGCTCAATCTCTATCGCGGCCAGGACCCGCTGGCGACGGTGCGCGACATCTGCCGATGCGATGCGTTCATCAGCGCACGTCTTCACGGTGCGATCGTCGCCTATCTGTGCGCCGTGCCATTCACGATCGTCGACTACCACCCCAAATGTGCCGATTTCGCCGATGACATCGGCCTTCCGCAGGCTTTGCGGGTGACCGGGACAGCGCACGGCAGCGAGGACCTCGTCACCGCGATCACCACGATGCTGAACGATCCCGATGCGCGACCACGCGTTTCACCGTCCGTATACGCGCAACAGGCCAAGGACGTATTCCAATGCGCACCATGGTCAACGATTCCCCGGCCCGATCGACCACGGCCGAACCAACGCCCGGCACAACCGGCGCGCCACCCTCCATCGCACGCCGGAACGATGCCATGAACCGCGAAGTCTCCTCGCCTTCGGTCGCCCCGGTTTGCGTGATCATTCCGTGCTATCGCTGCCGCGACACCATCGCAGAAGCGGTAGCTTCGGTAGCCGAGCAGACCATGGCGCCGGCGCAGGTGCTGCTGGTCGACGACTTCAGCAATGACGGCACGCTCGAGATGCTCCACTTCGTCTCCGCCAGCTATCCACGCGGCTGGATCGAGATCGTCGCCCTGCCCGACAACGGCGGTCCGTCGCGCGCGCGAAATGCCGGCTGGCATCGCGCCCGCCAGGAATACCTGGCGTTCCTGGATGCGGACGACACCTGGTGCCCCACCAAGATCGAGTTGCAGATGAAGGCGCTGCGCGATGATCCGGAGATTGCCCTGCTCGCACACCGCATGCAGGTGCGCGACCGCCGACTGCCCGCCCCACCGTCACCGGTATCGGCGCAGACCACGATCATTCCGCGCCGGCGCCTGCTGTTGAGCAATCCGTTCCCGACCGCGTCGGTCGTGCTTCGCCGCGACCTGCCGTTCCGCTTCAACGAGCGCTTCCGCCGCGTCGAGGACTTCCTGCTGTGGGGCCAGATCGGGTTCTCCGGATTCCGCTGCGCCAAGCTCGATCAGACCCTGGCGTACTGGCACAAAGCCAACTACGGCGCCGGCGGACTGAGTCAGGATCTGGCGGCCATGCATAAGGCCGGTCGCGAAGTCCGCCTTGAGCTGCTGAGGCAGGGACTGGTCACGCTGCCGGAGCACTTGTTCGCGCGCACGTTCGGGCTCGCGCGCAAGGCGCGGCAGCGCCTGATTGCAGCCATGCGTCGATGGCGAGCGGACGGCGCCACGTCATGAGTGCTGTCGGCGGCATGGGCCACCTGCACCTGCGACCACGGCGCGCAGCCGAAACCGTGGGCGCGAACGTGCTGAGCATGCTGCTGCTGGCTGCAGTGGCCGTCTTCGCCTGCTGGCTGGTCGGTACCCGGGCTGCGGATATCGGCACCGACACCATGACCTATGCCGGCTTCTTCGAGGCGCTGGGCCGCGAGTCGATGGAGACGCGCCTGGAGCCTGGATTCGTCTATCTCAGCCTGGCGCTGTGGAAGCTGGGCATGGGCGTGATCGGCTACCAGACCGCGCTGTTCGCGCTGCTGCTCGGCACCGTCGTCGTCTCAACGCACCAGTACTTCCGCTCGCTCGGAGGTGAGCGCGGCTACCTGACGTTCCTGGTCGTGGCGCTGACCCTGCTCTTCATCTCGCCGATGTTCGTCAACGCCTCCATCAACACCGTCCGCCAGGGCCTCGCAGCCTTGCTGGTCTTCACCGCGCTGCTGTCGTTCCAGCAGCGTCGCTGGGGCGCCTTTGTCCTGTTCGGACTGCTTGCCAGCAGCCTGCACATGTCGTCGTTCCTTTACCTGCTGTTCGCGCCGGTGCTCCTGCTCGGTGCGAGGACGCAGCGGCTGGTCGCGCTGGTCGCATTCGTCCTCTATGTCAGCGGCCTGTCGATGGCGATCGTCAGGGCCGGCGTGCCTGCCCTCTACGAACTGGTCATGACCTACACCGAAAACAGCCATTCCCGTTCCGGCGTCCGCATCGATTTCGCGGTGTTCTCGATCTTCTGGTATGCCCTGCCATTTGCGCTGTCGCCACTGGTCAAGCCCGAGTTCCGCGAGAAGATCCGCAACAGCACGGCGATTTACCTGGTAATGATGCTGCCGTTCTTCGCAGTGGGCTGGGGCTTCTTCTCCAACCGCTACCTGCTGCCGGCCTGGCTGTCGGCATCGTTGATCGTGGCCGCCGTGATCTGCCACAGCCGCCTGCCCGCGTTGCGTCACCCGTTGCTGCTGCGGTTCGGCCTGATCCTGTCGTGCGCGGTGTTCTACTACTACGTCAACAACGAGATCGTGATCTGACCCATGTCGCAAGCCTTGCAGAAGCTCATCGTTGGCCTGACCTACCCGCCGGCCTTGAGCCTGTGCCTGCTCGTGCTCGCGGTGGGCCTGCTGCTCCTTCGCTACCGGCGCTCGGCCGCGGCCGTATTCGCTGCAGCGGTCGCATGGTCGGCATTGTTGTCGGTGCCCACCGCGTCGGACTGGCTGCGCGGACGCCTGGAACAACAGTACCCGCTGGTCGAGGAAGCAGCGCTGCCGTACGCCGACGCGATCGTGGTGCTGGGCGGCGGCGTTCGCTATGGATGGCTCGACCGTCCTGACGTCCGCCCCGAGGACCTGCAGAACAGTCGCCTCGCGGCAGGCGCCCGCGCATGGCTGGCCGGACGCGCGCCTGTCGTGATCCTGTCCGGTGGTGGCGAGAACGCCGGCGAGGGCAGCGACGACAGCGAGGCACGGATGATGGCGACCGCCATCGAGCGGCTCGGCGTGCCGCCATCGGCATTGCTGCTCGAAGAGCGCAGCCGCAACACGCGCGACAACGCGCGATACACCGCCGCGATTGCGCGCACACGCCAGGCGCACCGGATCCTGCTGGTCACATCCGCGATCCACATGCCGCGCGCGATAGAGCAGTTCCAGGGTGAAGGCATCGACGTTGTCGCCGTGCCTGTTCCAGAGCGCGCGCGGCGCGTCAGCTGGAAAGACCGCTGGTTCCCGTCGCGGAGCGCGCTGTGGCGCAGTGGTCGCGCGATCAAGGAGTTCGGCGGCTTGTTGATGATTCGCATACAGAACTGAACACGCTTGAATTCACACTTTCTGCGTGACTTCGTTCGGCTGCGGTTGAAGTCACTGAATGTTCTCGCACCGTGCGTCGCAACAATCACGCGACATGCGCCATCGCGACACTAGGATCAAGCCATCGACCGATGCTTGCCAATGACGTGAGGGCCAGTCCTTGAAAATCATCCACAAAGTCACGTTGGCCGCTTCCATCGCCACCGCCGTTGTCGCCACCAGTGGCTGCGTACCGGGCCAGCAGATGAGCCGGCAATCGTCCGGCGACATGCAGGTGGCCGGGGGCAGTGATGTGCGCATGGTGGCCATCACCGCCGACACGGTCAGCCAGCCGCGCACACAGGCGCAGATCCCGCAGGAACTGCTTGGCTATCGCACAGAGTCCTACAAGATCCACCCGGGCGACACCATCCTGGTCACGGTCTGGGACCACCCCGAGTTGACCAGCCCCGCAGGCAACCAGCAGCAGGCTGTGACCAATGGCCGCCTCGTGCAACCCGATGGCACGTTCTTCTATCCCTATGCGGGCAAGATCAACGTCACCGGCATGACCATGGAGGACCTGCGCAGCACGCTCACCAGCCGCCTTGCCCAGTACCTTCGCAATCCGCAGCTCGATATCAACGTGGTCGGCTACGGCAGTCGCGTCGCGGTGCAGGGTGCATTCGAGGACACCGCGCCGCAGGAAGTCACCACGGTGCCGCTGACCTTGTCGCAGGCGGTCGGCCGTGCCCGCGTCAACGTCGAGCAGGCCGATCTCGCCGGCTTCATCCTCACCCGCGACGGCCGCGACTACCCGCTCGATCTCGATGCGCTCAACCGCGACGGAAAAACCGCGCCCGACATCTTCCTCAAGCCGGGCGATCGCCTGTTCCTGCCGTTCAACGATCGCAAGCAGGTGTATGTGGTCGGCGAGGTGCTGCGTCCGCAGGCGCTGACCTTCAAGACCACCGACATGTCGCTGACCCAGGCGCTGGGCCGCACCGGCGGCCTGAACCCGGTGACGTCGAAGGGTGAAGCGGTGTATGTGATTCGCGGTATCGAGGAAATGTCGCAGACGCCGGCAACGGTCTACCACCTCGACGCCCAGTCGCCGGCCGCGTTCGCGCTGGGCGACCGTTTTTCGCTTCGCCCCGGTGATGTGGTCTGGGTGGGTCCGGCTGGCGTGACGCGCTGGAACCGCTTCCTGTCACAGCTGCTGCCGCTGTCGGGCATCATCGCCAACGCCGCCGCGGCCGGAAACGATATCGGCAACTGACGGCTGCGGTTGCCGCCCGTCACCGGATCATGGTGACGGGCTGGCATCGCACGCGTGCGTTCGCTGCCCGGTTGCGGTATGACTTTGCGGGTTGGTTGACCCCTTCCCCGCACCGGAACCGGAACCGGAACCGGAACCAGACATGAGCCCTGCCACCGCCGGCGCCGCATGGCGAGTTTCGTGGCTTCTGGGCTTGAGCCTGGCATTGAGCCTGGTCGCCTGCCGCAGCGTTGCCGATCACGATGCCACGTCCGGCGCTGGCGACTGCAGGTACGCGTCCGCGTGCACGGCCAACGACCGCAGCGACGCCCGCCAATCCCTCGAGATGGCGCGCATGTGGTCTCACCGCGCCGCCATGGAGGACGAGGCCCACGACAACGTGGAGGAATGGAGCCGGTGCGCAGTCGCCGCCTGGCCGGCCATGGCCACGAAGGAGACCGCGGCCGACGCGGCGACCGTGGCCACGCAATGCACCGATGCCCTGCTCGCCCGCATCCTTTCGCAACACAACGACGGCTGGAAGTCGGGGACGCAGAACATCGGCGGCGGCGCGTTCGACGTCGAGTTCCGGCAACTGTCGCCCTACCTCGAAGGCCCGCTGCGACTGACGCGTGCCAGCCTGGTGCCGATGACGCTCTACGGCGGCACGCGCATGCACCGCCCCGGTTTCGGCGTCCCGTTGGCCGTGTTGTCGCCGCGCTGCAGCGACCGGCCGTTGTGCAAGCTGTTGCCACCGGAGGGTGTGTTCCGCAACGCGACGGCCTGGATCGAACCCGGCGAGCCGGCCGGTTCAGACGGACGCAGGAGGCCGCGGCTCGTCATCGCCGACGCGGTGGCGCTCGATACCCTGCTGGTTGGCACTCAACGCTTCGCGCTCGCCTACGACACCTCGGCAGGTTTCGCCGAGGGCGCCGGCACGTCGAAGCTCGGCCGGCTCGCGATCTGGGGACTGCTCGGCGGCGACGAGGTCGGGCGACGCGCCGGCCTCTACCTGCTCGAGGATTATGATCCCAACAAACGCCCGCTGATCATGATCCACGGACTGGGCAGCAGCCCGCTGACCTTTGCGCGGATGTCCGATGCGGTCTGGGGTGCGCCCGACCTGCGCTCTCGCTTCCAGGTGTGGCACGTGGTCTACCAGACCGACGCGCCGCTGCTGGTCACGCGCAGGCGCGTCCAGCGTTACCTCGACGAAGCCTGGAACATCGTCGATCCGGAAGGCGACGATCCCGCACGCACCGGGATGGTGCTGGTCGGCCACAGCATGGGCGGCGTCGTGGCCAGGCTGCTCTGCATCGACAGCGGCGAGGTGTTGTGGAACGCCGCATTCCTGCAGCCGGCATCTTCGCTCAAGGGCGATCGCGCCGACATTGACGGCCTGGACGCCACCTTCCACTTCCGCCCCTACCCCGGCATCAAGCGCGCGGTCTTCATCTCCGCACCGCACGCCGGCAGCCCCAGCGCGACGCGCTGGTTCGGACGACTGGCGCGTGTGCTCATCGGCAAGCGCACGCCGGAGCTGCAATCGCTCAAGCGCATTGCCGATGAAAATCCGAAGGCGGTGCAGCCGGAACTGCTGATGTACTTCCAGCAGGCGCGCCTCAACAGCATCACCACGCTGCAGACGAAGCAGCCGGTGCGCGAGGCTGGCCAGGTGCTGATGCCGGTCCCGGGCATTGCCTACCACACGATCGCAGGCGCGTTGCCGGGGCGCGTTCCACCGTCTGACGGTGTGGTGCCGCTCGGGAGCGCCATCATTCCCGGCGCCGAATCCACGCTCGTGCTCCCCGTCGGCCACGACGCCCACGAGACCGACGCGGGAATTGCCGAGGTCCTGCGCATCCTGCGCGTGTCTGTGGTGAAAGACTGAACCGCGCGACGTGTCTGGCCCAAAAGAACACAAGGCCGGCGAGTCACCCCGCCGGCCCCGCGCCACCCTGGATGTTGCCGATGTCTACTTGGCCGGAGCGCTTCCGGGCGGGAACGTCGCGAACATCTTGTCGATACCCGACTGCACCAGCGCGTTGCCCTTTTCCACTGAACTTGGAACCGTAGCCGATGCGCTGCCACGCCAGACCGCCTGCTTGGTCTTCGTATCGAACATGTCGACCACCAGGGTGCCGACATCGTAGGTGCGCACCGTAGTGGAGGCGCTGCCCATGCCCATGCCGCCCCAGCCCCAGCCACCCCATGCCGGTCCGTTGTAGAACGTGTCGATGCTCTGCTTCTGCGTCGTGGCGACGTTGGCCACCAGCGCCACGTCGGCCGATGCCTCGTCGGTCTGGCGCCAGCCCTTGGCCTGCAACTTCGCATCGACCGCCGACACGATCCGTTGCTGGATCAAAGGCGAACTGGCCTCGGGCTTCTTCAGCCAGGCGTAGCTGTGGTAGTTGCCGAACTGCGCGGCCGGATCGTGATCGGTGGTCACCGTCGGCGTGGTTGCGCAGCCCGCCAGCGCGGCCGCAAGCAGCATGCCCAGTGCAACGTGTTTCATGGTCTTCTCCCGTGTGAAGTAGCGGCTGCTCGCCAACCTACAGCGACGAACCCGGGCGGACATGGCCCGCGATGGCTGCGCGCTTTGCGTGGAACGGGAAATAGCCCCCACGCACGTGAAACGGACGTGAAAGCCCGCCATTGCACGCGACTGCGGGCCGACAGGGCCTGCAATCGCGCGGTGAACGGGACGGCTCAGAACGAGATCGGAACCCGGGCCGTGAAGGTCACATCCGGCGTGTCGCGGGTAACGCCGACGCCCAGTGCAACGTTGAGCGAGACCTTGTCGTTGAAGCGATAGGTGCCGCCAAGCAGCATCGTTCCCAGCGTGACACGCACCGAACCCGGCGAGTCCTTGCCGTTCTGTTCGGTCTTGCCGACCAGGCTGGTGTCGTAGCCCAGGCTGATCGAGGCCTTCTCGTTCAGCGCCAGGCCCATGCCGAGGTTGAAGCCCCAGATGTCGCCGGCCTTGACGTCGCCCAGCGGCTCGGTGCCACCCAGCAGAACAGTGCGCGAGACATCCTTGCGCTCGAAGTTGTACAGGTAGCTGATGCTGCCGAAGAACACCACCGGATCGGACGGGAACAGCCAGGTCACGCCGGGCTGGACGGCCTGGAAGCCGGTACCGGTCGGCAGTTCCAGCGGCAGGCCGGTACCGGTCGCATTGGATACGCAACGCGTCACGCAGTCGGTGACGACGTCGAAGATGTCCTTGCCGGTGCGACTCTTGTAGCGAAGCCAGCCAATGTAGAACGCCTTGTCGGGACCACCGCGGTTGAGCTGGTAGCGGGCGGTCGCCTCGATGTCGCCCATGCCGCGGCCGCTGGCATTGAAGACGTTGTCGACCGCGGTGCCGGTGAAGATTTCGCGGCTGACGGTGTCGGCGTTGAGATAGACGTAGGGAACCTTTGCTTCGAGCTCGAAGCGCCCGCCGAAGCCATAGCGGCCAGTGACCGTCGCCACGCCCGAGGTGGTCTTGACCTGGCGCACATCGATCAGGCCGATCAGGATCGCCGGAATGACGGTGAAGCCGACCAGCGCGACACGATCGTTGGCGGAGTAGCCATGTTGCAACGACGGCTCGAGCACAAACTTGCCGGCCGGCGTGAGCACACCGGGCTGGTCGAAGATCTGCGCCACTTCAGGTGGACGCGACGCCTGCTCGGGCGCCTGCCCGACCGGTTTCTGGCCGGACTCCTGCGCCACCGGTTGCTGCTGCTGTTGTTGCTGCGGCTGGGCCTGCTGTTGTTGCGGCGCAGGCTGCTGCGACGGTTGCTGCTGCTGGGCCTGGGCCACCTGCGGCGAGCCTTCCGGCACCACCACTGGCACGAACGTCTGTTGCGACAGCGATGGCACCATCCGGCTGGGTGTCACGCCGGCGCCGCGCTCGCCTTCCAGGCGCTCCTCGTCGATGGCGCGCTGGAGCTGCGCGACATTCTGTTCCTGCTGGGCAAGCGATTGGCGCAGCATGCCCAGGCGTTGCGTCTGTTCGTTGATCTCGCGCTGCAGGGCGTCAAGACGTGATTCGGCGGCGGCGATGGCTTCCGGTGTCGCCGGAACGAGGGCCGCGGTGGACGCTGCAGCAACCGCTGGCGCCGGAGCCGAAGCAGGCGGCGCCACGTGCTGCACGGCTGCTGAGGCTGCAGGTACTGCAACCGGCGCGGGCGCTGCAACCGCTACGGCTACCGGTTTGGCTACAGCAACCGGCTCAGCCGCGACTGCCGGCTTGGCCGCGGCAGCCGCCGAAGCCGCCAGGGCTGCCGTCGCCGACGAGTCCGACCTGGCCTCGGCAGCACTGCGCGGAGCGGGCGAAGGCGTCGCAGGCGCCGCGGCAGTGGCCGCTACGGGCGCCGCGTCGTCACCGAGGGAATGGTGCGAGTGCCACCAGTCCTGGGCATTGGCGATGCCGGCCACCCCCAGCCAGAGGCAGGTGGCGAGCATCAGTCGATTTCGCGTCAGTGGCGTCCTTTTCATGCGGCCTCCTGTGGGGGTCCTCGGATAGAACGCAGTCGGAGCGACTTTCAGGGCGTCGGCATCGGGACGTGACGCTCAGGCCATGGATGTCACGGCGATGTCGCGGCGACCATGGCGTTCTGCAGGGCCTGGTTCATGTTCAGGTCCTGGAAGGCACTGAGCGTGTCGACGCCGACATTGACCGTGGTCAGGGCACGGATGTCCTGGTCGTTGCGCGTGTTCTGGATCAGCAGGCCGTTGAAGGTGGTCGACGGCTCGAACGTATTGCCCCCGCCCACCTGGATCACCTGGCCCTGGTTGAAGCGCGCCAGTTCCTGGGCCTGGTCGCTGGTCATGCGGCCGACATCCGGGATCTGCACCCGGGTCGAGGCGATCATTTCGCCATTGACGAAGACCGCACGCTCGATGCCGAACGACAACGACATGCCGTTGGCAGTCTGGAAACCGCCACGCATGTCCTCCAGCAGCGCCGGGTCGACCGCGACCCACTCCGCACCCAGCCGGTCATCACCCGGCAAGGCCGGGCCGGACGCGGCCGCCGTGTTCGCGGCCAGACTGGCGACCGTGGCGAACGCGACCAGGCAGGTCCTGAAAAGCATTGAAGGCGAGCGCATATCCCACCCCCTCAGATGTCGCCCGGCCGCTTGCGCGGCGTGACGATGTTGTAAAGGCTGTCGCGTGCGATGCCGGCATCCAGTGGCGCGGGCGGCGCAGTGCGCCAATCGCGGGCGAGATTGAAGCCGGCCAGTTCGCGCCGGTTGTGGACCACGAAAAGAATCTTGTTGTCCCACAGTTCCTCGAATCGCGAACGTGGCATCGCCCGCGTGCCGCGGGCGGGATCGCCAAGCAGCACACGGCCATTGCGTATGCCCTTGATCACGACGAAGTGTTTGTAACCGCGATCGTTGAGCAGCACGATCGCCGGCAGGCCTTCCTTGAACAGCTTGTCCAGCGGCTGCTCGAAACCATCGGCCTCGAATCCGCGCGACTGCAGGTAACGGCGCATGTCGAGCAGGGAGAATCCGCGCTGGCGGATCTTTTCCTGATCCCCGCGCTGGTACATCTGCATGAAGACTTCCGACTCGGTGACCGCAATCCCGTACTGATACGTCAGCAGCGTGGCAGTCGCGGCCGAGCCGCAACTGAAATCGTACTGTTGCGGCACCGTGGTCTGGAACCGCGCCTCTTTCAGGCTGACCACGTGCAGGCGGTAGGGAGCGCCGTTGACGCGTACGTCCACGTTGCCGGCCTGGGCCAGGCCGGCCAACAGCAAACAGGCCGATGCCGCCAGAACCGCGCGGCCCCGGATAGTGCGCAGGCTCATGGAGACGGATCCGCGAACTGCACGTTCACCACCATCCCGTTCTGGATCAGCACGTTCGCGCCGGTGTTCTGGATGACGGTGTTGATGCCGTTGGAATTGGCAAACGATCCGCCCGCAAGGGCGTTGTTGCCGGTGACGATACGGTTGGCGGCGTTGTCCTCTACGCGGCCATCCAGCAGCACGTCGTTCTCGACGATATCGGCGCCACCGCGCATGTCGGCGAGCGTTTCGAGGTTGATGGACTGACCCATCGCCTGGTCCTGTACGGGTGTCTGGACAGGATCAGCCGCGGGTGCGAATGCCAGAGGATCGATGCTCTGGTCGTATTGAGTGACTTGCGGGGTGACTTGCTGGATCTGGGTGATGTCCTGGGCAGTCACCGTGCCCAACGGAAGCAGGCAGATCACGCCCGCAACGCTTGCATGAACAATGGAACGAGTCGGTCGCACGGTCATTCTCCTTTGCCATGCCCAAGCTCCCTGCCGACGCGAACGCCGGCAGGAAGTCCACTACGCGCAACACGACGCACCGGAGGCCATGGGTCTCCGGTACGTCGGGGTCAAGCGCTTATGGGCCTACGGACAGATTGGCCTGGACGGTCACACCCTGCTGGATGAGCGAGGAGAAACCGCTGTTCTGCGCAACCGTCATGATGCCGGCCGCCGACTGTCCAACACTGGTCATGTTGCTGGACATGTTGAACGAACCTGCGTCATTGGCGACTGAGCCACCAGCACCGCCGGCACCGCCGGTTGCACCGTTGCCAACGCCACCGTTGCCGACGCCACCGTTGCCGGCACCGCCGCCGCCGCCTGCGCCACCTTCGGCGCCTGCTGCGCCAACCGCACCGTCACCGGCCGTTGCCGAGCCATTGCTTGCGCTGGCATCAGCATTGCCATTGGTGGCTGCACCGCCTGCCGCGCCCGCACCAGCCGATGCCGTAACCGCACCGCTCGCGCCGCCGTCACCGGCCGTTGCACCCGAGGTGCCCGTGCCTGCGCCGGAGGTAGCCGTCGAGGTTGAGGTCGAGCTCGAGGTCGAGCTCGGTGCGCCGCCAGCACCGCCCGCGCCGCCAGTGCCAGTACCGCCTGCACCGCCTGCGCCGCCAGTGTCGTCGCCGCGACCACGCGCGCCGCCGCCATTGCCACCGTCGTTGCCGCCAGCATTGCCGCCGCTGCCGCCATCACTGCCACCGGCCAGCGAGCCGGAGCCCGCGCCGGAACCGGAACCTGCCAGGCTTGCGCCGCCAGCGTCGCCGCTGTCGTTGCTGGCATTGCCGCCACGACCACTGGTGTTATCCCAGGTGTCGCCGCCGCGGCCGCCACGTCCGGCCGTTGCATCACCGATGGAGGCATCACCGGAGCTCGCGCTGCCGTTGTCGGCATTGCCACCGCTGCCGCCGTCGCCACCGTCGCCGCCGTTACCGCCGTCGCCGCCGTTGCCACCGTAGCCGTCGCCACCGTAGCCTCTGCCACCGTAGCCATCACCACCGGCTCCGCCCTTGCCACCATTGGCGCTGCCATAGTTCTTGGCGGCGTTGCCGATGTCATGGTTGTAGGTGTCATAGACCGAGCCTTCCAGCTTGGTCAGGGCGACGATGTGGCTGGAGGTCTTGGAGAAGGTGCTCGAATCGGTATAGGTGTTGGTTGCGGTACCGCTGCTTGCCGCTGAGGCCGATCCCGAGTCTGCCTTGGACCTGCCGTTGTTTGCGGTGCTGCTGTCTGCGTCGTTGTCCTGACTGTTATCAGTGGCGGTGATGTTGGCGAGGATATCGTCGCCGTCATTACCATTGCCATTGGTCTGTTGTGCCCATGCCTGGCTGGTTAGACCAAGGCCGAGGAGCACTGCCGTTGCCATCAAGCTGCTACGAATGCGCATTTTGTTCTCCTTTACGGTACGTCGATTGGCACCCGGGGGAGGCACCGGTATACGACGCATGGAACTACACGCACAGCCGGTGCCAATCTTCGTTCAGGCACGCCAAGTCATTGATCGCGCGATCAATTGCAGATGAACAAAAGTGGGTTGGCTCGTCGGCGCGCTGCACGGGCGCCGATATGGCCTCATGTCGTTGCAAATATGAAACCGGCTTTCATCCGGTGCGCGCTGCTGGTCGGCACTGGCATGGCGCAAGCCATTGATCCGTGGTGCGCCTGCGGCGTCAGGTGCGAATTCAGCAAGTCATTGCAAAAGTGAAACGTCAGGCTTTACAGGCATCTTTCAGTAGCGCCATTTGCCATTGCGCTCAATGGGTTGCCTCGCGAATTTGCCGTATTGCAGGCGTTTCGGTGAGGCAACACACGGATAAATCTGCGTATCAGTCGTCGCCCTTGCTCACACCGCGCTCACGACGCGAGGCGTCGCGGGCGCTGCGAAGACGGTCGAGTTTTTCCTTGAGTTTCAGCTCCAGACCGCGCTCGACCGGCTCGTAATAGACACGCTCGCCCATCGCATCGGGGAAGCCGGTCTGGTCGAGCGCGATGCCACCTTGCGCATCATGGTCGTACTGATATCCCTTCGAGTACCCCAGCTGCTTCATCAGTTTCGTCGGCGCGTTGCGCAGATGCAGCGGCACCTCCTGGGTACCGTACTCACTGACGTCGCGCTTGGCCGCATTGAATGCCGCGTAGCCTGCATTCGACTTGGCCGTACTGGCCAGGTAGAGCGTGAGCTGCGCGAAGGCCAACTCGCCTTCCGGGCTGCCCAGGCGTTCGAACGTGTCCCAGGCATCGAGCGCCATCTGCAGTGCGCGCGGATCGGCCAGTCCGATGTCCTCGATCGCCATGCGCGTCAGCCGCCGCGCCAGATAGGACGGATCGCAGCCGCCATCGAGCATGCGCGTGAGCCAATACAGCGCGGCGTCCGGGTTGGAACTGCGCACCGACTTGTGCAACGCCGAAATCTGGTCGTAGAACTGTTCGCCGCCCTTGTCGAAGCGGCGCGTGCGATCGGCCAGCACCTGCGCCAGCGTGGTCGCGGTGATTTCGCCGCCCTCCCCTTCGGCAAGTTCGGCGGCGATCTCAAGCAGCGTCAGGCCGCGACGAACGTCGCCATCGGCGGCGCGCGCGATCTGCTCCAGCGCCTCGTCATCGACCTTCAGGCCGCGGCCGCCCAGTCCACGCGTGTCGTCGGCGAGCGCCTGCTGCAGTGCCAGCCGGATGTCGTCCACCGATACCGCTTCCATCACATGCACGCGGCACCGCGACAACAACGCCGAGTTCAGTTCGAACGACGGGTTCTCGGTGGTGGCGCCGATGAACAGGATCGTTCCGCGCTCGATATGCGGCAGGAAAGCATCCTGCTGTGCCTTGTTGAAACGGTGCACCTCGTCCACGAACAGCACGGTGCGATGGCCTTCGCCAAAGCGAACCGCTGCTTCGGCCAGTACCTGCCGCACTTCCGGCAGCCCCGACAACACGGCCGATATCGCCCGGAACTCGGCGTCGGCGTACTTGGCCAGCAGCAGTGCCAGGGTGGTCTTGCCGCAGCCCGGTGGCCCCCACAGGATCATCGAATGCACGCGCCCGGACTCGATCGCGCGGCGCAGCGCCGAACGCGGTGCAAGCAGGCGCTTCTGCCCGACCATCTCATCGAGCGTGCGCGGTCGCATGCGCTCGGCAAGCGGACGCATCGCGTCGCGATCGACCTGCAGCAGGTCGTCGGACGCTGCCAGGTCGGAAGCGGAATTTCGGGGGGAACGGGACACGTGCGGGCAACCTTGCCAGGGACACGCACACAATACCAAGGCCGGCGTCAGCGGCCGATGCCGCCGCTGGCCGATGCCATGGCCGACCGGTTCAGCGCCCGGCCACCGGCGGCATGGCAGGCGCCGGCGGCGCGTCCACGTCGTAGTGCAGTTGCAGCCACTGGCCGCTGCGGCGGTCGTAGAACGCGGCAATGCGGATGTTGCTGCTGCCTTCGCGGCCGAAGTCGGCCAGGCCCCAGGCGTCGATCAGCAGGTAATTCTGGCCGGTCTCGACCGACTCGATACGATCGAGCTGCAGCCGGATCGAAGACAGGCCCAGGTCCAGCCGCAAGGCGTCGACCAGGCGGTCATCCAGCTGCCGCACGATGGCGGTGTCGTTCGGCACGGGCCGGGCATCGCCGCCCGCGCCTATCGCCAGCTCGGGAACACCGGCCTGCCCGAGCAGCACGTCGTATGAGGTGCGGAACTTGAACCCGATCCACGCCAGATCACCGGCGAATCGCATCTGCCCTTCCCCGCTGATCGAGCGCCGGCCGTCGTCGCCAGGCTGGTCATCGAAGGCGTCAAAACGTGCTTCGACGTCGCGGCCATCGAACTGAGCGGCCAGGGCCCCGACGACCACGCCGGCCACGGCCTTCTCGATGCCCGCACGGTCCAGGGCGCGCGTGGTGACGGCGTGCGCGGGCGCAGACGGCGGGCCGGCCAGCGCCGCCGTTGCAGGCCACAGCAACAGCACCAGCGTCCAGGCAAGGCAGTCACGCATGGGAGCAACGGTTCCAGCGGCCGCGCAAAGGGCCGCCTGCCTACCCTGAAACGAAAAGGCCTGCCGAAGCAGGCCTTGCGCTCATCCGCCGCCGATCACATCCACGCCCTTGGGCGGCGTGAAGCGGAAGGTACCGGCAGCAAAGGCCGGATTGCGCTTCCAGCCACTGAAGCTGATCTCGGTGCGCTGGCCGAGTGCATCGACCACCTGCATCTTCACCAGGCCAGTGGGGCCGAAGCCCAGCCGCGCCGAGCGGAAGCTCGACTCGCCGTCACCCTTGGGGGTGAGCGACAGCCATTCCAGGCCGTCGACCGCGCCCAGTTCCTTGACGTTGAACTGCGCGTCGAGCTTGCTCGGGTCGATCAGCGCCGACAGCGGATTGTTCTGTTCTTCCTCACCCTGCGGCCGCACGGTGACCTGGTCCAGGTCCGGATCGTGGACCCAGACCTTCTTGCCGTCGGCGACAATCAGCTGCGCATAGGGTTTGACGTATTCCCAGCGGAACAGGCGCGGTGCCGACAGCGCGACCTCGCCACTGGATTTCTCCTTGGACTTGCCGCTGGGGTCGAAGACCTCCTGGGTGAACTGCCCGCTCAGGCCCTTGAGGCCCCTGGTGAACGCATTGAGGTTGTCGCGCGCACCGGCGAAGGCGCTCGAGACGGCCAGCGCGGCAACAAGGCCGGTCAGTTGGATGAGGCGCATGGGGATCCTGGGTGAATTGCGGCGCGATTGGCGATGGGCGAAGTGTGCCGCCGAAAAGATGAATGGAGGCATGAACGCATCGGTCCGCCCCGCCCTGGCTATTTGGGCGGTGGCGGGGCCAGCACGCTTCGATCGCCGTTGTGCTCGGGCGGCGTGACCACACCGGCCATTTCCATGGCCTCGATCAGGCGCGCGGCGCGGTTGTAGCCGATCTTCAGGCGCCGTTGCACGCCGGAGATCGAGGCGCGGCGGGTCTCGGTGACGATGCGCACGGCCTCGTCGTAGAGCGGATCGGATTCGTCGCCGCCACCGCCGCCGCTTTCCGGCAGGCCGGTCGCGCCGACCACGATGCCGTCGCCCATGGTCTGCACTTCGTCGAGCACGCCCGGGATGTAGGCGGGGCCGCCGCCGACCTGCTTGAGATGCTCGACCACCCGATGCACTTCCTCGTCGGAGACGAAAGCACCGTGCACGCGCTCGGGCATCGCCGTGCCCGGCGGCAGGTACAGCATGTCGCCGTGGCCGAGCAGCGTTTCCGCGCCGGACTGGTCGAGGATGGTGCGCGAGTCGATCTTGCTCGACACCTGGAAGGCGATGCGGGTCGGGATGTTGGCCTTGATCAGGCCGGTGATCACGTCGACCGACGGACGCTGCGTGGCCAGGATCAGATGGATGCCGGCGGCGCGCGCCTTCTGCGCGAGGCGGGCGATGAGCTCCTCGACCTTCTTGCCGACGATCATCATCATGTCGGCGAATTCGTCGATGAAGATGACGATGAAGGGCAAGGTGTCCAGCGGCTGCGGCGCTTCGCCCAGTTCCGCGTTGGGCTTGAACAGCGGATCCATCATCGGCTGTCCGGCTTCGATGGCGTCCTTGACCTTCTTGTTGAAGCCGGCCAGGTTGCGCACGCCCACTGCCGACATCAGCTTGTAGCGGCGCTCCATCTCCGCCACGCACCAGCGCAGGCCGTTGGCGGCCTCCTTCATGTCGGTGACGACAGGCGCCAGCAGGTGCGGGATGCCCTGGTAGACCGACAGCTCGAGCATCTTCGGGTCGATCATCAGCATCCGCAGGTCTTTCTCGGACGCCTTGTACAGCAGCGACAGCACCATCGCGTTGACCGCGACCGACTTGCCCGAACCGGTGGTGCCTGCGACCAGAAGGTGCGGCATGCGCGCCAGGTCGGCCACGGTCGGGCGGCCGGCGATGTCCTTGCCCAGCGCCAGCGTCAGCGGGCTGGTCGACTTGTCGTACTCCTTCGAGCGCAGCAGCTCGGACAGGAAGATCATCTCGCGCGAGGTGTTCGGCGTTTCCAGGCCGACCACCGACTTGCCCGGGATCACGTCGACCACGCGCACGGACTTCACCGACAGGCCGCGGGCGATGTCCTTGTCGAGCGAACTGATCTGGCTGACCTTCACGCCCGGCGCAGGCTCCAGCTCGAAGCGGGTGATCACCGGGCCCGGATAGGCGCCGACCACCTGCGCATCGATGCGGAAGTCCTTGAGCTTGAATTCGATCTGGCGCGACAGCGTTTCCAGCGTCTCCTCGCTGTAGCCCTTGGGCTGCGGCTTGGGATCATCGAGCAGCGCCAGCGGCGGGATGCCGGTGCCGTCGCCGACGTGGAACAGCGGAATCTGCTGCTCGCGCTTGGCGCGTTCGCTCTTTTCCACCACCGGCGCCGCCGGCGGTTCGATCTTCACCGGAGCGCGTTTGGCGCGCAGCTCGGTATCGACCTTGCGCGCTTCCTCGCGCTCCTCGCGGAAGGCGCGCGTCTGCTGCCATTCGGTCGCCTGCTGGCTGCCCTGGCGGAACAGTTTGCTCAATGTCGGGCCCAGCGCGAGCACGCCCTGGCCGATGCGGTCCATCACCGCGAACCACGACAAACCGGTCGCCAGCGTCACCGACACCAGCAACAGCGCCAGCAGGAACAGGTTGCCGCCCACCGGGCCGAAACCGTTGTAGAGCGACTTGCCGACCAGGCGGCCCAGGATGCCGCCGCTGCCTGCGGAGAACGCCTCGGCGGGAGCAACGCGCAGATGCAACAGGCCCGTCGCCGCAACCAGGAATCCGACGATGCCGACCAGGCGCAACGCCGGCCCGAGGTCGGCGTCGCCGTCACCGTCGGCGTCCATTCCGAACAATGCGATCCAGGCGACCGCCCCGAGCATCAGCGGCAGCAGGAAGGCCACATAGCCACACAGGTAGAGCAGCACATCCGCGGTCCAGGCGCCGACGCGGCCGCCCACGTTGTGCAGCGGCGCGGTGATGCTGCCCGAATGCGACCAGCCCGGATCCTGCGGCGAGAACGTCACCAGGCTGGCGAGCAGGTACAGCAGCAGTGGCGCGATCATGATCAGCGCGATATCGCGCATGAGACGTTGCCGCCGCGGCGAAGGCGGCAGCTTTTCGGCCGTGACTTTCTTGCGGCTGGCTGTTGACGCTTGCGCCACCGTGATGTTCTGCCTTAGCTAGCTACTGTTAGTCGTTGAATATACGCCAGAAGCGGCAAAAACGGGGAGACCTGGCGCGCAAACCGGTCGCCCGGGTACGGTCGGACCGGGAACCGGCCGGGGCACCGGGCCTGTACCGCCACGACCAGGCCGCCAAAACAGGAACGGGGAGCGCCGGCTTCCCGACCCTCCCCGTCCTGGACTCCATCTGCAGACGCTTTAGAGCTTCATGCCCTGCAGCGCCGGGTGCACCAGCTTGCCACCCTCTACGTTGATGCCACGCACCAGCGCCTGGTTCTGGCGCCAGGCGTCACCCGAGGCCAGCTTGTTGACCCACGGCAGGATCGCCGCGCAGATCGCCTGCGAGCTGGTCTGCGGCACGGCGCCAGGCATGTTGGTCACGCAGAAGTGGGTCACGCCCTCTTCGACGTAGGTCGGCTCCTTCCAGGTGGTCGGACGCGAGGTCTCGAAACAGCCGCCCTGGTCGATCGAGATGTCGACCACGACGCTGCCATCCTGCATGCCCTTGAGCATCTCGCGGGTCAGCACGTGCGGGGCGCGGGCACCGGTGACCAGCACCGCGCCGACGACCAGGTCGGCCGAGGCCACTTCGCGCGCGACCACGTCGGCGTACGGATACAGCGTGGTGACGTTGTTGCCCAGGCGCATCATCTGCTCCATGCGGTCCTGGCGCATTTCGAACACGACCACATTGGAGCCACCGGCCGCAGCCAGCGCCGCCGAGGCACTGCCGGCCTGGCCTGCGCCGAACACCACGACCTTGCCACGCTCGGTCGACGGCAGGCCGCCCAGGAGCTTGCCCTTGCCACCTTCGGGCTGGTGCAGCAGATGGGTACCGACCTGCACGGCGATCTTGCCGGCGATGACCGACATCGGCGCCAGCAGCGGCAGGTCGCCGTTGGGCAGCTCGACGGTCTCGAAGGCGATGCCGGTCAGGCCGATGTCGAGCAGTTGCTTGGTCAGCTCCGGTTCTGCGGCCAGGTGCAGGTAGCAGAACAGCAGGTGATCCTTGCGCAGCAGCTTGAGGTCGCCGGCGATCGGCTCCTTCACCTTGACGATGAGCTGGCCCTTTTCGTAGAGCTGCGCGGCATCGGCGGCGATCTTCACGCCCAGCTGGGTGTACTGCTCGTCCTTGAAGCCCGACTTGATGCCGGCATCCTTTTCCAGCCAGACCTCATGACCGCGCTTGACCAGGTCGCCGGCAGCAGCCGGAACGAGCGCTACGCGCCCTTCGAGGGTCTTGGTTTCCTTGGGAACGCCGATCCGCATGTCTCTACCTTCTTCGAATTGTTGAATGCCCGCGCGGACATGCGCGGGCGATTGCGAGGGGAATGACGCAAAAAAGCGCCGCATCCGCGGCGCATACCGCTATTGTCCTTCACAAGCCAGACAGGGCTCACGGCGCAGTGCAACATTGCGTCCATGCAGCTCGCCTTGTTTTGCCGGGATGCCGCCTCCAAGCTATGGCTTCGACGACCCGACACACGCCTGCGTATGGCCTTAACCGCGCCAGACGCCTTCTATCCATACAGCCCGCGATTATACCAATGACCCCATCGAAGCACTCCCACGTCATCATTCTCGGCTCCGGCCCGGCCGGCTGGACCGCGGCTGTCTACGCTGCGCGCGCCAACCTCAAGCCGCTGGTGATCACCGGCCTGCAGATGGGCGGCCAGCTGATGACGACGACCGAAGTCGACAACTGGCCGGGCGACGCCCACGGCCTGATGGGTCCGGACCTGATGGCGCGCATGCAGGCGCATGCCGAGCGTTTCGATACCGAAGTGGTGTTCGACCACGTCCATACCGCCGACCTCTCCTCGCGCCCGTTCAGGCTCGTCGGCGACAGCGGCGAGTACACCTGCGACGCACTGATCATCGCCACCGGCGCGACCGCCAAGTACCTGGGCCTGCCGTCGGAAGAACTGTTCAAGGGCCGTGGCGTGTCGGCCTGTGCCACCTGCGACGGTTTCTTCTACAAGGAGCAGGACGTGGCGGTGATCGGCGGCGGCAACACCGCGGTCGAGGAAGCGCTGTACCTGTCCAACATCGCCCGCAAGGTCTACCTGGTGCATCGCCGCGACACGCTGCGCGCAGAGAAGATCATGCAGGACAAGCTGTTCGCCAAGATCCAGTCCGGCAAGATCGAACCGATCTGGCACCACGAGGTCGATGAAGTGCTCGGCAACGATGCAGGGGTGACTGGCCTGCGCGTGAAGTCGGTGCAGGACGGCTCGACCCGCGAAGTGCTGATCCACGGCCTGTTCGTTGCCATCGGCCACACCCCGAACACGTCGCTGTTCGAAGGCCAGCTGGAAATGAAGAACGGCTACATCACCATCCGCACCGGCCTGGACGGCAATGCCACGCAGACCTCGGTGCCCGGCGTGTTCGCTGCCGGCGACGTCGCCGACCAGGTCTATCGCCAGGCGATCACCTCCGCAGGTTTCGGCTGCATGGCCGCGCTGGACGCGGAGAAGTTCCTGGACAAGGAAGGCTGATACCGGTGGGGGAGGTCGTGGTTGCAACTGCAATGGACACCGACCTCGTCCTTTCCGGCAAACGCGCGGCCGGCAGCTGAAATGGCTGCCCCGCGCATCATCGCCTCTCTGTCGGACGTCCCCGCCGCGCAGTGGGATGCGTTGCACGATGGCCGCAATCCGTTCGTCGCGCACGCCTTCCTCAGCGGCCTGGAACAGCACGGCTGCCTGCGCGCGCAATGGGGCTGGACGCCGCAGCACCTGACGCTGTGGGACGGCGATGACCTCGTCGCGGCCGCACCTGCCTACCTGAAGGACAATTCGCACGGCGAGTTCGTCTTCGACCATGCATGGGCGCATGCATATGCGCAGCACGGACTCGACTACTTCCCGAAGTGGCTGTGCGCGGTCCCGTACTCGCCGGTAACCGGCCCGCGACTTCTCGCCCGCGATGCAGACCGCCAGTCCGCACTGACCGCGACGTTGGCGGCACTGTGCGCGGGCAACGGGCTGTCGTCGGTGCACGTCAACTTCCATCGCGACGATGAGGATGCCGTGTTCGACCGCGACTGGCTGTCGCGGGTAGACGTGCAGTACCACTGGCGCAACGACCGCGCCTGGCAGACGTTCGACGACTACCTGGCCGCGTTCGATCACAAGCACCGCAAGAACATCCGCCAGGAACGCGGCAAGGTCGCCCGTGCCGGCGTGACGTTGCGCACCATCGAAGGCCGCGACGCCAGCGACGATGACCTCGCGGCGATGCATGGCTTCTACCTGCAGACCTTCGCCGACTACGGCAACCGGCCCGCGCTGACGCTCGCCTTCCTGCGTCATCTGGCCGACACGATGCCCTCCTCGCTGGTGATCTTCCTGGCCTGCCGAGATGGCCACCCGATCGCCGGCGCGCTCTGCCTGCGCGGAGGCGACACGCTGTATGGACGCTATTGGGGCGCCAGCGAAATGGCGCCGGGCCTGCACTTCGAAACCTGCTACTACCAGGGCATCGACTACTGCCTGCGCAACGACCTGACCCGGTTCGAACCTGGCGCGCAGGGCGAGCACAAACTCGCGCGCGGCTTCCTGCCCACGATCGTCCGCAGCCGCCACTGGATCGCCGACGAACAATTCCGTTCCGCCTTGCGCGACTGGTGCGCGCAGGAGTCGAGCGCGGTTCGCCGCTACGCGGCCACGCTGACCGCGCACACGCCGTTCAAGGACGCATAAGCGGCCGAAGCCGTCCGCTCTGGGCGCCGCGTGGCGTCGTGCCATCATCACTGCATGACCGCCCTGCCCGCCTTGCTGCCCGACGACCCCGAGGCGCCGTTCCCGCCCGTCGAACAGGCATTGCGGCAACCCGATGGCCTGCTCGCCGTCGGCGGCGACCTGTCGCCGGCACGCCTTTTCAACGCCTACCGGCACGGCATCTTTCCCTGGTATTCGCAGGGCCAGCCGATCCTGTGGTGGAGCCCGGATCCACGCACCGTGTTCGCCACCGACGGCGTGCGACTGCCCTCGAAGTTCCGCCGCAGCCTGCGCCAGTGCGACTGGACGGTGCGTGCCGACACCGCCTTTGACGAAGTGGTCGAGGTCTGCGCCCGCATCCGCCGTCCCGGTCAGCGCGGCACCTGGATCACCCGCGACATGCAGGTCGCCTATCGCCGCCTGCACGCCCTCGGCCATGCCCACTCGTTCGAGGTCTTCGCCGGCGACCGCCTGGTCGGCGGCATCTACGGCGTGGCAGTGGGCCGGATGTTCTATGGCGAGAGCATGTTCAGTGGCGAGTCCGGCGGCTCCAAGGTGGCCCTGGCCGCCCTCGCCCACCACCTGCACGGGTGGGGCTGGCCATTGATCGACGCCCAGGTCGAGAACCCGCACCTGCTCAGCCTTGGCGCAACCTCGTGGCCGCGGCCCGCCTTCGTCGCGCGAGTCGCCGAGATGGCGGCACTGGAAGGCCTCCCCGGCCCCTGGAGCGCCCGCGTCGGCGCCTGGCCGGCGCGCCTGCTGGCCGGTCCGCTGCCCGATTAACCGTTTTTTTGCAACGGCGGCGTGCGCATGGCAAAATACGGGGCTTCGTTCCGTCCCTCATCCTGAGGCACGGGCGCTCCACGCATTTCAGGAACCACATGGCAAAAGACGACGTGATCGAATTCGAGGGCACGGTGGCGGAAACCCTTCCGAACACCATGTTCCGGGTGCGCCTCGAAAACGGGCACGAGATCATTGCCCACATCTCCGGCCGCATGCGCAAGAACTACATCCGCATCCTGACCGGCGACAAGGTGAAGGTCGAAATGACCCCGTACGACCTGACCAAGGGCCGTATCACTTACCGCATGAAGTAACAGCGGTAAGCCATTGAATTAAAAAAGGCGGCCGTTGGCCGCCTTTTTTGTTGTGCCAACGCAACGCCATTAAGGGGCGGATCAATCCGGGGCCCGGCGGACGGCGCCCATGCGAAGACAGGCGCCTCAACGATATCCAGACCGCCTACACCGTAGCCGGCAACAGCTTCTCCGGCTCCGCCTGCGCCTCGACCACCAGCTCGTCGTCCTTGACGTCGATCATGACGCGACCGCCATTGACCAGCTTGCCGAACAGCAGTTCGTCGGCGAGCGGGCGCTTGATCTTGTCCTGGATCACACGCGCCATCGGACGCGCACCCATCAGCGGATCGAAGCCATGCTGGGCCAGCCAGTCGCGCGCGGTCGGCGTCGCCGACAGCGTCACCTCCTTGTCGTGCAACTGAGCTTCCAGCTCGATCAGGAACTTGTCGACCACCCGCAGGATGTGCTCGAAGCCCAGCGCCTGGAACTGCACGACCGCGTCGAGACGATTGCGGAATTCCGGCGTGAAGCTGCGGCGGATCACCTCCATCGCATCGGTCGAATGATCCTGCTGGGTGAAACCAATGGTCCGCCGCGACGCCTGCGCCGCACCGGCATTGGTGGTCATCACCAGGATCACGTTCTTGAAGTTTGCCTCGCGACCGTTGGTGTCGGTCAACACGCCGCGGTCCATCACCTGCAACAGGATGTTGAAGATGTCCGGATGCGCCTTCTCGACCTCGTCCAGCAACAGCACGCAGTGTGGCGTCTTGACAATCTTCTCGGTCAAAAGACCGCCCTGGTCGAAACCGACATAACCCGGAGGCGCGCCAATCAGGCGGCTCACCGAATGCGGCTCCATGTACTCGGACATGTCGAAACGGACCAGCTCGATGCCCAGCTGCAGCGCGAGCTGCTTGGTCACCTCGGTCTTGCCGACACCGGTGGGACCGGCGAACAGGAAGTTGCCGATCGGCTTGTCCGGATTGGCCAGGCCCGAGCGTGCCAGCTTGATCGCGGAGGTCAGCGTATCGATCGCCGGATCCTGGCCGAAGATCACCATCTTCAGGTTGCGCTCGAGGTTGCGCAGCACGTCCTTGTCGGAAGCGCTTACCTGCTTGGTGGGGATCCGCGCCATCTTGGCGACGATGGTCTCGATTTCCTCGACATCGATCAGGCTCTTGCGGATGTCGATCGCCAGCAGCCGCTGGCGCGCACCGGCTTCGTCGATCACATCGATGGCCTTGTCCGGCAGCAGGCGGTCGCCGATGTGCTTGACCGACAGGTCCACCGCCGCCTGCAGCGCATCGTCGGCGTAGGTCACGCCGTGGTGCGCCTCGTACTTGGGCTTGAGGCCCTGCAGGATCTCGTAGGCCTCGCCAACGGTCGGCTCGACGATGTCGATTTTCTGGAAGCGCCGCGCCAGCGCACGGTCCTTCTCGAAGATGCCGCGGTACTCCTGGAACGTGGTCGAACCGATGCAGCGCAGGTCGCCCGACGCCAGCGCCGGCTTGATCAGGTTGCTGGCATCCATGGTCCCGCCGCTGGCACTGCCGGCGCCGATGATGGTGTGGATCTCATCGATGAAGAGCACCGCTTCGGGCAGCTTCTTGAGCTGCGTCAGCACGGCCTTGAGGCGCTTCTCGAAGTCGCCGCGGTACTTGGTGCCGGCCACCAGCGCGCCCAGGTCGAGCGCGTAGATGGTGGCGTCGGCCAGCACGTCCGGGACGTCGCCGTCGACGATGCGCTTGGCCAGGCCTTCGGCAATGGCGGTCTTGCCAACGCCGGCCTCGCCCACGTACAGCGGGTTGTTCTTGCGGCGGCGGCACAGCACCTGGATGGTGCGCTCGACCTCGTCGGCGCGGCCGACCAGGGGGTCGATCTTGCCGTCGCGGGCGAGCTGGTTGAGGTTGACCGCGAATTCGGCCAGCGCGTCGCCCTTGCTCTCGCCCTCGCCTTCGCCCGACGGCGATTCGCCCTCATCCTGCGAGCGCGAGGACTCCTCGCCACCCTGCTTGGCGATGCCGTGGGAAATGTAGTTGACGACGTCCAGGCGGGCGACGTCCTGCTGGTTGAGGAAATAGACCGCGTGCGAATCCTTCTCGCCGAAGATGGCCACCAGGACGTTGGCGCCGGTGACCTCCTTCTTGCCGGAGGACTGGACGTGGTAGACCGCGCGCTGCAGCACGCGCTGGAACCCCAGCGTCGGCTGGGTGTCACGGTCGACGTCCTCGGGCAGCACCGACACCGAGGTGGCGATGGCCTGTTCCAGGTCGTTGCGAAGGCGCGGGAAGTCGACACCGCAGGCCTTCAGTACGGCCTCGGCGGAGGGGTTGTCGAGCAGCGCCAGCAACAGGTGTTCGACCGTCATGTACTCGTGGCGCGCCTCGCGGGCGCGCTTGTAGCACTGGCCGATGCTGTATTCGAGATCCTTGCTGAACATGGGGCGAGAGCCTCCGGAAACTACTGCCGTCCTAGATGGGGGTGGGACTGGCGAATTCCATGCCGCCTGTTTTCCATGACCGCATTGCCTGCCGCAAGTCCCTATCCTTCCCAGGCTTGACCTCCGCTGCGAGTTCCGGACCGGCCGCAGGCGCGGCCGGCACCACCTCTTACTGGTCAGGACGTGCTAAGCAGAACTTTTAGGCCTTTTCCATCGTGCACAGCAAGGGGTGTTGGTTGAGCCTTGAAAATTCGTTCACCTGCGCCACCTTGGATTCTGCTACCTCGCGGGTGAAAACCCCGCACACGCCGCGGCCGCGGGTATGCACGTGCAGCATGATCTGGGTGGCTTTTTCGGCGTTCATGGCGAAAAACCGCATGAGCACCTCGACCACGAAATCCATCGGAGTGTAGTCATCGTTCAGCAGCAGGACGGAATACAGGGGCGGGCGGGCGACCTCCGGCTTGCCGGTTTCCACCAGCACACCGTGGTGTTGTTCGTGTTCGGTCTGTTTGGCCATGGCTGAATTATAGGGCCCGGGCCGTTGCCGGTCGTGGACGCCCATGCCCGGGCGCCGGCACAATGCCGTCCATCCCCCGCTTCCCAACCCTTCGAGGAGCGATACTTGATGCGTGTGCTTGCCGTGATGCTGTTTGCGTTGTCATCGATGCCGGCTATTGCCGGCGACACGACTGTGGCCACCGCTGAAACGCAGCATCCTGTTGCCGACCCGCTCGTGGCCCGGCACCTGGACAGCCTGAAGTACCGTTACGAAGTGGACGAGGACGGCGACTACAAGATGACCTTCGACATGGACGACAAGCGCGGCCAGCTGGTCTACGTGCAATGGAAGCCATGCTGACCCAGGGCAAGGACGAATTCTGAGATGAGTTACCGCGAAGGCCGGTTCTGGCAGCCTGACGTGACCGTGGCCACGATCGTGGTCGATGGCGGCCGCCTGCTGGTGGTCGAGGAATCGGTTGGCGGGCGCCTGGTGCTGAACCAGCCCGCAGGCCACCTGGAGCCCGACGAGAGCCTGCTGGAGGCGGCGCTGCGGGAAACGCTGGAAGAGACCGGCTGGCACGTGCGGCTCACCGCCTTCGTCGGGGCTTACCAGTGGAAGGCCCCGGACAACGGCGACGGCAGTGGCGGTCGCCATTACCTGCGCTTCGCCTTCGCCGCCGAACCGGTCAGGCACGATCCGGCCCGGCCGCTGGATGACGGCATCTTGCGCGCGGTCTGGATGACGCCCAGCCAATTGCACGCCGCCCGGGACCGCCATCGCAGCCCGCTGGTATGGCGTGCCGCGGCCGATTTCCTGGCCGGCCACCGCCACCCGCTGGAACTGGTCCAGCACCTGGCATGAGCGACACGCTGTCATGAGCACGCTGTCATGAGCACGCTGTCATGAGCACGCTGTCGTGAGCACGCCGTCATGAGCGCCGCGAAGGCGCGAACCATCGTCGGCATGTCCGGTGGCGTGGACTCGTCGGTGGCGGCGCTGCGCCTGCGTGATGGCGGCGAACCGATCGCCGGTTTGTTCATGCAGAACTGGGCCGATGACGGCAGCGGCGACTGCCGCGCCGAGGACGACCGCCGCGACGCGGTGGCAGTCAGCGGCCGGCTCGGCATCCAGATCCATTTCCGCGATTTCTCCGGCGAATACTGGGACGGCGTGTTCGAGCACTTCCTGGCCGAATACGCGGCCGGGCGCACGCCCAACCCGGACGTGCTGTGCAACCGCGAGATCAAGTTCAAGCACTTCCTCGACGCCGCCCGCGAGCTGGGGGCGGAGTTCATCGCCACCGGCCACTACGCTCGCGTCGAGGCGTCCGGTGGCAGTCATCGGCTGTTGCGTGCGGTCGACCGCAGCAAGGACCAGAGTTACTTCCTGCACCAGCTAGGCCAGGCCCAACTGGCGGCGACGCGGTTCCCGCTGGGCGACCTGCTCAAGCGCGACGTGCGGCAGATGGCCCTCGACGCCGGCCTGCCGACCGCGGCGAAGAAGGATTCCACCGGCATCTGTTTCATCGGCGAACGCGATTTCCGCCAGTTCCTCGGCCGCTACCTGCCGGCGCGGGAAGGCGAGATGCGAACGCCCGACGGCCAGGTCATCGGCCGTCATCCGGGCGTGTTCTATTTCACCCTTGGCCAGCGCGAAGGGCTCAACATCGGTGGCGTCCGCGGTTTCGAGGCGGCGCCCTGGTACGTGGTCGGCAAGGATGTCGCCGGCAACGTCCTCTATGTCGACCAGGGCGCCGACAGCCCCTGGCTGCAGTCGCACACCCTGTGGTCCGAAGCCGCGCACTGGATCGCCGGCGCGCCACCTTCGGCACGCTTCGCCTGCACCGCGCAGACCCGCTACCGCCAGGCCGACGAGGCCTGCGAGGTGGCGGTGCGCGACGACGGCACCCTGGAAGTCCGCTTTGCCCGCCCCCAACGTGCGGTAACCCCGGGGCAGTCGCTGGTGCTCTACGACAGCGAGGTCTGCCTCGGCGGCGCTGTCATCTCCGCCACCGACGCGCCGCTGGAACAACGATTGAAGGCCCAAGCTGCATGAATCAAAGCAAATCCATGTCCACCCGTGTCCTGGCGCTGGCCGGCCTGGTGCAGGCGCTGGCCCAGGTCCGTCGCGTCGCCGACACCGGGCAGGCCAACGCCGCCATCCTCGGCACGGCGATGGATTCGGTGTTCCGGATCGATGCGCCCTCGCCTGCCGCGATCTATGGCGACATCGAGGCCCTGCGCCCGGGCCTGACGCTGCTGCGCGACTATTTCAGCAACCAGCAGCGCGATGAACAATTGCCGCGGCTGGTGCTGGCGGTGCTGCAACTGGAGCGGCGTTTCGTCCGCGACCACGACATGGCCGAGCGCGTGCAGGCCGGCATCCGCGCCCAGGCCGGCAACGCCGAGCGCCTGGGAAGCAGCAACCCGGACGTGCTCAACGCGCTGGGCGGCCTCTATGCCGAGACCCTGAGCCACCTGCGCCCGCGCGTGCTGGTGCAGGGCAATCCGCACTACCTCGGGCAGGCCACGGTCGTGGCCGAAGTGCGCGCGATCCTGCTCGCAGCCGTGCGCTCGGCGGTGCTGTGGCGGCAGTGCGGTGGCAGCCTGTGGGACTTCCTGCTGCGCAGGCGCGAGCTCCTGACCGCGGTCAAGGACCATCTGGGTTGAGCGCGTAGGCACGCCGGCGGCGGGCGCGAACGCTCGTCGCTGCAAGCGGCTCCTGCCTGGCGTGCTCCGGTCAGGCATGCCCTGATCAGGCGTGCCTCACCAGGCGTGCCCGGATCAGGCCAGCGGCAACAGCGCCCCGCCGCTCTGCCCCCAGGCCCAGCAAACCGCCGCGATCAACGCCAGCGCAAGCATCCAGCGAAGCGTCTGTTCGACGCGGTCCGTCCCCTTGTGCGTCTTCATGTTGTCCCCCTGACTGCGCGCGATGAAACGACAGCGTGCAACGCAAGTCCTTGACTGTTGTCACGCACTGGACGCATGGCGTCGGCCAGGTTCGCAGATAGCGATGGACGGCACAGTCTTTGTCACCCCTCCACCCGTGTTCCGTCATTCCCGCGCCAAAACAAAAACCCCGGCGTTTGCCGGGGTTTTCGTTCAGCGCATGGCAGGCCGGTCAGGCCGCGACCGTCTCGGCCACCTGGCGGTAGTCCTCGATCTGGTCGAAGTTCATGTAGCGGTAGATCTCGGCGCCGTTGGCGTTGATCACGCCGATGTCCGCCATGTACTCCTCGCGGGTCGGGATGCGGCCCAGGCGCGAGCAGATCGCCGCCAGTTCCGCCGAACCCAGGTACACGTTGGTGTTGCGGCCCAGGCGGTTGGGGAAGTTGCGGGTGCTGGTGGAGAACACCGTCGCGCCCTCGCGCGCCTGCGCCTGGTTGCCCATGCACAGCGAGCAGCCCGGCATTTCCATGCGCGCACCGGCGGTGCCGAAGGTGCCGTAGTGGCCTTCCTTGGTCAGCTCCGAAGCGTCCATCTTGGTCGGCGGCGCGACCCACAGGCGGGTCGGGATGTCGCGCTTGCCTTCCAGCAGCTTGGCGGCGGCGCGGAAGTGGCCGATGTTGGTCATGCACGAACCGATGAAGACTTCGTCGATGACCGCACCGGCGACGTCGGACAGCGTCTTCACGTCGTCCGGGTCGTTCGGGCAGGCCACGATCGGCTCGACGATCTGGTCGAGGTCGATCTCGATGACGGCGGCATATTCGGCGTCGGCATCGCCTTCCAGCAGCTGCGGGTTGGCCAGCCAGGCTTCCATCGCCTTGATGCGGCGCGCCAGCGAACGCGGGTCGGCATAGCCCTCGGCGATCATCCACTTCAGCAGCGTGATGTTGCTGGTGAGGTATTCGATGATCGGTTCCTTGTCGAGCTTGACCGTGCAGCCGGCCGCCGAACGCTCGGCCGAGGCGTCGGACAGTTCGAACGCCTGCTCGACCTTGAGCTGCGGCAGGCCTTCGATCTCGAGGATGCGGCCGGAGAAGATGTTCTTCTTGCCCTGCTTGGCGACGGTCAGCGTGCCCTGCCTGATCGCGGCCAGCGGAATCGCGTTGACCAGGTCACGCAGGGTCACGCCCGGCTGCATGGTGCCCTTGAAGCGCACCAGCACCGACTCGGGCATGTCCAGCGGCATCACGCCGGTGGCCGCGGCAAAGGCGACCAGGCCGGAACCGGCCGGGAACGAGATGCCGACCGGGAAACGGGTGTGGCTGTCGCCGCCGGTGCCAACCGTGTCGGGCAGCAGCATGCGGTTGAGCCAGGAGTGGATCACGCCGTCGCCCGGGCGCAGGGCGATGCCGCCGCGGTTGCTGATGAAGGCCGGCAGGTCGTGGTGGGTCTTGACGTCGACCGGCTTCGGGTAAGCGGCGGTGTGGCAGAACGACTGCATCACCAGGTCGGCCGAGAAGCCCAGGCAGGCCAGGTCCTTGAGCTCGTCGCGCGTCATCGGGCCGGTGGTGTCCTGCGAACCCACCGAGGTCATCTTCGGCTCGCAGTAGGTGCCCGGGCGGATGCCCGGCTGCACGCCATCGACTTCGGCCAGGCCGCAGGCGCGGCCGACCATCTTCTGCGCCAGCGAGTAGCCCTTGCCGCTGTCGACCGGGTTGGACGGCAGGCGGAACAGGCTCGACGGCGCCAGACCGAGCGCGTCGCGCGCCTTGGCGGTGAGGCCGCGACCGACGATCAGCGGAATGCGGCCGCCGGCGCGGACTTCGTCGAACAGCACGTCGGACTTGACCGCGAACTCGGCGATGACCTGCCCGTCCTTGAGCGCCTTGCCTTCGTACGGACGCAGCTCGACCACGTCGCCCATGTTCATCTGCGACACGTCGAGTTCGATCGGCAGCGCGCCGGCGTCTTCCATGGTGTTGTAGAAGATCGGGGCGATCTTGCTGCCCAGGCAGACACCGCCGAAGCGCTTGTTCGGGATGAAGGGGATGTCCTCGCCGGTGAACCACAGCACCGAGTTGGTGGCGGACTTGCGCGAAGAGCCGGTGCCGACGACGTCGCCGACATAGGCGACCAGGTGGCCCTTGTCCTTCAGCGACTCGATGAAGTTGACCGGGCCGCGCTTGCCGTCTTCTTCCGGCTCGATGCCGTCGCGCTTGTTCTTCAGCATCGCCAGCGCGTGCAGCGGGATGTCCGGGCGGGTGGTGGCGTCGGGCGCCGGCGACAGGTCGTCGGTGTTGGTTTCGCCGGTGACCTTGAAGACGGTGATGGTCAGGCTGGCCGGAACTTCCGGACGGCTGGTGAACCATTCGGCGTCGGCCCAGCTCTGCAGCACGGCCTTGGCGTTTGCATTGCCGCTCTCCGCCTTTTCCTGCACGTCATGGAAGGCGTCGAACATCAGCAGCGTCTTCTTGAGCGCCTCGGCAGCGATGCCGCCGACCTGCGCATCGTCAAGAAGATCAACCAGCGGATGGATGTTGTAGCCGCCGAGCATGGTGCCGAGCAGTTCGGTCGCGCGCTCGCGGCTGATCAGCGAATTGACCTCGGTGCCGAACGCGATTGCGGCCAGGTACGACGCCTTGACCTTGGCGGCATCGTCGACGCCGGCCGGAACGCGGTTGGTGATCAGGTCGAGAAGGAACGCTCCCTCGCCCGCCGGCGGGTTCTTCAACAGCTCGATGACGTCAGCGGTCTGGTGCGCGGTCAGCGGCAGCGGCGGAATGCCCAGCGCGGCGCGCTCGGCAACATGTTGGCGGTAGCTGGAGAGCATTGAGAGTCCCGTCGGTTGAAGCGAATAGACAACTGCGAGCGCTGTCTGGCGCGCCGGAAGGCGGGCCTGCAGGCTGGTCAGCTGGGGGTCGGAGCGCCCTGGCAAGGGACTGCCCCTCGACTGCGTATTTTGCCTTGAATGCGCTTTCCGGGCAATGCGCAAAAGGGCTCGGGGCCATGTGCCACAAGGGTTTGGAGCGCCGTTGGAACACTCCGTGGCCATGTTGCGACCATGGTCTGCACGCTACCTGAATCCGATAGGGTGATAATCGACGGACCGCGCCGGCAGCGTCGGCGCCGTGCAAGCCATAGTGCCCCTACCCCCATGGGGCCAAGCCACACGATCAGGAGCCCCACTCATGCTCGACTCCTTCTCCACCCGTCGCCAGCTTGTCGTCAACGGCCGCACCCTCACCTACAACAGCCTGCCGGCGCTGGGCGAGCGGTTCGACATCCGCAAGCTGCCCTACTCGATGAAGATCCTGCTGGAGAACCTGCTGCGCCACGAAGACGGCGGCATCACGGTCGGCACGGACCACATCGAGGCCGTGGCGCGCTGGGATGCCGGCAAGGAACCCGACACCGAGATCGCCTTCATGCCTGCGCGCGTGGTCCTGCAGGACTTCACCGGCGTGCCCTGCGTGGTCGACCTGGCGGCGATGCGCGATGCGGTCAGCAAGCTCGGCGGCAACGCCGGCCAGATCAATCCGCTGATCCCGTCGGAACTGGTCATCGACCATTCGGTGCAGGTGGACGTGTTCGGCCGCGCCGACGCGCTGGACCTCAACGGCAAGATCGAGTTCGAGCGCAACATGGAGCGCTACAGCTTCCTGCGCTGGGGCCAGAAGGCCTTCCACAACTTCAAGGTGGTGCCGCCCAACACAGGCATCGTCCACCAGGTGAACCTGGAGAACCTGGCGCGGGTCGTGGTCGAGCGCGAAGTGGACGGCGAACTGCTCGCCTTCCCCGACACCGTCTTCGGCACCGACAGCCACACCACGATGATCAATGGCATCGGCGTCCTGGGTTGGGGTGTGGGCGGCATCGAGGCCGAGGCAGCGATGCTGGGCCAGCCGTCGTCGATGCTGATTCCGCAGGTGGTCGGCTTCAAGCTGACCGGAAAACTGCCCGAGGGCACCACCGCCACCGACCTGGTGCTCACCGTCACCCAGATGCTGCGCAAGCTCGGCGTGGTCGGCAAGTTCGTCGAGTTCTTTGGCGAGGGCCTGCCGCACCTGCCGCTGGCAGACCGCGCCACGATCGCCAACATGGCACCGGAGTACGGCGCGACCTGCGGCATCTTCCCGATCGATGCCGAATCGCTGACCTACCTGCGCCTGTCCGGCCGCAGCGATGAGCAGGTGACGCTGGTCGAGGCCTACGCCAAGGCGCAGGGCCTGTGGCACGAGCCGGGCCAGGTCGAAGCCAACTACTCGGCCACGCTCGAACTCAACCTCGCCGACGTCAAGCCGTCGCTGGCCGGCCCCAAGCGTCCGCAGGACCGGGTGCTGCTGAGCGACGTCAAGGCCAACTTCACCGAGAACCTGGGCGACCTCACCTCGCACCGCGTCAACGGCGCCACGCGCCGCATGGACGCCGAAGGCGGTCACCAGCCACAGGCCGAACACCTGGCGGCGCGGCCACGCTCGAAGATCCACGTCCAGGACCAGGACGCAGACCTGTGCGACGGCTCGGTGGTGATCGCCGCCATCACCTCGTGCACCAACACCTCCAACCCGGCGGTGATGCTCGGCGCCGGCCTGCTGGCGCGAAACGCCGTCAAGCTCGGCCTCAAGGCCAAGCCGTGGGTAAAGACCTCGCTCGGACCGGGCTCGCTCGTGGTGACCGACTACCTGCGCAAGGCCGGCGTGCTCGACGACCTGGAGAAGCTCGGCTTCTTCGTCGTCGGCTACGGCTGCACCACCTGCATCGGCAACTCCGGCCCGCTGCCGGATGAAGTCTCGCGCGGCATTGCCGAAAACGACCTCGCCGTCGCCTCGGTGCTGTCGGGCAACCGCAACTTCGAGGGCCGCGTGCACCCCGAAGTGAAGATGAACTACCTCGCCTCGCCGCCGCTGGTGGTGGCCTATGCCATTGCCGGCACGGTCGACATCGACCTGACCCGCGAGCCGCTTGGCTACACCCCCGATGGCCGCGCCGTGCACCTGCGCGACGTCTGGCCGAGCAACAAGGAAATCGGCGACGTCATCGCCGCCACCGTGGGCCCGGAGCTGTTCGCGCAGAACTATGCCGACGTGTTCAAGGGCGACTCGCGCTGGAACCAGATCGCTTCACCCGAAGGCGAATCGTTCGCCTGGGATGGCGCATCGACCTACATCAAGAACCCGCCCTACTTCGACGGCATGACCATGGCGGTGGGCACGATCAACGATGTCAACGGCGCCCGCATCATGGGTCTGTTCGGCGACTCGATCACCACCGACCACATCTCGCCGGCCGGCAACATCAAGAAGGATTCGCCGGCGGGCCGCTTCCTGATTTCGCGCGGCGTCCAGCCGGTGGACTTCAACAGCTACGGCAGCCGTCGCGGCAATGACGATGTCATGGTCCGCGGCACGTTTGCCAACATCCGCATCAAGAACCTGATGCTCGGCGGCGAAGAAGGCGGCAACACGCTGTACTACGCCAAGGGCGGCGCGGCGCCGGAGAAGATGTCGATCTACGACGCGGCGATGAAGTACAAGGCCGAAGGCGTGCCGCTGGTGGTGATGGCGGGCAAGGAATATGGCACCGGCTCCTCGCGCGACTGGGCGGCCAAGGGCACCAACCTGCTCGGAGTGAAGGCGGTGATCGCCGAGAGCTTCGAGCGCATCCATCGCTCCAACCTGGTCGGCATGGGCGTGCTGCCGCTGCAGTTCAAGGACGGCGAGAACGCCCAGACGCACGGCCTGGACGGCTCCGAAGAAATCAGCGTGACCGGCATCGACGACGGCCGAGCACGGACTGCCACGGTGACCGCGCGCCGCAGCGACGGCAGCGAGAAGCGCTTCGAAGTCCGCGTGCTGCTGCTGACGCCGAAGGAAGTCGAGTACTTCCGCCACGGCGGCATCCTGCATTACGTGCTGCGGCAGCTGGCGGCGAAGAAGGCGGCGTAGTCTCGACCCGAAAAGACAACCCGTCATTCCCGCGAAGGCGGGAACCCAGCGACTTTCGCCTCTGCTTGAAAGAACGAAGTCGCCGGGTCCCCGCCTCCGCGGGGATGACGGATTCCAAAGCAACTACAGCTTCGGCGTCCATACCGCACTCGTCAGCCGCCACTGACCATCTTCCTCGCGCCAGCCGGTCTCTACCTCGTAGAGCTGCGCCGCATCCGGCAACACTTCGCCTGATCCGCCCGTCAGCGCCGCAGTGAATCGCGCCGTTGCATGGCCCGGCTGAAGCTTCACCGAAACCGGGCCCAGGTTGATGCCGATCTGGCGATGACGCAGGAACATCAGCCGCGCGATCCTGCCTGCGCCCGCGCGATCGAGCGAACCGGGCCCGACGAAATCGTCGGCAAGGATGTCGTCCAATACAGCGGTATCGCGTTGCTCGATACCCTGCTGCAAGCTCACCACGGTCTCGCGCAGTCGCTGTTCCGGCGGCGTGCGACTGCAACCAGCGAGCACGCACACCATCATCAGCATCGCTGTCACGCTGCAGCGCACAACCGCATTCGTCGTCCGCATCCCCTGCCCCTCGCCGTTCCCTCGCTCCATGCTGCCATGCCCTCGCGTGCACCGTTGTGGTTCTCCGGCGCGCCTTGCCAGCCTTGGGGGCCTATGCTCCAATCGCTGGAAGCACCGTACGGCGGCGCATTCGACACATGCGCCGCCGAAGGCTATCAACTGCGATTGGAGAGGGGATCGCGATGAGTTTTGAACGTCCTTGGCTGGCCCAGTATCCGCAGGGGGTTGCGGCCGAGATCGATGTGGACGAGTTCCCGTCCGTCGTCGCCGTGCTGGAGAACGCGATCGAGAAGTACCGCGACCGGCCGGCCTTCGCCAATCTCGGCAAGACCCTCACCTATGCCGAGATCGACCAGCTCAGCGCGCAGTTCGCCGCCTACCTGCTGGGCGAGCTGAAGCTCAAGAAAGGCGATCGCGTCGCGATCATGATGCCCAACTGCCTGCAGTACCCGATCGCCACGTTCGGTGTGCTTCGCGCAGGACTGACGGTGGTCAACACCAATCCGATGTACACCGCGCGCGAGCTCAGGCACCAGCTCGTCGACTCCGGCGCCACCGTGATCCTGGTGCTCGACAACTTCGCCCACACCGTGGAGGAAGTGCTTGCCGACACCCAGATCAAGCAGGTCATCACCACCGGCCTGGGCGACATGCTCGGCCTCAAGGGCACGGTCGTGAACTTCGTGCTCAAGTACATCAAGAAGATGGTGCCGGACTACAACCTGCCCGGCGCGATCCGCTTCCGTGACGCGCTGGCGCTGGGCCAGCGCCACGGGCTGTCCGAGGTCGAGATCTCGCCGCAGGACATCGCCTTCCTGCAGTACACCGGCGGCACCACCGGCGTGGCCAAGGGCGCGATGCTGACCCACCGCAACCTGGTCGCCAACATGCAGCAGGCGGCGATGTGGGTGGGCACCGGCGTCAAGTACGGCGAGGAAGTGATCATCACCGCGCTGCCGCTGTATCACATCTTCGCGCTGACGGCGAACGGACTGGTCTTCATGAAGTTCGGCGGCCTGAACTACATGATCACCAACCCGCGCGACATGAAGGGCTTCGTGAAGGAGCTCAAGAGCGTGCCGTTCACGGCCATCACCGGCGTCAACACGCTGTTCAACGGCCTGCTCAACACGCCGGGCTTCGACCAGGTCGACTTCTCCCGGCTGCACCTGACCCTGGGCGGCGGCATGGCCGTGCAGCGTTCGGTTGCCGAGCGCTGGAAGCAGGTGACCGGGGTGACCCTGGTCGAGGCCTACGGCCTGACCGAAACCTCGCCGGCGGCCTGCATCAACCCGATGGACCTGAAGGAATACAACGGCTCGATCGGCCTGCCGATCCCGTCCACCGACGCCTGCGTCAAGGACGAGAACGGCGTGACCCTGCCGATGGGCGACGTCGGCGAGCTGTGCATCAAGGGCCCGCAGGTGATGAAGGGCTACTGGCGCCGGCCGGAGGACACCGCCGCGGTGATCGATGCCGACGGCTGGCTGCACACCGGCGACATGGCGCGGATGGACGAGAACGGCTTCTTCTTCATCGTCGACCGCAAGAAGGACATGATCCTGGTCTCGGGCTTCAACGTGTACCCGAACGAGGTCGAGGACGTGATCGCGATGATGCCGGGCGTGCTCGAAGTGGCCGCCGTCGGCGTTCCGGACGACAAGTCCGGCGAGGCGGTCAAGGTGGTCATCGTCAAGAAGGACCCGAGCCTGACCGCCGAGCAGGTCAAGAGCCACGCCCGCGAGCACCTGACCGGCTACAAGCACCCGCGCTACGTCGAGTTCCGGACCGAGCTGCCGAAGACCAATGTCGGCAAGATCCTGCGCAGGGAACTGCGCGACAGCCCCGCCCCGCACCCGGCCTCGCACCCCGCCGCGCATTGATCAGGCCGGGGTCCAGCCCCAGTCCAGAGGCACTCCTGACGCCCGCAAGGCCACCGGTCTTGCGGGCGTTTGCATTGGTAGGCATAGAATCGGACGGTCGGACGCACCCCCTTGTATCGCATTGCCGTCCCGAACAGCGCGACCGGCCGGACGGTTTCATCCCACGGAGGATTCGCAATGTCAGCTGTCTACCCGTTCCACCGCACTGCTTCCGGTCGCAACCTGCGAGTCGTCGAGGAAACCGAGCGCGGCGTCTACTGGTGCCATATGCATGCCGGCGCCGTACCCGGCCGCCGCGCCTGTTTCTCGACGGACCTGGTCGACGACATCATCCAGTACCAGCGCGGCCTCACTGATCGCCTGCGCGCTGGCGCGGCGGCGAACACGTTGCCGCACGTGGTGCTGGCCTCCGATGGCGACGCCTTCAACCTCGGCGGCGACCTGGACCTCTTCTGCCGCCTGATCCGCGCCGGCGACCGCGACGGCCTGCTCAACTACGCCCGCCAGTGCGTGCGCGGCGTGCACGCCTTCCATGACGGCCTGGGCGCGGGCGCGCACAGCATCGCCCTGCTCCAGGGTGACGCGCTGGGCGGCGGCTTCGAAGCTGCGCTGAGCTGCCACACCATCGTGGCCGAGGAAGACATCCTGATGGGCCTGCCGGAGGTGCTGTTCGACCTGTTCCCGGGCATGGGCGCCTACTCGTTCCTGTGCAAGCGCGTCACCCCGCACCTGGCCGAGAAGCTGATGCTGGAAGGCAACATGTTCAGCAGCCAGGAAATGCACAAGATGGGCCTGGTCGACGTGCTGGTACCGCGCGGCGAAGGCGTGGCGGCGGTCGAGGATGTCATCCGCAGCAATCGCCGCATCCCGCATGCGCGCGCAGCCATGCACCAGGTCAGGCAGATGACGCAGTCGGTGACCCTCGACGAAATGATGCGCATCACCGAGGTCTGGGTGGACACTGCGCTGCAGCTGGGCGAGAAGTCGCTGCGGACGATGGACCGTCTGGTGCGGGCGCAGGAGCGCCGGGCCGGGAACGGCGCTGCCTGAAACATGGCGGGCTGAGCCCCGCCGGGCAACACCAGCAGGCTGATTGACTGGGGACACGCAAGAGAATCAGACAGGGATAGTCAGGCAGGCCCACGCCCGCCTGACCGGCAATACCCGGTACATCTCAGGGGAACCTAACGCCCGCGGGAGGGGAAAACCCGGCGGGCCGATCCTTTCCTTCGCCTTTGCCGGCGAGTTACCGCTCGCCTTCGCCGCGCGCGGCGCGCTGCCGCTCACGGGTGTCGAGCGCCGCCCTGCCCTGCGCCATGCGCTCGCCCAGGCCGTCGAGGCGGGCCTGCCACTCGCGCGCGAGCTGCCAGTCCGGCAGCCGCATGATCTCGCCACTGACCGCAGCCAGCTTGTTCAGGCCCAGGTTGCTCGCCACGCCCTTGAGCGCATGCGCATGTTCGCGCGCACGCTCCCATTCGGCCTGCTCGCCGGCCTGGCGCAAGCCGACCATGCACCCGTCGGCGTCGCGCAGGCACTGGGCGATGAATTCGCGCTCGAAGCCGGCGCCCATGCCGAGCGCGCCGAGTTCGTCCAGCACCGTGCTGTCGAAGGTGCCGTCGCCGCTGGGCAATTCGTTGCGCAGTGCCACCAGCGGCGCGCCGAAGCGGGCATTGGCGGCGATCTCGGCCAGGGTGTCGAGCAGGCGCACGGTCGACACCGGCTTGGCCAGGAAGGCGCGCGCACCGGCTTGTTCGCAGGCACGAATCGATTCGGGCGTGACGTCCGCGCTGAGGATCAGTACCGGCGTGCGGCGACCGCCACCGGCTTCCATCACCCGCAGCTGGCGCAGCAGGTCCAGGCCGCTGACGTCGGGCATGTGCAGGTCGGCGATGACCGCGTCGTAGTCCGAACCGGAAAGCGCATTGAGCGCCTCGCCGCCGCCGTCGACGCAGGTGACCTTGTGCCCGGCCTTCTGCAGCAGCCGCTGCAGCACCATGCGGTTGGCGACGTGGTCGTCGGCGACCAGGATGCCCAGGCTGCGCACGCGCGCGCGATGGCGCAGGAACGGGTCGGAGAAGGCAATGACGTTGGGCGAACCGGCGCCGTCGCCATCCACCGAAATGCCATGGTCCAGCGCAGCGGTTCCGGCGGCGGTGCTCGCCTCCTCGATCAGGCGGTCGAAGGGAAGCTCGACCCAGAAGCGGCTGCCGCGCTGCTCGACGCTCTCGAAACCGATGCTGCCGCCCATCGCCTCGGTCAGGCCCTTGGCGATCGTGGTGCCCAGGCCGGTGCCACCGTAGCGGCGCGCCAGGCTGACATCGGCCTGCTCGAACGCTTCGAACAGGCGCTGGCGCATCGCCAGTGGCACGCCGATGCCGGTATCGGTGACGGAGAACCGCAGCCGCACCTTGGCCGGGCCCTGGTCGACCACGCTGACATCCAGGCGCACCGAACCCTGGTCGGTGAACTTGATGGCATTGCCGGCGAGATTGATCAGCACCTGGCGCAGGTGCACGACGTCGCCGCGCAGGCTGACCGGCACGCCCTCGCCGATCGCCGCCTCGTAGCGCAGCTCCTTGGCGCGCGCCTGCGGCTGCAGGATCAGGCCGATGCTTTCGACCAGCTCCTGCGGGATGAATTCGACCAGGTCGAGCTTGACCTTGCCGGCCTCGATCGCGGAGATGTCGAGCACGTCCTCGACCAGCGCCAGCAGGCTGCGCGTGGAGGCCTGGATGGTGCTCAGGCACTCGCGCTGCTCGGCGTCCAGGCGCGTGGTCGCCAGCAGCTCGGACATGCCCGCCAGGCCGTTGAGCGGCGTGCGGAACTCGTGGCTCATGTTGGCCAGGAAGCGGCTCTTGGCCTCGTTCGCCTTGCGCGCGTCGTCCACCGCCCGGGTGAGGGCGTTGAGCAGAGAATCGAAGTACAACGGCACCGCGCCCAGGCCAAGCAGCAGGCCCCAGGCCAGATACGGGTTGTCGCGCCAGTACGGCGATATCAGGATCACCGACAGGAACGACGCGGTTGCCAGCGCGGTGGCGATGCGCAGGTAACGGCTGCCGTAGCGCATGCCGTTGCCGATCGTCACCCACAGGTAGACGGCATACAGCGGCGCGGCAGGCTCGCCCTGGATGCACATGATCGCGCCCATCGCCGAATAGTCGGTGAGCATCCCGATCCAGCGCCGCACGTGCGAAACGCCAGGTTCCAGCAGGATCGCAGCGAGCAGGCCCAGCGCCACGAGCAGCTCGCCGAGCAGGATCATCCAGGTCAGCGGCAACGTGTTGTCGGCGCCGTCCAGGTGCAGGAAACGCCAGCCCAGGTAGGTCGAGAACAGCGCCGTGATGACGATCCGGACCAGGTCCTGCGCGTGTTCGCTGTCAGGCCGGGCGGCCAGGCGCGTCTTCAGCTTGTTCAGGACCGAAACCATGGCTACTCCATGCCGGGGCGCGCGGAAACCGTCGAATAGCGATTGCAGATGTCCTCGAGCCGCTCGCGACTGCGGATCAGGGCGTCGACACAACGTGGATCGAACAGCCGGCCACGTTGTGCGTAGAGGTAGCCAAGTGCTGCGTCCGCGTCCCAGGCCTTCTTGTAGGGCCGCGGCGAAATCAGCGCATCGAAGACATCCGCGACCGCCACTATCCTGGCTTCCAACGGAATCTCCTCGCCCACCAGGCCGTCAGGATAACCGCTGCCGTCGTAACGTTCGTGATGACGCAGGGCAATCAGCGCACCGGCCTGGATGAAGCGGTTCTGGCTGCCGCTGAGCAGTTCGTAGCCGATGCGCGGATGGCGGCGCATCACCGCGGTCTCGTCTTCGGTCAGCGGGCCGGACTTCATCAGCACCGCATCGGGGATGGCGATCTTGCCGATGTCATGCAACGGCGCGGCCATTTCGATGACACGCACCTCGTCCTCGAACATGCCCAGCTGCTCGGCGATCAGGCCGGCGACATGCGACATGCGCTCAAGGAAGGCGCTGGTGCCGGCGTCGCGGTATTCGATCGCACGCGCCAGCCGCGACAGGGTCTCGCGTTCGCGCTCCTCGACCTCGTGCATGCTCGACAGCAGGCGCTGTTCCAGCGACAGCGCACGCTGCTTCACGTTCTCCGACTGCTGGCGCAATTGCAGCAGGTTGCGGCAACGTGCGCGCAGTTCGCGCGGACGGACCGGCTTGACCAGGAAGTCGATCACGCCCGCTTCCAGCGCAGCCTGGCGCACCGGCTCGTCGCCGACCACGGTTACCAGGATGATCGGGATGTCGCGATGCATCGGCAGGCGGCGGAACCGCCGCGCGAACTCGAGACCATCAAGGCCCGGCATGCGGTAGTCGAGCAGCAGCAGGTCGGGCTGGTTGCTCTCGCACCAGCCCAGCGCCGCTTCCGGGTCGCCGAAGTCCGAGACCCTCAGTTCAGAGGAAATGTCCTCAATGATGTGGCGCAGCATCGTGCGCGCGGAGGTTTGATCATCAACGATGACGACGTTCACACCGGACATCCATTAGAGCCGCCACCCCCTGTGGTGGCCTCGGTACCGAGGATACCCCGCGGCGCGATTGTCCGCAGGGTCCGCGGAGCGGACCCGGTAAGCCGGCGTTGTCGGTTCAGGCTCAGCCGCCGGTCTCGGGGCGCATGTACGGGAACAGCAGGACGTCGCGGATCGAGGTCGAGCCGGTCATCAGCATCACCAGCCGGTCGATGCCGATGCCCAGGCCGCCGGTGGGCGGCAGGCCGACCTCCAGTGCCCGGATGTAGTCGGCGTCAAAGTGCATGGCCTCGTCGTCGCCACCCTCCTTGGCCTCGACCTGGGCGCGGAAGCGCTCGGCCTGGTCCTCGGGGTCGTTGAGTTCGGAGAAGCCATTGGCCAGCTCCTTGCCGTTGATGAACAGCTCGAAGCGGTCGGTCAGCTCCGGGTCGCGGTCGCTCGCGCGGGCCAGCGGGCTGACCTCGACCGGGTGGTCGATGATGAAGGTCGGCTGCACCAGGGTGTGTTCGACGGTCTTCTCGAAGATGTCCAGCAGCAGCTTGCCCCAGCCGTTGCCCGGCTTGGCCGCGATGCCCAGGCGGGCGCAATGCGCACGCATCTTCGCCAGGTCGCGCAGGTCCTCGCGCTGGATCTCGGGATTGTGCTCAAGGACGGCGTCGGTCATCGACCAGCGGCGGAAGGCCGGGCCGACGTCGATGGCGTTGCCTTCCCAGTTGAGCGCGGTGGTGCCCAGCACGCTCTGGGCGACATCCCGGATCACGCCTTCGGTCAGGTCCATGATCTCGGTGTAGGTGGCATAGGCCTCGTACAGCTCGAGCATCGTGAACTCGGGGTTGTGCCGGGTCGACACGCCCTCGTTGCGGAAGTTGCGGTTGATCTCGTAGACGCGCTCCAGGCCGCCGACAACCAGGCGCTTGAGGTACAGCTCCGGCGCCACGCGCAGGTAGAGCTCCAGGTCGAGCGCGTTGTGGTGGGTCACGAAGGGCTTTGCCGCGGCGCCGCCGGGGATGTAATGCATCATCGGCGTCTCGACCTCCAGGAAGCGTCGGGCGTCGAGCCAGGCGCGCATGGCGCGGATGATCCTGGAGCGCTTGACGAAGACGTCGCGCGCCTCCGGCGTCACGATCAGGTCGACGTAGCGCTGGCGGTAGCGCTGCTCGACGTCGGCCATACCGTGGAACTTGTCCGGCAGCGGCCGCAGGGCCTTGGTCAGCAGGCGCAGGCTCTCGGCTTTGAGCGACAGCTCGCCGGTGCGGGTCCGGGTGAGTTCGCCTTCGGCCGACACGATGTCGCCCAGGTCCAGGTCCTTGAACACATCGAAGGCGTCGCCGAGCAGGTCCTTCTTCAGCCACAGCTGCAGGCGCCCCGACTCGTCCTGGATCTGGGCGAAGCCGGCCTTGCCCATGTCGCGCTTGAGCAGCACGCGGCCGGCAACGGCGACGCGGTGGTGCTTGCCCTCCAGCGCCTCGGCCGTCCACTGCTCTGCGTCGGCGTAGGCGTCCTGCAGGTCGCCCACGAAGTCGGCGCGACGGAAGTCGTTCGGGAACGCCACCCCCTGCCCGCGCAACGCCGTGAGTTTGGCGCGACGCTCGGCGATGAGCCGGTTCTCGTCCGGCACGATGCCGTCGGTGTGCGTCTGGGGGGCTGGGGTCTGGTCGGTCATGGTTTGGCGTTGATTGGGAACTGAGGGGTCAACCGTCATTCCCGCGTAGGCGGGAACCCAGTGTCTTTGTTCTCATGGGTGAAAGCAAAGTCGCTGGGTTCCCGCCTTCGCGGGAATGACGGCCAGCGATCCCGCGGTACGCGGGACGGATGGATCAAACTGCGTCGAGGCGTTTGGACCCCACTTCCAGGCCCGATTTCAGGCTCGCCTCGACGAACTCATCGAGATCGCCATCGAGGACCTTCTGCGTGTCGCTGCGCTCGATGCCGGTGCGAAGATCCTTGATGCGGCTCTGGTCGAGCACGTAGTTGCGGATCTGGCTGCCCCAGCCGATGTCGGACTTGGTCGCCTCGACCGCATCGCGCTCGGCGTTGCGCTTCTGGATTTCCAGCTCGTAGAGCTTGGCGGCCAGCATCTTCATCGCGTTGTCGCGGTTCTGGTGCTGGCTGCGGCCGGTCTGGCAGGCCACGACTATTCCGCTCGGGATGTGCGTGATGCGCACCGCCGACTCGGTCTTGTTGACGTGCTGGCCACCGGCGCCGGAGGAGCGGTAGACGTCGGTACGCAGGTCGGCCGGATTGATCTCGATGTCGATGTTGTCATCGACTTCGGGCGACACGAACACCGAGGTGAAGCTGGTGTGGCGGCGGTTGTCCGAATCGAACGGCGACTTGCGCACCAGGCGGTGCACGCCGGTTTCGGTCTTCAGCCAGCCGTAGGCGAAGTCGCCCTCCACGCGTAGCGTGGCCGACTTGATGCCGGCGACGTCGCCGCCGCTGACTTCCATCAGCTCGGTCTTCCAGCCACGCGACTCGCACCAGCGCAGGTACATGCGCAGCAGGATTTCGGCCCAGTCCTGGGCCTCGGTGCCGCCGGCGCCGGCCTGGATGTCGACGAAGGCGTTGGCCGCGTCCATCTTGCCGGAGAACATGCGGCGGAACTCGAGTTTCTCGACTTCCTTGGCGTAGCTCTCGACGTCCGTGACCACGGCCAGCGCGGTGGATTCGTCGTCCTCCATTTCGGCCAGCTCCAGCAGCTCGCCGGCGCCATTGAGGCCATCGGTGAGGTTGCGGATGCCGTCGACGACCTTTTCCAGCGAGGAGCGCTCACGGCCCAGGCCCTGGGCACGCTCGGAGTCGTTCCAGATGTCGGGGCTTTCGAGTTCGCGGTTTACTTCTTCGAGACGTTCGACTTTGCTGTCGTAGTCAAAGATACCCCCTGAGCGAATCCAGCCGACCGGTGAGGTCGGCGATTCGCTGGCGGACGGGATTGAGTTCGATCATGTCCGTGCGGTGCGGTCAAAGGAACCGCAAATTATAGCAGCCGCGAGCCGCCCGGGTCCTGCCTTGACCCTGCCAACCTTGCCCCAATACCTGCCCGGCGGACCCGATCAGCGGAACTTGAACGGTCCCGGGCGCCAGCTGTTGTCGGTGTAACGGCTCACCGGGCTGCCATAGCCGCTGCTGGAACCGTAGCCCTGGCCGAAGCCACGCCCGGTATCGCGGCCACGGCGACGATGCATGCGCTCCTGCAACTCGTCGCGGCGGGACTGCAGCCAGTCGGCGCGGCCCACGGTGTCCGGCGACAGGGAGCGGCGCTCGGCCTCGCGTTCGCGGTAGTCGCAGAAGTCGTCGTAGGCCTCGATCTCATGCGACAGCGCACGGGCGCACAGCTCGATCATGATGGCGTCGTCGAGGAAGCCGAACACCGGGATGTCGTCGGGAATGATGTCGACGGGCGCGGCCAGGTAATTCAGGGCGCCACGGACCCGCAGTGAATCCTCCTCGGACAGGCCCCAGGCCTCGTCACGCAGCATCGCGATCAGGGTGCCAAGTGCCGGCAGCCGTGCCTTCACGAACTGCGGCGGATTGCCCTGCTGCGCCTTCTCCAGCAACACCGTGGCAGCAGCCACGATCTCCTCGTTGCTCTTGCTTCCGGCGTCCTTGCGGGCCGCTTCGATCTGGCCGGTGAACCGCTCCAGGTCCTCGTCCGACAGGTCGATCGTGAGGGTCAGCGACATGGCTTGCTCCGTGGTCGGTGAAGTCGATCCACTCAGCGTAGGGACTTGTTTGTTGAATCCGCGTCAATGCCGGCCCTGCCGACGGCCGGTCGACACCGGCGCGGCGGGCACGTGGGGCCGCCGGGAAAGGCCCGCTACCCCGCCCTGTCACAGCACCGCGCGGGCAGGCGCCGGCCGGATCACCTGTAAGGCTGCTGGCGCACCCACTTGGTGGCGATCCACTTCTCCCCGCCCGCCACCGGCGCGCCGCCGTGCAGGCTGGAGGAATCCAGCCGTCCCAGTCCATCGCAGTAGGCGAAGTACAGCGCATTGCCGCGACGCGGAACGAACGCCGCGCCCGCCAGTGGAAACACGGTTTCACCACCGGCATCGGGATTGTTGAGGTACATGATCAGCGATGCCGTGCGTTGCCCCCCGCGCGCCAGGTGCGGAGCGCTGCCGGATTGCTCCGGCGGGAAGTAGTCGTAATGCGGCCTGTACTCGCCGCCCGCCCTGTAATGCAACACCTGCAGCCCCTCGCCGTGTTCGACTGGCACCCGCATCAGCTCGGCCAGCCGCGTTTCGATGGCGGCAATCGTGGCGTCATGGCCGCGAACGAACCAGGCGCCCTCGCTGCTGCGGGCTTCGATCATGGCCATCTCGCCGGTGTCGGGTGAGACCACCGTGGACGGACGCATCTGCTGCTTCGACAGCGCGATCAGGTATTGGCACTCCTGTGGCGACAGGACATTCTCCAGCAGCACGGCTGCGGGTCGTTCGATGCGGGCAATCACCCGCAGCGTACGGTCGCCGACGATAGCCCGATTCGCGCTGCGCAAAGCGAATCGGTCGGGCCAGCACGGCCCGGTCGAGGTCGGCGCGCCATCGACTGCGGCCAGCGCCTGCGTCACCGCCAGGGCCGCCTCCTTGCCGTCGATCCGCCGCGCGAGCATCACCTGCACAAGCGAATCGGGCGTGCAGCCGCGTTCCAGGTTTTCGCGCACCCATGAGTTCCAGTCGGCTGAAAGCATATGCGGGTCTCCCGGAACCGTTCGCTTCACCGGGTGTTGTCGATCACGACCTGGCCGTTGTATTCAACCTTGCCGCGGAAGTAGTAGTTCGTGCACAACGTGTAGTCGCCCGGATTGATCAGCGAGAACGGCATGGTGTAGTCGACGACCTTGCAGCCGATCGCCGGCTTGCCGTCGCGCCAGGACCAGTCCTTGTCGAGGTACGCCCGGACGGCGGCGGCGGAGCCGTCCGTGAAGCCGCGCATGTCTGCGCAGCCCAATGGTTCGTCGGCCGGAATTTCGACCTTCAGCTTGTGCGCGATCTCGCGGTAGGCGGCAATGCGGTTTGCCACCTGCGGCCGCTCCGGGCCGCCGCCCCCGCATTCGATGGCGCCGTTGATGATGTAGACCGTCGCGCCGAAGCCGGGCTTCATGTGGTTGGCCAGGTCCACCGCGTTGGGCTTCCACGTCCCGTCGACGACCCAGGTCATGGGCGGCTTCGGGGTCTGCGGCGTGACCGCGAACCAGACGGCGGAGGCGAAGTTGAGCCAGGTGTCCGCAACACGGGCGGGATCATCGAGAAGCACAGCCGGGTCGCCATAGAGCGCCTGCGAGAATGGGCCGTAGTTGTAGTTCCACGACAGTTGCTTGGCGCCGCGACCGTAGTAGTCGATGTATTGTCCGCGCTCGTTCTTCGCGCACGGATAGAAGACCCAGTTGGTCGCATGCGAGCCGGGCGCGCATTGCTGGTAGGCACCGACGGACGAACCTTCCTGGTAGCCCGATTCCCGCAGGAACCACAGCCCCTGCCGCCACGTGGCGATCGGCATTTCCTGTGGCATTGAAGCCAGCATGGGGTTGGCGTGCTCCGAATCGGTGGAGCGCGCCTGCGCCGGCGTCAGGCCTGGCCAGTTGGCGCCGGTCTCCTGGACGAAATGAGCGAACGAGGTCGCGAGCAACTTGCGGCAGATCGCATCGGCGTCACGGCCGTCGCTGTAGTCGCCGCAGTAGGCGGGGAACTTTGCGATGCCGCGCAGCAGGTTTTCATAGGAGTACTTGATGTGCCGCACCGGGAACAGTTCGTCGAACGACTGCTCCGGAACGATGGCCTCGACGCGGCGAACATTTGACGGGTTGTCGGCCCGGCCGGGCCTCACGGCTTCCACGTCGGCATCGGGGAGAACCCGCAGTGCAGCGCGGATGTGCTCCATCTGCCCCTGGGTCTGGCTGACCAGCGCCGCTTCGTGCTGCTGGAGGTCGGCGTCGCTCGGGTAATCCGCGGGTGCGGGGACGTAGATGATGTGCGGTCTGTAGGACGCTTCGGTCGGTGCTGGTGCTGGTGCTGGTGCGGGTGCTGGTGCGGGTGCGGGTGCGGGTGCGGGTGCGGGTACTGGAGTCGGAGTCGGAGTCGGAGTCGGGGTCGGGGTCGGGGTCGGGGTCGGGGTCGGGGTCGGGGTCGGGGTCGGGGTCGGGGTCGGGGTCGGGGTCGGRGTCGGGGTCGGAGTCGGAGTCGGAGTCGGAGTCGGGGTTGGGGTCGGTGCTGGTGTTGGCGCGGGCACTGGTGCGGGTGTTGGTACCGGTGATGGCGTCGGTGCGGGCACCGGCGCTGGAGCCGGCGCCGGAGTCGGAGCCGGAGCCGGAGTCGGTACAGGCGCGCCCGTCGAAGTGCTGGAACACGGACCCAGGTCCTGCCAGACACCCCACTCGCCTGAAACCTGCGGATTGTCGCCGCGGGTCCACCACTTGTTCTCGTAGTTGCGGCCGTTGTACGTCACCCGAGCCCCTGCTTCGGCATAGGTCGAACTGGCCGACCAGGGATCGTGACAAGTCCCCGTTGGGCCCGGCGCCGGACCCGGCGCTGGTGTTGGGGAGGGCGTCGCTGACGTCGGCGCGCCGGTGTCGCGCCACAAGGTCGGACTGGTCGAAGGCGTCCACCCCGCGCCGGGGTAAGCCGTATGGGTCTGTATCGCCTCGTAGGTGCGCCCCTCATGGGTCACCAGGGTTCCTTCGGTGTAAGTGGCGCCCTCACGCCATGCCTGCTGCGCCAGCGCGCCCCCCACACAAAGCAACAACGCAGCTGGCAGCACGCGCAGTCTGAATCGCCGTGGTTTCATGACATCTCTCCTGCTGGTTGCGTCTGCACACTCATCGCCTCATCCGTCCGCTGGAGGGGTAATGGGAAAACTTCCATTCCTGGTAGCTGGACTTCATCGCGAAGCTGGCGTCCTGCGGCGGAAAACCGTGCTGCTTGAGCGGGACGCCAGAGGCCGCGCTGTTGACACCGTAGATCTCGCCTTCTGCCCCCTTGATCAACAACCACTCGCCGCCGGTCATGGGATCGGGATAGAGCGCTCGCAGGTGATGGCGCGGGTACGGCACGCGCGGGTCCACCAGCAGGTCCTGCAGGCGGGTCGGAAAGCTGCCGCCGCCGTCGGCCGTTGCGTAGCTGCGGATCGCTTCGCGGATCGCATCGCCGTGGCGCAGCAGCTGCTCTTCCTTTGAGCGTTGCACTTCCAGGCTCCAGATCGTCCCCACCTCCATCAGGTAGATCGCGATCAACGCCACGCACAGCAACGCGGCGAGAATGCCGAAGCCGCTTTGCGACGCGCGCGCGCGCGCCCCACGCGCGCGTCGCCTACCAGGTCCTGTATTCGGTGCCATCTTTGGCCTTGCCCTGCGCGCCGCTGCGCACGTCGTAGATGCCTGCCCCGCCGTCCGTGGGCGCCACCAGCGTCCAGGTGGTGCGACTGCCGGTGATGGTGTCCATCGGGACTTCGCGCAGGTAGCGGCGTTGGACCAGCTCGTCCAGCGCCTGCGGGTAGCGCCCGCTGTCGCCATGGAAGCGGTCGATGGATGACCGCAGCACGGTCAGGTTCTCGCGCAACACCGTTTCCTTGGCGCGGTCGGCCTGCTCGAAGTAGCGCGGCACCACCAGCGTCAGCAGCGCGCCCATGATGGCCAGCACCACCAGCAGTTCGATCAGGGTGAACCCCCGGCGTTTCATGACGCGCCTACCATTTGCGATACGCCGTGCCATCCAGCGCGACCCCCTCCGACCGGGAATACACGTCGTAGACATCCAGGCCCTCGCTGGGCGATTCGGGAGGACTGGCGTAACTGCGAACTCCCCAGGTCTGACCGTCGCCGCGGCTGGGGCAATCGCAGGTCGGATCGCGCGGAATCCGCCTGAGGAAGTAGATCCGCGCGCCGCCGGCGCTGCCCTTGTCGACCGCGCCCTCCACCAGAACCTCAAGCGTGGGCGGGTAACCACTGTCGTCAACCGACTTGTCGACCCTGCCCTCGTCGGTCGCGGTCTTGTATGCGTCGATGGCATCGCGGATCTGCCACAGCGCACGCCGCAGTTCCTCTTCGCGCGCACGCTGGGCGGCGACCTGGGTCAGTGGCAACGCCACCATCGCCAGCGTGGCCATGATCGCGAGCGTTACCAGCAGCTCGATCAGGGTGAATCCGCGCGCCATCGCCGGGCTCATTTGCGCCGGCTCTGCGGTTGGGGTAGCGGAGGCGGCGGCGGCGTTGCAGGCGCTGCTGACGGCGGCGGCGTTGGCACGGCAGCGCTCTGCACGCTCAGCGGCGCGGCATTGCCACTCGCGGGCGCGGGCGCGGCAGCCGCACCGCCCTCGCCGTCACGCTGCGTGCTCAAACGGGTCTCCGTGCCGGAATAGAAGTCGGTGATGCTGTCGGCGGGAACGCCCTGGTTGCGGACGATGTGCGGCGTCAGAAGCAGGATCAGCTCGGTCCGGCGCTTGTCGCTGCCCCGGGTGCCGAAGATGCGGTCGAGGATGGGGATGCGGCTCAGGCCCGGCAGCCCGGTCCCGCCGGCCTGCTCGCTGCGTTGCAGGAGACCGGCCAGCGCCTGGGTCTGGTTGTTGCGCACGCTCATCACCGTCTCGGCCGTGCGCGTGCCGATCTGGTAGGCAACCAGTCCGGTGCTGGTGGTGATCGTGTCGGTGACGTTCGAGACCTCCAGGCGCAGCTTGACCTGCACCTCGTCGTTGCTGCTGATGATCGGCTCGGCCTCCAGGGCCAGGCCGACATCCTGGTAGTTGATGCTCTCGGTGCTGAAATTGTCCGACAGTGTCGTGGTCACCACCGGCAGCCGGTCACCGATCAGGACCTTGGCCTTCTCGCGATTGCGCACGCGGATGCGCGGATTGGCCAGCGTGTTGGTCCTGCCCTGGCGCTGCAGCATGTCCAGGGCCAGCGAAGGCGCCCCGAGCCGCACCAGGATGTCGCCGCTGTTGATGCTCTTGAGCTCCTCCAGGGTCAGCACCCCCGGTGTTCGCCGACCCTCGCTGTCGGTGCCTGTCGCCGGACTGGCAGTGAATTCGATCCGGTCCGGGTAGAGCAAACCGAACTGCAGCAGGTCGGTCGCCGACACTTCCAGTACCTCCGCCTCCAGCACCACTTCGGCCGGTGACACGTCCATGGCCGCGACCAGCCGCTCGGCCACGCCAATGGCTTCGGGCGAGTCGCGCATGATGATGGCGTTGGTGCGCTCGTCCAGGACGACGTCGCGGGTCTTGGTCATCTGCTTCAGCGCGGCGAGCACCTGCGGCGCTTGCGCGTTCTGCAGGTAGAACGTCCGCACCATCAGGTCGCGGTACTCGAGCTCCTTGTCCGGCCGGCGCGGATAGATCAGCAGGGAGTTGCCACTGACGACCTTGCTGGCCAGCTGGTTGGCCTGCAGCACCAGCGCCAGCACCTGTTTCACCGGCGTGTTGCTGGCATAGATCGTAGTGGGCGCGGTGGACGCAACCTCACGATCGAAGGTGAAGTTCAGCCCGGTGATGTTCGACATCAGCTCGAAGATGCTGATCAGAGGCTGGTCGCGGAACTGCACCGTGATCGGACGGCTGAGGTCGCGCGTCAGGGTCGGCCCCGACCCGGCGCCCTCGGCCGAAACGATGGCATCGCGCAGGCGCCCGGCGCGCAGGTTCCCCGGCTGTTTCGCCAGCACTTCGGTGACGATCGCCAGGGCTTCCTGCGGGCGTTGCGTCGCGACCGACTCGGCGTACTTCAACTTCGAGTCGATCTGCCCCTGGCGGTCGATCCACTCCGTCATCGCCCGCGGGGTCTGATCGTCCGGCGCGATCGCGGTGGCCTTGCCGGCCCAGTCCCTGGCCTGCGCCGGGTCGCCGGCTTCGTACGCGGCCACCGCCTTGCGCAGATAGTCGTTGAGCACTTCGCGCCGGACCTGCAGGTACCTGCTGCGCAACGCCAGGTCATCGGGGTGGGCGGCGGACTGCGTGGCAAGCCATTGCGCCGTCGCTTCCGGCGTCTGCTTGTCGAGCATTGAATCCATCTGGTAGTGGCGCATGTCGCTGGCGCAACTGATCAGCAATGCAAGCGAGGTGACGGTGGCGAGCGTCCCGATGGCGCGCATGTCAGCCTCCCAGCGACAGCTGCTGCCTGCGCTTCATCGGCAGGTAGAGGAATCGCACCTCATGACGGGTCAGCTTCTCGATCCGATAGGAACCGAGCACGACGTCGCCCTCCCGGTAAAAGCCCGACTGACGGCAGGCCGCGCACATGGGGAACTCCCTCCCCTGCGAGTTGAGCACCGCGTAGAACCCGCCGCTGCCGTCCAGCCACAGCGCGCCGATCGAGAACGGCAACGGTGGCGGTTGCGCGGGCGCAGGCGGTGCGTTCGAAGCCTGCGGCGGCGGCGGCGGCGGCGGTGGTGCCCAGTTCTGGCTGGGAAACAGATTGACAAAGGGCTCGACCGGCAACCGCGCCGCCGCACTGCGGTGCGCCGGCGCCTGCGGCTTCATCGGCGCTGGCCGCGTGCGATTCGACGATTGCGCCCGCACCGTGGCCGGGGTTGAAGCACCGGAGCGCGCGGTCTCGCTCCGCCCCCACCCGCTGACGATCCCCAGCGTGCACAGGAGCAGCGCGGCAAGCCCCAGCCAAGGGGCTGCGCGATCCACGGCTGACCACCTGCTGAGCGCGCGCGTCACGACGCAACCTCGACCAGGAACGAACACTGGATGCGGATCGCCAGCTGCGTCTGTCCGATGTCCTGGCGCGACAAGGTCAGGTGCTCGATACGCACCCCCGCCAGTTGCCGCAGGTCGGCAGTAAAGGCACGAAACCGGGGATAGTCGCTGGTAAAGGATGCCTCCACCAGATAGCGCCGCAAGCGGGTTTCATCGACCGGCACGGCCTGGTAGACGGCGCTGGGAATGACCAGGCCATGGCGGGCTGCGATGGCATGGAAGCTGTGCAGGAACACGGAAAAGTGCTGGTCCGCACTCGCCTTGTCGCGCGCTTCCTCCGGCGTCGGTGGCGGCGCTCCGGCTATCGCGGCGGCGCGCGCGTCGAGCTGCACCTGTCGCGCGGCCAGGTCACGCTGCAGCGGCCGGATCTCCACCCATGCAATCACCACCGCGATGACCAGCACGGCAACCGCGCAACGGCCGAGATTGCCCAGCCGCCACACGCCACGTCGCAGTTCCCATTCGATCCGTTTCATGGCTGCGGACGCCAGACCACCTGCAGGCGGGTTTCCACCGGCGCTTCCGGCGGTCCCACCTTTGCCGTCTGCCGCTTCAGCAGCACGCGCTCGGTGGCGGCCTGCCGCTCGAGCCAATCGACATAGGCCAGCGCTTCCTGGGCCGACCTCGACTCGAACACCATGTCGATCTGGCGCGTACCGGTGGCAAGGTCCAGCAGCACGATGGCGATGCCGGGATGCCAGCCGCGCTCCATCAGGTCGCGCGCCGGCTCCATCGCGTAGCGCTGCCGGACCATCAGCTCGCGGGCCTGCGGATCCGTGGCGCTGCGGTGGGCGTCGCCGATGGATCTGCGCGCGCCTTCGGCGCGAACGATCTCCGCTTCCCGGGCGTCAAGCACATGCCCACGATCGCGTAGCAGCTGAAGGTATTGCATGGCGGCAACCAGGACGACCACGGCGACCAGCAGGCTTGCCATTGGCAGCCCCTGGCCTGGCCGGTTGGCGAGGTACAGGTCCAGTCGCTGCGCCTTCATGGCGCGCCCTCAGCATCGGACGGCAACCAGACCGCGCCAGGCAGGCTGCTCATCACCGCCTGCATGTGCGCCGGCGCCATCACATAGGTGCGTTGCAATGGCGCCGCGGCGCACAGGAACGCCGCGTCCCGAAGCACGTGTTCGAGCGGGGCATAGGCCGGCAGCGCGACGTGGCCCGACCACTGCCTGTTGTCGCGGAAGCCGACATGGGCGACCGCACGCCGGCTGGCGTTCTCCTCGACTTCAACGATGGCGATCGATCCGTGGTCGTCGACACGTGCACCCTGGCGGGCAAGCGCATGGGTGAATGCCGGCTCGATCCGCACCAGCCGCAACGCCTTCGCTTTGCACAGCCGCGCGATCCCCGCGCACAATGCTTCCGGCGTGGCAGTGGCCAGACGTGCACGCCCCCAGGGGCCGTCCTCCACGCTGAAGCGCCACGATTCAGGCGCACCGAGGCCGTCAAGGACGAACCGGGCCCGCACCGACACGAGCCAGTCGGCGGGTCGTGGCAAAGGCGACCAGGGCAGGATGAAGTAACAGGCGAAAGCACCCGACACCACGACCTCGATGCGGTGCAGGCCACGTTTGCGGGGTCCCATCGATTCGAGCAGCGCCTCGACTGCCGCCAGCGCCGAGTTCACGTCGCCCACGCGGGCCAAAGTCGCCTTGGTCGGCGATTGGCCGCCCGCACCGCGCAATTGCACGCAGTCATCGTCAACGCGAAGCTCGTGGCGGCTCCACACGGCGTCGACGGACGGAACCATCGCCGCAAGCCGGCCGGCACACTCCGCCAGCGGTGCCCGAAACCTATTCCACCAGCGTGACACGGTTCACCTCCGCCAGCGTGGTGCGTCCGTCCGCCACCGCGCGCAGGGCAACCTGGCGGATGGGCGTGAAGCCGTTCTCGTGTGCGACCTGTCGCAACTCCAGCAATGGCCGGCGCTCGATGAAGCATTGGCGGATCAGGTCGTTGAAACGCAATACCTCGGCAATCGGTTGCCGACCCAGGTAGCCGGTCCTGCGGCACGCATCGCAACCGGCGCCTTTGCGGAACCGCCACCCGCCGACCTGCTCCGGCGTCAATGCCGAGGCCTGCAGCACGCCTTCATCCGGTGGCGCCTCGCACAGGCAATGCGGGCAGTTCAGGCGCATCAGTCGTTGCGCCACCACGCCCAGCATGGACGAGACGAAGCTGTGCATGTCCACGCCCATGTGCAGGAAGCGATCCAGCACCGCGAACACGCCGTTTGCGTGCACCGACGTCAACACCAGGTGACCGGTGAGCGCCGCCTGCACGGCGATGGCGGCCGTCTCGCCGTCGCGTATCTCGCCGACCAGGATCTTGTCCGGATCGTGGCGAAGGATCGAGCGCAGGCCGCGCGCGAAGGTCAGCCCCTTCTTGTCGTTGATCGGAATCTGAAGGACCCCGGGCAGTTCGTACTCCACCGGGTCCTCGATCGTGATGATCTTCTCTTCGCCGGTGTTGATCTCCGACAACGTCGCATACAGCGTCGTCGACTTGCCCGAGCCGGTCGGCCCCGTCACCAGGATCAGCCCGTACGGCTCATGGGCGACGGTGCGGATCGCGCTGACGATGTCGGCCTCGTGCCCGATCGCATCCAGGCGCAGGGGCGCGGCCTCTTTCTGCCCGCGCTGTTTGTCGAGCACGCGCAGGACCGCATCCTCGCCGTGGATGGACGGCATGATCGAGACGCGGAAGTCGATCTCGCGCTGGTTGATGATGGCGCGGAATCGTCCATCCTGCGGAATGCGGCGTTCGCCGATATCGAGATCGGCCATCACTTTCAGGCGCGACAGCACCTGCTCGGCGACATCGATGCCGGCAGCGGAGCCGGCCGCGAGCAGCACGCCGTCGATGCGGTACTTGACCACCAGGCCGGAGGCGGTGCTTTCAACATGGATGTCGGAGGCCCTGGCCTTGAGAGCGTCGTAGAGCGACGAATTGACCAGGCGGATCACCGGATGGACATCGGCGGCAAGCGTGGCCAGGGTGATCTTCACACCGTCGCTGCCGGTGGCCTGGGCATGGCCCATGTCGACCTGGCCCATCGCCTGGTGCTCGACCTCGTGCGTGGCCAGGTAGGCCAGCAACACGCCCGGCACGGCGAAGGCAAAGCGGAACGGCACGCGCACGCGCTGCATCGCCCACGAGCGCTGGTGTGGATCGAACGGATCGGCCAGCACCAGCAGCGCCAGCCCGTCGGCGTCGCGCGCGAGCAGGCAATTGCGCGGCATCGCTTCGGCGAACGGCAGCAGGTCGAAGCACGGCGTGAGCGCGTCCAGCTCGCCCGCGTCCAGGCCACGCAGGCCGGTGAGGCGACCCACCCGCTCCAGGTACTGATCCGGATCCTGCCCGGCCTCGTTCCACATGCGCACCTGCAGCGAGCCGTCGCCTCCCGAAGCAAACGTCCGTTCCGCGCCGCGTTCCTGCACTTCGCCCGGTCCGTTGGCCATCGCCCTACCCCACGCTTCCGGCGAGCTGGAAGATGGGCATGTACAGCAGGAACACGATGGTGCCGACGATGGCGCCGACGACCAGCATCAGCACCGGCTCCACCATCCGCATCAGCGTGTCGATGGCGCGGTCGAGCTCGTCATCGCAGAACTCGGCCGAACGCGTGACCATGGCCGCCACCTCGCCGCTCTGCTCGCCAACGCGGATCAGGCGCTCGGCAACAGGCGTGGTCAGATCGGCGGCAGGCAGCGCGGTCGACAGGGCCTTACCGGCACTGATGTCGCCCAGCGCCTGCATCAGCGACGGTTGCATACCTGCCGGCAGCAATTGCGCCGACAGCTCCAGCGATGCCACGACCGACATGCCGCCCGAGAGCAGCAAACCGAGGGTCCGGTAGAAGCGCGTGAGTGCGAAAAGGCGCTGGTACTGACCCATGCGCGGCAAGGCCCATATCAGCGCCATCAGCTTCTGGCGCGTGCTGCCACTGCGCAGGGCCAGCCCCATCAGCATCACGGCAACCACTATCGCGGCGAACAGCACCTTGCCGTGGGCATGCACCATCTCGCCCCACCACAGCATCAACCTCGCCGCTGCCGGCAGGTCCTTCATCGATGCGTACACCTGGCTGAACTTCGGGATCACGTAGAACGCCAGGAACAGGATGATCATCGCCCCGGTCGCGATCACGACCATCGGATACACCATCGCCGCCACCACCTTCTTGCGCACCACCGCCAGCCTGGCGTCGTAGTGGTGGTAGCGCTTGAGCGCCTCGGCCAGATGGCCGGTGCGTTCGGCCGAAGCAACGGTTGCCACGTACAGCCCGGGAAACGCATCGGGCTGGCGCTCGAGCGCCTTCGACAGCGGCAGTCCCTCGCACAGGGCATCGACGATGCCAGCCAGCACGGTCCGGTTGATACCCTCGCCACTCTTGTCGCGCAGCGTTTCCATCGTCTCGATCAGGCTAAGGCCTGCCTCCAGCAGCGCGATCAGTTCCTGCGTGAACAACGAGCGGTCGAAACGCGGCTTGCGCACCTGGAAGCGCATGCCATCGCCCCTACTTGGCGACGATGTCGGCGTCTTCGCCGGTTCCGCCAGGCTTGCCGTCGGCGCCCAGCGTCAGCAGGTCGTAGTCCTTGCCGCTTTCGCCGGGCACCCGGAACACATACGCCGCGCCCCAGGGATCCGGCGGGGTCTCCTTGCTCATGTACGGCCCGGCCCAGCCTTGCAGGTTGCCGGGGTTGACCGACAGCGCCGCCAAACCTTCCTCGCTGGAGGGGAACCGGCCCGTGTCCAGGCGGTAGCGATCGAGCGCGTCGGCTATCGACTTCATCTGCGACGCGGCGGTCTTGCTCCTGGCCTTGCCGATCTCGCCGAACAGCTTCGGCCCGACGTAGCCCGCCAGCAACGCGATGATCAGCAGGACCACCAGCAGCTCCAGCAGCGTGAACCCGCGACGCGAGCGGTGGGCCGAAGTTGCAGAGAAAGCAGGCATGGTCGACTCCGGTGGCTACTTGTTGATCTCGCCCATCACCTTGGTCAGTTCCGCGCCATCGGCGTCACCGTCGAGCTCCCAGCTGAAGACGCCGCGCAGATTGTTCTGGCGCACGTAGTCGAGTTTTTCGCGGACCGTGACCGGCGTGTCGTACGACCAGAAGGTCGTGCCGTCGTACTTCCAGGCCTGCTTCGTCACCGGATGCTCGTGCACGGTGCCCGGCGCGTTCTTGAGGATCTTGTAGTCCTCGATGCCCGCCTCGTAGCTGCCCGGCGCCTGCTTGCTGGCGGGCTGGTACAGCCCGTCGCCCTTCGGTCCGGCGCCCACTCCCGTCCAGCCACGGCCATAGAACGGAATACCGACCACGATCTTCGAGGGCGCAACGCCGCCCTGCAGCAGCGCCTTGATCGCGCTGTCGACATTGAATGTGGCGCCGTTGCCCTTGGCATTCGGGCTTGCCGGATCGATGTGGAGGTTGGACTGGAAGTCGGTCGGCCCGGTGGCTTCCCAGCCGCCATGGAAGTCGTAGGACATGACATTGATCCAGTCGAGCGACTTGCTGTATTCGCCAGGTTCGGTGTTGGCGATCTTGTCGCCTCCCGATCCGATCGCCACCGTCAGCAGGTAGTGCTTGCCGTTCTGCTGGCCGATCGCGTCGAGCTGCTTGCGGAACTCGGCGAGCAGCAACGTGTAGTTGCGCTTGTCGTTCGGATCGACCGCGTTGTAAGGCATTCCGCCGCCACCGGGGAACTCCCAGTCGATGTCGATCCCGTCGAACACCCCGGCCGCCACACCGTCACCCCCGGCGTTGCTGGCCTGGTCGAATGCCAGGTTGCCCTTGATGTAGACATCGATGCACGAGCTCGCCAGTTGCTTGCGCAGCGCATCGGTGGCCGCGGCTTTGGCAAACCATCGCGACCAGGTCCAGCCACCCAGCGAGATCATGACCTTCATGCCGGGGTACTTGGCCTTGAGCTTCTTGAACTGGTTGAAATTGCCCTTGAGCGGACCGGACTTGCCGTTGCGCGGATCGTCCCAGGCGAACCCCCACGAGTCGGCTGCGCCATCGACCGACTCGGCGGCGGTGAAGCCCTTCTGGTAGTCGGCCCAGCCATCGCCTCCGGTGCCGGCTTGCGGACTGTTGGAATCGGTCGGCTCGGCCTTGGTGATGATGTCGCACTCATAGCCGCCGTTCTTGGCGTAGAGGTTTCCGAAGGCGTAGTTGACGAAGGTCAGGTGCGCGGCCGCGCCGCTGCTGGCGATGTCCTTGACCTGGTAGTTGCGCCCATAGATGCCCCACTGCGCGAAGTAGCCGCCTACTTCTTTGCCTGACGACGGGCCCGGTGCGGGTGTTGGCGCAGGGGCTGGGGTCGGTGACGGAGCGGGAGCGGGCGTTGGAGCTGGAGCTGGAGTTGGTGCAGGCACCGGAGACGGTGTAGGCGTCGGTGTTGGAGTGGGTACAGGTGCGGGCGCAGGTGCAGGCGTTGGAGTGGGTGCCGGTGCCGGTGCGGGCACAGGTGTCGGTGTCGGTGTTGGAGTGGGCACCGGCGTTGGTGCCGGTGCCGGTGCCGGTGCCGGTGCCGGTGTTGGTACCGGTGCAGGCGTCGGTGCCGGTGTCGGTGTTGGTACCGGTGCAGGGGCCGGTGCAGGCGTCCCCGCGCCGCCCGGGCAAGCGCCCATGTCCTGCCACACACCCCATTGACCCGACTGGGCGGGGTTATCGCCCTGGGTCCACCACTTGTTCTGGTAGACGCGACCGCCACTGGTCACCCGGGTGCCGGCGTTGGCGTAGGTCGCGCTCGCAGACCAGGCTGCGCCGCAGCTTCCCGATGACGGGCCCGGCGCGGGTGCAGGTCCCGGAGAAGGCGCCGGTGCCGGTGTCGGCGATGGCGCGCCTGTGGCGGCCCCCATGTCGCGCCACAGCGTCGGGCTCGCCTTGGGCGTCCAGCCGGCACCGACGTAGGCCGTGTGCGCCTGCAGCGCCTGATACGTCCGCCCTTCGTACGTGACCGTTGCGCCGGCGCTGTATGTCGTTCCCTCGCGCCACTCGGCGGAGATCGCGGCGGAGGAATAGGCTGCCAGCAGCGCCACCGTCAGCAATGACGCGCGATACGTATGCATCTTCATGAGTGCCCACCGTGGCTGTCAGCGTGGATGCAGCGCCTGAACAAACATTCAGCTTCGGCGCAACGCTATAGGCCGGTATCTCGGCAGTCTTTAAGAATCGTCTGAAAGTCTTGGTAGGAAAAATCCAAACCCGCGCCAGGCAATTCGCCCCAGTTTCGATAGGTGCAGCCCTACACGGGCTCGCTGTGCACAACCACCAGCTGCACCGCGTCTCCGCCACGGTAGTCGTCGGGCTCCAGTCGATACGCGATGCGCAGGCGATCGGGCGGTGCACTGCCAAGCCAGCCTCCGAATTCGATCGCGTTCAGGCGCAGGCCGGAAATCCCAAGCACCAGTTTGAGGTGGCGTTCGCTGATGACGCGCCAGCTCACCACGTCGAACTCACCGTCGAACAGCGGCTCCGCAAAACCCTGCCCCCACGGACCACCGTCGCGCAGCACTTCTGCACTGGCGCGGTTGAAATCGGACACGCCCAGTTCGCCATCACTGAGCACGTCGGCCTGCAGCAACTCAGGCGTCAGCGCAGCCTGTGCGCACTGCTCGAACGCCTGGACGAATGCGGGATAGGCCTCGGCGCGCAATGACAGGCCCGCCGCCATCGCATGGCCGCCAAAGCGATCGATCAGCGTCGGATGGCGCGCGGCGACATCGGCCAGGGCATCGCGGATGTGGAAGCCGGGTATCGATCGCGCCGAACCACGCAAGCTATCGCTCCCCGGCTCCGCCGGTGCGAAGGCAATGGTCGGTCGATGCAGGCGCTCCTTCATCTTCGACGCGACCAGCCCGACCACGCCGGGATGCCACTGCGCGTCGAACAGGCAGACCGCACTGCGTGCGCCCTGCTCCAGCACGCTCACGCGCGCCAGCGCCTGCTCAGCCTCGTCGGTCATCTGCTGCTGCACGGCGCGACGTTCGTTGTTGATCTCGTTCAAGGTCGCGGCGATTTCGCGCGCCCGCGCCAGGTCGTCGGTCAGCAGGCATTCGATGCCGAGCGACATGTCCTCCAGGCGACCGGCTGCATTCAGACGCGGGGCCACCGCGTAGCCGATGTCGGACGCGGTCAGGCGACTGGGGTCGCGCTGCGCCACTTCGATCAGCGCACGCAGGCCGACGCTGCCCTGCCCGGCACGCAGGCGGCGCAGGCCAGCACCGACCAGGGCGCGGTTGTTGGCATCGAGCGGCACCAGGTCGGCGACGGTACCCACCGCGACCAGGTCGAGCAGCGTCGACAGATCCGGGCCCTGGTCGGCGAATGCGCCGTGCGCGCGCAGGTGCCTGCGCAGTGCCAGCAGGACGTAGAACATCACACCGACACCGGCCAGGACCTTGCTTGGAAACGCATCACCCTGCAGGTTCGGGTCGACAATCGCATCGGCGGGCGGCAGCTGCTCGCCCGGCAGGTGATGGTCGGTGACCAGCACCTTCCAGCCACGCGCCTTCGCCGCGGCAATGCCGGCATGGCAGGCGATGCCGTGATCGACCGTCACCAGCAACTCGGGCTGCAGCAGCGCCAGTTCCTCCACCAGCGCCGGCGACAGGCCGTAGCCGTGAACGATCCGGTTGGGCACCGCATGCGAAACGCGCCGCGCGCCGAGCATGCGCAGCCCACGCACGCCAACGGCGCAGGCCGTCGCACCGTCGCAATCGAAATCGCCGACAACGACTATATGGCGGTCCTCGGCCATGGCCGTCGACAGCAGCGCCACTGCGGCATCGAGACCGCCAAGGTCATCGGGCGCCAGCAGGTTGGCCAGGCGCGGCTGCGCCTGGTCGATGCTGGTTGCGCCGCGGGCCGCGTACAGTCGCTGCAGGAGCGGCGACAGGGTCTCGGGCCATTGCCCGGCGTCGGCGCACTCGCGCCGGCGCAACCTGGCTTGTGGCTTCATGCGGCGTTGCCGGCGGCGCCAGCGATGAAGGAACGCAGTGGCTTGCGCCAGAAGCGCCAGCGCTGGCCACGCGCAAGGTCGTAGCGGACACCATCGGCGAAATCGAACTGCAGGCGGTCCAGTTGTCCCTGGGCCAGCGCGGTCAGCAGCGGCGCGAACCAGTCCTGTTCGAGCAACGCCAGGTCGCGCGCGTCGCGCAGATCGAACAGAGCATCGTCGCCCTCGCCGGGCCACGCCGATGGACGCGCGCCTACCTGTCCGCCGGCGAGCGCGGCAAGCGCGGTCACCGTCTCGTCGTCGCTGGCAATGCGCGCAAACCGGCTGCGCACGTGATCGGGCAGCACGCCGGCGCCCCAGAACCACAGCGAGTTCACCGGCGCCAGGCCCGCGGCACTGCGCTGCGCGTTGAGCGGATGGTTATGCAGGACGACCTGCGCCTCGCTCAGCAATGCCCGCCAGCGTCGACCCTCGGGGCCTTCGGGCAACTGGTCGAACATGTCGGCGCCCAGGGCTTGCTCGGGCGAGGTGAACCCGGGGAGCTTCGCGCCGGGCGGAAGGCGCAGGTACCAGCGCGACGGCACCGGCGCGTCGATCGGGAAGCCGGCGTCGCCGAACAGGGGTTTCAACGGGCGCAGCAGTGCTGCCGCATCGTCCGCGCTCAGGCCCAGCGCCTGGCCGTACGACAACAGGCGCGCACCATTGATGTCCGGCTGCACGTACGCGGGGTCGGCACGCAGCCAGACCGCGTTGGCGGCATCGCCGGCATCGCGTTGGCGCGCGGCGGCCGCTACCGGAAAACCGCGGGGAATCACGTCCAGCACGCGCGCCAGCTGCGCGCGGCCTTCTTCGGAAGGATCTGCTGCCGCCTGGCTGCGATCGGCGCGCGCCAGGGCCTTGCCGGTGGCGGGCGACAGGCGCTGCCCGCCGAAGCGACTGCGTGCAGGCAGCAGCAGGGTAATCATCAGCCGGCGTAACTGACGCCGATGATCTCGTACTCGCGGATGCCACCGGGGGCTTCGATGGTCACGGTGTCGCCCTCGTGCTTGCCGATCAACGCACGCGCCACCGGCGAGGAAATGGCGATCAGGCCCTGCTTGATGTCCGCTTCCAGGTCGCCAACGATCTGGTAGCTGCGCTCCTCGTCGGTTTCGCTGTCCGCCAGCTCGACCTTGGCGCCGAACACGACGCGCGAACCGGCATTGAGCGAGGCCACGTCGATGATCTGCGCATGCGACAGCTCGGCCTCGAGTTGCTTGATGCGGCCTTCGATGAAGCCCTGCTGCTCGCGCGCGGCATGGTACTCGGCGTTCTCCTTGAGATCGCCGTGGGCGCGCGCCTCGGAGATGGCATTGATCACGGCCGGACGCTTGACCGACTTCAGCTCTTCAAGTTCGGCGCGCAGGCGCTGGGCGCCGTGCAGGGTAATGGGTGCTCGCATTGCTTGTTCCTTTGGATCCGGCCCAACGGCCGGCTACGGCTTCGATAGCCGATTCTGTATCAGATGGTGGCCCGGGCGAAAGTCTTGCCACCCCGTCATTCCCGCGAACGCGGGAACCCAGGGACTTTCGCCGTGCCCAAACCCAAGTCGCTGGGTCCCCGCCTTCGCGGGGATGACGGTGACGTGCGGCGCGGTTACGCCGCGCCGTCGATTTCCGCGTGCAACTCCTGCAGCGACCACACCGGGCCGGTGCCGCGATACTCCAGCGAGTTGACCAGCGCACGCGCGCCCGACACCGTGGTCGAGTAAGTCACGCGGTGCTGCAGCGCCTCGCGGCGGATCGAGAACGAGTCGTTGATCGCCTGGCGGCCTTCGGTCGTATTGACGATGTAGACCAGCTCGCCGTTCTTGATCAGATCGACCACGTGCGGGCGGCCTTCGGTGACCTTGTTGATGCGCTCGCAGGTGATGCCCTGCGCGGTCAGGAAGGCGTGCGTGCCTTCGGTCGCGACCAGGCTGTAGCCACGCTTGACCAGGTCCTGCGCCACCGGCAGCACGCGGGTCTTGTCCGGATCGCGCACCGACACGAACACCTTGCCGCCCGCCGGCAGGGCCTTGATGCCGCCGGCTTCCTGCGCGCGCGCCATCGCCGCGCCGAAGTTGCGGCCCACGCCCATCACCTCGCCGGTGGAGCGCATCTCCGGGCCGAGGATCGGGTCGACGCCCTGGAACTTGGCAAACGGGAAGATGGCTTCCTTGACCGAGTAGTACTCCGGAATGATTTCCTTGGTCGCGCCCTGCTCTGCCAGGGTCTGGCCGACCATGCAGCGCGCCGCGATCTTGGCCAGCGCCATGCCGGTCGCCTTGGAGACGAACGGCACCGTGCGCGACGCACGCGGATTGACTTCGATCAGGTAGATCGTCTCGTCACCCTTCTCGTCAAAGGTGATCGCGAACTGGGTGTTCATCAGGCCGACGACCTTGAGCGACTTGGCCAGCGCCCGCACCTGGTCGCGCAGCTTGTCCTGCACGGCCGGAGTCAGCGAGTACGGCGGCAGCGAGCACGAGGAATCGCCCGAGTGCACGCCGGCCTCTTCGATGTGCTCCATCACGCCGCCGATCAGGACGTTGCCATCCTTGTCGGCGATGACATCGACGTCGACTTCGACAGCGTTGTCGAGGAAGCGGTCGAGCAGCACCGGCGAATCGTTCGAGACCTTCACCGCGTCGCGGATGTAGCGCGTCAGGTCGGCGTCGCCGTAGACGATCTCCATCGCGCGGCCGCCGAGCACGTAGCTCGGGCGCACGACCAGCGGGTAGCCGATCTGCGAGGCCAGCAGCAGCGCCTCCTCGGGGTTGCGCGCGGTGCGGTTGATCGGCTGCGCCAGGCCCAGCTGCTGCACCAGCTTCTGGAAACGCTCGCGGTCTTCGGCCAGGTCGATGCTGTCCGGCGTCGTCCCGACGATCGGAACGCCGTTGGCTTCCAGTGCACGCGCCAGCTTCAGCGGGGTCTGCCCGCCGTACTGCACGATCACGCCCTTGGGCTTTTCGAGGTCGGCGATCTCGAGCACGTCCTCGAGGGTGAGCGGCTCGAAGTAGAGGCGGTCGGAGGTGTCGTAGTCGGTCGAAACCGTCTCCGGGTTGCAGTTGACCATGATGGTTTCATAGCCGTCCTCGCGCAGGGCGAGCGCGGCATGCACGCAGCAGTAGTCGAACTCGATGCCCTGGCCGATGCGGTTGGGGCCGCCACCGAGCACGATGATCTTGTCGCGGTTGCTCGGGTTGGCCTCGCACTCGTCCTCGTAGGTCGAGTACATGTAGGCGGTGGTGGTGGCGAACTCGGCCGCGCAGGAATCCACGCGCTTGTACACCGGGCGCACGCCGAAGGCGCGACGCAGGGTGCGCACGGCGGTCTCGTCGGTGCCGGTCAGCTGCGCCAGGCGCGCGTCGGAGAAGCCCATGCGCTTGAGCGCGCGCATGCGGTTCTTGTCGAGCGAGGACAGGCCGGCATCGCTGACCTGCTTCTCGGCGGCGATGAGCTCTTCGATCTGGTCGAGGAACCACGGGTCGACGAAGGACATTGCATGCACGTCCTCGACGCTCATGCCGGCGCGGAAGGCATCGCCGATGAAGAACATGCGCTCCGGGCCCGGCTCCTTGAGCTCGCGGCGCAGCGTCGCCAGGTCCTGCTCGCTGGAAAGATCCAGGCCGGTCGGGTCGAGACCCACCTTGCCGGTTTCCAGGCCACGCAGGGCCTTGTGCAGCGATTCCTGGAAGGTGCGGCCCATCGCCATCACCTCGCCGACCGACTTCATCTGCGTGGTCAGGCGGGCGTCGGCCTGCGGGAACTTCTCGAAGGCGAAGCGCGGAATCTTGGTGACGACGTAGTCGATCGTCGGCTCGAACGAGGCCGGGGTGGCGCCGCCGGTGATCTCGTTGCGCAGCTCATCGAGCGTGTAGCCGATGGCGAGCTTGGCGGCGATCTTGGCGATCGGGAAGCCGGTGGCCTTCGACGCCAGCGCCGAGGAACGCGACACGCGCGGGTTCATCTCGATGACGACGACGCGACCGTCCTTGGCGTTGATGCCGAACTGGACGTTCGAGCCGCCGGTGTCCACACCGATCTTGCGCAGCACCGCAATCGAGGCATCGCGCAGGCGCTGGTATTCCTTGTCGGTCAGGGTCTGCGCCGGGGCGACGGTGATCGAGTCGCCGGTGTGCACGCCCATCGCGTCGAAGTTCTCGATCGAGCAGACGATGATGCAGTTGTCCGCCCGGTCGCGGACCACTTCCATCTCGAATTCCTTCCAGCCCAGCACCGACTCCTCGACGAGGATCTCGTGCACCGGCGACAGTTCGAGACCGCGCTTGGCGATGTCCTCGAACTCTTCCTTGTTGTAGGCGATGCCGCCGCCGGTGCCGCCCAGGGTGAACGACGGACGGATGATGGTCGGGTAGCCGACGCGGGTCTGGATGTCGACGGCCTGCTCGAAGCTGCGCGCAACCTCGGCCTTCGGGCACTCCAGGCCGATCTCGGCCATGGCGACGCGGAACAGCTCGCGGTCTTCGGCCATGCGGATGGCGTCGCGCGAGGCGCCGATCAGTTCGACGTTGTACTTCTCCAGCACGCCGTTGTCGGCCAGGTCGAGCGCGCAGTTCAGCGCGGTCTGTCCGCCCATGGTCGGCAGCAGCGCGTCCGGGCGCTCCTTGGCGATGATCTTCTCGACCGTCTGCCAGTTGATCGGCTCGATGTACACGGCGTCGGCCATGTTCGGGTCGGTCATGATGGTCGCGGGGTTGGAATTGACCAGCACCACGCGGAAGCCCTCGTCACGCAGGGCCTTGCATGCCTGGGCGCCTGAATAATCGAATTCGCAGGCCTGGCCGATCACGATCGGGCCAGCGCCGATGATCAGGACGGTCTTGATGTCGGTGCGCTTGGGCATGGTGTCCTCAGTAAAGTCGTTCCTGCCACGCGTGGGGTGCGAGCCAGGTGATCTGCTCGGCGGATCGTGCACTCAAAAGATGTGCATCGATCGCGCCGCTCCTAATCGCAGCAAGCCGGCCTTGTGAGAGCGTGGCCTGCTGCATCGAATTCCAGCTGCCGGCGGTGGCGCCGATGCGCGCACCGATCCGGTTGTTGTGCGCATCCATCGCACGTGCGGTACTGGCGCCGGCCGCGCCCATCACGCCTTGGGCAACTCCACGCCGCACTGCGAATGAACCTTTGCCGCCAGAATCGACTGCTGCTCCTGCGGTAGATCCATTTCCGGAAACTCGCGCTTGAGCACCGCAGCCGCCGGACTGGCCAGGAACTTCGAGACTTCGTCAAACTGCTCGGGCGTCATGCCCCGCATGAAGGCTTCCGGTTCCGGGCGCGGTTGATTGCGCGCCGTTGCAACGACGCCGCTGCGCACGAACTCCATGAAACGCGCACCACCGGGCGTCTGCGCGAAGCGCTCCCAGTCCTCGACCACCGCGCCGTCACCGAACAGGTTGCGGAAGGCGTCATTGAGGGCACCAGCAAATGCCGGCCGGACCAGACCGCTGACGCAGGTGCGCTCGGTGCTGCTGTAGTGGGACAGCTCCGGCGCGCGCTCGAACTTCTCGTCCATGGTCAGCGCAAACGCTTCGTCGAACCCCAGCAACTGCTGGACCCGCGCCACCTGGCCATCGGTCGGCACCGCCGCCACTGCCACAACGGGCAACAGCACCAGTGCGACCGCAGCCACGCGGCGCAGCGCGTGGGTCACTTGGCCTGCTCCATCATCGCCACGAAGCGATCGAACAGCGGCGCGACGTCGTGCGGACCGGGGCTGGCCTCGGGGTGGCCCTGGAAACTGAAGGCCGGCGCATCGGTCAGGGCGATGCCCTGGTTGGTGCCGTCGAACAGCGAGCGATGGGTCACGCGCACGTTCGCCGGCAGCGTGGGCTCATCGACCGCAAAGCCGTGGTTCTGCGAGGTGATCATCACCCGGCCGCTGTCGAGGTCCTGGACCGGATGGTTGGCGCCGTGGTGGCCGGTGCCCATCTTCATGGTCTTCGCGCCGCTGGCCAACGCCAGCAGCTGGTGGCCCAGGCAGATGCCGAAGGTCGGGATCTTTACCTTGATGAACTCGCCGATCGCCTTGATCGCGTAGTCGCACGGCTCCGGATCGCCGGGGCCGTTGGACAGGAACACGCCGTCGGGCTTGAGCGCCAGCACTTCGGCGGCGTGCGTCTGCGCCGGCACCACGGTCAGGCGGCAGCCGCGCTCGGCAAGCATGCGCAGGATGTTGTGCTTGACGCCGTAGTCGTAGGCCACGACGTGGAAGCGCGGCGGCGCCTTGACGAACTCGTTGCGGTCCAGGTCGAGCTGGCCGTCGGTCCACTCGTAGCGCTTGGCCGTGGTCACTTCCTTGGCCAGGTCCATGCCCTTGAGGCCGGGGAACTTGCGCGCGGCTTCGAGTGCCTTCTCGGCGTTGATCTCCCCTGCCATCAGCGCGCCGTTCTGCGCACCCTTCTCGCGCAGGATGCGGGTCAGCTTGCGCGTGTCGATGTCGGCGATGGCGACGATGCCGCGCTTGGCCAGCCACTCCGGCAGCGACACCTGGCTGCGCCAGTTGCTCGGGCGGCGCGGCACATCGCGCACGATCAGGCCGGCAGCCCAGGCCTGCGCGGCCTCGTCGTCCTGGTCGGTGCAACCGGTGTTGCCGATGTGCGGATACGTCAGCGTCACCATCTGCCGTGCATACGACGGATCGGTGAGGATTTCCTGGTAGCCGGTGATGGCCGTGTTGAACACGACTTCGCCGACTGAAAGGCCGGGCGCGCCTACGGAAACGCCCTCGAAGATGGTGCCGTCTTCGAGTGCGAGGATTGCGGGTTGGGTCACGGGGATCGCCTTGGCTGCCGGGGGGTGCTGACACCCCCACCGCTGCGCAGATGCCGGCAGCCAGAGTTGGCAAACACCGGCCTGCAGCAAAGCGCGGACGCGGTGCGGGACCGGTCCGACGGAAGGGGTTCAGGCGAGCGGGAATTCTAGCGGCACGCGGCCCCGGGCGCCAGTCTTGAATGAATGGCGGCCAGGGATTCTTCAGGCCTGCGATGGTGGCGCGAGGCCACCAATCGGGGCTTCAGCCCGTCCGGCGGCCCCGGTCGGGCGTCAATGGCGGTTCAGAGCAAATCGCGCAGGCGGTACTGGCCAGGCGCCTTCGCGGCGAGCTTGGCGGCAGCGTGCAGTGCTCCGCGGGCGAAGATGTCGCGGTTGGTGGCCCGGTGCACCAGCTCGATGCGCTCGCCGGCGGTGGCGAATTGCACCAGGTGCTCACCCACGATGTCGCCGGCCCGCAGCGAGGCGTAGCGCGGCTGCGCCCCACCGTACTCGGCGCTGGCGCCCAGGGCCAAGGCAGTCCCGGACGGCGCATCCTTCTTGTGCACGTGGTGCGATTCCACGATGTCGCAGTCCCAGCCCGGCAGTGCCGCGGCAGCCCGTTCGACCAGTTCGCTCAGCACGGCCACGCCGAGGCTGAAGTTCGCCGCCCACAACAGCGCGATGCGTTGCGACGCCACGCCGAGCGCCTGGCGCTGACCCTCTTCGAGCCCGGTCGTGCCGGACACCAGCGCAGCTCCGCGATGGCTGCACAACTCGAGGATCGCGTCGAAGCCCTGCGGCAGGCTGAAATCGATCGCGACATCGAACGGCGGCACGCCCGACAGCTCGGTCGCGGCGAAGTGCGGCACGCCTTCGACGACGCGCTGGGAAGGCTGTGAGCGCGATACCGCGGCGACCACGGCGATGTCGTCGCGCTCGCCGGCCAGCCGCAGCAGGGCCTGGCCCATGCGGCCGCTCACTCCGTGGATCAGCACACGGACCGGTGGGATCGATTCATTCATGCGCGCAGGCTAAACGCGCATTCATCGCGCGACAAGGCCGCGCGATGGGCAAACACGATTGCTCAGGACGTCATCCGGTCCCAGAAGCCCTTCACCCCGTCCAGAAAGGTGGAGGCGCGCGGCGAATGTCGACGGGCTCCCTCCCCGACGAACGTCGCTTCGAACTTCTCCAGCAGCTCGCGCTGCTCAGGGGTCAGGTTGACCGGCGTCTCCACCACGATGCGGCAGTACAGGTCGCCCGGCGCGCGGCTGCGCACCGACTGCACGCCCTTGTCGCGCAGGCGGAACAGCTTGCCGGTCTGGCTCTCGGCCGGAATGCGCAGTTCGACTTCACCATCGAGCGTGGGCACGCGGATGGTGTCGCCGAGCGCCGCCTGCGAAATGCGCACCGGCACTTCGCAATGCAGGTCGTCGCCGTCGCGCTGGAAGATCTCGTGCTCGCGCACGCGCACGTCGACATACAGGTCGCCCGGGGGCGAGCCGGCCGGGCCGGCCTCGCCCTCGCCGTTGAGGCGGATGCGGTCGCCATTGTCGACGCCCGCCGGAATCTTGACCTGCAGGGTCTTGGTGCGCTCCAAGCGCCCCTGGCCGTTGCAGTCGCCACACGGGTTGGCGATGGTCTTTCCGCGGCCGCCGCAATGCGGGCAGGCCTGCTGCATCGAGAAGATGCCGCGCTGGAAACGCACCTGGCCGCGACCCTGGCAGGTCGAGCAGGTCTCCAGGTTGCCGTCGGCCGATCCGGTGCCGTCACAGGTGTCGCATTCGTCGAGCGTCGGGATCTCGATCTGCTTCTCGATGCCGCCGACCGCCTCTTCCAGCGACAGCTCCATCACGTAGCCGATGTCGGCGCCGCGACGCGGTCCGCGGGCAGCGCCGCCACCGAAAATGTTGCCGAAGATGTCGCCGAAGATATCGCCCATGTCGGCGTAGCCGGCCCCGCCGCCACCTCCGCCCATGCCGTGCTCGAACGCAGCGTGGCCATGCTGGTCGTAGGCGCGGCGGCGATTGCCGTCGGCCAGGACCTCATAGGCCTCCTTGCATTCCTTGAACGTCGCCTCGGCGGCAGCGTCGCCCGGATTGCGGTCCGGGTGGTGCTTCATCGCGCAGCGGCGGTAAGCCTTCTTCAGGTCTTCGTCGCTGGCGTCACGGGCCACGCCCAGGACTTCGTAGTAATCGCGCTTGCTCATTGCCGGGAATGACTCGGAAACTCAGTAAAAGGGGAAATCGTCAAAGCGAAGGACCGCGCGGCCCCTGGAATGCAGTGGGCGCGACACGAGAAAGGGGAACCGGTTGCGGAAGCACTGCCGTTGGCTGCGCTGTCCTCACTCCGGCTCCCCGTTCCAGTGACGAGTTCCGCCTTACTTCTTGTCGTCCTTGACTTCAGTGAACTCGGCGTCCACGACGTCATCGGACTTCGGCGCGCCACCACCGCCTTCCTGGCCCGGCTGCGACGATGCGGCAGCGGCGGCGAACAGCGATTGCGCCGCTTCCTCCAGCGCCTTCGACTTGGCCTCGATCTGGCCCTTGTCGTCGCCCTTCATCGCCGTCTCCAGCTCGGCAATCGCGCCTTCGGTGCGGCCGATCACGTCGCCGGCGACCTTGTCGCCATTGTCCTTGATCGCGCTGCGGGCGCTGTGGATCAGCGCGTCGGCGTGGTTGCGGGCCTGCACCAGCTCGTGGAACTTCTGGTCTTCCTCGCGGTTGGCTTCCGCGTCGGCGACCATCTTGGCGATCTCGTCCTCGGACAGGCCGGAGCCCGCCTTGATCTCGACCTTCTGTTCCTTGTTGGTCTTCTTGTCCTTGGCCGACACGTGCAGGATGCCGTTGGCGTCGATGTCGAACGACACCTCCACCTGCGGCATGCCGCGCGGCGCGGCTTCGATGCCGGTCAGGTCGAAGCGGGCCAGCGACTTGTTGTAGCGAGCCTGCTCGCGCTCACCCTGCAGCACGTGCACGGTCACCGCGGACTGGTTGTCCTCGGCGGTGCTGAAGGTCTGCGAGGCCTTGGTCGGGATGGTGGTGTTCTTCTCGATGATCTTGGTGAACACGCCGCCCAGGGTTTCGATGCCCAGCGACAGCGGGGTAACGTCGAGCAGCAGCACGTCCTTGACGTCGCCGGCCAGCACGCCGCCCTGGATCGCGGCGCCCACTGCCACGGCCTCGTCGGGGTTGACGTCCTTGCGCGGTTCCTTGCCGAAGAACTCGGCCACGGCCTGCTGCACCTTGGGCATGCGGGTCTGGCCGCCGACCAGGATCACTTCGCTGATCTCGCTGGCACGCAGGCCGGCGTCGTTCAGGGCGATGCGGCACGGCTCGATGGTGCGCTTGACCAGGTCTTCGACCAGAGCTTCGAGCTTGGCGCGGGTCAGCTTGATGTTGAGGTGCTTGGGGCCCGAGGCGTCAGCGGTGACGTACGGCAGGTTGACCTCGGTCTGCTGCGCGCTCGACAGCTCGATCTTGGCGCGCTCGGCCGCGTCCTTCAGGCGCTGCAGGGCCAGCGGGTCCTTGCGAAGGTCGATGCCCTGGTCCTTCTGGAACTCCTCCACGAGGTAGTCGATGACGCGCTTGTCGAAGTCCTCGCCACCCAGGAAGGTGTCGCCATTGGTGGCCAGCACCTCGACCTGCATCTCGCCGTCGACGGACGCGATCTCGATGATCGACACGTCGAAGGTGCCGCCGCCCAGGTCGTAGACCGCGATCTTGCGGTCGCCGCCCTTCTTGTCCATGCCATAGGCCAGCGCGGCCGCGGTCGGCTCGTTGATGATGCGCTTGACGTCGAGGCCGGCGATCTTGCCGGCGTCCTTGGTCGCCTGACGCTGGCTGTCGTTGAAGTAGGCCGGCACGGTGATCACCGCTTCGGTGACCGTCTCGCCCAGGTAGGCTTCGGCGGTCTTCTTCATCTTCGCCAGCACTTCAGCGGAGATCTGCTGCGGCGCCATCTTGTTGCCGTCGGCGGTGGACACCCACGCGTCGCCGTTCTCGTGCGCGACGATGGCGTACGGCACCAGGTCGAGGTCCTTCTGGACTTCGGCGTCGGTGAACTTGCGGCCGATCAGGCGCTTGACCGCGAAAAAGGTGTTCTTCGGGTTGGTGACGGCCTGGCGCTTGGCCGAGGCGCCGACCAGGACTTCGCCGTCCTTGGTGAAGGCCACGATCGAAGGCGTGGTGCGATCGCCTTCCGCGTTCTCGATGACCTTGGCCTTGCCGCCTTCCATGATCGCGACGCACGAATTGGTCGTGCCCAGATCGATACCGATGATCTTGCCCATGTGTGTAGCTCCCTCGCTAATGCTTGAAATTGAGTGGCGCCGAATCTGTAGTGGCGCCGATGTGCGTTATCTGGGGGCCGGCGGCGGGCTCTTCAAGCGACCAGTGGCCGCATGGCGCCTGCCTGCCCCGCTCGTTCAGTCGTGCTTGGCCACCACCACCAGCGCCGGGCGCAGCAGGCGCTCATTGAGCAGCCAGCCCTTCTGGTAGACCTGGACCACGTCGCCCGGTGCATGCCCGGCGCTCTCGACCATGCTCATCGCCTGGTGCTGCTCCGGGTTGAAGCTCTTGCCGGCCGGATCGATCGCGACCAGACCGTTGTCGGTGACGACCTTGAGCAGCTGGCGCAGGGTCAGCTCCATGCCTTCGCGCAGGTGCTGGGCGGTGTCGGCCTGGATGGTGAGGCCGGCTTCGAGGCTGTCGATCACCGGCAGCAGGTCGCCGAGCACGCGCTCGTTGGCGAACTTGCGCGCCATGTCGATGTCGCGGGCCATGCGCTTGCGCTGGTTGTCGAGTTCGGCGCGTTCGCGCAGCGACTCTTCGCGCACCTGCGCCAGTTCGGCACGGACGGCCTCAAGCTGGGCGGCCAGCGAGGCGCCGTCGGCGGTGCCGCCGGCCAGGTCCGGGGTGTCGTTGTCGGGGGTTTCAATCGGGTCGATGTGGGTCATGCGGTGCTCCATCCCTGCGCCAGGGGCGCCAAACATTCGGAAATCCGCGCTCATGCGCGACAGGGCAGCAATGGGGCCGCCCCGCGAGGTTTCAAGACGAACTGTTCCATTGGCAGCGGCCAGGCCGCGCCCGGGGGCGTCAGGGACGGTCCGGGGCCGGAGCCGTGGGCCCTGCCCTCACCGACCTGCCGGGGACGGGACCTCAGGACTCGGAATGGATCGCCGCGCCCAGTGCGTCGGCGGCGGCCTGCACCACCGGGATCACCCGGTCGTAGGCCATCCGGCTCGGCCCGATCACCCCGAGCACGCCCAGTACCTGGCCACTGCCACCGGCGGCAACGTAGGGAGCGGTCACCAGCGACATCCCCTCCAGCGGCGCCAGGCCGGTTTCTTCGCCGATGAAGATGCGCACGCCCGGCGCCTGCACGGTGCGCTCGAGCAGTTGCAGGATCTCGCGCTTGCGGGCGAAGGCATCAAACAGGTCGCGCAGGCGGTCGAGGTCGGCCAGCTCCTGCACGCCCATCAGGCGCGTCTGCCCGGACAGGACCATGTCGTCGCCACCCGGGGCCAGGGCCTGCTCGGCCAGCTCCACCGACTGCGTCAACAGCGTCTGCATCTCGGTCTGGGCGCTGCGCAGCTCGCGCACCAGGGTGGCGCGGATGTCGGCCACGGTGCGCCCGGCAAAATGGGCGTTCAGGTAGTTGGCGACGCGCTCGAGTTCGCCGGCGTCGAACGGGCGGCGGGTCTGGACGATGCGGTTCTGCACTTCGTTGTCGGCGAAAACCAGGATCGCCAGCACGCGGGCGCCGTCGAGCGGGACGAAGTCGATCCGGCGGAAGGCGAACTGCTCGCGCCGGGGCACGCTGACCACGCCGACGAAGTGGGTCATCGCCGACAACAGCTCCGAGGCACTGCCCAGCAGCGCCTGGGTGCCGGAACCGGCCGGCAGCTCGCCGCGAAGGCGGGCCAGGTCGCTGTCGGGCAGCGGCCGCACCTGCAGCAGCGAGTCGACGAACAGGCGGTAGCCCTGCGCGGTCGGGATGCGCCCGGCCGAGCTGTGCGGCGCGCTCAGCAGGCCGGCGTCTTCCAGGTCGGAAAGGATGTTGCGGATGGTCGCCGCGCTGACGTCCAGGCCGGCATGGCGGGCCAGGGTCTGCGAGCCGATCGGTTCGCCGCTGTGGATGTAGCGGCCAATCAGGGTGCGCAACAGCTGCCGTGCACGCGGGTCGAGGCTGGGATCGGCAGATTTGCGGTTCATGGCGTCGCTATTGATAGGGCGCAGCCCGGGCAGGTGCAAGGGTTTTCGCGACCGGCGCCGCCGATCTGAACCTGCGAGACGCCGCCCCGCTATCACGCCGCAACCGACACGAGGCACAATCGCGCTCCATGCTCGTCCATCTCTCCCTCAAGCAGTTCGCCGTGGTCAACGAAGCCGAGCTCGGCTTCGGCCCCGGCCTGACCGTCATCTCCGGCGAGACCGGCGCCGGCAAATCGTTGCTGGTCGATGCGCTGGGCCTGATCTCGGGCCTGCGCGCCGACAGCGGCGTGGTCCGCCATGGCGCCGATCGCGCCGAACTGGTCGCCGGCTTCAGCCTCGACGACGTCCCGCTGGCGCGCGCCTGGCTGCGCGACAACGAGCTCGACGAAGACGATGCCTCCCAGGACGCCCCCTGCCAGATCCGCCGCGTGATCCGCGCCGACGGCGGCTCGCGCGCCTGGGTCAATGGCCGCCCGGTCACCCTGGGCCAGCTCAGCGAGCTGTCCGCGCTGCTGGTCGAGATCCATGGCCAGCACGAACACCAGGCGCTGCTGTCGCGCCCCAGCCAGCTGGCGCTGCTCGACGCCTTCGGCCGCACCCAGGCCGAACTGGCGGCTGTCGGCACTGCCGCGGCGCGCTGGAGCGCATTGCTGACCGAGCGCGACGAACTGTCGGCCAAGGGCGACGTGTCCGACCGCATCGGCTGGCTGGAACACCAGCATGGCGAGCTCGACCGCGAGGACCTCGAGGCCGACGCCATCGCCCGCCTGCAGGACGACCACCGCCGCCAGTCCCACGCCGCCGACCTGATTTCGGCCTGCGAAGGCGCCTTCGCCCGCCTCGGCGGCGACGAAGGCCCATCGCTGTCGCGCAGCCTGCAGCAGGTGCGCAGCGACCTGCAGCGCGTGCTCGAACACGAGCCCCGGCTGGGCGATGTCGACGGCATGCTCGACGCCGCCGCGATCCAGGTCGACGAGGCCCTGGCCCTGCTCGACCGCATCCGCAGCGACCTCGACCTCGATCCCTCCGCCCTGGAAGCGATCGAACAGCGCCTGACCCGCATCCACGAACTGGCGCGCAAGCACCGGGTTCCGCCCGAGCAGCTGGCGACCCAGCGCGATGCGATCGCCGCCGAACTGGAATCCCTGCAAGGTGCCGGCGTGCGCCTGGCCCGCCTCGACAGCGAGATCGAGACCGCGCGTCGCGACTGGCGCCAGGCCGCCGACGCCCTTGGCCGGATGCGCCGCGAAGCGGCAGCGAACCTTTCTGCCAGCACCACCGCCCTGATTTCCGAACTGGGCATGGGCGGCGGCCGCTTCGACGTCCAGATCGAGCCGATCGAGACCGACCGCCCCGATCCGCAGGGCGGCGAGCGCGTCGAGTTCCTGGTCGCGGCCAACCCGGGGCAACCGGCGCGGGCCCTGCGCAAGGTCGCCTCCGGCGGCGAACTGTCGCGCATCTCGCTGGCCATCGAAGTCGCCGCGCTCGGACTGGATACGGTGCCGACGATGGTCTTCGACGAAGTCGACACCGGCATCGGCGGCGCCGTGGCCGAGATCGTCGGACAGAAGTTGCGCGCGCTGGGCGCCAGCCGTCAGGTGCTGTGCGTGACCCACCTGCCGCAGGTCGCGGCGCAGGGCCATGCCCATTACCGCGTGAGCAAGGCCGCCAGCGAGGGCGTCACCCAGAGCGCGGTGCAGCTGCTCAATGCCAAACAGCGTGAGGAAGAACTGGCGCGGATGCTCGGCGGCGTCGAACTCACGCGCGAAGCGCGCGCTGCAGCCAAGCGGCTGCTGGCCGACGTCTGACTCCGGATACTTCCTCCAGGCGCGAAGATGTTCGCGCCTGCAGCGATCCTATTCGAGAGGAATATTGCTCTCGGCCGCCTTCTTGCGCAGCGTCGTCTGCAGCACCGCCACCAGCAGTGCCACCGACCAGCCCGCGAGCAGCACGCCGACCAGGCTCTGCAGCGCGCCTACCACACGCCATTCCGGCGGCAGCAGGACGTCGCCATAGCCGAGCGTGGCGTAGCTGACGATCGAGAAATACAGCGACGTGTTCCAGTCCCAGTCGGCGTTCTTCCACTCGTAGAAAAACGCCCAGACTATGGTCTCGGCGCTGTGCAGCAGCATCAGCTCGATCACCACCCGGACCAGGAAGAAATGCAGGTAACGGCCTTCGCGCGGACGTTGCGCCTTGGCGAGCTGCCTGATCGTGATGGCGCTGTAACCGCTGTGCATGACCACGGTTATCGCGGTCAGCAGCAGCGCCCAGAGCAACTGGTTAAGCATGGCGTTCTTCCTTGTGGTTGGCCGCCCCTCCGCGATTGGAGGCGGCGGCAATGCTTGCTCTTCGGGCCTGCCCTGGCCCGGACCTCACACTTCAGCGCTTCTTGCGCACGTACAGCACCAGCGAATGCTCTTCGATCTCGTAGCCGTGCTTGGCGGCGATCTTGCGCTGCAGCTCCTCGATCTCCGCGCTCTCGAACTCGGTGATCTTGCCGGTGTCCACGTCCACCATGTGATCGTGGTGGTGGCCGCGGTCGAGCTCATAGACCGACTGGCCGGCCTCGAAATTGTGCTTGAGCACCAGGCCGGCCGCTTCGAACTGGGTCAGCACGCGATAGACCGTGGCCAGGCCGATGTCTTCACCGTGCTCGAGCAGGTGCCGATAGATGTCTTCGGCGGTCATGTGGCGCGGCTTGGACTGCTCGAGCAGTTCCAGGATCCGCAGGCGCGGGTGGGTGACCTTCAATCCGGCGTTGCGCAGGTCTTGCGATTCCATCAGGTTTCCTCGGGGTCAAGCTCTGCCGGACGGGCCTCCCCGGGCCCGGGGTACCGGGCGCCGGAACGCCCGATGAACGCGACCGGGGCGCCGCCGCCTGCGTCCGCGCTTGGTGGATGCGGGCTTCAGTGTATCATCGCCGCGTTATCCGCCTGTCGCAGACACCGATGCCGAAGCACACGATGCACAAGCTCCTGCTGGTCCTTTCCATCGCCATGATCACCGGTGGGTGCGGCATCCTCTACAAGCAGCCTATCTATCAGGGAAACCTGCTGGAAAAGGCCAATGTCGACCAGCTTCAGACCGGCATGAGCAAGCAACAGGTCACCCTGCTGCTGGGTTCGCCGTCGATCGAAGACCCGTTCCACCACAGCCGCTGGGACTACACCTCGACCCAGCGCACCGACCGGGTCGGCCATACCGAGATCAAGAACCTCACCCTGTGGTTCGAGGGCGACACCCTGGCCAAGTGGGAAGGCGACTACTTCCCCGAGCAGGACGAGGAACTGGCCAAGGCCGCGCCCAAGCAGTTCGGTCGCAACCTGCCCAAGGAAAAGGACAGCAAGCGCCGCGGGCGCTGAGTCCGGCCGCAGCGCGGGACCCGCGCTGCCCCCTGCCCCTGCGTTGGGGCAAATCCCCAGCCGTTACGTGCGTGGCGCCTGCCGCGCGCGTCGACGTCGCGACTCTTTCGGGTCGACCTGCAACGGCCTGAGCAACTCCAGGCGGTCGCCATCCTGCAGCCGGGTATCGGCACTGGCGCGGACGCCGAACACGGCGTAGCCAGTGGTTCCAGCGTCGCCTGCCAGTCCGGCCGCGGCCAGCGCATCGGCCACGCTTGCGCCTGCGGGCAACTCCAGATGGAGCGACTCGAAGCGTCGCGGCCAGGCGCGGATGACCTCGACCTTCATGCCCCGGCCGCCGCCTCTTCACCGCGATCGGCCACCTTGATGAAGTCGTCGACCATGCGGTCGGCCAGCCCCTGGAAACCGATCGCCATGGCCGGCCCGAGCAGCTTCACCTTCGGTTCGAAGCTCAGGGTCAGGGTGACCTTGCACGCCGACTCGTCCAGCGCATGGAACTCCCAGCGCCCGCCCAGGCTGCGGAACGGGCCATCCACCAGCTTGAGCTCGATGTGGTGAGGCGGCGACATCGTGTTTTCGGTCGTGAACCAGGTGCGCAACGCGCCAAACCCGATGTCGAGGCGGGCAACGATGCGGCCCTGCGCCTCCTCCAGGATCTGCGCCGCCTCGCACCAGTCGAACCGGCGCGGATAGGCGGCCACGTCGTTGACCAGCGCGAACATGCGCGCGGCGGAGTGTTCGACAAGGGCGGTGCGGCGGATGGTCTGCATGTCTGGGCTGGTTTCCGACGTGGTATCGCCCGGGCCCCGCTTCGGGGACAATGGAGCGATGTCCAAGAATTCCAACAATAAGACCGGCAAGGATAAGGGAAAGGGCGCCGCCGGCGGGACCATTGCGCTCAACAAGCGCGCCCGCCACGACTACCTCCTCGAGCAGAAGTTCGAGGCTGGCCTGTCCCTGCAGGGCTGGGAACTGAAGGCGATCCGCGCCGGCCGCGCCAACATCGTCGAAGGTTACGCCGTGGTCCGTAACGGCGAAATGTTCCTGCACGGCGTGCAGATCACCCCGCTGATCTCGGCCTCGACCCACGTGGTCCCCGAGGAGCGCCGCACCCGCAAGCTGCTGATGCACCGGCACGAGATCGACAACCTGATCGGCCGCATCCAGCGCGACGGCTACACCGTCGTGCCGACGGCGTTCTACTGGAAGGGCAACAAGGTCAAATGCGAGATCGCCCTGGCCAAGGGCAAGCAGGCGCACGACAAGCGCCAGGCGAGCAAGGAACAGGACTGGCAGCGCGAGAAGCAGCGCGTGATGCGCGGGCACAACAAGAACGCGTAGTTTCCGCGCGGGGTCTCAGTCGATCAGCTTTTCGCGCGGCAGCGTGAACCAGAACGTCGCCCCGTGCCCGACTTCACCTTCGGCACGGATCGTCCCGCCGTGGCGTTCGACGATGCGCTTGACCGAGGCCAGGCCAATACCGTGGCCGGCAAAGTCCTCGTTCTGATGCAGGCGCTGGAACGGCCGGAACAGCTTGTCCACGTACTCCTGCGCAAAGCCCGCGCCGTTGTCGCGGACGAAATATTCCGGGCCGGCCTCGCGCTGCACGGCGCCAAACTCGATCCGGGCGCCGACGCGATCACGGGTGAACTTCCAGGCATTGCCCAGCAGGTTGCCTAGCAGATTGCGCAGCAGCGTGGCGTCGCCAATAACGAACAGATCCGGTTCGACCAGGGTCTCGACCTGGCGCCTGCCGTCCCCCACCCTCAGTTCTTCCAGCACTTCGCTGGCGAGGCGACTGAGCTCGACGCGCTCCAGCTTCAGTTCGCCGCGGCTCAGGCGCGACATCTTCAGCAGCGCATCGATCAGCTCGCCCATGCGCGCGGCGGCGCGTCGCACGCGCACCAGATAGCCCTTGCCGGCATCGTCCAGGCCGATGGAATGGCGCTCGACCAGGATCCGGCTGAAACCGTCGATGGCGCGCAGCGGCGCGCGCAAGTCGTGCGAGATGCTGTAGGCGAAGGCCTCCAGTTCCTGGTTGGCCTGGCTGAGCTCGCGCGTGCGCAGGGCCACGCGCGCCTCCAGGGTGCGGTTGAGCGCGTGCACACGGGCTTCGGCGCGCAGGCGCTCGGTGACATCCTCCACCTGCACCAGGCCGGCAATGTCCTGGCCCACGTTGCCCGGCACCGGCGAGTAGGTCAGCTGCGCCTGGCGCGGCTCACCGCCCTCGCGGTGCAGGCGCCGGGTGGCGCGGTGCACGCCCTGCGCATCGGTGCTGCCGCTGGCATGGGCGATCATTTCCGGTTCGTCGCTTTCGAACAGCGCGTCGAAGCGCATGCCCACCAGCGCCTGCGGCGTCAGGCCCACGATGGTCGCCAGCGCCGGATTGGCTTCGACGATATGGCCCTCGCTGTCGAGCAACGCCTTGCCGATCGCCGAGTACAGCATGGCGCTGCGGAAGCGCTGCTCGCTGCGGCGGAAGTCCTCGGTCATGCGCACCGCGATCCGGTACGCCTGCGCCTCGGTGCGCGCCAGCATCCAGGCGATCGCGTACAGCAGCAACGACGAGAACAATCCCAGCGCGAGCAGGTTCTGCAGGCCCTGCAGGCGTGGCGCCGCTACCGCCAGCGGCGCCGAGTCGAAATCCACGCGCCAGCGTCGGCCGTACTGGTTGAAGCGCTCGCTGTGGTGGAACGCCGGCGCACGGCGGTCGCCGCCCTTGGGCGTGGCGAACAGGAGGCGCTCGTCGCCGCCTTCGTCGAAGACGCGGAAATTGGTGCTGCCATGCACGGCGCCCAGCGCATTGCTGACGAAACCTTCCATGCGCAATGGCACATAGGCCCAGCCCTGGATCTCGGACCGCCGCAGCCCGGTGGTCGCCGGCCGGCTACCGCCGCGGTAGACCGGCAGGTACAGCAGCAGCCCGGTGCCCTGCAGCGGGCCGTCCTGGATCAGGTGCACCGGACCGCTGAGGTAGGTGTTGCCTGTGTCCATGGCGGCGGTCATGGCCGCCCGGCGCACCGGTTCCGAATACATGTCGTAGCCGACCGCGGCGACGTTGGCTGGCGTCTTGGGTTCCAGATAGAGGATCGGGCCGTAGTCGGCGCGCTCGCCGCGCGGCCACACTTCGAGCATGCCGTAACCGGCATCGCGCCACAGCAGTTGCAGTTCCGGCAGGCGCGTGGCGGTCACGTACTCGCCGAAACCCAGCCCGACCATGCCCGGAAAGCGCTCCTGGATGTCCATTCCGTCGACGTAGGCCTTCCACTGCGCCGGCGTAGGCCGCTCCCGCGAGACCGAAGCGAACATCGACACACCGCCGCGCGCGACCAGTTCGTACTTGATCATGCCCTGGCGCAGCAGCTCGGTGACTTCCGCGCTCTTGCTGATGAACTCGGCCTCGGCGGCACGCAGCTCGCGCTCGCGCGCCGCCCGCCAGGCGGTGAACACCAGCACCAGTGAACCGACCAGCACGATCAGCGCCAGCAGGTAGCCCCGCCTTGGCGACAGCTCCGCGAGATCGGGGGTACGGGGGCCGGCGGCGTCGGTCATTGCGCCAAGCATACAAAGCCGGGGCGTCCGGCGGGGCATTGTCGCGGGGTTCGTCCGCTCCTGCCCTCGTCCGTTGGTTGAATGGCGGCCGCCCGGCGGAGCGTGATGGCGCTTGTATCGCCGCAGTGCGCCCCTATACTGGCTGAGTCAGCGAACAGCTGTCCCCGGGGGTGCACTGGCTTCGACGGGGGTTGCGAAATCGCCTGGCGCATGCCGAGGGGGTAGCTTTCCTCGTAAATCCAGCTGCAAACTTCTAGTTGCCAACGACGACAACTACGCTCTCGCCGCTTAAGGCGTAAGCCCCGAAAGTGCTTGTGTCCGTGTTCGCACCGTAGGGTCATCATCACGGAATCGCCGGGGACGGTTGCCTGTCAGTCTCTGGTCAACTCAAAACAGGCTGGTTCCCGGATGCGCTTTGCGCGCCGTGCTGTTCGGGGACGAGATCCAACGGAGCGCTAAGCATGTAGTGCCGGGGATGGAGTGCCTTCGGACGGGGGTTCAATTCCCCCCACCTCCACCATTCAAGCAAAAGCCCGCCTTGTGCGGGCTTTTTGCTTTCTGAACTCTTCACGCTCACTTCCGATGCGCACGCTTCAGCAGCCGCAGCGCCGCCTGCTCCCACTGCCGCGGCCCGCGCGCGCTGGTGGTGGCGCGGTGCAGGCGCCCATCCTCCCAGCAGGCGAAGACCACCGGGTCGATGTAGGACTTGCGGCAGATCGCCGGCGTGTTGCCAAGCACCTGCGCGACTTCCTTGATCACCGCGTTGCGGGTCGCCACCAGGCCCTGCGTGTCGGGCTGCCCGTCGTCCTTGCACGGGACTTCGCTGCCGGCCAGCAAGCGTACGGCCAGCAGGGTTCCGCCCCAGGTGCGGAAGTCCTTGGCGGTGAAGTCGCCACCCGTGGCGTCGCGCAGGTAATCGTTGACCAGGCCGGAATCGACCGGCTGTACCTCGTCGTCGTCGTCGCGGTACTGGAACAGCATCTGCCCGGGCAGTTGCTGGCACCGGTGCATCAGGCGGGTCAGGCGCGCGTCGTCGAGAACGACATCGTGCTCCAGGCCACTCTTGCCGCGGAAGCGGAACTTGGCCCGCCCGCCGCGCAGGAACTCGACGTGGCGGTTGCGCAGCGTGGTCAGGCCGTAGGAGCGGTTGCCACGCGCGTACTCGTCGTTGCCAATGCGCAGCAGAGTGTCGGCGAGCACGGCCACCACGATCGCCGATACCTTCTCGCGGCCGAGGCCACTGCGCGCCAGGTCGCTGCGCAGGCGTCGGCGCAGGCGCGGCAGCGCTGTGCCGAAGGCGATGATGCGATCGAACTTGTCGCTGTCGCGGACCTGGCTCCAGTCCGGGTGGTAGCGGTACTGCTTGCGGCCGCGGGCATCGCGACCGGTCGCCTGGATGTGACCATTGGCGCGGGTGCAGATCCATACGTCGCGATAGGCGGGCGGGATGGCGAGGGCGCGGATCCGCGCCAGCGTCGCGGCATCACGGATCCGCCGGCCGTTGGCATCGACGTATGAAAATCCCTTGCCTGCGCGGCGGCGGCGCAGGCCGGGATCGCCGTCGCTGACGTAGACCAGGCCGCCGGCCCTGGCCGATTGCACGGCCGAGTCGGACTTGCTGGCGGTCGTGGTGCGTTCGCGTGCGGCCATGTCCGCAGCATCCGGGCGGCTGCATCAAGGCCGCGTCACTGTTGCGGGTGTCCGTTCATGCACAGGCCGCGCACCCTTCCGGCGCGATCATCCGCTCCATGGCCTTCATCCGCACCGCCGACCCCGACAGCACCCGCGCCGTCAGCGAGGGGCCTAGCTATCTGTATGTTCTCCCGTGCGCGGGCGAAGACCTGCTCAAGCTCGGCTTCTCCCGCCATCCGCTCCGGCGAATGCAATCGCTGCACACCCGCTACTTCGACTTCTTCGACCTCGACCTGGCCTTCCTGGTCGAAACCGAAACCGTGCGCGATGCGCGCGATCTGGAACTCTCACTGGGCCATGCCATCGCCCTGCATTCGGCACCCGTCCCGCTGCTGGTCCGCGAGGAAGCCGGCGGTCACAGCGAGTGGTATCGCGGCGCCCTTGCGGTGCTGCAGGCCGACGCCGCCGCTCTCGCCGGCCGTGGATACACCGTCCACCGTCCGCTGCGTCCATGGCTGCGCCGCGAGTTGCTGCGCGGCCGCGACGATCTGTTCACTTGGGCGAGCAACCTGCTCATCGGCCTCGAGGGCGAACCGGACTGGCTCGACCAGCCGCAGATGGCGGCCCTGCGCCGGCACGTCCTCGACACACTGGACGCGTTTGCCGCGGTCGATATTCCGGTGGTCGAGGGGCTGCCCGATCTGCTGGGGCACTGGTACCGCAGTGCAGCAGGAAATCGATAGGCGTGCCAGGTTCCTGGTCAGCCAGCCGCAAGCGGCTGGCGCGCCCCTTCGACCATTGCGTGCTTGCTCAGCGCGCACGCCCACGGGTGAACAGGTTGACGATCGCCAGCAGCACGATCGCACCGAGCAGCGACAGCAGCAGGCCGCCGATGCTGAAGTTGCCATCGTTGATGTCGCCACCGCCGATGCCCAGCACGCCGCCCAGCCAGCCGCCGATGAACGCACCGACGATGCCGACGATGATGTTGAGAAGAATTCCCTGCTGACCGTCACGGCGCATGACGATGCTCGCGAGCCAGCCAATGACGCCACCCACAATCAACCAGATGATCATGCCCATGTCACACCCCTCCGTTTAGGTGGACCGATCCTAGGAAGGGCGATGTGACGCGCATGTGGCGGCATCCTGGCCCGATCGTGACGCCATCTATACATCCCCTGCCCGAGGGTGGATGTATGGACTGGACCTTGCAGCTCATCGTGCTCGGTGACACCGCCATCGCCATGGTGCTGGGCGGCGCGATCGGCTTCGAGCGCGAACTGAAGAACCGGCCGGCCGGCTTCCGCACGCATATGCTGGTGGCCGGCGCCGCCGCCCTGCTGGTTGGCCTGGGCCAACTGGTGATCACCGACCACCGCCTCGATGGCGAAGGCCTCACCCTCGATCCGCTGCGCCTGGTCGAAGCGGTTATTGCCGGCGTGTCGTTCATTGGCGCCGGTACGATCTTCGGCCATCGCGGATCGCAGGTCGTGGCTGGCATCACCACGGCCGCCTCGATCCTGATGGTCGCGGTGATCGGCGTGATGGCCGGGTTCCGCTACCACCTCTTGGCGCTGGCGGCGACGGTGCTGACCCTGCTGGTGCTGGCCGCGGTCGGCGCCATCGAGCGGCGCATGCTGGCGCGGGTGAAGGCCAGCGGAAGTGGTGACGGACACTCGAAGCTTTCGAAGAAGTAAGGCTGCTGCCGCGTTTCAGTGGAAGTCGCGCGAGCTGATGTCCAGTTCGCCCAGCAGCTCGCCATAGTTCACGAGCCGCTGCGCGATCACGTGCTGCACGCCATCGACGCGTTCCAGGCGCCCTTCCACCGCCAGCAGTTGCGACTCCAGCAGCACCCGCCGCTGGCGTTCGGCCAGGTGCTTCCAGACCACGACGTTGATCGTTCCCGACTCGTCTTCCAGCGTCACGAAGATCACGCCGCTGGCGGTCTGCGGTTGCTGTCGGCCGCGCACCAGCCCGGCCGTGCGCACGCTGCGGCCGTGCTCGACCTTGTCCAGCTCGGTGGAGCCCTTGCAGCGACGCGCGGCCAGCGCCTTGCGCAGGTACGACAGCGGATGGCGACCCAGCGTGGTGCCCGTCAGCGCGTAATCGGCGCGCAGGTCCTCGTCGGGCGTCGGCATCGGCAGGCGGATCTGCGTTTCCTTGCCGGAGACGGTCGCGCCCAGCAGTGGCAACTGTCGCTCGACGCCGGTGATCGCCCAGCGCGCGCGATGGCGATGGCCGGCCAGTGACTTCAGCGCGCCGGCGTCGGCGAGCAGGCCCTGCTGGCGGCGATCCAGCGCGGCGCGTTCGCACAGGTCGGCGACATCGTCGAAGGCACGCCGTGCGCGCGCCGCCTCGATGCGCTCGGCGGCAACACTGTCGAAGCCCTGGATCATGCGCAGCCCGAGTCGGATCGACAGCATCTTGTCGCGGAGCCCGGCCTGGTCGCGCAGGTGTTCGAGGCTGCAATCCCAGTCGCTGAAGCGCACATCGACCGGCAGCACGCCCACGCCATGGCGGCGCACGTCCTGCAGGATCTGGTCGGGCGTGTAGAACCCCATCGGCCAGCTGTTGATCAGGCTGCACGCGAACGCCGCCGGCTCGTGCCGCTTGAGCCAGCAGGTGACGTAGGTGATCAACGCAAAGCTGGCCGCGTGCGACTCGGGGAAACCGTAGCTGCCGAAGCCCTTGATCTGCTCGAAGATGCGCTGCGCGAACTCGAGCGTGTAGCCGTTGTCGAGCATGCGCGTGGTCAGCCGTTCGCGATGATGCTCCAGCCCGCCGTGGCGCTTCCATGCCGCCATCGAGCGGCGCAGCTCGTCGGCCTCGCCGGGCGTGTAGTCGGCGGCCTGGATCGCCAGCTGCATCACCTGCTCCTGGAACAGCGGCACGCCCAGCGTGCGCTCGAACACCTCGCGCAGGCGCGGCGGGTATTCGACCGGCTCCTGGCCGTTGCGACGGCGCAGGTAGGGATGAACCATGTCGCCCTGGATCGGCCCCGGTCGCACGATCGCGACCTCGATCACCAGGTCGTAGAAGTTCTTCGGCCGCAACCGCGGCAGCATCGCCATCTGCGCGCGCGACTCGATCTGGAACACGCCGACCGTGTCGGCGCGGCCGATCATCTCGTAGGTGTCGGGGTCGTCGGCCGGGATGTCGGCCATGGTCATCTCGCGCCGGCCGTGCAGGCGCAACTGGTCGAGGGTCTTGCGCACGGCGGTGAGCATGCCCAGGGCCAGGCAGTCGACCTTGGACACCTGCATGACGTCGAGATCGTCCTTGTCCCACTGGATCACGGTGCGGCCGTCCATCGCCGCGTTCTCCACCGGCACCAGGTGGTGCAGCGGCTGCTCGCTGATGACGAATCCGCCCGGGTGCTGCGACAGGTGGCGCGGGAACCCGATCAGCTCGGCGGTGAGCTGCATCACCCGGCGCAGGATCGGTGCCTCCGGGTCGAAGCCGCGCTCGCGCAGGTATTCGGGCATCGGCAGTTCGCCGGTCCAGCGTTCCATGGTCGCCGCCAGTTCGTTGACCTGGTCCGGCGGCAGCCCGAGCGCCTTGGCGACGTCGCGGATCGCGCTTTTGCCGCGGTAGCTGATCGCCACCGTCACCAGCGCGGCGCGCTCGCGGCCATAACGCTCGAACACGTACTGCAGCACTTCCTCGCGACGCTCGTGCTCGAAATCGATGTCGATGTCCGGCGGCTCGTTGCGCTCGCGCGAGAGGAAGCGTTCGAACAGCATGTTCATCGCGCCCGGGTCGAGTTCGGTCACGCCCAGCGCGTAGCACACCGCCGAGTTGGCGGCCGAGCCGCGGCCCTGGCACAGGATCGAGCGGCCGCGGGCGAAGCGGACGATGTCGTGCACGGTGAGGAAGTAGGACTCGTAGCGCAGCTCGGAGATCAGCGCCAGTTCGTGCTCGATCTGGTCGCGGGCCTTGTCGGGCGTGCCGGCCGGCCAGCGCCAGCGCGCGCCCTCTTCGGTGAGGTGGCGCAGCCAAGTCGCGGCGCTGTGGCCTTGCGGCACCAGTTCGCGCGGGTATTCGTAGCGCAGCTGGTCGAGGGTGAAACGGCAGCGGTCGGCAATGCGCAAGGTTTCGGCGAGCAGGTCGGCCGGGTAGATCGCCGACAGCGCGCGACGTGTGCGCAGGTGGCGCTCGCCGTTGGAGAACAGCAACGCCCCGGCCTCGACCACGGTGGTGCGGTGGCGGATCGCGGTCAGCGTGTCCTGCAGCAGCCGGCGCGAGCGCACGTGCATGTGTGCATCGCCGGCGGCGACCAGCGGCAGGCCGTGGCGATGGCCCAATTCGCGCAGGGCCTGCAGGCGTTCGTCGTCGTCCGGGCCGCGGTGCAGTTCGACGGCGATCCACAGGCGTTCGGGGAATATCGATTTCAGCCAGTCGATCTCGCCGTCATCGGCATCGACCGGCAGCCACAACGCCAGCAGGCCATCGGGCAACCCATCGAAATCCTCGCGCTGCAGCCGGTAGCGTCCCTTTTCTGCGCGACGCCGGGCGATGGTGATCATCCGGCACAGTGCGGCATAGCCGTCGCGGTCCTGCACCAGCAGCACCACGGCAGGCCCGCCCTCGATCCGCATCTCGCTGCCGACGATCAACGGCAGGCCGCTCTTCCGCGAGGCCTCCAGCGCGCGCACGATGCCGGCGAGCGAGCATTCGTCGGTGATCGCCAGGGCGCGGTAGCCCTGCTCTTTCGCGCGATCGAACAGCTCCTGCGCGACCGAGGCGCCACGCTGGAAACTGAAGGCCGACAGGCAATGCAGTTCGGCATAGTCGGGCAGCGTGCTCCCGGACAGCATGCTCATGCGAACCACCCGTGCAGCATGTACGGTCCGCGCTCGCCGGCGACACAGTAGGCCCAGGCGCGCTGGCCGCCGGAGGTCTCGATCAGGTAGTAGTCGCGGCGCACTTCGAAGCCGTCCCACCAGCCCGACTCGATGCGTTCGGGACCGGCGAGCACGGTCAGGGCGTGGTCGCGCAGCGGGATCGGTTGATGCAGCAGCCAGCCCGGGCGCGGCAGCGACGGCGGCGCGGCTTCGCGCTGTGCCGGCGCCTCCACACCCCAGGCGCGCTCGGGCCGGTGATCGCCGCGCACGGCCAGGCCATGCACCGCGTCGTCGCCCAGGCGCGCGCGCAGACGTTCGCGCAGTTGCGGCCACGGCATCGCCTGCTGCGAACGCGCATCGAACAGATCGCGACTGGCCGGCACGAACGGCGGCAGTTCCTGCGCGATCAGGCGCAGGCCGCGTACCGGTGCCGGCACCTGCGCCTGCTCGAGGCGGCCGCGGGTGAGTTCGAACAGCGTGGTCGCCGCGCGTTCGGGTGCGAGCAGGCCGACCGTGACTTCGCTGTCCTGGCAACGCTCGTGCTCGAGCACCAGCACGAAGCGCTGCACACCGCCGTCGCGTCCGGCCAGGAACGTGGCCAGGTCGGCGGTCAGCCGGCGCAGCGGGAACAGCAATGCCTGGCTGGATTCGATCTCGTGGTCGAACTCCATGCGTTCGTCGAACACATCCGGCGGCCGGTACAGGGTCAACGGCAGGGTCATCTCGCCGCGCAGCGCATCCAGGTACGGGAGCACCGTTTTCGGAAATCGCCGGGTGATGCTGTCGCGCGGCAGCTCGAAAACCTGGCGCAGGCGGCGCAGGCCCATGCGCGACAGCGACAGCGCGGTCTCGCGATCAAGCCCGGCACGCTCCACCGGAATCTGCCCCAGGCCGGTCAGCAGGCTGTCGTCGGTCAGGCCGATGCCATCGTGGACATTGGCCAGCACGCGCGCGGCATGCGGATTGGGCGCGGCCACCAGGCGATGGCGGAACCCCATCTCGCGCAACTCTTCGCGCAGCTGCGCTTCCAGCCGCGGCCACGGCCCGAACAGCTTCAGGCTGCGGCCGATCTCCAGCACGATCGCATGCGAGAACTGCGTGCTGACCTGCGAACTGAAACGGTAGGCCCAGGCCGCGACCAGGTCACGCCAGTGCGCCGCCTCTTTCGCGTCATGGGCGACGCTGGTGAAGCCGGCATTGATCGCCTGCGCCGCCGCCAGCGACTGCCCCGGCCGCAACCCGAGCGCACGCGCGGCCGGATTGACCGAATGCAGCACGCGCCGCTGCACCGGGCCGTCGATCAGCGCCAATGGCTGCTCGGGCACGGGCTGGCGGCGCAGGATACCGTCCAACGCCAGTTGCGGCAACAGCAGGCAGACCCAGCGCATGACGGTCCTGCCTCACTGCCAGTCGAAGGCAATGGGCCGCGTCGGCGCCAGGCCGCCGCGGCATTTGAGCACCCGCAGTTGCTGCGGGTCGGTGTCGATGGCGATGCGCAGCGCCGCCGGCGAAGGATTGCGCGCGGCCTTGGCCGGACGGATCGCGAAGCCCAGGCAACGCCCGGTTTCTGACGCCACCTGCAACCGCCGCAGCGCGCGATCGTCGGCGTGCAGCGGCCAGCACAGCACCGCCGCGCACGCGCCCGAGCGCAGGCACTGCTCTGCCGCCCACAGCGCATCGCGTGGCGGCGTGTCGATCACCTGCAACTGCGACAGGCGCACGCCGGCGCGTTGCCACGCCGGTGCGAATGGCACGTACGGCGGCGCGACCAGGACGATCGCGCCTCTATCGAGCGTGCCATCCTGCTGCGACAGCCGCGCCAGCGTCGGCCACAGCAGGCGCAACTCGCCGACGCCATCGGCGGGAATCAATAGTTCTGTCAGCGCACCGTCGGGCCAGCCGGCCGAGGGCAGCGCCGCATCGAGCATGGCGTGCCCGCTCGGCTGCGGACTGGCCGGCAGCACATGGCGCTGCTGACCTTTCCAGAGCCGGCGCTGGTCCAGCAGGCTGTCGATGGCGACGACCGCGCCCATGCCCTGCCCTCAGCCCTGCCGGATCAGACCGCAGAAGATGCCTTCAATGGCGAAGTCCTGTCCCGGCCCGACCACGATGGGCGAATGCGCCGGGTTGCGCGGCAACAGGCGGATGCCCTCGCCCTCGTGCTCCAGCCGCTTGATGGTGATCTCGCCATCGACCCGCGCCACCACCACCTGGCCATCGCGCGCCTCGCTGCTGCGATGCACCCCGACCAGATCCCCATCGAGGATGCCGTCGTCGATCATCGAATCGCCCTGCACCCTGAGCAGGTAATCGGGCGCACGCGAGAACAGCCGGCGATCGAGCCGCAACCGCGGCGCGTCCTCGACGATGTCGGCCCCGATCGGCACGCCGGCCGCGACCCGACCCAGCACCGGCAGGGTGACCAGCTCACCCGGCGCATCACGACCAAGCAGACGGATACCGCGCCGCTGGTTCGGCACCAGCTCGATCTGGCCAGCGTCGGCCAACGCCTGCACATGCTTTTTGGCCGCTGTGACCGAAGCGAACCCGAAAGCCTGTGCGATCTCGGCCAGGCTCGGCGGCTGCCCCTCCTCGATCCGATCACGGATGAAGGCCAGGACGGCGGTACGTTTCGGAGAAGGGCTGGCCATGGTGCATATATTTACACCTTGGCGTCAGGATTGAACAGATCCGCCTGTCGTCTTTGCGCGAGCGGTGATCATTGGCCCAATAGATTTCAACGCCTTACGAATGATTGCTGAAGCCCTGGCCGAAATGCCGGCCCGGGGATTGCGGAGCAGTGGGCCATGGATGGCCCACGCCCCGCGTAAAGACAGGATGTCGTCCGCGGGGCGTAGCGATCCACGGGTTGGCGGAATCAGGACTCGATCGGCACCAGCGTGATCTCGACGCGGCGGTTCTGCGCGCGACCCGACTCGGAATCATTGCTCGCCACCGGACGGGTCTCACCCGCGCCGACCACGATGAAACGATCGCGGTTGAGGCCATGACCGGTCAGATAGCCCGACACCGCATTGGCACGCTGCTCCGACAACTTCTGATTGTAGGCATCGCTACCAACGCTATCGGTATGACCGGCCACCTCGACGATGGTCTGGTTGTACTCCTGCAGCGTGCGCGCAACGTTGTCGAGCACCGGATAGAACTCCGGCTTCAGATTGGACTTATCGAAATCGAAGGTGATGCCGCTGGGCATGTTGAGCGTGATGTTGTTGCCGTCGCGGACGACATCGACACCAGTACCGGCCATCTGGTCGCGCAGCGCACGCTCCTGACGGTCCTGGTAGTTGCCGATCGCGGCACCGGCAAGGCCACCGACACCAGCGCCGACCAGCGCACGCTGGCGACGCTCGGTGGCATCGTCACCGCTGAGCAGGCCCGCGGCGACACCGGCCAGCGCACCGATCAACGCACCCTTGCCGGTCTTGCTCATGCCCTGCTGCTGCGCCGGCGGCGGCTGCTGACCCTGCTGCTGCGGCGGATACTGACCCTGCGGATACTGCTGGCCGTAATAGGGCTGGCTGGTGGCGCAACCGGCCAGCACGGCGGTCATCGCCAGCGCGGCGAATGCGATCTTGATCTGGTTCTTCATCGGGAAGGTCCTTCCTGGAAAGTCGGATGACTGAGAGTTGCGACAAGCTAATCACGTCCGCGTACAACGCGAGCGAGCAGCCATCACACCTATTCAGTTTCCGGCAGGGAACATGGCTTCTGCCGCAACGGCATCCAGCGTGTGCTCCCAACTTCCCATCAAGGACAGGTACAGCAGCTTCTCGAACTCGGCGCCGAAACGGCTGATCACCGCATCCGGATCCGGGATCAGGCGACCATCGGCGATCAGTCCGAAATGCACGCGTCCGTTGTAGCTCAGGATCGAAATGCCGATGCCGATCGAGCCGGTCTGAGGCACCCAGAACATCATCTCGCGCAGCATGCAGCCGGCCAGGTACAGCGGCTGCTGCGGCCCCGGCACGTTGGTCGCCACCGCCGTCGCCTTGCGGCTGAAAAGCTCCAGCGCCAATCCCTGCACCGCCGCCGGCGCCATGCCAAGCGCAGCCAACAAACCATACGCAACAATGGCTTGCCTGGAATTCTTCAGGTTACGCATGCATTCGGCCACGCGTTCCAGCCGACGAATCGGATTGCCCTCGCCGACCGGCAGATCGAGGAATACCAGGCCGAAGTGGTTGCCCAGCTTGCGTGCATGCTCCAGCGGCCGCAGGTTCACCGGCACCGTCGCCCGCAGCGTCATGCCATCGACGCGTTCGCCGCGCTCGATCATGTAGCTGCGCAAGGCGCCGGCGGCGGTCGCCATCAGCACATCGTTGACGGTGCAGTCGCAGGCGCGACCGACCGCCTTCACTTCCTCCAGGTCCAGCGGCTCGGCCCAGGCCACGCGCTTGCTCACGCCCAGGCGTCCGCGCAACAGCGACGGCGGATCGTCCGACAGCGCCAGCGCATGCAGCAGTTCGCGCGCGATCTCGCCGCCCTCCTTGGCCAGCACCGCGGCCAGGCCCGGGTCGCGATAGAAGTCCATGCCCTTCTCGACGACCTTGCTGCCGAGCTGCATGTAGCGGTCGACGGCGCCGACGCGTCGGGCAACCTCGGCGTGGTCCTGCTTGAGCCAGGCGCGCGGCAGTTCGCTGTCGCCGCTGGCGTCGGGCTGGGTGTCGGTCAGTGACAGCAGCACCTGCACCAGGGCGATGCCATCGGCGTAGCTGTGGTGGATGCGTGCAATCAGCGCCGAACCACCGTCGTAATGCTCGACCAGGTGGAACTGCCACAACGGCCGGTCGTGGCTCAGCGGCGACGACGCCAGCTGGCTGACGAAACGCTCCAGCGCGCGTTTGTCGCCACGCCCCGGCAACGCCGCCGGCTGCACGTGCCAGTCGAGGTTGAAGTTGGGGTCAGTGCGCCAGGACGCGCCGGCCGGCGTATCGACGGCCTTCTGGCGGAAACGGCGGTAGGACAGGAAGCGCTGCTTGATCACGCGCTTGAGCCGATCCAGCGACATCGGCTCGGCGAACATCAGCACGCCGGTGATCATCATCGGATTGGTCGGCCGCTCCATGCGCAACCAGGCCGTGTCCACGCGCGACATCGCCTCTCGGCGCGCGCGCTTGCGCGAAGTTGCCCGCTCTCCTGTCGTCGCCATGCGCCCTCCAAAGCCTTGCCGCGAGTGAATCACGCGGCCAAGAGCAGCGTCAACGCAACGGCTACGACACCCGCATCTGGCGATAGGCCTGCAAGGCGCCATCACGCCCTGCATACAGGTCGACCAGCGGCTGCACCGGATAGTCCGGCGCCAGCCGCTGCGAGGTCGCCGGGTCCTGCCAGGGCGCGAACCGCAACGGCAGCGGCAGCGCCGCCAGCTCCGGCAACCAGCGCGCGATGTAGTGGCCGTCGGGATCGAACTTCTGCGCCTGCGTGACCGGATTGAAGATGCGGAAGTACGGCGCGGCATCGGCGCCGGTGCCGGCCACCCACTGCCAGCCCAGCGTGTTGCTGGCCAGGTCGGCATCGACCAGCGTGTCCCAGAACCAGCGCGCGCCGTGTCGCCAGTGGTAGCGCAGGTGCTTGGTGAGATAGCTGGCGACGACCATGCGCACGCGGTTGTGCATCCAGCCGGTGCTCCACAGTTCACGCATGCCGGCATCGACGATCGGTACACCGGTGCGGCCCTGTTGCCAGGCCTGCAGGCGCGACGGCGACATCTGCGCCCAGTCGAACGCGTTGAACTTCGGGTCGAAGTTCTGCTGCGGCGTTTCGGGGAAGTGATGCAGCAGGTGATGCCCGAACTCGCGCCAGCCCAGTTCGCGCCGGGCCGCATCGATGTCGGCGTCGGCGGCCGAACCACGCAGGCGCTCCAGCGCCGCGACCACTCGCCACGGTGCGATCTCGCCGAAGTGCAGGTGCGGCGAAAGGCGCGAGGTACCGACGCGATCCGGGCGGTCGCGTTGTTCGGCGTAGCCGTGCAGTGCGCCGTCGGTGAATGCCTCCAGCGCCTGCAGCGCACCTTCCTCGCCGGGCGTCCAGGTCTCCCAGAAGCCGCGGTCCCAGTCGCGGGCAGGCGCCAGGTGCAACGCCGGCAATGGCACGCCCTCGGGTCCGTCACCGCTGTCGGGCAGGCGTGCCGGCGCGTCCTCGCAGACCTGCAGTCGCCAGTTCGCCAGCGCCGAACGCCAGAACGGTGTGAACACCCGGAACGGCTTGCCCTGCTGGGTCTTCAACGTCCACGGTTCGAACAACAGCGCGCTGTTGAAGCTTTCGGCATGGACACCCTGCCCGCGCAGCACCTGCTTGATGCGGGCATCGCGCTGTTCGTACGCAGGCTCGTAGCGGCGGTTCCAGAACACCGCCTCGGCGCCGGTGGTGGCGACCAGCGACTGCAGCGTCGCCAGGCTCGGGCCGAAGAAACGGCGCAGGTGCGAGCCACGCTGGCGCAGCTGCGCGTCCAGCGCGTCCAGCGAACGATGCCGCCAGGCATCGGAGGCCGCGCCCGGCCGCCAGTCGCCGGCTTCGTCGGGTGCATGGATGTAGACCGGCACCGGCACGTAGCCGCCGTCCAGGGCAGCCCGCAGCGCCGGGTTGTCGGCCAGTCGCAGGTCATTGCGGAACCAGACCAGCGCGATCGGACCTGCCTCGGTTGCGGACATCGCGCCTCCAGATGATCGACCGGCGAAGTATGCCGTCGTCGGGGGCGCTGGCGTCAGCCCCTGCCTGGGCGGCCAGGTCCGTTATGCGCAGCCGCGGTACTCGCGCGGAATGCGGTCGTTGAGGCCGACCAGGATCTCGTACGGAATCACCCCGGCCCGCTGCGCCAGCGCTTCGACAGTGATGGCGTTGTCGCCCTGGGCGCCGACCAGCACCACCTCGTCTTCGTTGAAGGCGCTGTCCTGGCCGATATCGACCATGAACTGATCCATGCAGATCCTTCCCACGATCGGGTAGCGCTGGCCGCGGATCAGCACTTCGCCGCGCGACGACAGCGCCCGCGGAAAGCCGTCGCCATAGCCGATCGGAACTGTCACCACGCGCGTGTCGTGCTGCGGCGCCCAGGTCGCGCCGTAGCTGACCGGATTGCCGGCCTTGACCACCTTGAAGTACACGACCCGCGAGGCCAGCGACATCACCGGCTTGAGCTCGACCGTGCGCTGCGACCCCGGATCGGGCTGGACGCCATAGAGCATGATCCCGGGGCGGACCATGTCGAGCCAGGTGCCGGGGAAATGCAGCACGCCGCCGGAGTTGGCCAGGTGCCGCAGCGGCATCGGCGCGCCGATCCGCTCGAAGTGCGCGCAGGCATCGAGGAACCGCTCCAGCTGCTGTGCGGTCATCGGCGAGAACGGGTCGTCCGAACAGGCCAGGTGCGAATAGATGCCCTTGAGCACGCACCATGGCGACGCCACCGCCGCCTCGATGAAGGCGCGCGAGGAATAGCTGTGCACCCCGATGCGCTCCATCCCGGTGTCGATCTTGAGATGGATGACCGCCTTGCGCCCCATCGCCTCGGCCGCTGCCTCGGCCAGCCGCAGCTTGTCCAGCGAGGAAACGGTGATCTCCAGGTCGTGGGCGATGAATTGCGTCACCTGGCGCCCGAAGATGCCGCCCAGCACCAGCACCGGCGCGGTCACGCCCGCCTGGCGCAGCGCGATCCCCTCTTCCAGGAACGCCACGCCCAGCTGCTCCGCGCCCTGCGCCTGCAGGTGCATGGCCACCGGCACCAGGCCATGGCCGTAGGCATTGGCCTTGACGATGGACATGACCGGCACGCCGACATGCGCGCGGATGCTGCGCAGATTGAAGGCCAGATGGTCGAGATCGACCGCGATTCGGGTGGGCCGTTCACTGACGGCCGGGGGCATGCCTGCTGACTGGTGCACTTGGTTCCCGGAGGGTGGTCACGCGCAAGCCATTGTAAGGGCCGCGCCCGCCACCGTCAGTCGCAGCGCCGCTCGGTCACCGTCTCGGTCTTGTTCTGGTTGTTTTCCTGGATCTTGCGACCGGCGTACGCGCCGCCAGCGGCACCGGCAACCGTCGCGATCGTCTTGCCACTGCCGCCACCGATCTGGTTGCCCAGCAGGCCACCGGCGACCGCACCGATCGCCGTGCCGGCGATCTTGTGCTCGTCCTTGACCTCTTTGGGCTTCTCGACCTGGACGTCGTAGCAGTGCGGGGTCTTGCCGGTCGACTTGCTCTTGCTCTGCGCCATCGCCAGCGGCGCGGCGACGACAAGCACGGCCGCCAGAAGAATCGATGAACTGCGCATGGCACACCTCCAGGGGATGCGACCACGCTGCACCGGCAGCCGTTATGGGCACGTCAAGCGTGCCACCGTCGTTTGGCCAGCGTTTATTCGAAACTGCCGACCGAGTCGTGCGACAGGTTGTCGAAGCGGGTGTACTCGCCGAAGAACTTGAGCTTCATCGACCCGGTCGGGCCGGAACGCTGCTTGCCGATGATGATTTCGGCCAGGCCCTTGTCCGGCGAGTTTTCCTTGTTGTAGTAATCGTCGCGGTAGATGAACACGATCATGTCCGCGTCCTGCTCGATGGCGCCGGACTCGCGAAGGTCGGCCATCACCGGGCGCTTGTCGGTACGCGTTTCCAGCGAGCGGTTGAGCTGCGACAGGGCGATGATGGGCACCTGCAGTTCCTTGGCCAGGCCCTTGAGCGAGCGCGAAATTTCCGAGATTTCGGTCGCGCGGTTCTCGCTGTTGCCGGGCACCGACATCAGCTGCAGGTAGTCGATGACGATCAGGCCCAGGCCGCCGTGCTCGCGCTTGAGGCGGCGCGCCTTGGCGGCGAGCTTGACCGGCGACAGGCCCGGCTCGTCGTCGATGAAGATCTTGACCTCGCGCAGCTGGCGGATCGCGCTGGTCACGCGGCTCCAGTCCTCGTCCTCGAGCTGACCGGTACGCAGACGCTGGGCGTTGACGCGGCCGACCGAGGAGATCAGGCGCATCGCCAGCTGCGAGGCCGACATTTCCATCGAGAACACCGCCACTGGCAGCTTGCTGCGGAAGGCGGCGTACTCGGCCATGTTGAGCGCAAGCGTCGTCTTGCCCATCGCCGGGCGCGCCGCGAGGATGATCAGGTCGGTCTTCTGCAGGCCGGCCGTCAACATGTCGAACTCGGTGTAGCCGGTGGCCAGGCCGGTGACGCCGCTGCCGTTGGTGTAACGGGTCTGCAGCAGGTCGAAGGCTTCCGACAGCGCCTTGGTCACCGCGGTGAAGTCGGTCTTGCCGGCGGTGTTGGCCTGGGCGATCGCCAGCACCTGGCGCTCGGCGTCTTCCAGGATCTCGCTGCTCTCGCGGCCGTCGGGCTGGAAGCCGTCGTTGACGATGCCGGTGCCGACGTCGATCAGCTGGCGCAGGATCGCCTTGTCGCGGACGATCTCGGCGTAGGCGGTGATGTTGGCGGCCGACGGCGTGGTGCTGGCCAGTTCGATCAGATAGGCGCCACCGGCGACCGTCTCGGCCAGGCCCATCGACTCGAACCATTCGCCCAGGGTCACCGCGTCGAACGGCCGGTTCTTCTGCGCCAGCTCGCGGATCGCGCGGTAGATCAGCTGGTGGTCGCGCCGGTAGAAGTCGCTGTCGCTGAGCTGGTCGGCGATCCGGTCGTAGGAATCGGGCACCAGCATGAGGCCGCCGAGCACCGCCTGTTCGGCTTCGATCGACTGCGGAGGCACACGCAGCTGGTCAAGTCGCTGCTCGGTGCGCGTCTCGAACCGCTTCTCGCCGCGAAACCCTGGACGTGCGCTCATGCCGTTCTGTTGCCCCTTCCGTGTGCCGTCTGATGCGGCGGTGATTGTGTAACGGGTCGGGCATCGTAGTCGCCGATGCCGTCGAGGGGTTGCAGATAACTCTGTGGATATCGCGTGGATAAGGCCAGCGTGGATAGATCACACGGCAGGGTCTCAACAGGTGAGACAGCAGCCGATGACCGTCCATCGCCGGACCGCGGGCAATCCCCGCCGGCAGTATCCCGTGTTTCGACGACTCAGGAGCGCCGCGGCGGCCAATGCCCGACGGTGTCCCTGTCCCCGATCACCCCGACGCCTCCAGGTGCAACCGGACCTGTCGCTGCAACGGCTCCGATACCAGGCTGAGTATCGCGTCCAGCGCTTCGGCCTTCCACCGCCGCGGGCGCACGTCCATCAGGGTTTCGGCCAGGTGCAGATCGATCGCCCGCGCCATCAGCCAGAACACCCGATCCGCATCCTGCGCGTCCTCGCACAGCGCCCGCAGGCTGTCGGCGACCAGGTCGACCACGTCCATGGACGTGAGCGGCATGCCCTCGTCGCATCTGCCCGGGCAGATAATGCCGGCCAGGTCGACCGCATGCATCGCATCGATGGCAGGGGAATTCTGGTGGTCCATGTCCACGGTGGCGATGTCCTAGGATAAGGAGCGCCATCCCACGGCGATGGCACTTGGAACTGTGTCATCTCATCCAGCGGAACCACATAGGAATTGTCTGAGTGCGCGCAGACCAAGTACGGGCCCCGGAAAAACGAAGGGCGCCCTGGGGCGCCCTTCGTCTGCAACCGGGTGGATCGTCGGATCAGGCGACTTCACCGACCACGATGATCTTGACCGTGGCTTCGATGTCGGCGTGCAGGTGCACGACGATCTCGTACTCGCCGGTGCGACGCAGCGGGCCTTCGCCCAGCACGACTTCCGACTTCTCGACCTTGTGGCCGGCCTTGGTCAGCGCTTCGGCGATGTCACGCGGGGTGACTGAGCCGTACAGCTTGCCTTCGGTCGATGCATTGGCCGACAGGGTGACTTCCACGCCGTCCAGCGCGGCCTTGCGGCCTTCGGCGCCGTCGAGGGCGGCCTTGGCCTTGGCTTCGTACTCGGCGCGACGCGCTTCGAACTCGGCCAGGTTGGTCGGGGTCGCCGGGGTGGCCTTGCCGTACGGGATCAGGTAGTTGCGGCCGAAGCCCGGCTTGACGTTGACCTTGTCGCCGAGCTTGCCGAGGTTCTGCACGTTCTGCAGGAGGATCAGTTGCATGGTGTTGCTCCTATTTCGTTAGCGAGGCAATGCCCCGCAGCGGTGTTTCGCTGTCCGAAACCCCAGCCCTCGCCGCGAACGGCTGAAGGCAAGGAGAGTCCGCCCCCTGGGGAGCGGACCAATTTCTTTAGGCGTTGTGGTTGTCGGTGTACGGGATCAGGGCCAGGAAACGGGCGCGCTTGACGGCCGTGGACAGCTGGCGCTGGTACTTCGACTTGGTGCCGGTCACGCGGCTCGGCACGATCTTGCCGGTCTCGGTGAGGTACTGGCGCAGGGTGTTGAGATCCTTGTAGTCGATCTCCTTCACACCTTCGGCAGTGAACTTGCAGAACTTGCGGCGACGGAAGAACTTGGACATGTTGGCGATTCCTTAGGCGGCTTCGTTATCGTCGGCGACGTCGGCGGTACCGACTGCGGTCTCGCTTTCTTCGTCACGGCGGCGGCGCTCGCCGCGCTCGGGCTTGTCGCCCTTCTCATCCTTGAACTTCATGATGAGGGACTGCTCGGTGTCGGCGTCGTCACGCTTGATGACGAGGTGACGCAGCACGGCATCGTTGAAACGGAAACCGTCGACCAGCTCGTTGAGCACGTTCTGGGTAACTTCGATGTTGAGCAGGACGTAGTGGGCCTTGACCAGGTTCTCGATCGGGTAGGCCAGCTGACGGCGGCCCCAATCCTCGAGACGGTGGATCTTGCCTTCGCCGCCTTCGATGAGCGACTTGTAGCGCTCGATCATGGCAGGCACCTGCTCGCTCTGGTCCGGATGGACCAGGAACACGACTTCGTAATGACGCATGGTGTGATTCCTTGTGGATGATGATCCGCATGACTTCCGTGCGGACCGGATCAGCCCCCCGGCCTCCCGGAATGGAGGCGGTGGAGCAAGGTCTCCCCGGGCCTGGGCCCGCGGAGCCGGAAATTATGGCTGATTCAAGGGCTTGGAGCAAATCCCGACGGCCTGGGGCCGGCAGCCCCCTCAACTTCGCTCGCCCGATAGTCTCCCTCCCCTTCAAGGGGAGGGCCGGGGTGGGGATGGGTCTCCCCGCAGCTGCCTCAACCCTTCTTGAGGGCTATCCAGGCATCAATCCGCGCCTCCAGCGCCTGCAACGGCACCGAGCCCGTCTCCAGCACCGCGTCATTGAACTCGCGCAGGTCGAACCGGTCGCCCAGCTGCTTCGACGCTTTCTCACGCAGCTCTGAGATCTTGAGCTGGCCGATCTTGTACGCCAGCGCCTGCCCCGGCCAGCCGATATAGCGGTCGATCTCGTTGACCACGTCCTGGCGGGTCTTGGGCGAGTTGTCCATGAAATAGGCGATCGCCTTGTCGCGGCTCCAGCCCTTGCTGTGCATGCCGGTGTCCACCACCAGCCGCACCGCCCGCCACATGTCGTAGGCCAGCTGCCCCATCCGGTCGTACGGATCGTCGTACAGGCCCATGTCGTAGCCAAGTCGCTCCGCATACAGACCCCAACCTTCGCCGTAGGCGACGAAGTAGGCGGTGCGGCGGAACATCGGCATGTCCGGCAGCTCCATGCCGCGGGCGAACTGGAAGTGGTGGCCCGGCACGGCTTCGTGCAACGACAGCGCCATCATTTCCCACTTCGGCCGGACCTCCGGCTTGTACAGGTTGACGTAGTAGTAGCCGGCGCGGGTGCCGTCGACGGCACCGGGCTGGTAGTAGGCCGTGGTGGTGTCGGGGGCGATGTTGTCGGGGATCGGGCGCACGCCGTACGGCAGGCGCGGAATCGTCTTGAACACCTTCACCAGGTTCGGGTCGATCCGCTTGGCGATGGCCTCATAGCCGGTGAACAGCTCCTGCGGCGTCTTGTAGAAGAACTTCGGGTCGCTGCGCAGGTACTGGAAGAAGTCGGCCATGCTGCCCTTGAAACCGACCTCGGCCTTCACCTTCTCCATCTCGGCGCGGATGCGCGCGACTTCCTTCAGGCCGATCTGGTGGATCTGGTCGGCGCTCAGGTCGGTGGTGGTGAAGTAGCCGGCTACGAAGTCGTAGTAGGCCTTGCCGTCGGGCAGATCGGTGGCTGCAATCGTGGTGCGTGTCCTGGGCAGGTACTCGTTGGCGAAGAACGTGGCGAAGCCGCGGTAGGCCGGGACGATGGTGTCGCCGATCACCTGCTTCGCTTCGGCCTGCAGGGCGGCGCGATCGGCCTCGGGGACGGTGTCGGCAAAGCGGCCGAACGGCTTGTAGAACGGGCTCCTGGTCGGATCGTCCACGATCTGCGCCTGGATCTGCCCGGTCACGCGCTCCATCAGCACGCGCGGCGGCGTGTTGCCGCTGGCGGCGCCTTCGCGCATCAGTGCCTCGTTCTGCTCGATCACTGCCGGCAATGCGCGCATGCGCGCCAGCCAGTCGCGGTAGTCCTTCGTCGTCGCGAACGGCAGCACCTCGGCGATGCCCTCGGCGGTCTGCACGCCGCCGCTGTGGCCGACCGGGCTGAGGTACTCGCGGTACTTCTGCCGTTCGACCGCCTTTTCCAGGTCCCAGGCGAAGGTGTCGTAGTTGAGCTGGTCGCTTGCCGACAGCGCCTTGCGATCGATCGCGCGCAGGCGCTGCAGGGCCTTGCGGTCGCCATCCATGCGCGACTGGATCGCGGCCATGCGCATGTCGGTCCAGCGGTCGTTGAATCGGTTGTCGCCGTTGTAGCTGGCCTCTTCCGGATTCTCGCGCAGCCCGCGCTCCCATTCCTCGTCGAACAGTGTGTAGAGGGCCTGGGTGGCGGCGTTGCGAGCGGGTGCGGGCGTTGCGGCGGCAGGTGCGGCGACCGCGTGTTGCAGGGCGTGGGCGCGCGGCGTCACGAGCGACGCCGACAGGCCGGCGGCAATGGCCGCGGCAAGCAATACAGGACGGAGCATGGCGATTCCCCTTCGATGCAGGGGACCGAGTCTATCTTGGCCGCGCGCATGCCGCGTCGCCGAGTGGGTCGGCTATGGCAGAAAGCCGAACAGGCGGGACGGTTGTCCGGTCATCGCGGCCGGCACCGTTACCTGATGGCACCAGCTCACGCGGCACCCTTGGCCCTCGGCTGAATGATCACCCCTCGTTCTGACTCCCTGCGAGCACCGCCATTCTGCTCGTGGCGCAGCGTGGGCATGGCGCTGGTGTTGGCGGGCGTGCTATTGCGCGCCGGACTGGCCGCCACCTATCCCCCGGTACCTGTCTCCGATTTCAAGCGGGTCGTGGATTTCGCCGCCGACATCGCGCAACACGGACCATTCGTCGACGTGTGGCACTGGACGCTGTTGAGCGCGGGCACATCGACTCTCCTGTCCCCCTTCATCGCTTTGCTTCCAGGCGACCGGGAATCCGTCGCGCTCGTAGTAACGATGCTGGCGATGTGTGCCGTGCCGCTGATCCCGTTGCTGATGTTGCGCGGGACCATCCCGGACGCGGCACTGGCGCTGGTGACATGCGTGATCGCGCTGCATCCGGCATTGATCTTGTTTTCGGGAGTGGTGGCCCAGGACAACTGGGTGCAGCTTCCTGCAGTGGCGCTTACTTGCCTGGCGATGCGAAATTGCCTGCGAAGCACGAAAGGGTCGCCAATCCTCGCTGCGATCCTCTGGGGGCTATGCATCTTCATCCGGCAGGAAATGCTGCTGGCCCTGCTTCCGCTTGCCGTTGCTTCGGCCATTCCTGCTTGCCGCTCGCGTTCCAGGCGCCTGGCGATCTTTGCGCTCGCCGCCGCATGCATGCTGGCACTCATCGGCGGCCAGCGGTACCTGGCTACGGGACGATTCGCCATTACCTCGGAGCACGCTGGTGCCTCGCTGCTGGGCTCCTACATTCCCGGATCCGGATTCGGTTGGATTCCCTTTGAGTCATACGTGGCAACGGTCGCCCCGGACCTTGCCGACAATCCTGACCGCCTCGCCCGGGAGGCTGGCAGGCTGGTGCGCGAGGAAGTCCGCAAGCGTCCCTGGTTCCACATCAAACGGCGCATCGGCGCACTGGTCCATGCGGCTACCGGCGCAGATGGAACCCTTGCCTACTGGTCTCTGTCCAGCCAGGCACAGCATGAAACACGATCGGCGGGAGCTGCGAGACTTGCGCGTTGGATGGGGCCATGGGTGCAGGCAGGGATGATCCTGACGCATGCCCTTTTCGCCGCGGCGATGCTGGTTGCCATGTGGTCGCGTAATCGGCCGCTGCTGATCCTGGGCTTGGCTATCGCGCTGAAGCTCGGGATACACCTTGTATTCCCGTCTCAGGCACGCTTCCTGCTCGCGATCATTCCCATGGAAGCCATCGCCGCGGGAATTGCCATCGCCGTGGCCTGGAGCAATACCCGGGCGATGTTTGCTGCTGGTCTGGCGGCCGCTGCGGCCGGGTGCGCCCTGACCCTGCTGGCATCCGCGTCGCGCGAATGGCAGGCAGAACTGGCGCGTAGCGACCCACCCGTACCAATGAGCCGCGCCACGCTTCGGAGCAATCACACCCTTACCCGATGCAGGCTCCTGAGCGGGCGGCTGGTCGACAGTTCCGCTTCCTCTGTGTCCATCATGGTGTCGCATCCCGATCCCGATCCTGGCGACACCGCGCGGATCTCATGCCGTGTAACTTCCCGAAGCCCGGGAATCCTGCGGCTGGAGGTAAACGATCCTTATGCGCCTGGCGGGTTTCCCGATCGCATGAGGCAGGTCGTGCGAATCGACGATGCAGTCGTCTACCAGCACGATATTGCCGACAAGGCGGGAAGCGGCTGGTGGGGCATCTCACTCCCCCCGGCTCGGGATTCAGGGTTCGAAGTTTCGGTCGAGGCGCTGCGTCCTGACCGCGGACCCGCCTGGGGCAGCGCAGCGATCACGCGAATCAGGCTGGTTGAACGCCAGGACTAGTTTCGAACGCCGACGCGGATCCTAACCAGCGGCATCCGCGGACGCCCGCGACTCGTCGGTCGTGAAGCTTTCGCCGCAACCACATTCGGCGGTGACGTTGGGATTGCGGAACAGGAACTGCTCGCCCAGGCGCTGCTTGACCAGATCGATCTGTGTGCCGTCGACCAGCGCCAGGCTCAGCGCGTCGACATAGATGCGCACGCCCTCCTGCTCGAACACGGTGTCGCCTTCGTGCGTCTCGCGGGCCAGGTCGGCCTTGTACTGCCAGCCCGAGCAGCCGGTCCGGGACACGCCAAAGCGCAAGCCGATCGCGTCGGGCGATTCGACCAGGTAGCGCTGCACGCGTTCGAGGGCGGCGGGGGCAAGGGTGACAGCCATGAGGCACTCCGGGGGTGGAACCAGCTTTCGGGCGAATTATAGCGACGTTGTGCGGACGCTTCGGTAAACTGCCGCATTCCCCATATCGGCCCGAACAGGCAAGGATTCAAGGCATGACGGTGGTCAGCGTCGAACACGCCCTCGCAGGCAGGATCCCGGCGGGCGGCGAAGTCACGGTCCGTGGCTGGGTCCGCACCCGCCGCGACTCCAAGGCCGGGCTGAGCTTCGTCAACGTCAGCGACGGTTCCTGCTTCGCGCCGATCCAGGTGGTCGCCCCGGCCGCCCTCGCCAACTACGAATCCGAGGTCAAGCGCCTCACCGCCGGCTGCTCGGTGATCGCCACCGGCACCCTGGTGGCCTCGCAGGGCCAGGGCCAGAGCTTCGAGATCCAGGCCACATCGCTGGAAGTGGTCGGCTGGGTTGAAGACCCGGAAACCTACCCGATCCAGCCCAAGGCGCATTCGCTGGAGTTCCTGCGCGAGGTCGCCCACCTGCGTCCGCGCACCAACCTGTTCGGCGCCGTCACGCGCATCCGCGACTGCCTGGCCAAGGCCGTGCACCGCTACTTCCACGAGAACGGGTTCTACTGGATCAGCACCCCGATCGTGACCACCTCCGACGCCGAGGGCGCCGGGCAGATGTTCCGCGTCTCCACGCTCGACGTGGCCAACCTGCCCCGCGACGACAAGGGGCAGGTCGACTTCAGCCGCGACTTCTTCGGCAAGGAAACCTTCCTCACCGTGTCGGGCCAGCTCAACGTCGAGGCCTATGCGCTGTCGCTGAGCAAGGTCTACACCTTCGGTCCTACCTTCCGCGCCGAGAACAGCAACACCACGCGCCACCTGGCCGAGTTCTGGATGGTCGAGCCGGAGATCGCCTTCGCCGACCTGGCCGAGAACGCGCGCGTCTCCGAGGAGTTCCTCAAGTACCTGTTCCGCGCCGTGCTCAACGAGCGTGGCGACGACCTGGCCTTCATCGCCGAGCGCGTCCAGCCCGATGCGATCACGCGCCTGGAAGCCTTCGTCAACGCGCCGTTCGAGCGCATCGAGTACACCGATGCGATCACGCTGTTGCAGAAGTCCGGCAGGAAGTTCGAGTTCCCGGTCGAATGGGGCCTGGACCTGCAGACCGAGCACGAGCGCTGGCTGACCGAGGAACACGTCGGCCGCCCGGTGGTGGTCACCAACTACCCCGAGCACATCAAGGCCTTCTACATGCGCCTCAACGACGACGGCAAGACCGTCGCGGCGATGGACGTGCTGGCCCCGGGCATCGGCGAGATCATCGGCGGCAGCCAGCGCGAGGAGCGCCTGGACATGCTCGACGCGCGCATGGCGCAGTTCGGCCTGGATGCTTCGCATTACGGCTGGTACCGCGACTTCCGCCGCTACGGCACGGTCCCGCATGCCGGCTTCGGCCTGGGCTTCGAGCGCCTGGTGGTCTACGTCTGCGGCCTGAGCAACATCCGCGACGCGATCCCCTACCCGCGCGCGCCGGGCCAGGCCGAGTACTGACGACCCTGCCCTTCTCCCGCATGCGGGAGAAGGTGGCCCGAAGGGCCGGATGAGGGCGCTCGTGCCCTCACCCCAACCCCTCTTCCGCCAGCGGGAGAAGGGCTCAGCAAACGGAATGACATGATCCTGTTCTTCGCCCTGCTCTTCGTCGCCATCGCCATCGCCGGTTTCTGCGCGTTCGTGATCTTCTGGCCGCTGTCGCTGGTGCATATCCGCGACCGCCACCCGCAGTTGCAGGCACAACTTGGTGAAGGCGCGTTCGCCCGTCCCTCGGCCTGGGGCTGGCTGTTGCGCCGCGGTTACCTGTCGGTGGCCGACGGCAACCTCAATGGCCTGGCCAATCCGGCGCGGATCTCGTTGCTCACGATCATCTCCGGCCTGGCCTGCGCCGCCCTCCTCTGGCTGCTTTCAGTGGTGATCGGATGAGCTACAACGACCAATGGTGGCTGGCGACGATCGGCCGCACCCTGATCTGGGCACGCCTTCGCGTCCTCGATGCCGGCACCGCCGAAGTGCTCGACAGCGATGGCGTCAGCCAGCCCTACGACAGCGAGGACACCGCCCGCGCCGCGCTGATGGACGCCGAGTTCGTCTCCCTCGACGGCCTCGATGAAGACGACGCACACACGCGCGGCTTCGCCCTCGACGAACTGGCGCCGCCCAGCGGCGACGACGACGAGATGCTGCGCGCGCAGATGGTGCGGCAGCTGCCCTCGCGGCGCTGATCGCAAGCGACCGGAGACCGCATGTACCTGCCACGTGCCTTCGCCGAAACCGACCTGCAGGCGCTCGACTGGCTGGCGCAACGCGATCGTTTCATCACGCTGGTCACGGTGAGCGACGGTGAGCCGACCGTCACCCACCTGCCGGTGCTGTATCGCCGCGACGGCGAGCGCGTCGAACTGATCGGTCACTGGGCCAGGCCCAATCCGCAGGCGCGGCACAGCGGTCCTGCGCTGGCGATACTCCACGGCCCGCACGCCTATGTCTCGCCGTCGTGGTATCCGGACAAGGAGGAAGAGGCGCGCGTTCCGACGTGGAACTACGCGGTCGCCCACCTTCGCGGCAACCTGACCACGTTCAACGACGAGGCCTCGCTGGCGATGGTCGTCGATGGCCTGAGCCGCGAGCACGAGGCCAGCGTCGGCCAGGATTGGCGCTTCGAGTTCGAACGCGACGATCACCGCAGCCAGTTGCGCGGGATCATCGGTTTCCGCTTCGTCGCCGGGCAGATCACGCTGAAGTTCAAGCTCAGCCAGAACCACCCGCTCGCCAATCGCGAGTCGGTCAGCCGGCACCTGTCCGCCAGCGAGCGCGAAGGTGGCCGCGAGATCGCCGCGCTGATGCGCGAACGCACGAACGAACACCTGCTCAAGAACAAGGGAGACTGAGACATGGATCTGGACCTGAAGGGCCGACATGCCCTCGTCTGCGGCGCCAGCCAGGGCATCGGGCTGTCGACCGCCAAGGCGCTGGCCGAACTGGGCGCCAATGTCACCCTGCTGGCGCGACGCGAAGAGCGCCTGCGCGATGCGGCCGAACAGTTGCCGACCGCGCCGGGGCAGTCGCACGGCTGGATCGCCGTCGACAGCGCCGATACCGATACCCTGCGCGCCAAGGTCGAAGCACTCGTGGCGGCCAGGCCCGTGCACATCCTGGTCAACAACAGCGGCGGCCCGCTGCCGGGTCCGGTGCACGGCGCCGACATCGCTGCGTTCGAGGCGGCCTACCGCCAGCACCTCATCGCCAACCACGTGCTCGCCGAGGCGGTGATCCCGGGCATGGAGCGCGACGGCTACGGCCGCATCGTCAACGTCATCTCCACTTCGGTGAAGGAGCCGCTGCAGGGCCTGGGCGTATCCAACACCACGCGCTGGGCGGTGGCGTCGTGGGCCAAGACGCTGGCGACCGAAGTCGCCGCCAAGGGCATCACCGTCAACAACGTCCTGCCCGGCTCGACCGAGACGCCGCGCATCGAGCAGATCATCGACAACACCGCCAGCAAGACCGGGCGCAGCCGCGAGGAAGTGTTCGAGAAGATGGTGTCGGAGATCCCGATGCGCCGCTTCGCGCGGCCACAGGAGACCGCGGCGGCGATCGCGTTCCTGTGCTCGCCGGCGGCGTCGTACATCACCGGGGTGAACCTGCCGGTGGATGGCGGGCGGACGCGGTCGCTGTAGCCCTGCCGGGAAGCTATCGCGCCCCTCTCCGTTCGTCCTGAGCGTAGCGCCCGCAGGCGCGAAGTCGAAGGACCGCCGCGCCCGCCATGCCAGGCCGCCCGATCATCCTTCGACTTCGCTGCGCTACGTTCAGGACGAACGGTGCAAGCGCGCCCCCGGTCCGCCGGGAGGCAGCGAACATACGCACAGGCACGGCCAAGCCGCACTGTTAAGCTAGCCCCATGCGCCTTTGCCACTTCATCGCCGGCCAATCCCGCGAACCCGCATCGGGCCGCTGGCTCGAAGTCATCGACCCCTCCAACGGCAAACCCTTCGCCGAAGTCGCCCAGGGCGACGCCACGGACGTCGACACGGCGATCGCCGCCGCCGAAGCCGCCTTCCCCGCCTGGTCGGCCCTTCCCAACAGCGAGCGCGCGCGCTGGCTGGAAAAGCTTGCCGATGCGCTGGAGGCAAGGCTCGACGATTTCGCCCACGCCGAGTCGCGCGATGGCGGCAAACCCATCCGGCTCGCACGCGAAGTCGAGATCCCGCGCGCGATCAGCAACCTGCGCTTCTTCGCCCACGCCGCGACCCAGTTCGCCAGCGAATCGCACCACGGCCAGGCCGGGCTGAACTACACGCTGCGCCAGCCGCTCGGCGTGGTCGCGACGATCTCTCCGTGGAACCTGCCGCTGTACCTGTTCACCTGGAAGATCGCGCCGGCCCTGGCCGCAGGGAACACGGTTGTCGCCAAGCCGTCGGAGGTCACACCGCTGACGGCGACGATGCTCGGCGAACTGGCCGCGCAGATCGCTTTCCCCAAGGGCGTGCTCAATATCGTCCATGGCCTGGGTCCCGAAGTCGGCGAGCCGCTGGTGGTCGACCCGCGCGTCAAGGCGGTGTCGTTCACCGGCAGCACCGCGATCGGCCGTCGCATCGCCGGCCTGGCCAGCCCATTACTGAAAAAGGTCTCGCTCGAACTGGGCGGCAAGAACCCCACCCTGGTGTTCGCCGACAGCGACTGGCGCGATCATCTCGACACGCTGGTGCGCTCGGCGTTCCAGAACTCCGGGCAGATCTGCCTGTGCGGCTCGCGCATCCTGGTCGAGCGCAGCATCTATCGCGAATTCCGCGACACCCTGGTCGAACGCGCCACCGGACTGCGCGTCGGCGATCCGATCGACGAGGACAACCAGCTCGGTCCGCTGGTGTCGCAGGCGCACTTCGACAAGGTCATGGCGGCGCTGCAGCGCGCCCGCGATGAAGGCGGCCAGGTGCTGTGCGGCGGCAACGCGCTCGACCGCCCCGGCTGGTTCGTGATGCCGACCGTGATCGACGGCCTCGGCCCGGATTGCGCCAGCAACCGCGAAGAGATCTTCGGCCCGGTCGTGACCCTGCAACCTTTCGACACCGATACCGAAGCACTGGCCCTGGCCAATGCCGGCGATTACGGTCTGGCCGCATCGGTCTGGACCCGCGACCTCAACCGCGCCCACCACTTCGCCGCGCAGCTGCGCGCCGGCATGGTCTGGGTCAACACCTGGCTGCAACGGGACCTGCGAACGCCGTTCGGCGGCAGCGGCGCGTCGGGCCTGGGCCGCGAGGGCGGGTTCGAGGCCATGCGCTTCTTCACCGACGCCAAGAACGTCGGTCTGAACCTGGGATGGAAGCAATGAGCACAAACCCCCTCGCCGACCTGCTGGAAAAGAATCGCGAATGGTCCGAGCGGATCAACCGCGAGGATCCGGACTTCTTCCGACGCCTGTCAAAGCAGCAGGCCCCCGAGTACCTGTGGATCGGCTGCTCCGACTCGCGCGTGCCGGCCAACCAGATCATCGACATGGCACCGGGCGAGGTCTTCGTCCATCGCAACATCGCCAATGTCGTGGTGCACACCGACCTCAACTGCCTGTCGGTGATCCAGTTCGCCGTCGACGTGCTCAAGGTCAAGCGGATCCTGGTCGTTGGCCACTACGGCTGCGGCGGCGTGCATTCGGCGCTGCACGGCCAGCGCGTCGGCCTGGCCGACAACTGGCTGCGCCACGTCAGCGACGTCGCCGACAAGCATGGCAACTGCCTCGCCCATGCCGCCGAGAGCGAGCGCCATGACCGGCTGTGCGAGCTCAACGTGATCGAGCAGGTGCAGAACGTCTGCCAGACCACCATCGTCCGCGACGCCTGGACGCGCGGTCAGGACCTGTCGGTGCACGGCTGGGTCTACAGCCTGCGCAACGGCCTGGTCCACGACATGGCCATGAACGTCGACGGCTTCGATGCGCTCGATGGCCTGTACAAGGCGGCGGTGGCGCGGGTGAACGCCTTCAAGGGAGACTCGCCGCGATGAGCGATGCCATCCGCGCCGGCGCGGCGCCACGACCGGTCGGCTCGTACCCGCATGCGCGACGCGTCGGCGAGCTGCTGTTCCTGTCCGGCATCGGTCCGCGCGATCCGGCCAGCAACGCCATCGTCGGCAACGTCCACGACGCCACTGGCAACCTGATCAGCTACGACATCGATGCGCAGACGCGCGCGGTGTTTGCCAACGTGCACACCGTGCTCGAAGCCAGTGGCGCGCGCTGGGAGGATCTGGTCGACGTCACCGTCTACCTGACTGACATGGCGCACGACTTCAAGGCCTACAACGCGGTCTGGGCCGAATACTTCCCCGATATCGAGCTCGCGCCGTGCCGCACCACGCTGGGCATCACCGCACTGCCGACGCCGATCGCGATCGAGCTCAAGTGCATCGCCGTCATGCCCGGCACGTCCGCGGGAGAGTAAGAGACCATGCTTCCCAACCCGATCAACCTCCAGGCCTGGATCGAAGAACACCGCCACCTGCTCAAGCCGCCGGTCGGCAACAAGGTCGTGTTCCTGGGCGACTTCATCGTGATGGTCGTCGGCGGCCCGAACCAGCGCACCGACTACCACTGGGACGAAGGCGCCGAGTGGTTCCACCAGCTCGAGGGCGAGATGGTGCTGCGCATCCAGGAAGACGACGCCGTGCGCGACATCCCGATCCGCGCCGGCGAAACCTTCCTGCTGCCGCCGCGCGTACCGCATTCGCCGCAGCGCATGCCCGACTCGGTCGGCCTGGTGATCGAGCGCCGTCGCCTGCCGCACGAGCTCGACGGCCTGATGTGGTTCTGCGAGCAGTGCAACCACAAGCTCTACGAAGAGTTCTTCCCGCTGAAGAACATCGAGACCGACTTCCCGCCGGTGTTCGACCATTTCTATTCGTCGCGCGAGCACCGTACCTGCAAGCAGTGCGGGCACCTCAACCCGGCTCCGGCCAAGTACGTCATGCCCGACACCTGAGCCAACCATGCTGAAGATCGACACCCACGCCCACTACCTGCCGCGCGACTGGCCCAACCTGGCGCGCAAGTACGGCGACGACCGCTTCCCGGTGATCCACCACACCGAGGACGGGCGTCATCGCATCTACAAGGACGGCAAGTTCTTCCGCGAGATCTGGTCCAAGACCTGGGACCCGCAGGAGCGCATCGACGACTACGCCCGCTTCGGCGTGCAGGTGCAGGTGATCAGCACCGTGCCGGTGATGTTCAGCTACTGGGCCAAGCCGCATCACGCGCTGGAGCTGCACCAGGCCCTCAACGAACACATGGCCCAGGCCTGCCGCGATTACCCGCGCCACTACGCCGGCATCGGCACGGTGCCGCTGCAGTCGCCGCGCCTGGCCATCCAGGAACTGGAACGCTGCATGGACCAGCTCGGCCTGCAGGGCGTGCAGATCGGCAGCCACATCAACGACTGGAACCTCGACGCGCCCGAGCTGTTCGATTTCTTCCAGGCCGCCGGTGAACTCGGTGCGGCGATCCTCGTGCACCCGTGGGACATGATGGGCGCGGCGACGATGCCGAAGTACTGGCTGCCATGGCTGGTCGGCATGCCGGCCGAGCAGTCGCGCGCGGCCTGCTGCCTGGTGTTCGGTGGCGTGCTCGAACGCATCCCCAACCTGAAGGTCTGCATGGCCCACGGTGGCGGCAGCTTCCCGTACACGATCGGCCGCATCGAGCATGGCTTCAACATGCGTCCGGACCTGGTGGCCACCGACAACCCGCGCAACCCGCGCGAGTACCTCAACCAGCTGTTCTTCGATTCGTGGGTCGCCGACCCGCGCGCGCTGCGCTACCTGCTCGACACCTGCGGGGTCGACCGGGTGATGCTCGGCACCGATTACCCGTTCCCGCTCGGCGAGCAGGAGCCCGGCGCCGGCATCGCCGCGCTGACGCTGTCGGAAGAAGAACAGGCCAGGCTCTACCACGGCACCGCGCTGGAATGGCTGGGGTTGTCGAAGGCGCGGTTCGTGTGAACGGCGTTACCACCGTAGCCATTGACCGTCATTCCCGCGAAGGCGGGAACCCAGCGTCTTGCTAGCCTCAAAGTCGCTGGCGCCCCGCCTTCACGGGGATGACGGCGATGACGGCGATGAAACATCTCAGGGTTCTTTAACGTGACTACTTCGCACGACCTCTACTCCGATTCCCACGCCCAGGCCCTCGACGCCGCCGACCCGCTGCGCGACATGCGCGCGCAGTTCCTGATCCCGCAGCACGACGGCGCCGACCAGGCCTACTTCGTCGGCAACTCACTTGGCTTGCAGCCGCGCGGCGCGCGCCGCCATGTCGAGGAAGTGCTCGACAAGTGGGCGGCCGAAGCCGTCGAAGGCCACTTCACCGGCGACGCGCAGTGGATGGCCTACCACCAGCTGGTGCGCGAATCGCTGGCCCGTCTGGTCGGTGCAAAACCGGTCGAAGTGGTCGCGATGAACACGCTGACCGTGAACCTGCACCTGATGATGGTCAGCTTCTACCGGCCCACGCGCGAGCGCCCGGCGATCCTGATCGAAGCCGGCGCGTTTCCGTCCGACCGCCATGCGGTTGCCTCGCAGATCGGCTTCCACGGTTTCGATCCGGCGACCGATCTGATCGAACTGGAAGCAGACGAAGCAGACGGCACCATTTCGATGGCCGCCATCGAGCGCGCCATCGCCGAACATGGCCCGCGCCTGGCGCTCGTGTTGTGGCCGGGCGTGCAATACCGGACCGGCCAGGCCTTCGACCTGGCAGCGATCGCGCGCCTGGCGCACGCACAGGGCGCCGTGTGCGGTTTCGACCTCGCCCATGGCGTCGGCAACCTCGAACTGGCGCTGCACGACAGCGGCGTCGACTTCGCGGTCTGGTGCCACTACAAGTACCTCAACAGTGGCCCAGGCGCGGTCGCCGGCTGCTTCGTCCATGAGCGTCATGCCACCAGCGATCGTCCGCGCTTCGCAGGCTGGTGGGGCCACGAAGCCGACACCCGCTTCCGCATGGGCCCGCAGTTCGTGCCGACACCGGGCGCCGAAGGCTGGCAGCTGAGCAATCCGCCGATCCTCGGCCTGGCGCCGCTGCGTGCGTCGCTGGAGCTGTACGACCAGGCCGGCATGGCGGCGTTGCGCGCCAAGTCTTTGAAGATCACCGGCTACCTCGAAGCACTCATCAAGTTGCGCCTGGCCGACACTCTGCAGGTCGTCACGCCCTCGCAACCGGAGCGCCGTGGCTGCCAGCTATCGCTGCGCGTGGTCGGCGGGCGCGAGCGTGGACGCGACCTGTTCGAGTACCTGGCCCGCAACGGCGTGCTTGGCGACTGGCGCGAGCCCGACGTGATCCGCATCTCGCCCGCCCCGCTCTACAACCGCTATGCCGATGTGCTGCGATTCGTCCGCACCGCGGAAGCCTGGCGCGACGCCCACTGATGTCCCGTCGAACTCCTCTCCCGATGGGCGGGGAAATCTGCAGCACTGTCTGAGGTGACCTGTTTGAGCAACGACACTTCCAAGCACATCACCCTGATCGGCGCCGGCCTTGCCGGCGCCGTGCTCGCCACGCTGCTGGTGCAGCGCGGCTGGAGCGTGGACGTGTTCGAAAAGCGTGGCGATCCGCGCCTGAAGGGTTACCAGGGCGGGCGTTCGATCAACCTCGCGCTCGCCGAACGCGGCCGCCATGCGCTGCGCCTGGCCGGCGCCGACGAGGCGGTGATGCAGCACGCGGTGATGATGCGCGGACGCATGGTCCATTTCCTCGACGGCCGTACCGACCTGCAGCGCTACGGTCGCGACGACAGCGAAGTGATCTGGTCGGTGCATCGCGGCGAGCTCAACGTGATCCTGCTCGACATCGCCGAACGCGCCGGCGCGCGGCTGCACTTCAACCGTGGCCTGTCGCAGGTCGACTTCGACGCGCGCATCGCCCGCTTCGCCGACCCGCGCGATGGCAGCTCGCACGAGGCCGCATTCGTCTCGCTGGTCGGCGCCGACGGCGCCGGCTCCGCGCTGCGCGCCGCCATGGGCCCGCAGGCCGATCTGGGCGAGCGCACCGAGTTCCTGGGCCATTCCTACAAGGAACTGGAAATCCCTCCGGCCGCGGACGGTGGCTTCAGCATCGAACCCAACGCCCTGCACATCTGGCCGCGTGGCCGCTACATGTGCATTGCATTGCCCAACGACGAGCGCACGTTCACGGTGACGCTGTTCCTGCCGAACGAGGGCGACCCCAGCTTCGCCACCGTGCGCGACGGCGCCGATGCACGCGCCCTGTTCGAGCGCGACTTCGCCGACGCACTGGCGCTGATCCCCAACCTTGAGCAGGACTTCGAACGCAACCCGGCCGGCTTGCTGGCCACGCTCTATCTCGACCGCTGGCACCTCGACGACCGCGCCGTCCTGATCGGCGACGCCGCCCATGCGATGGTCCCGTTCCATGGCCAGGGCATGAACTGCGCGTTCGAGGACTGCGTCGCCCTGGCCGAGCACCTGGACGCCAACAGCGACCGCGCCGCCGCATTCGCCGCCTTCCAGGCCGAGCGCCTGCCCAACGCCCGCGCGATCCAGGCGATGGCACTGGAGAACTACCTGGAAATGCGCGACCGCGTCGACGACGACGACTACCTGCTGCAGCGCGCCCTCGAACGTACCCTGGCCGAGCGCCACCCGGACCGTTTCATGCCGCGCTATTCGATGGTCACCTTCCAGCGCATGCCCTACGCAACCGCGTTCGAGCGCGGCCGGGTGCAGCGCGAGCTGCTGGTGGAGTTGACGCGCGGCCACCGTTCGCTCGCCTCGCTCGACTGGGAAATTGTCGATGCGACGGTGCGCGAACGGCTCGACGTTCTGCCGCGCGCCTGAGTCCCTGCCCCATGCCCGCCAGCTTCCTCTTCTACGACCTCGAAACCTTCGGTGCCGACCCGCGCACCTCGCGCATCGCCCAGTTCGCGGCGATCCGCACCGATGCCGACCTCAACCAGGTCGAAGAGCCGATCAGCTTCTTCGTCAAACCTGCCGACGACCTGTTGCCCTCGCCTGGCGCGACCCTGGTCACCGGCATCACGCCGCAGCACGCCATGCGCGAAGGCGTGAACGAGGCCGAGGCGTTCGCGCGCATATTCGAGGAAATGGCGCGACCGGAGACCTGCAGCCTCGGCTACAACTCGCTGCGTTTCGACGACGAGTTCGTCCGCTATGGCTTCTTCCGCAATTTCTACGACGCCTACGAGCGCGAATGGCGCAGCGGCAACTCGCGCTGGGACCTGCTCGACGTGCTGCGACTGGCGCATGCGCTGCGCCCGGAGGGCCTGGTCTGGCCCAAGCGCGAGGACGGCGCCACTTCTTTCCGCCTCGACCACCTGGCCCAGGCCAATGGCGTGCGCGAGGGCGATGCCCACGAGGCGCTCTCCGATGTGCGCGCGCTGATCGGCCTGGCGCGCAAGCTCAAGACGGCCCAGCCCCGCTTCTGGGACTACGCCCTGCGCCTGCGCGACAAGCGCTATGCCGCCAGCCTGATGGACGTCGTGGCGATGACGCCGTTGCTGCATGTGTCCCAACGCTTCCCGGCCAGCCGGCTGTGCGCGGCCGCGGTGCTGCCGGTCGCGCGCCATCCGCACATCGACAGCCGCGTGATCGTGTTCGATCTCGACCAGGACCCGGAACCGCTGCTGCAACTCGATGCCGAGTCGATCGCGGCGCGCCTGTACGTGCGTTCGGCCGACCTGGCCGAAGGCGAGGAACGCATCGCCCTGAAGGAAGTGCACAGCAACCGCAGCCCGGCCCTGGTCGCCTGGGACCACCTGCGCGCGCCGGACTTCGAACGCCTGCACATCGACCCGGCCCAGGTGCAGCAGCGTGCGGCGCGGATCCGCGACGCCGGTCCGGCGCTGGTGGAAAAAGTCCGCCAGGTGTTCGCCCGCGAGCGCGAACGCTCGACGCCCGACCTCGATGCGGCGCTGTACGACGGCTTCATCGGCGACGGCGACAAGCGCCTGTTCGCGCAGGTGCGTACGACTCCGCCGGAAGCCCTGGGCCAGCGCGAGTTCGGCTTCCGCGACGCGCGCCTGCCCGGCATCCTGTTTCGCTACCGTGCGCGCAACTGGCTGCAGACGTTGTCCGCCGACGAGCGCGCCAGCTGGGACGACTATCGCCGCCAACGCCTCTACACCGAAACGGGCCTGGCCGAGTACGGCTTCGACCGCTTCGGTACCGAGATCGCCGAACTGCGCGCGGCCCACCCCACCTCCCCCGACAAGCTGGCCCTGCTCGAACGACTCGAAGCCTGGGGCGGCGAGATCGCGGCCAGCCTGACCTGAGTCCGGACATCCCCCATGAGCCAGTACTTCAGCGACGCCAGCTTCAAGTTCCTGCGCGGCCTTGCCCGCAACAACGACCGCGAATGGTTCCATGCGCACAAGGGCGACTACGACAGCCACGTGCGCGAGCCGTTCCAGCGCCTGCTGACCGATCTGCAACCGGTCCTCGCCGGTGTCAGCAGCCACTACCGGTCCGAGCCCAAGGGCGTTGGCAGCTCGCTGTTCCGCATTCATCGCGACACGCGTTTCGCCAACGACAAGACGCCTTACAAGAACTGGCAGGGCGCGCGCCTGTTCCACGAGCGCGGTCGCCAGGTCGAGGCGCCGTCGTTCTACCTGCACCTGCAGCCGGGCAACTGCTTCATCGCCTCCGGCATATGGCACCCCCAGCCCGACAGCCTGCGTCGCGTGCGCCATTTCATTCTCGACAATCCGGGCAGCTGGAAGGCGGCGGCGCATGCGGGCAAGTTCCGCCGGCGCTTCGATCTCGACGACAGCGAAGTGCTCACGCGCATGCCGCGCGGCTTCCCCGACGACTTCGAATTCGCCGAGGACCTCAAGCGCAAGAACTTCGTTGCGTTGCGCGCGATCGAGGATGCGACGATGACCGGTCCACGCCTGCTCAAGACGCTCGAGAACGACCTGCAGGGCCTGTCGCCGTTCACCGACTATCTGTGTGCGGCACTCGACCTGGAGTTCTGAGTGTCGCCTGCCGACTTCCGCCGTTATGCGCTGTTCTACCTCGGGTACTACGGTGCGCTGGGCGCCTACACCCCCTACATCGGTCGTTGGGTGGTGGCCAACGGCCATGGCGGCTACGCCGTCGGCGCGATGCTGGCGCTGTGGTACGGCGGCCGCATCGTCGCGCCGCCCACCTGGGCGCGCCTGAGTACGCGCAGCCCCCACCCGGGCCACTGGCTGGTTGCCGGTTGCCTGCTCTCCCTGCTCGGCTTCTGCGCCTTCACTGGCTTCAACACCGGCGCGATGCTGTTCGTCACCATGGCCTGGTTCGGCGTCTTCTTCAACGCGGTGATGCCGCAGTTCGAAGCGATGACGCTGTCGGCGCTGGGCGATCGCAACCATGACTACGGCCGCATCCGCATGTGGGGGTCGATCGGCTTCCTGATCGTCGCCGGCAGCTACGGCTGGCTGCTCGATCGCCTCGGCAACGACGCCTTCGTCTGGCTGACCCTGCCCTGGCTGGCGCTGACCGTCGTCGCCTCGTGGCTGCACCGTGGCGACCGGCCCATTCCCGCCGCGCCCGCCGCCCATGCCGGTGCTCCGGCACTGGCCCTGTGGCGCCGTATCGGCGTGCGTCGCCTGTTGCTCGTTGCGATGCTGATGCAACTGGGCTTCGGCCCGTTCTATGTGTTCTTCACCCTGCACCTGCAGGCCAACGGACACGACGGATTTGCCGTCGGCGTGCTCTGGGCGATCGGCGTGCTGTGCGAGATCCTGATGTTCTGGCAGGCGCCTCGCCTGGTGCAGCGTTTCGGTGCCCCGCGGCTGATGACGGCGTGCCTGGTCGCCACCGCGCTGCGCTGGGCCATGGTCGCCCTGCTCGGCAGCTCGTTCGCATGGATGGCGCTGGCGCAGACCGGCCATGCCCTCAGCTTCGCCGCGTTCCATGCCGGCTGCATGCGGCGCATGGCCGAGCTGTTCCCGCAGCGGCGCGACATGGCCGCCGCACAGGGAATGCTCTACGGCTTCAGCGGCGGTATCGGCGGCGTCGCCGGCGCGGGCATCGCCGCGGTTGCCTGGCAGACGGGAGGCGGCCAACGCGCGTTCCTGCTCGGCGCCGTGATCGCGGTGCTCGCGTTGGTGGTGCATCTGGTGCCCGTCCGCTTACTGCGCGCGCAACCGGCCACTTGAAGCATGCCTCGCGGCTACGCTAGCCGCCCAGTGCGATCGCCAGGGCCACCAGCCCCGCGCCACCGATCAGGAAACACAGGCCAACCAGCCAGGGTCTGCCCAGCGTGTAGCGCGACCAGGCGCAGCCGGTGCCGAACAGCAGCAACAGCAGCACGGCGTTGGACGCGCGCAGCGCCAGCCAGGCATCGTCGATCAGCAGGAAGGGCACCGCCGCCGGCACGCTGCTCAGCACCACCAGCCAGAAACTGGTGAACGCACCCAGGTAATCGTCCTTGTGCAGCGACACAGCCGCTTCCGTCCGGGTGCGCAGGTGGCTGGCGATGCGCGCGTACAACGACTGCCGATCGCTGGCGGGCATCACGTCGCCCAGCAGCTCGTCCAGCTCACCGGCGACCACGATATGGGCGGAACGCTCGTCCGCCGCTGCGCGCACGGCCTGCGCCAGGCGGCGCTTGCGGCCGCGGTCGAACAGCACGCCCACCAGGTACATCGCGGCATCGATGATGCCCCAGGCGATATTGCAGCCGATCAACGCGATCAGCAGCTCGCGTGCGCCTTCGCGGCCCTCGTCCTGGATGATGATGCCGGCACCGAGGGTGAAGGTCAGCGTCATGATCAGGCCGAACAGTACCTCTGCCAGGCTCGTGGCCGGGTCGAGGTATCGGTTCATCAGTGACGAGCGACGTTCGATGCCCATGGCAGCCATCCACGGCAGTGGTCGTTCTACAGCGGCATGAAGGAACAGCGACGCGATTGATCAGCCGGGCTGTAGCCAGCTGCACGCCCTTATACCAGTTTCGATACCCGCGCAGCGTCGCCACTCCGCCGCAGTTCCGCTATCCGATCCCGGTCACTCGCCCACCGGCGTGGCACCTGCGGCAGCCTGCGCCTGGACACCAAAATCGCCGCCGAGCGCAAGATGCAGCGTGGCGCGCTGCGCACGACGTTCGGTCGCCACGCGCATCAGGGCAATGCTGGCTGCATCCACGGCCAGCTCGCGATCGAGCAGGTCGTAGCGATCGATCTTGCCGACCCGAAACTGGGCATTGGCCGCATCCAGCGCCTGCTGCAGCGCCCCGACCTGGCCGGACAGGGACAATTCCCGCTGATGCAGCAGGGCATCTGCCGCCAGTGCACCTTCCACTTCGCCGAATGCCGCCAGAATCGCCCGTGCATAGTCGGCCGCCGCTTCGTGCTGCTGCTCGTCGCGGATCAGCACCTGGGTCTTCAGCCGGCCCGCATCGAACAGCGGCCACAACAACGTGCCCCCCACCGGAAAGACGGTCGAGCTCAATCGGTCCTTGAACCTGACGTAGTCGGAGGTCAGCTGCCCTGCACCAGCATTGAGTGCGAGCCGCGGCAGGCGCGCCGCCTTGGCCTCCTCGTGATTGAAGAAGGCCTGCTCGTAGCGCTTGCGTGCTGCCTGCAGGTCCGGACGCCGCTCGACCAGATCCGACGGCACACCGGCGGGAATCGGGTCGAGCCCTCCGGGAAGCGCGGTCGGCAGCGCGATGGAGGCCGACGGATAGCGCCCGACCAGCAGCTCCAGCGTGCGCAGCGCCTGCTGACGGGCCTGTTCGGCCTGGAACGCCGCTTCCTCGAAGGTCCGCGTCTGTGCGCGGGCGACGGCCACGTCCTGGCCGGAGACCTTGCCGACCTGCTCGCGCCGGGCCACGAGGTCCGCCTGGGCAAGCGCGATATCGCGGACCCGGGCGGACAGTTCGGCCTGGCGCGACGCCTCGATGCCAAGCAGCCAGGCACGCGCAGTCATCGCCGCCAGTGACTGGCGGGCATAGACGTAGTCGGCCTGGGCAGATCGAAAGGCGGCTTCGCCAGCTTTCTTTCCGGCGCGCGCCCTGCCCCATAGATCCAGCTCCCAGTTGAGGACGGCGCCATAGCCGTTGATGTCGAGTCCGTTGGCCGGCTGCAGCGAGTTGGAATACTTGCCGCCCAGGCCAATGGTGGGCAGCAGGTCTGCGCCGGCCAGTTGCATCTGGCCACGCGCCTGCTCGAGCCGGCTGCCGGCCGCGCGCAGGTCGGGGTTGTGCGCGATGGCCTCGTCGATCAACTGCCTGAGCTGTCCATCGTCGCTGAAGCCCAGCCATTCCGGGCGGAAGGGATTGGCCTGCGCCGCGGCGGTCCACTGCGCGGGTACCACCAGCGAACCGACCGCCTCCTGGTAGATCTCGCCATCGGACGGTGCGGTGAGGTTGGCGCAACCGGCGATCGCGACAGCGAGGCCCGCAACGGCGCCCGCCAGGAGAACGCGGCTGCGGCGTGCGCGATCGGGGGTCATGACTTGTGCCCTGCCCATGCCAACCTCAATGCAACTTCAGGATCAGATAGTTGGTCACCGAATCGACGCGGATCAGCACCTTCCTGATCAGGTGAATCGGCCGCACATGCGGCGTGTAGATCGCCCCGGTGCCGCGCGCGCCCATGGCAAGGAAGTTGCGCTCGGGATCGATGATCCGCACCTTGACCGCATACTTCTGCGCCGTCTGCGGCAGCTCGGACTGACCCGGCAGGTTGGGCAGCACACCGGAGGCCTGGAGCTGCCCCTGCCCGGTTGCCCACACGATCGAATCGACCTCGCCCTTGATGATTTTCCCCGGCAAGGTCGGCAGCGCGATCTCCACTTCGTCGCCCGGCCTGACCTTGGTCAGCTCGTTCTGGTTGTAGAACGCGACTACCTGCTGGTCGACTTCGACGAACGTCATCACCGGGCGGAACGGCAACGCCGCCGCGTAGGAGCCCACGCGCACCTGCAGGTTGATCGCGTAACCATCCGCCGGTGCCAGCACGACGGTCTGCGACAGCTCCCACTGCGCCTGCTCCAGTTGCGCACGCGTGGCGGCGACCGCGGACTGCTCACCGCCGACCAGTGCGTCGAGCTCGGTCTGCACTTTCGCTTCGGCCGCCATCGCGGCGTGGTAGGCCGGTTCCAGCCGCTTGACGTCTGCCTCGTACGATTCGACGTCGTAATGGGCGCCGGCACCCTCCGACGAAAGCTGCTGCGACTGCTTAAGTCGCGTCCGCGCCAGGTCGAGCTGCGCCAGCGCCGACTGCGTGTTGCTGCGCGCGGCACGCAGATCCTGATTGAGCTGGGCGGCGGACGACTCGGCACCCACCAGCGTGGCCTCGAGTTCCTTCACCTTCAGCTTGAACGGTTCCGGATCGATCCTCAGGATCGGCGTTCCCTTGCGATACAGGCGATTGCCTTCGATCGGCACCTCGATCACGCGTCCGGTCACGCGCGGAACCACTTCAACCGCGTAGTTCAGCACGCGCACGTCGTTGGACGAGGGCGCGACCACGTTGAGCACCAGGATCGTGGCGGCCATTCCCGCCAGCGCGATCACCACCACTGCGACTTGGGAGTAGATGTTCCAGGGCAGCAGCTTGAACTTGATGAAGACCAGCCAGACGAGGAGGCTGTAAATCGCGAGTATCAGGACTTCCAAGGTGCCCCCACTTCGTTGCGGATGGATGGTGTAGGCATGTCGCGGGGCAAGGTGCGCACGATGGGCGGCAGGGTTCAGCCGTGCAACGACGTGTTGCGTGCCGTCAGCGCATCCAGACGCCCTTGCAGCACGGCGACCCGCTGGCGCAGCAGCACGAGTTCCTCGTCGATACGGTCGTCGTCTGCGGCGTCATCGAAATGCGGGTCCGGCACGATTGCTGCGCATTTCCCGGGCAAGGGCTTGTCGAATGCCGCCGACCTGCCTTCATGCTCGTTCTCGACGGATGGCTCCAGGCGGAAACGCAGCGGCTTCATGTAGGCCCACAGCATTGCCAGCGGCCACAACAGGCCGCCGAACACCAGCGACAATAGACACAGCGCCTGGATGGCCTCCTTCTGCGGGTGGTTGCGCGCCTCGGCGACCCGTTCGGGCCAGACGTGCACGACCCAGAAGACGCTCAGGGCCAGGACCGGCGTCACCACGATGACGACCCAGACCATGACGTCGGCAATCGCATCCTCCAATCCGCCAGAAGCGAACGCCTGTCCGGAATGCAGCACCAGCGTCGCCATCAGCATTTGCAGTGGAACTGGCAAACGCCGTTTCGGCAATGCACGCGCAGACGCCAGGGGTCGTGTTGCTCTCACGCAGATCCTCCGTGGGATGGTCGCAGGCCGGCTGTGCCATCGCGCTGCCGCCGCTGCGGCACTGCGAACCCGAAGGGCCGCTTCAAATGGGGGGTGAAAAATGGCAGCTGCGGCCAGACGGAACAATGAGAAACGTCTGATTCATTGAGTGCGCCGCGCTGACGCGTTCGACCGGCCTTCACCGTCGCGGCTGAATGCGCCGCTATGCTGGTGCGCCTGCAATATGGAGCGCCCGATGAAGAAATGGATCGCGTTGTCGCTGTTCGTCGCGCTGGCCCTGATGGCCTGGATCGCGGCGGGCCCGTTCATGACCATCCGCACCATTCGCGAGGCGATCCAGAGCCAGAGCAGCGCGGCGCTGTCGGAGCAGGTCGACTTCCCGTTGCTTCGGCAGAGCCTGCGGGCGCAGGTCGAGGACACGCTGGCGCGGCGTGCGGGCGCGCAGGTGCAGGAGAACCCGCTCGGCGCCATCGCGCTCGGGCTGGCCAACCAGGCCGCCGGCGGCATGGTCGATGCGATCGCCACGCCAGCCGGAATCGGCGCAATCCTGGAGGGTCGCGGGCTGGTGCACCGCCTCAGCGGCGGCGGCATCCGCAGCGACGACAGCTACGCGCACCAGCCACCGCCCGATCCGCTGCGCGACGCCAGTTACCGCTTCGAGTCGCCCTCGCGTTTCACCGCCACGGTACGCACCGCGGACGGCTCACCCGTCGTGTTCGTCCTGCTGCGACAAGGGATGACCTGGAAACTTGCCGACATCCGCCTGCCACTGGATGGTCCTGCGCTCTCCGATTGACGCACCTTCGCCGGCGCGTACCCGTCTTCAGCGATTGGCGATGCCGTGGGGCACGTGCCCCGCGGCGACGTGATCGCGCGCGGACACGATGTTGTGTTCGGAGTCGTCGAAGAAGATGTCGGCCCCGAATGCTTCCAGGAACGGCCCCTTGGCGCGGCCGCCGAGGAACAATGCCTCGTCCAGGCGGATGCCCCACTCGCGCAGCGTTCGGATGACGCGTTCGTGCGCAGGCACCGAGCGTGCGGTGACCAGGGCCGTGCGGATCGGCGCGTTCTGGCCGGTCGGGAACGCCTCCTGCAACCGGTGCAGCGCATCGAGGAAGCCGCGGAACGGCCCGCCGGACAGCGGTTCGCCAGCGTGGCTGCGCTCGTGTTCGGCAAACGCGGCCAGGCCGCCTTCGCGCGAGACGCGCTCGCCCTCGTCATCGAAGATCACCGCGTCGCCGTCGAAGGCGATGCGCAACTGGTCGTGACGCTGCTGCGGCACGTGCGAGGGCAGCAGCGTCGCGGCCGCGATCCCGGCGGCGAGCGCATTGCGCACGTCTTCGGCGTTGGCCGACAGGAACAGATCGGCGCCGAACGGGCGGATATAGGGGAACGGTGGCGCGCCATTGCTGAATGCCGCGCGCTTGATCGCCAGGCCATGGTGGGCGATCGAGTTGAAGATGCGCAGGCCGCTGTCGGCCGAATTGCGCGAGATCAGGATCACTTCGACCCGCGGGGCTTCCTGCGGCGCGCCTTCATTCAGGGCGAGCAGTTTGCGCACCAGCGGAAACGCCACGCCCGGCGACAACAGATCGTCTTCGTGGGCGCGCTGGAATTCGGCATAGGCATCGATGCCCTCGCGTTCGAACAACGCGTGGCTGTCTTCCATGTCGAACAGGGTGCGCGATGAAATCGCGACTATCAGCGGATCGGCGTCACGGTCGGGCATGGGCGCATTATGCAGCAGTCCTGTCTCGCCCAATGCGACACGACCGGCCTGCACGCCGGGGACCGGGCCCCATCCGGGCGGTGCGGGCCGGGCTCAACCGCTGGTGAACTGTTCGGCCAGCATCCGCTCTTCGAGGTTGTGTTCCGGGTCGAACAGCAGCGTGACGGTGCGGTCATGCGATTCGCGGATGGTGACCTCGACCACGTCGCGGACTTCATGGGAATCGGCAGTGGCGCTGACCGGCCGCTTGTAGGGGTCCAGGACCTGGAACCGCACTTCGGTGTCGGCCTTGAGCACGGCGCCGCGCCAGCGACGGGGGCGGAAGGCCGCGATCGGCGTCAGCGCGATGACATTCGCTCCCAATGGCAGGATAGGTCCGAGCGCGGAAAAGTTGTAGGCCGTGCTGCCCGCGGTGGTCGCCACCAGCACGCCGTCGCAGATCAGTTCGTCCAGGCGTGTCTCGCCGTTGAGATCGATGCGCAGGTGCGCGGCCTGGCGGGTCTGGCGCAACAACGAGACCTCGTTGTAGGCCAGCGAGCCGACGGTGGCGCCGGATTCGGTCTGCGCGACCATTTCCAGCGGCCGCAGCACCGCCGGTTCGGCTGCGTGCAGGCGCCCGAGCAGGCCGTCCCCGCCATGGTGGTTCATCAGGAAGCCGACCGTGCCCAGCTTCATGCCGTAGACGGGGCGGCCGAGGCTGCCGTGGCGGTGCAGCGTCGACAGCATGAAGCCATCGCCGCCGAGCGCGACGATGACGTCCGCGTCCGCGGGTTCGTGCTGGCCGTGTCGTGCAACCAGTTCCGCCAGTGCGCGTTGCGCCTCATCGGCGGTACTGGCGAGGAAGGCGATGCGTGGCGTCGCGGTCATCGGCGGCTCCGGGTGGATGCGATCAGCATAACCCGGAGCGGATTCAGGCGTGGCCTGGAAAGAAAAAGCCCCGGACATGCCGGGGCTCGTTCTCGACCTTCGACCGGGCTTACGCGCCGGAAGCGGCCACCTGTGCCAGGCGCCGCACGGCCACCGACAACGTCGGGTAGTCGAGCGACTTCTGGTTGAGCAGGTCGGCAAACATCGTCAGGGTGAAGCGCAGTGCCGCGTCGTCGCGCTTGAGCCAGGCCTCGACCTTGGCCTCGGCCGGCTTCTTGCCGCCGTCGGCGAGGATCTGCGACACCAGCGTGCGTGCCTGCGTCGCCAGCTCATCGCGCAGCGCGCCGCGGGCCAGTGCCTGCCAACGGCCATCGACAGGCAGCTGCTCGACCTGCTCGTACAGCCACGGCAGGTTGAGCGCGGCGCCCAGCGAGAAGTACGCGCGGGCAACCTCGACCGCCGGCATCTTGCGCGCCAGCGAGATCTCGACGATGTCGCAGCCGAACTCCAGCAGCGGCAGCACGGCAAGCTGCTCGGCCAGCGCAGCCGGCAGGCCCTTGCCCTTCCACTCGGCCACGCGCGCGGCGTAGGTGTCGCGGCGGGCATCGGACAGCACGCCCGGCACAGCACCGCGCACGGCGTTGATGCCGTCGCTGTAGCGGGTCATGGCCGCGGCGATCTCCGGCATCTTGCCCGGACGCGACAACAGCCAGCGCGACATCGACCGCAGCAGGTGCCAGATCACCTGCAAGGCATCGACCTGCACGCTCTCGGGCACCTTGCCGTCGAGTGCGTCGATCTGCGCCCACAGGCCACGTGCATCGACCGCTTCGCGGGAGATGGTGTAGGCCTCGGCCACTTCGGCCGGGCTGCGGCCGGTGTCCTCGGTCATGCGCAGGGTGAACGTCGCGCCCATGCGGTTGACCATCGAGTTGGTCACCGCGGTGGCGATGATCTCGCGCTTCAGGCGATGATTTTCCATCGCCTTGGCGTACTTGGCCTGCAACGGCTGCGGGAAGTAGCGGACCAGTTCCTTGGACAGGTACGGGTCTTCCGGCACGTCCGAGTCGAGCAGCTGCTGGAACAGCACGATCTTCGAGTACGACAACAGCACCGCCAGCTCCGGACGGGTCAGGCCCTGGCCACGCGACTTGCGCTCGGCGATCTCGGCATCGGAAGGCAGGTATTCGATCTGGCGATCGAGCAGGCCCTGCGATTCCAGCGTCTGGATGAAGTGCTGCTTGGAGCCCAGGCGGTGCACGCTCATCCGCTCCATCAGGCTCAGCGCCTGGTTCTGGCGGTAGTTGTCGTTGAGCACCAGCAGGCCGACCTCGTCGGTCATCTGCGCCAGCAGCTTGTTGCGATCGGGCACCGTGAGCTTCTTCTTCTGCACTTCGCCGTTGAGCAGGATCTTGATGTTCACCTCATGGTCGGAGGTGTCCACACCGGCGGAGTTGTCGATGAAGTCGGTGTTGAGCAGCACGCCGTGCAGCGCGGCCTCTATGCGGCCGAGCTGGGTCATGCCCAGGTTGCCGCCCTCGCCCACCACCTTGCAGCGCAGGTCGCGGCCATTCACGCGCAGGGCGTTGTTGGCGCGGTCGCCGACGTCGGAGTTGCTCTCGTTGCTGGACTTGACGTAGGTGCCGATGCCGCCGTTCCACAGCAGGTCGACAGGTGCCTTCAATATCGCGCTGAGCAGTTCCACCGGGCTCATGGCGGTCACGCCGTTGTCGATGCCGAGCGCGGCCTTGATCTCCGGCGACAGCGGGATGGACTTGGCCGAGCGCGGGAACACGCCGCCGCCCTTGCTGATCAGCGACTTGTCGTAGTCGTCCCAGCTCGAACGCGGCAGCTTGAACATGCGCTGGCGCTCCTTGAACGTCGCCGCCGCATCCGGGTTCGGGTCGAGGAAGATGTGGCGGTGGTCGAACGCGGCCAGCAGGCGGATCTGCTTGCTCAGCAGCATGCCGTTGCCGAACACGTCGCCGGACATGTCGCCGACGCCGACCACGGTGAAGGGGTCCTTCTGGCTGTCGCGGCCCATGGCGCGGAAGTGGCGCTTGACCGACTCCCAGGCGCCGCGTGCGGTGATGCCCATGCCCTTGTGGTCGTAGCCGACCGAGCCGCCCGACGCGAACGCGTCGTCGAGCCAGTAGCCGTGCGCGCGGGCGATGGCGTTGGCGATGTCGGAGAAGGTCGCGGTGCCCTTGTCGGCGGCCACGACCAGGTACGGATCGTCGCCGTCGTGGCGCACCACGTTCGACGGCGGCACGACCTTGCCGTCGACCAGGTTGTCGGTGATGTCGAGCAGGCCGTTGATGAAGCGCTGGTAGCAGGCCACGCCCTCGTTGAACCAGGCGTCGCGGTCAACCGCCGGGTCCGGCAGCTGCTTGGCGAAGAAACCGCCCTTGGAGCCGACCGGCACGATCACGGTGTTCTTCACCATCTGCGCCTTGACCAGGCCCAGCACCTCGGTGCGGAAGTCCTCGCGGCGATCCGACCAGCGCAGGCCGCCACGGGCAACCGGACCGAAGCGCAGGTGCACGCCTTCCACGCGCGGGCCGTAGACGAAGATCTCGCGGTACGGACGCGGCTTGGGCAGGTCCGGCACCTTGCTGGAGTCGAACTTGAAGCTGATGTAGTCGGTCGGGCCGCCGTCGGCGCGCAGGCCGTTCTTGTAGTTGATGTAGTAGCTGGTGCGCAGGGTGGCGTCGATCACGCCGATGAAGCTGCGCAGGATGCGGTCCTCATCGAGGCTGGCAACGCGGTCGAGCAGGCCCTTGATCGCCTCGCGGGTGGCTCCGACCTGCGCGTCACGCTTGCCGGCGCGGGCGTCGATGGCCGGCTTGAGCACGGCCAGCGCGGCTTCGTCGCCGTTGGCGAGCGTCTTGAGCTGGGCGGCGAACTGCTCCATGCCGGCCTTGATCTGGGCCTTGCTCTCGTTGCCGGTGCACGGGTCGAACTTGGCCTCGAACAGCTCCACCAGCAGGCGCGCCAGCAGCGGGTAGCGGTTGAGCGTGGCTTCCACGTACGGCTGCGAGAACGGCACGCCGACCTGCATCAGGTACTTGGTGTAGCCGCGCAGCATCGACACCTGGCGCCAGGACAGGTTGGCGGTGAGGATCAGGCGGTTGAAGCCGTCGTTCTCGGCATTGCCGCGCCAGATCTGCGCGAAGGCTTCCTCGAAGTTGGCATCGAGGCTGGAGATGTCGAGGTTGGTATCGGCGATCTCGACCTCGAAGTCCTGGATGAACATCGTCTTGGAGCCGGTGGTCCCGTCGCCGGTCGCCTTGTCGCCGGCCACCAGGCGGTAGGGGTGCTCGGAAATCACCCGCAGGCCCATGTTCTCCATCATCGGCAGCGCATCCGACAGCGGGATGTCGTCGTGCTCGCGATAGAACTTGAAGCGCAGGCCACCCACGCCACGATGGGCGCGATACAGGCTCAGGCGCAGGTCGTCCGGACCGGTCAGCGCGGCCAGGTGGTCGACGTCGTCGGCGGCGACGCCGGCGCTGACTTCCTCGATGTAGCCGGTCGGCAACGCGCGGCCGTAGATGTTGGTCAGCGCCAGGCCGCGTTCCTCGCCATGGCGTGCGATCAGCTGTTCACGCAGGTCGTCCTGCCAGTTGCGCACGATCTTCGACAGCTCGGCTTCGATATGCACGGTTTCCGCGGCGGTGATGTCCTCGCGCGCGGCTTCGCCACTCCTGGGCCGGACGATCAGGTGCACCTGCGCCAGCGGCGACTCGCCGCCGAGGGTGACCGAGGAATCGACGTGCTCGCCGCGCAACTCGCGCTTGAGCATCGCCTCGATGCGCAGGCGCATGTCGGTGTTGAAGCGATCGCGCGGGATGTAGACCAGCACCGAGAAATAGCGACCGTAGCGGTCGCGGCGCAGGAACAGCTTGCTGCGCACGCGCTCCTGCAGGCCCAGGATGCCGGTGGCCGTGCGCAGCAGTTCCTGTTCACTGGACTGGAACAGCTCGTCGCGCGGCAGGCTCTCAAGGATGTGGCGCAGCGCCTTGCCGCTGTGGCTGTCCGGCGCCAGGCCGGACTTGGCCATCACGTACTCATGGCGCTGGCGCACCAGCGGGATGTCCCACGGGCGACGGTTGTAGGCGCTGGAGGTGTACAGGCCCAGGAAGCGCTCCTCGCGCACCGGCTGGCCCTTGGCGTCGAAGCTGAGGATGCCGATGTAATCCATGTAGCCGGGGCGATGGACGGTGGCGCGGGCGTTGGTCTTGGTCAGGATCAGTGCATCGACCGAACCGGACTGCGGCATGTAATGCGCCGCCAGCGAGGTCAGCAGACGCGGCTTGCCGACGTCCTGGCCGCGCAACAGGCCCATGCCGCTGGCCTTGTCGGCAGCAAGCACCTGCTGGCCGCCCTTTTCGACCACGTCGTACTCGCGGAAGCCGAGGAAGGTGAAGTGGTTGTCGGCGGCCCAGCGCAGGAACTCCTGCGCCTCGTGCTTGCCGGCGTCGCCGACCGGCAGCTTGCGCGAGCCCAGGTCCTCGGCAATGGCGAGCATCTTCGCCTTCATCTGCGGCCAGTCGCGCACCGAGGCGCGGACATCGGCCAGCACCGCTTCCAGCGCCTGCTTGATCTTCGGCATCGCTTCCAGCGGCTGGCGGTCGATCTCCAGGTGCATCAGCGATTCCGACACGCCCTCGCCGACCGCGACCAGCTTGCCGGCCTTGTCGCGCTTGAAGGTCACCACCGGGTGTCCCAGCACGTGCACGCCGATGCCCTGCTCGGCCAGCGCCATGGTCACCGAATCGACCAGGAACGGCATGTCGTCGTTGGCGATCTGGACGACGGTGTGGGTCGATTCCCAGCCTTCGTTCTTGATCGTCGGGTTGAACAGCTGCACCAGCGCCGAGCCCGGCTTGCGCGCACGGGCGTAATCGAGGAAATCGGTGGCCAGCTCGGCCCAGCCTTCGGCGCTGTGCTGGGGCAGCTCATCGCTGCTCATGCGCTTGTAGAAAGCGTTGATGAAGGCCTCGGCCTCGGCATGGCGCGCCTTGGGCAGGCGCTTGCGCATGGCGGCGAGGATCGGTTCGAGCGAGACGGTGTCGTTCTTCACGGTTGCCGGCGATGACTTGGCGGGCGCCTTGGCCGGAGCCTTGGTCTTTTCCGCGGAGGCCTTGGCGGCGGGCTTGGCAGCAACGTTGCGTTTGATGCTCATGGGAACTGAAGGTCCAATGGAAAGAGGCCCACGCTATTCGCGCGGGCCAGGGGGATACGGTTCAGTACGGGCAGCTCGCGGGCGCGACTTGGCGCGGTGCGATCAGCGGACGCTTTACGCCCGGGTCGGCGTCGGGTGCGCCGGCCTCGGGTTTGCGGAGGCGAGCCGGGAGCAGGCCGCCACCGCGGTCGACGGGACAGGCCGTGGGGCGTGACGATCCAAAACGTTTCATGACGTGGCTCGCTACTGCGTGGATCTCTACAGCGGGAGTGCTACTTCATCGCTCGGCTGCAGCGGGTCTGGCTGCAGCCGTGTCACGGGCGCCGGGCGCCGGCACCCGCTCGGTACGCCGGCCTCTCAGCGCAGGCCGGTCTCGTTGCGGGCGATCACCAGGCGCTGGATCTCGCTGGTGCCCTCGTAGATCTCGGTGATCTTGGCGTCGCGGAAGTACCGCTCCAGCGGCATCTCCTTGGAGTAACCCATGCCGCCATGGATCTGCACGGCCTGGTGGGTGATCCACATCGCCGCTTCGGAAGCGGTGAGCTTGGCGATTGCCGCCTCGTTGCTGAAGCGGGCGCCGCCCTGCTCGAACCGGCCCTTCTGCCACGCCGCGCGCAGCGTCAGCAGCGTGGCTGCGTCGAGCTTGCACTTCATGTCGGCGATCTTGGCCTGGGTCATCTGGAAAGTGCCGATCGCGGCGCCGAACGCCTTGCGCTCGCGCACGTACTCCAGGGTCCTCTCGTAGGCGGCGCGGGCGATGCCGATGGCCTGGCTGGCGATGCCGATGCGGCCGGCGTCGAGCACGCTCATGGCGATCTTGAAGCCGTGGCCTTCGTCGCCGAGCACGTCCTCGGGCTGCGCGACGTAGTCCTCGAACTCGATCTCGCAGGTGGCCGAGGCGCGGATGCCGAGCTTGGGCTCGGTCTTGCCGCGCAGGAAGCCCGGCTTGGCGGTGTCGATCATGAAAGCGGTGATGCCGCGCGCGCCCTTGTCCGGCTCGGTCATCGCGAACAGCACGATGTACTTGGCAACCGGGCCGGAGGTGATCCAGCTCTTCTTGCCGTTGATGACGAACGTGCCGTCGGCCTGCTTGGTGGCCTTGCAGCGCATCGCGGTGGCGTCGGAACCCGACTGCGGCTCGGTCAGCGCGAAGGCGCCGATCTCGCGGCCTTCGGCAATCGCGCGCACGTACAGCTGCTTCTGTTCTTCGGTACCGAACTTGAGGATGCCGTTGCAGAACAGCGAATTGTTGACCGAAACGATGGTCGAGTGGGCAGCGTCGCCGGCGGCGATCTCGATCATGGCCAGCACGTAGCTGATGGGGTCCATGCCGGCTCCGCCGTACTCGGCCGGCACCTCGATGCCCATCAGGCCGTTCTCGCCCAGGGTGCGGATGTTCGCCAGCGGAAACTCGCCGGTCTGGTCGTGGTGCTCTGCGCTGGGAGCAATTTTTTCCTGGGCGATGCGGCGGGCCACATCCTGGATCATCAACTGCTCTTCAGTGAAGCCAAAATCCACGTCGGTTACCTCGGGCTTTAGTAATTCGGGTGCTTACGGATGTTATTTCGGTACCGCAGACGCGAATTGTAGCCGTCTCGTGCAGGAAAGGCAGGCCCTGAGGTCGCGCTTGACCCTTGAGGCCTTGCGGCCCAAACTTATCGCTATATCGCGATAGGTTGATAAATCATGGATCTCGAAGGCTGGTCGCTGCGACTGAAGGTGTTCGCCGACGCCACCCGCGTGCGCCTGCTGGCACTGCTGGAGCGCGAGGAGCTCACGGTCGCCGAGTTGTCGGCCATCACCCGCCTCGCCCAACCGCGCGTTTCGACGCATCTGGCAAAGCTCAAGGAGGCCGGGCTGGTCCGCGACCGCCGTTCCGGCGTCTCGGCGTATTACCGGTTCGACGACGCCTCGCTCGATTCGGCGCAGCGGGCACTGTGGCAAACGCTGCGTGAAGGCAGCGACGACCCCCTGCTGCGCCAGGATGCCGAGCGCGTCGGCAACGTGCTCGCGGCGCGCGCCTCCGAACAGAACTGGGCCGATTCAGTGGCCGGCGACATGGAGCGTCACTACTCTCCGGGTCGCACCTGGGAGGCGCTTGCACGCTCGGCATTGCCACTGCTGGAGCCGGGCGACGTGCTCGACATCGCATCGGGCGACGGCGTCCTGGCCGAGCTGCTCGCGCCGCATTCGCACCGCTACGTCTGTCTGGACTCCAGCACCAAGGTCGTACTTGCCGCCTCCGAGCGCCTGCGCAAGCTGCGCAACGTCGAGGTCCGCGAAGGCGACATGCACGCGCTGCCCTTCGACGACGCGCACTTCGACCTGGTGGTGCTAATGCATGCGCTGACCTACGCCGACCATCCGGCGCAGGCAGTGGCCGAGGCCGCACGCGTACTGCGACCGGGCGGACGGCTGCTCCTGACCAGCCTGGCCAAGCACGAGCATCGTGGCGTGGTGGAGGCCTATGGCCACGTCAACCTGGGCTTCAGCGAAAAGGACCTGTCGAAGTTCGTCGGCAAGGCCGGGTTCGAGATCAGCAGCTGCGAAACCGTCACCCGCGAACGCCGCCCGCCCCATTTCGAAGTCATCGCCCTGATCGCGCGCAAGCCGGTCGATGCCGTCACCGCCGACTCCAGATCCGCAGCACGCAAAACCAGCAGGAAAGCCTGACATGAGCACCCTCCCCTGGCTCAATCCCGATCGTGCGCAGTCGCTGCAGCAGCTTCTGCGCGAGCGCATCCTCATCATCGACGGCGCCATGGGCACGATGATCCAGCGCCACGAACTCGATGAGGCCGCCTATCGCGGCGAGCGCTTCGCCCATGGCTACGACCGTGCCTACGCCGCTTCCGGGCACGTGCACGGCGAAGGCTGCGGCTGCGCGCGCGACCAGCGTGGCAACAACGACCTGCTCACCCTGACCCAGCCGGACATCATCGGCGGCATCCACGCCCAGTACCTGGACGCCGGCGCCGACCTGATCGAAACCAACACCTTCAATTCGACCACGGTGTCGCTGTCCGACTACGGCCTGGAGCACCTCGCGCGCGAGCTCAACGAATCCGGCGCGCGCCTTGCCCGTGCCGCATGCGATGCCGCCGAAGCGACGACCCCGGGCCGTCCGCGCTTCGTCATCGGCGTGCTCGGGCCGACCAGCCGCACCGCCTCGCTCAGCCCCGACGTGAACCGCCCGGGCTTCCGCGCGATCACCTTCGACGAGTTGCGCGTGGCCTACCGCGAAGCCGCCGACGGCCTGATCGACGGCGGCGCCGACGTGCTGATGGTCGAGACCGTGTTCGACACGCTCAACGCCAAGGCCGCGCTGTTCGCGATCGAGGAAGCATTCGATGGCCGCGGCGCGCGGCTGCCGGTGATGATCTCCGGCACCATCACCGACGCCTCCGGCCGCACGCTATCAGGCCAGACCGCCGAGGCGTTCTGGTACTCGCTGCGGCATTCGCAGCCGCTGGCCATCGGCCTCAACTGCGCACTGGGCGCCAAGGATCTGCGTGCGCACGTCGACGTCCTTGCCCAGGTCGCCGATGCCAACGTCAGCACCCATCCCAACGCCGGCCTGCCCAATGCGTTCGGTGGCTATGACGAAACACCGGAAGACATGGCCGCGGTGCTGGGCGAGTTTGCCCAGGCCGGCCTGCTGAATCTGGTCGGCGGCTGCTGCGGCACCACGCCGGCGCACATCGCCGCGATCGCCGAAGCGGTTGCGCCATATCCACCGCGCGTGTTGCCGTCGCTCGAGAACGCAGCCAAGGACGAGGCCGCATGAGCGCACTGCCGCGCCAGACCCGGCTCAGCGGCCTGGAGCCGCTGCAGATCACTCCGGAAAGCAACTTCATCAATGTCGGCGAGCGCACCAATGTCACCGGCTCGGCGCAGTTCAAGAAGCTGATCCTGGATGGCCGCCTCGATGAGGCGGTCGTGGTCGCGCGCCAGCAGGTCGAGAACGGCGCCCAGGTCATCGACGTCAACATGGACGAAGGCATGCTCGACTCCGAGCGGGCCATGGTCGAGTTCCTCAACCTGATGGCCGCCGAGCCCGACATCGCGCGCGTGCCGGTGATGGTCGACAGTTCGAAATTCAGCGTGATCGAGGCCGGGCTCAAGTGCCTGCAGGGCAAGGGCATCGTCAACTCGATCTCGATGAAGGAAGGCGAGGCCGAATTCCTGCGCCAGGCACGGCTGGTGCGCCGCTATGGCGCCGCGGTGGTGGTGATGGCCTTCGACGAGGTCGGCCAGGCCGACACGATCGAGCGCAAGGTCGATATCTGCACGCGCGCCTATGGACTGCTGACGCAGGAGATCGGCTTCCCGCCGGAAGACATCATCTTCGACCCGAACGTGTTCGCCATCGCCACCGGCATCGACGAGCATAACGACTACGCGGTGGCCTTCATCGAGGCCGCGCGCGAACTCAAGCGCCGGTTCCCGTACAGCCACATCTCCGGTGGCGTCTCCAACGTCAGCTTCTCGTTCCGCGGCAACGAACCGGTGCGCCAGGCGATCCACGTCGTGTTCCTGTACCACGCGATCCGCGCCGGCATGGACATGGGCATCGTCAACGCCGGCGCCCTGCCCCTCTACGACGACCTGGACGCCGACCTGCGCGAGCGCGTCGAGGACGTCGTGCTCAATCGCCGCAGCGACGGCACCGAGCGCCTGCTCGAGATCGCCGACCGCTACAAGGGCAAGAAAGGCGAAAAGCGCGTCGAGGACCTGGCCTGGCGCGAGCGCCCGGTGCGCGAGCGACTGAGTCACTCGCTGGTGCACGGCATCGACCAGTACATAGAGACCGACACCGAAGAAGCACGCGCGCAGACCAGCCGCCCGCTCGACGTGATCGAAGGCGCACTGATGGACGGCATGAACGTCGTCGGCGACCTGTTCGGCGCCGGCAAGATGTTCCTGCCGCAGGTGGTGAAGTCCGCGCGCGTGATGAAGAAGGCCGTGGCCTACCTGCTGCCCTATATCGAAGCCGAGAAGCTGCGCACCGGCGACGTCGGCAAGTCCAACGGCAAGATCGTGATGGCGACGGTCAAGGGCGACGTCCACGACATCGGCAAGAACATCGTCGGCGTGGTGCTGGCCTGCAACAACTTCGACGTGGTCGACCTGGGCGTGATGGTGCCGGCACAGACCATCCTCGACCGCGCCCGCGCAGAGAATGCCGACCTGATCGGCCTGTCGGGCCTGATCACGCCATCGCTGGAGGAGATGAGCCACGTCGCGCGCGAGATGCAGCGCCAGGGCTTCCACGTGCCGCTGCTGATCGGCGGCGCAACCACTTCTCGCGCGCACACCGCGCTCAAGATCGATCCGCACTACAAGTCGCCCACGGTGTGGGTCAAGGACGCCTCGCGCGCCGTCGGCGTGGCGCAGTCGCTGATCAGCCCGGACCTGCGCGGCAGTTTCGTCGCCGCCAACGATGCCGATTACGCCGAGATCCGCGAGCGTCACAAGCACCGCGGCGACGGCAAGCGCCTGGTCCCGCTGGCAAAGGCGCGCGGGCAACGCTTCGACGGCCGATGGCAGGACTACACGCCGCCGACGCCGAAGCAACCGGGCCTGCAGGTGTTCGACGACTACCCGCTGGCCGAACTGGTCGACTACATCGACTGGACGCCGTTCTTCAACACCTGGGAACTGGCCGGCAAGTACCCGGCGATCCTCGACGACGAGATCGTCGGGCCACAGGCCCGCGAGCTGTATCGAGATGCCCGGCAGATGCTCAAGCGCATCGTCGACGAGAAGTGGCTCAAGGCCAAGGCAGTGTTCGCGTTGTGGCCGGCCAACAGCGTCGGCGACGATGTCGTCGTCGACACCGGCGCAACGCCCACCAACCTGCACTTCCTGCGCCAGCAGGTCGACAAGCCGGTCGAGCGCCCGGACTTCTGCCTGGCCGATTTCATCGCGCCCAAGGACTCCGGCAAGCAGGACTGGATCGGCGGTTTCGCCGTCACCGCGGGGTTGGGTATCGAAGCGCATGTCGCCCGATTCGAGGCCGATCACGACGACTACAACGCGATCCTGCTCAAGGCGCTGGCCGACCGCTTCGCAGAGGCGCTGGCCGAGCGCCTGCACCAGCGGGTGCGCAAGGAATTCTGGGGCTTTGCCAACGACGAGACACTGGACAACGACGCGCTGATCCACGAGGCCTACCGCGGCATTCGCCCGGCGCCTGGTTATCCGGCCTGTCCGGAACACAGCGAGAAGGCAACGCTGTTCCGCCTGCTCGATGCCGAAAACAACGCCGGCCTGCAGCTGACCGAGAGTTTCGCGATGTATCCGGCGGCGGCGGTTTCGGGCTACTACTTCAGCCATCCCGACAGCCAGTACTTCGTGGTCGGCCGGGTGTCGAAGGAACAGGTAGAGGATTACGCGCGCCGCAAGGGCGCCAGCGTCGCGCAGGCAGAGCGCTGGCTGGCTTCGAACCTGGATTACGACCCGGAGTGATCCACGGGTTGTCGAGAAGCAATGTCATCCCGGCTTTCGCCGGGACGACAGGCAAATCTCACCAGACCAGGTCGTCAGGTACCTGGTATTGCGGGTCGGCGTACGGATCCTCGCCGGCCGGCGCATTCGGATCGACCTTCAACGCGATCGCCGCGGCGAAGATCGTCTCGGCCTGGGCCAGCATTTCCGCGCTGACCAGCACGTAGCGGCCGTCCATCTGCAGCACGCCGAGCTCGCCGGCGTTGAGCGCCTTGAGCTGGACCTCGTTGACATAGATGCGCTTGATCTTGCCGCCGTACGGGAAATGGCGGGCGATCTCGGCGGCCGGATCGTTGAGCGTCTTGTCCTTGACCAGCTCGGTCAGCTTCGCGCGCGCTTCGCGCCGCAGGCGTGCTTCTTCCTGCTTGGCCGCCTCGGCGGCAATGCGCTCGTCCTTCTCGCGCTGGGCGCGGATCGCATAGGCCTTGGCCAGGTCGATGTCCTCGCGCGACTGCGGCTTGCCGCCCGGGCGCGGGGCGCCTGGCTTGCCGGGCGCGCCTCTGCGCTGGTCGCCCCTGCGCGGGTCGCCCCGGTGCTGATCGTTCCTGCGCTGCTCGCCCTTGCGCTGCTCACTGCCAGGAGCGCCAGCCGCTTGCGCGCCAGGCTTGCCACCCGGCGGCTTGCCAGGGCCACGCCCACCTGGCCTGCCATCGGGCTTGCCCTGCGCCGGACGTTCGGGTTTCGGCGCCGGCGTGAAGCCCAGCCCCATCAGTTGATCGCGAAGACTATTGCTCATTGCGTCGTGTCAGTAATGCGGCGGGGGCGGTTCTTGCGAAGCGTCGCCGGTGATCGGGTTGGTCGACATCGCCATGCGCATCTGCTTGAGCTCTTCAAGCACGCGATGCAACAGCAAGGCGTTGCGACCTTCTTCCTCACGCGCGCCGGCCAGCGCGTCGCTGAGTTCGGTCAGCGCCTGCTCCTGGAATGCCACGCGCATTTCCAGATCGACCAGGCGCTGCTCGAGTTCGCCCTGGCTGCTCACGGCGCTTCAATCACGATCGAGCGGCCACGGCCGATGCCGTAATAGGCCAGCCCGGCCGCCTCGACCTCATCGGGATGGTAGAGATTGCGTCCGTCGAAGATCACCCGATCGCCCAGCGATTGGTTCAAACGCTGGAAATCCGGGCTGCGGAACTGCTTCCACTCTGTCACCACGACCAGTGCGTCGGCGTCTGCCAGCGCGGCGCGCGCCGAATCGCACAGCACCAGGTCGTCGCGGTCACCGAAGATGCGGTGTGCTTCCTCGCTCGCCTCCGGGTCGTAGGCGCGCACTTTCGCACCGGCGTCCCACAGCAGTTGCAGCAGGCGTCGGCTCGATGCCTCGCGCATGTCGTCGGTGTTGGGCTTGAAGGCCAGGCCCCACACCGCGAACGTCTTGCCGGTGATCGAACCGTCGTAGTGGCGACCAATCAGTTCGAACAGGTGTTCCTTCTGGCGGTCGTTGACCGACTCCACCGCGTCCAGCAGCTGCGCCTGGTAGCCATGCTGCTGCGCCGTCTTCGCCAGCGCCTGCACGTCCTTGGGGAAGCACGAGCCGCCATAGCCGGCACCCGGATAGATGAAGTGCCAGCCGATGCGCGGGTCCGAACCGATGCCCTGGCGCACCATCTCCACGTCGGCGCCGACCTTCTCGGCGATGTTGGCGATCTCGTTCATGAAACTGATCTTGGTCGCCAGCATCGCGTTGGCGGCGTACTTGGTCAGTTCGGCCGACCGCACGTCCATCACCACGATCCGCTCGTGATTGCGGTTGAACGGCGAATACAGGCGCTTGAGCTTGTCGACCGCCGCCGTGCTGCTGGCGCCGATCACGATCCGGTCAGGACGCATGCAGTCGTTGACCGCGTCGCCCTCCTTGAGGAACTCGGGGTTGGAGGCAACCTCGAATCCGAACTCTGCGCCGCGCGCCGCAAGCTCGGCGGCAATCGTCGCGCGCACCTTGTCGGCGGTACCGACCGGCACCGTCGACTTGTTGACCACCACCACCGGCCGCTCGAGATAGCGACCGATCGTGCGCGCCACCGCCAGCACGTACTTGAGGTCGGCGCTGCCGTCCTCGTCCGGTGGCGTGCCCACGGCAATGAACACCACGTCGCCGTGACCCACCGCGGCTTCGGCGTCGGTGGTGAAGCGCAGTCGGCCGGCGGCGTGGTTGGCCTTGACCATCGGCTCCAGGCCAGGCTCGTAGATCGGGATCACGCCCTGGTTGAGGCCGTCGACCTTGGCCTGGTCGATGTCGACGCAGATCACGTCGTGGCCGACATCGGCAAGGCAGGTGCCGGTGACCAGGCCTACGTATCCGGTGCCGAAAATGGTGACGCGCATAGGTACTCCAACGAAGGAACGAGTCTTCTGGCGCAGCGGACGGGTGGCGTCCGCTGCGCCCGGGGGGTGTTACTCGTTACTTACTTTTTCGCGTTGCCGCCCGGCTTGACGATGTCGAGCAGTTCGACCTCGAACACCAGGGTCTGGTTCGGGCCGATCGGGCCCGCGCCCTGCTCGCCATAGGCCAGCTTGCTCGGGATCCAGAAGCGGTACTTGCTCCCCACCGGCATCAGCGCGATGCCTTCCTGCCAGCCCGGGACCAGCTGGCCGAGGACGAATGTGGCCGGCTCGCCGCGGTCATAGGAGCTGTCGAAGGTCTTGCCGTCGAGCAGTGCGCCCTTGTAGTGCGCGCTGACGGCATCGGTGACGGAGGGCTTGGCGCCCTTGCCTTCGGTCAGCACCTGGTACTGCAGGCCCGAAGCGGTGGTGACGACGCCCGGCTTCTTGCCGTTCTCGGCGAGGAACTTCTCGCCGTCGACGAGGTTCTTCTTGGCTTCGGCCATCATCTTGGCGATGCGTTGCGCCTGCACCTTCTGCGCGAATGCCTCACGGATCTCGCCGGACTGCTTCTCATCGAGCAGCAGCTTCTCGCCGGCCAGCGAGCTCTTGAGCGCCTTGTGCAGGGTGTCCAGGTCGATTTCGTCCTTGACCGGCTCCAGCGAGCGCGCCATGTCCATGCCGATCATGTAGCTGACCTGCTCCTTCTCGGTCGCAAGCCCCGGGATCGCCTTGGCGTCGCCAGTCTTGCCGGCTTCGGCGGCGGTGTCAGCCTTGGCCGCATCGGCAGCCTTGTCGGCCGGCTTGTTGCAGGCGGCGGTCACCACCGCGAGCGAGGCGACGGCCAGGGCGAGAGCGGTGTGGCGCGGGGAAAACTTCATCGGTTGGGGGCTCCAGGAATTGGGGGCGGCAGCGTGTGACTTGGGCATCACGCTGCCATTGCGGCCAGACAAACTGCCAGCACCGAACTGAACGGAAGACGACCCTTCGCGTTCAGTGCCGGGCTCGAGTTCAGAGGATGGACATCAGTTCAACGTCGAACACCAGCGTTGCATTCGGACCGATCGGGCCACCCGGCGTGCCCTTGGGGCCATAGGCCAGTTCGCCCGGGATCCAGAAACGGAACTTGCTGCCGACCGGCATCATCGACACGCCTTCGGTCCAACCGGCGATGACCTGGTTCAGTGCGAACTCGGCCGGCTGGTTGCGCTCGTAAGTGCTGTCGAACACGGTGCCGTCAAGCAGCGTGCCGTGGTAGTTGACGCGGACATGGTCGGTGGCCTTCGGACGCGGGCCCGAACCCTGGCGCAGGATCATGTACTGCAGGCCCGAACCGGTGGTGAAGACACCCTTGACCGCCTTGTTCTTGGCGAGGAACGCGGCGCCATCGGCCTGGTTCTTGCCGCCCAGGGCAGAAGCCTGCGCCTGCATCTTGGCCTGGACCTTCTGCTGGAAGGCCTGGCGCACCGCTGCCTGCTCTTCTTCGCTCAGCAGCGGCTTGCCCTTGTTGAAGGCCGTGCTGATCGCCTGCACCACCACCGGCAGCTCGAGCTCGTCCTTGATCGGAGCGAGCGAGCGGCCGACGTCGGCGCCGACGAGGTAGGCAACCTTGTCCTTGGGCACTTCCGGCACCTTGGCGCCGGCCGGGGCCTGGCCGGCGCGCGAGGCGATGCGCTGCATCAGCGCCGGGCCGACGGCCTGGGCTTCGTCTTCGGTGATCAGCGGCTTGCCGCCGTCGAAGGCATTCTTGATGGCGCGCTCGAAGGCGGCCAGGTCGATGTCCGGCGCCACCGGGGCGATGGACTGGGCGATGTCGCTGCCGACCATGTAGCTGGCCTTGTCGCGTTCGGTAGTAAGCACGGTCTTGTCCTGGGCAGAGGCTGCCGCGCCGATCAGCGTGGCCGCAGTGGTGATCAACACGGCTGCGCCGCGCACAAAAGCCTTCATCGGGTACCTACCTACTCCATAAGGGAAAGTCGTCGGCCTGGCTGGCCGGATCGCACATCGACGGCGCCGGGTACCGGCACCGCCACGCAAGCGATGCATTGTCGCGGCACAGGATCGCATGGGCAATGACCGTGCGCGCAGTACCGTCGGACCGTTTTGATGTCCGTTTGTTCCTTCGTCGATCGGCTGCGGCGCACTCAGCATCGGGCGCCTGCCCGATGGCGACCGTTCCAATACCTCTGGTCAGTCCGCGCGGACTCCGGTCCCGGCCCGGCCATCGCGCCTGTGCAAGCACGTTCCGGGCCATCCGGCGCGAGAGCGGGCTTGCCCCATTCAGCCTTCTATGCCATCAGTTGGGTAGGCAGTACTTGACCGGAACCTTTTAGGTGTTATAGTTGCCTACAACACCGGTTGACCAACGAGCAGGACGCCCACATGAACCGCAGGCTCCACAACTCCTACTTCGCCCTGCTCGCCTCGGCTTCGACCCTGGCGCTGTGCCTGGCCCTGGCGCTCCCCGCCCAGCAGCAGACGCAGCAGCAGGCCAAGGCCCGCCCGATCGCCCTGAACGTGGGACCGGTCGAATTCACTTTCACTCCGTCCGATCCCAATGCCAACCACGGCGCCCAGATCGAGGCCCTCACCCGCAGCATCGAGCGTCGCGCAGACAAGGTCGAAAGCCTGGCCGACGCCGCCGCCCTGACTGCGGAGATCGCCACCGCGGCCGCCCTGGCCGAGGCGGTAAAGAGTTCCAGGTCCTTCCAGAGCGCCACCATCGACACCGAACAGAAACAGGCAAGGACTGCCGCCCGGCATCGCCGGCAAACCCTAGTCATGCCTTATTTCTCATTCGCACCGCGGGGCTGAACCCATGACCGCAATTCAATGGAGCGACGGCGCTCCGATCTATCGCCAGCTGAAGGAGCGCGTCATCGCGATGATGCTCGACGGGGTGCTCAAGCCCGGAGACGCTCTTCCCTCCGTGCGCCAGGTGGCCGCCGAATACCAGCTCAATCCAATCACCGTCTCGCGCGCCTATCAGGAATTGGCGGACGAGGCTCTCGTCGAAAAACGCAGGGGTCTGGGCATGTACGTGACCGAAGAGGCCGCAAAGAAACTGCTGTTCAACGAACGCGAACGCTTCCTGCGCGAGGAATGGCCGCTGGTGCTCGAACGCATCATGCGCCTGGGCCTCACCCCGCAGGAACTGCTGGCCACCGACGTCAAGGCAGGCACGCAATGAACGCCCCCGCCACCACTTCCGCATCCGTGGTCAGCGCCCACGGCCTGCGCAAGGCCTACAAGAACAAGATGGCGCTGGACGACACCGCCTTCGAGATCCCGGCCGGCCGCATCGTCGGCCTGATCGGCCCCAACGGCGCCGGCAAGACCACCGCGCTCAAGGCCATCCTCGGGCTGATCCCGTTCGAAGGCACGCTGCAGGTGCTGGGCCGCGATCCGCGCAGCCAACGCGACGAGCTGATGCGCGATGTCTGCTTCATCGCCGACGTGGCGGTGCTGCCGCGCTGGATCCGGGTCAAGGAGGCGATCGAATTCGTCGCCGGCGTGCATCCGCGCTTCGACCGCGCCAAGTGCGAACGCTTCCTCGCCCACACCAAGCTCACCGCGAACATGCGGGTGCGCGAAATGTCCAAGGGCATGATCGTGCAGCTGCACCTGGCGCTGGTGATGGCGATCGACGCCAAGCTGCTGGTCCTCGACGAGCCGACCCTGGGCCTGGACATCCTCTACCGCAAGCAGTTCTACCAGCGCCTGCTGGAGGACTACTTCGACGAGGAGAAAACCATCCTGGTCACCACCCACCAGGTCGAGGAGATCGAGCACATCCTCACCGACGTCATGTTCATCCGCGACGGCAAGATCGTGCTCGACAACGACATGGAATCGCTCGGCGAGCGCTTCATCGAAGTGCTGGTCAACGGCGACAAGACCGAGCAGGCGCGTGCGCTGCAGCCGATCGACGAACGTGCCCTGCCCTTCGGCAAGACCGTGATGCTGTTCGATTCGGTCCCGCACGAGCGCCTGGCGGGCCTGGGTGAAACCCGTACGCCGGGCCTGGCCGACCTGTTCGTGGCCACCATGAAGGGGACCTACGCATGAACGCAATCCAAGAGTCCCACGGCGCAAGCCGGGCCACCGCGATGGCTGCGCCGCACCCGACCCACACCTACAAGATGCTGCTCAAGCGCGAGTTCTGGGAGCACAAGGGCGGCTTCTTCTGGGCGCCGCTGGTCGCTGGCGGCATCCTCCTGCTGCTGACGCTGATGGGTGTCGGCGCCGGCGAAGTGCTGCTGCGCAAGGTCCCCGAGCACGCCACCATCAATGTCGAAGGCGGCAGCTTCCAGGTCAACGGACTCGACCTGGCGCGACTGACCGAGAAGATCAGCCCGAACGAGCTGCGTGAGTTCGGCGGCGCGATCGACGCCAGCCTCTACATGGCGGCGACGTGGCCGTTCGTTGTCCTCGCCTTCGTCGTGTTCTTCTACTGCCTGGGCAGCCTGTACGACGACCGCAAGGACCGTAGCGTGCTGTTCTGGAAGTCGTTGCCGATCTCCGACCGCGACACAGTGTTGTCCAAGGTGCTCAGCGCCACCGTGATGGCGCCGACCATCGCCGCGATCGCCGCGATCCTGACCGTGTTCGGCTCGATGCTGCTCTACAGCCTGGTCGTGCTGCTGCACGGCGGCAACCCGTACACCCTGCTTTGGGTGCCGGCCAGCCCGCTGACGGTCTGCGCACACCTGCTCGCCTCGATCCCGGTGTATGCGCTGTGGGCGCTGCCGACCGTCGGCTGGCTGATGCTGTGCTCCTCATGGGCCAAGAGCAAGCCGTTCCTGTGGGCGCTGATCATCCCGGTCTTCGCCGGCATCCTGGTCGGCTGGTTCGGCCTGATGAACATCTTCGACCTGGATACGGCTTGGTTCTGGAAGAACATCGTTGCCCGCAGCCTGACCAGCATCGTGCCGGGCGCCTGGTTCGACGCGGCCAACATCGGCGACATCAGCGTCGACGGCCCGACGGCGATCCACTCGGTCATCAACCTGCGCACGATGTACTCGGTCCTGCTCTCGACCAAACTGTGGATCGGCGCGATTGCAGGTGCAGCGATGCTCTACGGCGCGATCCGCATGCGCCGCTGGCGCGACGACGGCTGATCGCCATCGCAGGGTCTGCGGGACCGCGGCATGCAACCTTCGGCCACGGTCCCGCATCCCAGCTGCACTGACCCACGGAGCCCCAAAATGAAGATCCGCACGCCTGTCGTTGCCGCCGCCCTCTCGCTCAGCTTCTCGCTCCTGCCGGTCGCCCATGCCGGCACCCCGCAGTGCCTGCACACCGAGGCACGCAACCTGCAGCTCGACCTGGCCGGGGTGAAGACGGTCGTGTTCGACATCGGCCCGCATGATCTGATCGTCACGGCCACGCCCAATGCCCGCGGCGCCGTCGATGGCAAGGCATGCGCCTCCGATGCCGACCGCCTCAAGGACCTCACCCTCACCCAGCAGCGCGTCGGCGACAAGCTGATGGTGACGGCCGATCGCAGCGATGGCATCACGTTCAACTGGAGCGGCAATCACTACGCCTACCTCGACCTGAAGGCCTCGGTGCCGGACAACGTGATGGTGCAGCTGAAGGTCGGTTCCGGCGATGCCCAGGTCAAGGGCGCGTCGGCGCTGAGCATCGACCTGGGTTCGGGTGACGTGGAGGCACGCGACATCCGCGGCCTGGTCACCGCCGATCTCAACTCGGGCGACATCAAGCTCGACTCGATTGGTTCGCTGCAGGTGCTCAGCGTCGGCTCCGGCGACTTCACCGCGCGCCGCATTGGCCGCGGCGCCACCGTGGGCAGCATCGGCTCGGGCGATGTCGAACTGGTCGATGTCGACGGCGACGTCAGCGTCGACCGGATCGGCTCGGGCGACCTCGACGTGCGCAACGTGCGCGGCAACCTCACCGTGCATCGCGTCGGCAGCGGCTCGGTCGACCACAGTGGCGTGTCGGGTCGAACCGACGTGCCGCAGGACAACTGATCAGCAACCGCGCTCCCGACCAAAACCACCATGGGCGCGTCCGCGCGCCCTCCTCTGCCGCCAGGAGCTTCACATGATTGCCGCAAGCCGTACCGTTCTACTGGCCGCCACGCTCACCGGCATGTCGCTGCTGGCCGCCTGCGGCGCCAACCCCGCCCCGGACAATGCATCGACGGCGAAGGCGCAGGAATCCGGCAGCGAGGCCACCGCCAAGCGCGACAGCACGTTCATCTCATCGACGATCCACAAAGCCATCACCCAGGCGCACAAGGAGATCACCGAAGGCAACATCACGGTCTCCAAGAACGAACACGGTGGCGGCAAGAAGGCCGAGATCACCCCCAAGGGCGACCTGCTGATCGATGGCCAGCCGGTGGCAGAGACGCCGGCGCAGCGTGCGCTGGTGCTCGACTACCGCAGCCACGTCGTCGGCATCGCCACGGCCGGCATGAACATCGGCATGGAAGGCGCGGACCTGGCCACCAAGGCCGTGGCCGAATCGCTCAAGGGCGTGTTCACTGGCAACACCGACGACGTCGAAAAGCGCGTGGATGCCCAGGCCGACAAGATCCGCAACGCCGCCCAGCAACTGTGCACGCAATTGCCGGCGATGCTGGCTTCACAGCAGAAGCTGGCCGAGGCGCTGCCGGAGTTCAGGCCGTACGCGAGCATGGACGCGTCCGACATCGATGATTGCTGGAAGGAATCACGCGACCACGACACGGCGAGCACGGCGGCGGCCGAAGCGGCCAAGCGCTGATCTTCGAACGGGGCCCGCGGCGGCGCTATCCGGCGGCGTTGTCCGGCGGCGTTGTCCGGCGGCGCTATCCGCCGCCGCCAGCGCCCTCGTGGATCCCGCCGCGCGTCAGCGCCGCGGGGTCCAGCAGTTGGCGCAGATCCTGCGCCGGCAGACCGCTGACTTCGACTGCGACCTCCAGCACCGGTCGCCCTTCCTTGTAGGCCTGCTTGGCGATCGCCGCGGCCCTTTCATAACCGATGATCGGGTTGAGCGCCGTCACCAGGATGGGATTGCGGTCGAGCGCTTCGCGGATCCGTTCCGGTCGCGCCTTGAGCCCTTCGATCGCGTCGTCAGCAAGCAGCCGCATCACGTTGCCGAGCAGTCGGATCGAGTCGAGCAGGTCGCAGGCGATCAACGGCAGCATCACATTGAGCTGGAAGTTGCCGCTCTGGCCGGCCACTGTGATCGCGGCGTGATGGCCGATGACCTGCGCGCAGACCATGCAGGTCGCTTCGGGAATCACCGGGTTGACCTTGCCCGGCATGATCGAGCTGCCAGGCTGCAGCGCCGGCAGTTCGATTTCGCCCAGGCCGGCCAGGGGACCTGAATTCATCCAGCGCAGGTCGTTGGCGATCTTCATCAGCGCCACCGCCAGCGTGCTGAGCTGGCCGGACAACTCGACGGCGTCGTCCTGCGAGGCGATGCCCTCGAACTTGTCCTGCGCCGACTCGAAGCGGCTGCCGGCCAGGGTCGACAGCGCCTTGGCCATCGCCCGTCCGAAGCGCGGATCGGCGTTGATGCCGGTGCCGATCGCGGTGCCGCCGATCGGCAGGCGACGCAGGCGCTTGAGCGCGTCGTCGATGCGCGCCTGCGCCGAGGCCAGCTGCGACGCCCAGGCGCCGAACTCCTGGGCGAACGTCAACGGCATCGCGTCCATCAGGTGGGTGCGGCCGGTCTTGGTCACCCTGGCCAGCGCCTTGCCGCGGCGCTCGATGGTGCGGCGCAGGTGCTTGAGGGCCGGCAGCAGGTGCTCGACGGTGGCAATCTGCGCCGAGACCCGGATCGCGGTCGGGATCACGTCGTTGGAGCTCTGGCCCAGGTTGACGTGGTCGTTGGGGTGGACCTTGTGGCGGCTACCAGAGGTGGCCAGCGTGGCGATGACCTCGTTGGCGTTCATGTTGCTGGAGGTGCCCGAGCCGGTCTGGTAGACGTCAATCGGGAACTGCGCGTCGTACTCACCCTTGGCCACACTCAGTGCGGCCGCCTGGATCGCCTGCGCCGCCCCCTTGCCGAGCAGGCCATAGCTGCCATTTACCTGGGCCGCGGCTGCCTTGATCAGGCCCAGCGCACGGATGAACTCGCGCGGCATCGGCTGGCCGGAAATCGGGAAGTTCTGCACGGCGCGCTGCGTCTGCGCACCCCAGAGCGCATCGGCGGGCACCTGCAGTTCGCCCATGCTGTCTCGTTCGGTACGGAACTGCGCGCTGCTGCGTCGCTGCCTGGCCATTGCCGACTCTCCGGGGGGATCGATGGGATCAGCTTAACCCCACCGGCGCGCCCCCATCGGATGCCCCATCCGCGTGCAGGGCACGGTTTGGCAGGAGTAGTAGAATCGCGGTTTTCTCGCCCCCAGCCCGCCATGTCCGTCGAATCCCAATTGCTTGCCCTGTCCCCGCTCGATGGCCGCTACGCCGGCAAGGTCGATGCGCTGCGCCCGATCTTCTCCGAGTACGGCCTGATCAAGGCGCGCGTGAAGGTCGAGGTGGAATGGCTGCTGGCACTGGGTGCGGAACCGGGCATCGCCGAACTGGCGCCGTTCTCCGATGCCGCCGCCGCGCGCCTGCGTGCCCTCGCCGACAACCTGTCGCCGGCCGATGCCGCCCGGGTCAAGGAGATCGAGCGCACCACCAACCACGACGTCAAGGCCGTGGAGTACCTGATCAAGGAGCGTCTCAAGGACGATACCGAGCTCGGCCCGGCGCTGGAGTTCGTGCACTTCGCCTGCACCTCCGAGGACATCAACAACCTCAGCTATGCGCTGATGCTCAACCAGGCGCGCCAGTTCGTGCTGCTGCCCAAGCTCGACGAGCTGATCCAGACCCTGCGCACGATGGCGCACGAGCATGCCGCGCTGCCGATGCTGTCGCGCACGCACGGCCAGACCGCCTCGCCGACCACCGTCGGCAAGGAACTGGCCAACGTCGTCGCGCGCCTGCAGCGCCAGGGCGAGACGCTCGCCGCGGCACGCATGCCGGGCAAGATCAACGGTGCAGTCGGCAACTACAACGCCCACGTCGCCTCCTATCCGGATGTCGACTGGCCGGCGTTCTCCGAGCACTTCGTCCACTCGCTCGGCCTGAACTGGCAGCCCTACACCACCCAGATCGAACCGCACGACGGCATCGCCGAGGTCTGCGACGCGCAGCGCCGCATCGACACCATTGCGATCGACTTGTGCCGCGACGTCTGGGGCTATATCTCGCTGGGCTACTTCAAGCAGGCCGTCAAGGCCGGCGAAGTCGGCAGTTCGACGATGCCGCACAAGGTCAACCCGATCGACTTCGAGAATGCCGAAGGCAATTTCGGCATCGCCAACGCGCTGTTCGAGCATTTCGCCGCCAAGCTGCCGATCAGCCGCTGGCAGCGCGACCTCACCGACTCGACCGTGCTGCGCGCGCTGGGCACGGCGTTCGGCCATGCACTGATTGGTTTCGATGCGCTGCAGCGTGGCCTGGGCAAGCTCAGCGTCAACCCCGAACGCCTGGCGGCCGACCTGGACGCCTCGTGGGAAGTGCTGGCCGAGGCCGTGCAGACGGTGATGCGCCGCCATGGCCTGCCCAGCCCGTACGAACAGCTCAAGGCGCTGACCCGCGGCCAGGGCATCAATGAAGCGTCCATGCGCGAGTTCATCGCCTCGCTGGAACTGCCGGCGGCGGACAAGAAGCGCCTGCTCGAGATGACGCCGGGCAGCTACACCGGTCTGGCAGAGAAGCTGGCGCGCGAGATCTGAGTGAAGCTGCTGCTGAACATCGACGTCGACGAGCTGTCCTCGGCCGAGGCGTTCTACGTCGCCGCGTTCGGCCTGCAGCCGGCGCGCCGCTTTGGCGAAGCCGTAGTCGAGATGCTCGGCGCCGAAGCGCCGATCTACCTGCTGCTCAAGGCCGCCGGCAGCACCGGCGCCGGCGCCAAACCACGCAATTACGACCGACACTGGACGCCGCTGCACTGCGACGTGGTGGTCGACGACCTGGACGCCGCACTGGCCCGGGCCGTCGCCGCCGGTGCTGTGCAGGAAGGCGCCATCCGCGAAGCCGACTGGGGCCGCATTGTCACCATCGCCGACCCGTTCGGGCATGGCTGGTGCCTGCTGCAGTTCCGCGGCCGCGGCTACGACGAGATCACGACATGAGCAGGAAAACCGTGGCGGCGAAGAAGCCGGCCTCGAAGGAAGTCCCCATCGAGATCAACGCAAGTGAAATCGACGCAAGCGCGCTGCCGCCGCTGGGCATGACGCCCGAGCGATTCCTGAGCGAGTACTGGCAGAAGAAGCCGCTGCTGATCCGCAATGCCTTTCCCGGCTTCGAATCGCCGCTGCAGCCCGAGGACCTCGCCGGCCTGGCCTGTGAGGAAGCGGCGCTGTCGCGGATCGTCACGCACGACCGAGCCAACGACCGCTGGACGCTGCGCCACGGCCCGTTCGACGAGGCCGAGTTCCCCGACATGCCGCACCAGGACTGGACCCTGCTGGTGCAGGACATGGACAAGTGGGACAGCGATGTTGCCGCGCTGCTGCCGGCGTTCTCGTTCCTGCCGCGCTGGCGCATCGACGACATCATGGTGTCGTTTGCCGCGCCGGGCGGTTCGGTTGGCGCCCATGTCGACCAGTACGACGTGTTCCTGCTGCAGGCGCAGGGCCACCGGCGCTGGGAAATCGACGCTTCGGCCAATCCGCCGCTGGGATTCCGCAACGACGTCGAGCTCAAGCTGCTGAGCGAGTTCAACGCGACCCACGAATGGGTGCTGGGCCCGGGCGACATGCTGTATCTGCCGCCGGGCGTGCCGCACAACGGCGTCGCCGAGGATGCCTGCCTCACCTTCTCGGTCGGCATGCGCGCGCCATCGGCGGCCGAGTTGCTTGGCGATTTTGTCGACACCCTCGCTGCCGATGCCGATGAGGCGCTGCGCTACGCCGACCCGGATCTGGCGCCCGCGGCAGACCCGGCCGAGATAGACGCTGCCGCGATGAATCGCGCCGTCGAGGCGCTGAACCTGCTGCGCATGAACGACCCGGACCGCCTTGGCGACTGGTTCGGCCGCTTCATGACGGTCTATCGCGCCGCTGGCGAGGTCCAGCCCGGCAGCGATACCCGCTCGCGCATCGAGATCGAATGGGACCTGCAGCACGAGGCCGCCCTGCACCGCCATCCCTGGTCGCGCATGGCCTGGCGCAGGGCCCACGGCAAGGGCGAGCCGTCGCGCTTGTTCGTCAGCGGCCACTCGTACGACCTGCCTGCCGACGACGCTTCCGCCATCGCCAACGCCGCGCTCCTCGACGGTGCGACCTACGCCGGGTTGTCCGAGGCCGGCCGTGACTGCGTGTACGCCCTGTTCCAGGCCGGCCATTACCAGCTGGCCCTGGCGGACGAAGAAGAATGAACGACTTGAGCCATACCGGCCGCACCTTCCGCGTGGAGGCCATCGCCTTCCAGGACGGCGTGGCCGAGCTGCGCGTGGTGCGCGATGCGGTGTTCGTGCAGGAACAGGGCGTGCCGGTCGAGATCGAGCGCGACGCCCTGGACCCGCTGTGCGTCCACGTCATCGCCCGCGACGACCTGGGCCAGCCGATCGGCACCGGCCGCCTCACCCCCGACCACCGCATCGGCCGGATGGCGGTGTTGCCCTCATGGCGCGGCCAGGGCGTCGGCGAGGCACTGCTGCTGGCCCTGCTCGCGCAGGCCCGGCAACTGGGCTGGCCGGTCGTGAGCCTGCACGCGCAGGTGCCCGCCATCGTGTTCTATGCCCGCCAGGGATTCCTGCCTTATGGCGAGCGCTTCGTCGAAGCCGGCCTGGACCACCAGTCGATGCATCTGGCGCTGGGCAAGGTCAACGTGGTGGAACGTCGCGACGCCGCGATCGCCGCCGTGCTGGGCGTGATCGCCAATGCCCGCCGGCGCCTGCTGGTCTATAGCCGCGAGCTGGACCCGGGCGTGTTGGACCAGCCCGATGTGCTGGCGCAGCTGCGCACCTTCGCCGTCGCCGGTGGCGAGGTGCGGGTCCTGCTGCACGACCCGGCCGCACCGCAGCGCGCCATTGCGCCAGTGCTCGGCCTGGCCCAGCGCCTGAACAGCGCCTTTGCCATGCGCGCGATCGAGGAGCCGGTGGACCGCGACTACGCCAGCGCCTACGTGGTCAACGACGACGGGGGCTGGTACTTCCGCCCGCTCGGCCACCGCTTCGACGGCGAGACCCGACTCGACGATCCGGCCCGCGGCCGCCAGCTGCGCGCCCACTTCGAGCCCGTCTGGGAACGTGCCCGGCCTTGCAGCGAGTACCGCGCACTGGGCCTGTGATGGCCTGATGCACCGGCGTTTCACCCTTGAAGCGGCCCGTGGCGACCCAACGCTATGTGACCAAGGGCTTGGCTGCAGTGGCTGATTCGACATAAGTGTTAGCCGTTTACCACCAGCCAAGGGCTATAATTCCGAATCTTGGCGCCTGAATAGCCGTACAAGCGTGCAATCCAGGCCTCCTCCGCCTTCTCCCACCGAGTTTCCCGATCACCATCGTGGACAGTCTCCTGAAGCAGTTCTCCCAGTCCTCCCAGCTCGGCGCCAATGCCGCTTTCGTCGAGGACCTGTACGAGCAGTACCTGGTTTCCCCCGACAGTGTCGACCCGAAATGGAAGGCGTATTTCGACGGCTTCAAGGGCCGCGAAGCCGGTGACGTGCCGCATTCGGCCGTCATCGACACCATCGCCCAGGCCGGTCGCATGGCTGCCCGCGGGGTCGTTTCCGTGGCCGCCGGTGCAGGCGACGAGCGCGAGCGCGAAGTCGGCCGCCTGATCACGGCGTACCGGTCGCGTGGCCACCTGGGTGCCGACATCGACCCGCTTGGCCTGTTGCAGAAGCCCGAAGCGCCGGACCTCGAGTTGGGTTTCCACCACCTGACCAACAACGACCTCAAGGCCGAGTTCAGCACCGGCGGCGTCGGTGGCAACGAGCGCATGAAGCTGGGCGACCTGCTCGCGCTGCTCAAGGCCACCTACACCGGCCCGATCGGCGCCGAGTTCATGCACATCTCCGACTCCGAACAGCGGCGTTGGTTGTATGAGCGCCTGGAAAAGGCCGGCGGCAAGTTCGGCCGCAGCAGCGATGACAAGAAGCGCATCCTCGAGCGCCTCACCGCCGCCGATGGCCTGGAACGCTACCTGGGCACCAAGTACGTCGGGCAGAAGCGCTTCTCGCTGGAAGGCGGCGATGCGCTGATCCCGTTGATGGACTCCACCGTGCGCCGCGCCGGCGAACAGGGTGCCAAGGACGTGGTCATCGGCATGGCCCACCGCGGCCGTCTCAACGTGCTGATCAACACCCTGGGCAAGCCGCCGCGTCACCTGTTCGACGAGTTCGAAGGCAAGTTCGAGCACGTCCACAGCGACCTGGCGCACCAGGGCGACGTGAAGTACCACATGGGCTTCTCGGCCGACGTCGCCACTCCGGGCGGCCCGGTCCACCTGGCGCTGGCGTTCAACCCGTCGCACCTGGAGATCGTCGATCCGGTCGTGGTTGGCAGCGTTCGTTCGCGCCAGACCCGCCGCGGCGACAAGGGCCACCAGCAGGTGCTGCCGATCCTGATCCACGGCGACGCCGCGTTTGCCGGCCAGGGCGTGGTGATGGAGCTGTTCCAGATGTCGCAGGCACGCGGTTTCCGCGTTGGCGGCACGGTCCACATCGTCATCAACAACCAGGTCGGCTTCACCACCAGCGCCGTCCAGGACGCGCGCTCGACCCTGTACTGCACCGACGTGGCCAAGATGGTCGACGCACCGGTGCTGCACGTGAACGGTGACGACCCGGAAGCGGTGGTGTTCTGCGCCGAGCTGGCGCTGGACTTCCGCAACAGGTTCGGCAAGGACGTGGTCATCGACCTGGTCTGCTACCGCCGCCACGGCCACAACGAGGCCGACGAGCCGGCGGCGACGCAGCCGGTGATGTACCAGATCATCCGCAAGCACAAGACGCCGCGCGAGCTGTACGCGACGAAGCTGGTTGCCGAAGGCACGCTGAGCGCCGACGAGGCGCAGGCGCTGGTCGACGGCTACCGCCAGAAGCTCGACGACGGCGCGGTCACCACCGAAGTGGTCGAGGTCAAGCCGGACGAGTTCACCATCGACTGGTCGAACTACCTCTCGGGCAAGCTCAGCGACAAGGTCGACACCACCTTCGACCGCAAGAAGCTCGACAAGCTGGCCGTCACCATCAACGACGTCCCGGCCGACCTCAAGCTGCACCCGCGCGTGGCCAAGATCTACGACGACCGCCGCAAGATGATCGCCGGCGAGCTCGGCGGCGACTGGGGCTTCGCCGAGAACCTGGCCTACGCCACCCTCGTCGACGAAGGCTACAAGCTGCGCCTGGTCGGCCAGGACTGCGGTCGCGGCACGTTCTTCCACCGCCACGCGATCCTGCACGAGCAGACCAACGACGAGTACGTCCTGCCGCTGCGCCGCCTGGTCAAGAACCCGTCGGATGTCACCATCATCGACTCGCTGCTCAGCGAGGAAGCGGTGATGGCGTTCGAGTACGGCTACGCCACCGCCGATCCCATGACGCTCGACATCTGGGAAGCGCAGTTCGGCGATTTCGCCAACGGCGCGCAGGTCGTGATCGACCAGTTCCTGTCCTCGGGCGAGGCCAAGTGGGGTCGTCTGTGCGGGCTGGCGCTGTTCCTGCCGCACGGCTACGAAGGCCAGGGCCCGGAGCACAGCTCCGCACGCCTGGAGCGCTTCCTGCAGCTGTGCGCGCTGGAGAACATGATCGTCTGCACGCCGACCACGCCGGCACAGGCCTACCACATGATCCGCCGGCAGATGCGCATGACCACGCGCAAGCCGCTGGTGGTGATGACGCCCAAGTCGCTGCTGCGCCACAAGCTGGCGGTGTCGACGATGGACGAGCTGGCCAAGGGCGAGTTCCAGCAGCTGATCCCGGATGCCAGCGCCGACGCCAAGAAGGTCAAGCGCGTGGTCTTCTGCGGCGGCAAGGTCTACTACGACCTGCTCGAGGAACAGCAGAAGCAGGGCCTGACCGACGTCGCCATCGTCCGCGTCGAACAGCTGTATCCGTTCCCGCGTCCGCAGCTGGTGGCCGAACTCAAGCGTTTCACCAAGGCCACCGACGTGGTCTGGTGCCAGGAAGAGCCGCAGAACCAGGGCGCGTGGTACCAGATCCGCCACCACCTGGCGGCCTGCCTGCAGTCCGGGCAGACGCTGCACTACGCAGGTCGCGCGCGTTCGCCGTCGCCGGCTGCCGGCCACCTCGCCGACCATGTCGCCGAGCAGGCCGCGCTGGTCGCCGACGCGCTGCGCAACCCGCTGCGCGGCGAAGTCACCGCAGAGTAACCATCGTGTCGCCCCGGGCAGCGCCGTCGCCGCCCGGGCATCAAGATTCCTCATTACGTTCGGAATGACATTAGGACGCACCCCATGAGCACCGAAATCAAAGTTCCCGTTCTGCCCGAATCCGTCTCCGACGCCACCATCGCGACCTGGCACAAGAAAGTCGGCGACGCGGTCAAGCGCGACGAGAACCTGGTTGACCTGGAAACCGACAAGGTCGTCCTGGAAGTCCCCTCGCCCGTCGACGGCGTGCTCAAGGAAATCAAGTTCGCCGAAGGAACCACGGTCGTCAGCGAGCAGCTGATCGCCGTGGTCGAAGCCGGCGCGGTTGCCGCCGCGGCTCCGGCCGCCGCGACCAAGGCCGAGGCCATCGACGCCAAGAACGTTGCCGCCACGACGGCCGAAGCGCAGCCGGTGCAGCCCAAGGCCGAGGCCGCCAAGGCCGCTCCGGCCGCTGCCGCCACCGAAAGCCTGCCGCCGGGCGCGCGTTTCACCGCCGTCACCCAGGGCATCGACCCGGCACAGGTCGACGGCACGGGCCGTCGCGGCGCGGTGACCAAGGAAGACCTGGTCAACTACGCCTCGGGCAAGGGCGTCGGCGCCTCCGGCGGCGCGCGTCCGGAAGAGCGCGTGCCGATGACCCGAATCCGCGCCCGCATCGCCGAGCGCCTGATGCAGTCGAAGAATTCGATCGCCATGCTGACCTCGTTCAACGAGGTCAACCTGGGCAAGGTCATGGCCATGCGCAAGGAGCTGGGCGAGCAGTTCGAGAAGGCCAACGGCATCAAGCTGGGCTTCATGAGTTTCTTCGCCAAGGCCGCCGCCAACGCGCTGCAGAAGTACCCGGTGGTCAATGCCTCGGTCGACGGCAATGACGTGATCTACCACGGCTACGCCGACATCTCGATCGCGGTCTCGACCGAGAAGGGCCTGGTCACGCCGGTGCTGCGCAATGTCGAGCGCATGGGCTTTGCCGACATCGAGAAGGGCATCGCCGATTACGCCAAGAAGGCGCGCGACGGCAAGCTCGGCCTCGATGACCTGCAAGGCGGCACGTTCACGATCACCAACGGTGGCACCTTCGGTTCGCTGATGTCGACGCCAATCGTCAACCCGCCGCAGTCGGCGATCCTGGGCATGCATGCCATCAAGGAACGCGCGATCGTCGAGAACGGCCAGGTCATTGCTGCGCCGATGATGTACATCGCGCTCTCGTACGACCACCGCATCATCGACGGCAAGGAAGCGGTGCTGTTCCTGGTCGACATCAAAAACCAGCTCGAGAATCCGCACCGCATGCTGCTGGGCATGTGATTTGGTGAATGAAAAGCAAAGGATCAAAATCGTGAGCGAACAGCAGACCTTCGACGTTGTCGTCATCGGCGCCGGCCCGGCCGGCTACCACGCCGCCATCCGCGCCGCCCAGCTCGGCCTGAAGACCGCGTGCATCGACGCCGCGCTCGGCAAGGACGGCAAGCCCGCCCTCGGCGGCACCTGCCTGCGCGTGGGCTGCATTCCGTCCAAGGCGCTGCTCGACAGCTCGCGCCAGTTCTACAACCTGCAGCACCTGTTCGGTGAGCACGGCATCACCACCAAGGACGCCAAGATCGACGTCGGCACCATGATCGCCCGCAAGGACAAGATCGTGAAGCAGTTCACCGGCGGCATCGCGATGCTGTTCAAGGCCAACAAGATCACGCCGTTCTATGGTTTTGGCCAGCTGCAGCCGGGCAACGTGGTGAAGGTCAAGCAGCACGACGGTTCCGAGGTCGAGCTCAAGGGCACCAACGTGATCCTGGCTGCCGGTTCGGATTCGATCGAGCTGCCGTTCGCCAAGTTCGACAACGACACCATCGTCGACAACGTCGGCGCGCTCGACTTCACCGCCGTGCCCAAGCGCCTTGGCGTGATCGGCGCCGGCGTGATCGGCCTTGAGCTGGGCAGCGTGTGGAAGCGCCTGGGCGCCGAGGTCACCATCCTCGAAGCCCTGCCCGACTTCCTTGCCGCCGCCGATGCCGAGGTCGCAAAGACCGCCGCCCGCGAGTTCAAGAAGCAGGGCCTGGACATCAAGCTCGGCGCGAAGGTGAGCAAGGCCGAAGTGAAGACCAAGGGCAAGTCGAAGGAAGTCGAAGTCACCTACACCGACGCCGAAGGCGAGAAGACGATCGTAGTCGACAAGCTGCTGGTTTCGGTCGGCCGTCGCGCCGCCAGCAAGGGCCTGCTGGCCGATGGCACCGGCGTCAAGCTCGATGCCCGCGGCATGATCGAAGTCGACGAGCATTGCCACACCGGCGTCAACGGTGTCTGGGCGGTCGGTGACTGCGTGCGCGGGCCGATGCTGGCGCACAAGGGCTTCGAGGAAGGCATCGCCGTGGCCGAGCTGATCGCCGGCCTGCCGGGCCACGTCAACCTCGACACGGTACCGTGGGTGATCTACACCGAGCCGGAGATTGCCTGGGTCGGCAAGACCGAGCAGCAGCTCAAGGCCGAAGGCACGCCGTTCAAGACGGGCAGCTTCCCGTTCGCCGCCATCGGCCGCGCCGTGGCGATGGGCGAGCCGGCCGGCTTCGTCAAGGTGATCGCGCATGCCGAGACGGACCTGGTCCTGGGCCTGCACCTGGTCGGCGTCGGTGTTTCCGAGCTCGTCCACGAAGGCGTGCTGACGATGGAGTTCAAGGGCTCGGCCGACGACCTGGCGCGCATCTGCCACGCCCACCCGACGCTGTCGGAGGCGATCCACGACGCCGCCATGGCGGTCGACAAGCGCTCGATCCACAAGGCGAACTGATCGTCTCGCAGATCTCGTCGCCGATCATCGAGCCGGAAGGCCGCCATCACGCAGGTGCTGGCGGCCTTTTGCGTTCACGACAGGAGCACAACGATGGCTGACGCCAACCCGATCCGTAACGTCTCCGACACCGCCGCCTGGGTGGCGGTCTATCGCGCGATGGAGAGCGACCGCCCGGACGCGATCTTCCGCGACCCGTATGCGCGCCGTCTCGCCGGGGAACGCGGCCAGGCCATCGTCGATGCGATGCCGCAGGGCGCGTCGATGAGCTGGCCGATGGTGGTGCGCACGGCGGTCATGGACGAGATCATCCTGCGCTGCGTGCAGCAGGGCGCGACCACGGTGCTCAACCTGGCTGCGGGACTGGATGCGCGCGCCTACCGCTTGCCGCTGCCCTCGACGCTGCGCTGGTTGCATGTCGACCTCCCCGACATGGTCGACCACTTCCGCCGGCACATGGCCAGCGAAACGCCGAACTGCGCGGTCGAGTTCATCCCTGCCGATCTGCGCGAACGCGCGGTGCGCCATGAAGTCTTCGCCCATGCCGCCGGCCACGGCCCCATGCTGGTGATCACCGAGGGCCTGCTGGTTTACCTGGAGGCCGAGAACGTCGCCGAACTTGCCGCCGACCTGCACGACGTGGCACAGGCACAGTGGTGGTTGACCGACCTGGCCTCGCCGAGATTGCTGAAGTTCCTCGAGAAGCGCTGGTCGCCGAAGCTGCGTGAAGGCAATGCGCCATTCCGGTTTGGCCCGGCCGAGGGCACCGCCTTCTTCGCGCCCTTCGGCTGGGACGAGGTCGAGTTCCGCTCGAGCTGGACCGAATCGCTGCGCCTCAATCGCACCGCGCCGCACGCCTGGCTGTGGAAACTGCTGCGCCTGCTGCAGCCCAGGCGCCTGCGTGAGGAGATGGTGCGCATGTCCGGCATCGTCCTGTTCCGCGCACGATGAACGTCCGCCCCGTCCTGCCTGTCCATCCCGGTCAATGAAATGAAGAATGTCTGCGTCTATTGCGGCTCCAATGCCGGCGCCAAGCCCATCTACACCGAGCGCGCGATCGCCCTGGGCACGGAACTGGCCAAGCGCGGGATCGGCCTGGTCTATGGCGGCGGCAATGTCGGGTTGATGGGCGTGGTTGCCGATTCCGTGCTCGCCGCCGGTGGCGAAGTGACCGGCGTGATCCCCGAGCAACTGGTCAACTGGGAGGTCGCGCACAAGGGCGTGACCCACCTCGAAGTGGTCGGCTCGATGCATGAGCGGAAGGCGCGTATGTTCGACCTGTCGGACGGCTTCATCGCCATGCCCGGCGGTTTCGGCACGCTCGACGAGATGTTCGAGATGCTGACGTGGCGCCAGCTGGGCATTGCCGACAAGCCGTGCACCTTCCTCGACGTGGATGGTTTCTACGAGCCGCTGATCGCGATGATGGACCGCATGGTGTCCGAGCGTTTCCTGCACCCGGACCAGCGCGAGGACCTGTGGCACGGCGACGACATCGGCGCGATGCTGTCGTGGATGGAGGCGTACGAGCCTGCGGCAGCGTCGAAGTGGATGGACGAGAAGCGACGCAAGGCGCTGCGATAACCCCCTCAGGAAACACGACCATGAAGATTCCGACTTCATTCAACGCCTTCCGCATCCATAACGACGACGCTGGTTACCGCAGTGGCATCGAAGCGGTTTCGGTCGACGACCTGGCGCCGGGCGAAGTGGTCATCCGCACCGCCTACTCTTCGGTCAATTTCAAGGACGCCCTCGCCGGCACCGGCCAGGGCAAGATCCTGCGCCGGTTCCCGCTGGTGGGTGGCATCGATGTCGCCGGCCATGTGGTGGCATCGACCGATCCGGCGTTCCGCGAGGGCGACGAAGTCCTCGTCACCGGCTGCGGGCTGAGCGAAACGCGCGACGGTGGTTACAGCCAGTACGCGCGGCTGGAATCGAAGTGGGTGATCGCGCTGCCCAAGGGGCTGAGCCTGCGCGAGAGCATGATCCTGGGCACTGCCGGCTTCACCGCCGCGCTGGCGCTGTTGCGCATGACCGAAAACCGGCAGACGCCCGAGCTCGGTCCGCTCGCTGTCACCGGTGCCAGCGGCGGCGTGGGCTCGCTGGCCCTGGACATCTTCAGTCGCGCCGGCTACCAGGTGCACGCGATCAGCGGCAAGGCCGAACAGAGCGACTACCTCAAGGAGATTGGCGCCAGCGAAGTGCTCGGGCGCGACGCCCTTGCCACGACGCGGCCGATGGAAACGGCGCGCTTCGGCGGTGGTCTCGACAACGTCGGTGGACCGATGCTGACCAGCCTGCTCGCGCAGACCGTGCCGTATGGCAATGTCGCCAGCGCCGGGCTGGCCGCCACGGCCGAACTCGACGCCACCGTGATGCCTTTCATCATTCGCGGCGTGTCGCTGCTGGGCGTCGCCTCGGCCGGCACTGCCCGCGACATCCGCCAGGCCGTCTGGCAGCACCTGGCCAGCGACTGGAAGCCGCGTCATCTCGAGCGCATCTGCACGCGCGAAGTACGGCTGGAACAGTTGCCCGAGGTGTTCGCAACGATGCTGGCGGGCGGTTCGCTTGGGCGCACGCTGGTCGCGGTGGGCTGAGCGCGCCTGCCCTGCCGGCCCGCCGGGACTCTGCCGCAACCGGCACCCGGTTCCCAGTTCCGGTGCCAGCTCCCCGTCCGATTCGGCGACGGCTATTGCGGCCCCATCGCCGACCGCTACAATCGCGTCAGGTTCAGGGGGAACATATGGCGCGCATTCTGATCGTCGACGACTCGCCGTCGCAGCTGATGGGTATCCGTCGCATCGTCGAGAAGCTTGGCCACGAGGCACTGACTGCCGAGGATGGCGCTGCCGGCGTGGAAGCGGCCAAGCGCGAGCTGCCCGACATGGTGCTGATGGACGTCGTCATGCCCAATCTCAACGGTTTCCAGGCGACGCGTTCGATCTGCCGGGATCCGGGCACCAAGCACATCCCGGTCGTGCTGGTCACCACCAAGGACCAGGATACCGACCGCGTGTGGGGCATGCGCCAAGGCGCCAAGGCCTACATCACCAAGCCTTTCAGCGAGAACGACCTGGCCGACATCATCTCGCAGATGATCCCCGCCTGATCCGGACACCGGCGATCCAGGCTGCCTGGATCGCCAAACTGGCCGCCAACCCGGCCACGAGTCCTCAGACGCGGCGCCAGTCGTCGCCGAATGCTTCCCGCATCGTTTCGTAGGCCGCCCGCTGCGCCTCGTTGTGCGCACGCGGTGCGAGCACTTCCAGTTCGACCAGCTGGTCACCCGGCGCGATCCTGCCCGCTGCATCCCCCGGCAATCCGCGTCCGCGCAGGCGCAGCTTGCGGCCGGCCTCGGAGTTGGCGGGGATCTTCAGCTCCACCGGGCCACCCAGTGTCGGCACGCTGACCGAAGCGCCCAGCGCCGCTTCCCATGGCGCCAGCGGCAACACATAGATCACGTTGAGCCCGTCGACTTCCAGTTGCGGGTGCGCGGCGTACTCGATCTCCAGCAACAGATCGCCCTGCACACCCTGCCCGGCCAGGCGGATGACCTGGCCCGGCCGGATGCCCTTGGGGATGCGCACGTCGAGCGTGCGTTCGTTGACGGCGATGCGCACGCTGCCGCCGTCATGGACGGTTTCCAGCGAGACCGCCAGCTTGGCGCGCGTGTCGCCGCTGCCGCGCGCTTGCGGACCGCGCTGGCCGAAACCGCCGCCGCGACCGCGACCGAACATGCTTTCGAAGAAATCGCTGAAGCCGCCGCCGGCGCCGCCGCCGGCGAAGATCTCCTCGAAGTCGACGCCACCGTAACCGCCGCCGCCGAATCCGCCGGGCGGAGGTTGCACCTCATCGCCGGGTCGATAACCGCGCGCGCGCAACTGATCGTACGCGGCGCGCTTCTGCGGGTCGCGCAGCGCCTCGTAGGCTTCGTTGATCGCCTTGAACTTGTCCTCGGCGCCGGCTTCCTTGCTGACGTCGGGGTGGAACTTTCGGGCGAGGCGACGGTAGGCCGTCTTGATCTCGGCCTCGCCGGCGCTGGGCTCGACGCCCAGGGTTTCGTAGTAATCCTTGAACTGCATGGTGTGGCTCCCTCGATGCATGCGCCGCGACTGGCGCGCCCGGAAACGTCCGGCGAACGTGCGTTCCGGCACGCCGCAGACAATGCCAGCCGCGCAGTCGATTTCAAGTGACTTTGACGCGGCATTGCGGGCGCTGCCAGTATGCTGCCCATTCTCACCGGAGTCCTCCATGACCATCCAGATCGGCGATCACATCCCCGAAGTCACCCTGCAGCGCATCCGCGAGGGTGTGGAAACCCTCGACACCAATGCCCTGTTCGACGGACGCAACATCGTCCTGTTCGCGGTGCCGGGCGCGTTCACGCCGACCTGCTCGGAGAAGCACCTGCCCGGCTTCGTGCAGCACTTCGACGAGTTCCGCAGCCAGGGCATCGAAGTGGCCTGCATGTCGGTCAACGATCCGTTCGTGATGCAGGCCTGGGGCGAAAGCCAGCACGTGCCCGAAGGCCTGATGATGCTGGCCGACGGCAACGGCGACTTCGCCCGCGCGCTCGGCCTGGAACTCGACGCCAGCGCCTATGGCATGGGCCGCCGCGCCAAGCGCTTCGCCCTGTATGCCGAGGACGGCGTGGTGAAGCTGCTCAACGTCGAGGCGCCAGGTGAGTTCCGGGTGTCTTCGGCCGAGCACATGCTGGCGCAGCTCAAGCAGGACCTCTGAGCAACACCGCCGCAGTCAGCGCAGCACGCTGAACTGCAACCGCGACCAGGCACCGCTGTCGGCCAGCGCCGTCAGCGTGTGCGGGCCGGTTTCGCCGAAGTCGTGGACGAACGACGCCGCGCCGGCCGACTCGCCGATCAGCCGGCCATCGAGCAACCAGCGGATCCGCGCATCGCTGCCCAGCGCACGCAGGGACAATCGCACCGGATGTTCGCTGCCGGGAGCACGGGCAAGCGTGGCCCGGTCGGCCAGACCATCGATCCGCAATTCCTCGACCGCGTCGCGTCCGTCGGCGGCGCAGTCGGCGGCCAGCGGCGGCAATCGCGCTGCCCGGCGTGTTTCCGCCGGCAACCACGGCGATGCCAGTACCGGCCAGCGCGCCAGCTGGCGCGGTGCGCGCACATGCGCTGCGGAGCACTCGCCCGACAGGCGCAGGCCACTGCGTGCATCGACGTCGAAGCGCTCGATCCCGGCATTCCATAACCGCGCATCGCGCTCGGCCATCGTCGGCGGCTGCGAGCCGTCCAGGGTCCACGCCTGCAGGCGTCGCTGGCACAACTGCGGCGCCTGCGGGTCGGGCGGCAGTCCGAGTGGCCAGCACACTTCGACGCTGGCGACATCGGCCGGCATCGGGCGCGGCGACGAATCGCCGCGCTGACGCGGCAGGCTGTCGATGACCTCGAACAACAACGGCAATGCCGTGACCGCGCCGTATTGGCCGGGCAGTGGCGTGCCGTCCGGGCGGCCAACCCACACCCCGACGGTGTGGCGGCGCGTGCTGCCCAACGCCCAGGCGTCACGGAAGCCGTAACTGGTGCCCGTCTTCCAGGCGACGCGCGGACGGCCACCGGGTTCGAACGTATCGGCGACGCTGCCCGGGCGCGGGTTCGCCTCGAGGATTTCGCGCACGATCCAGGCCGCGCCGGGCGACATCGCACGCCGGTCGATGTGCGCCGCACCTGCGGTGTAACGCACGCGTCCGGCGACGCCGTCGCGGTTGAGCGCGGCGTAGGCGCCCACCAGGTCCTCGAGCCTGGCGCCGGTACCGCCGAGGATCATCGCCAGGTTTGGCGCCCCGCCACGCGGCCACTGCAGGCGAATGCCCGCGTGCGCCAGGCGCGCAGCGAAACGCGATGGACCCACCCGGTCGAGCAGGTCCACGGCCGGAACGTTCAACGACAGGCGCAGCGCCTGCGCCGCGCTGACCGGACCGTTGAACGCCGCGTCGAAATTGCCCGGCCGGTAGCCGCCAAACGATTGCGGCGCATCGACCAGCAGGCTTTCCGAGTGGATCAGGCCGTCATCCAGCGCCAGCCCGTACAGGAACGGCTTGAGCGTCGAACCTGGCGAGCGCCAGGCTTTGACCATGTCGACATGCCCCAGCCGTTCGGTATCGGTGAAGGCGACCGAGCCGACGTAGGCGCGCGCTTCCAGCGTGGCGTTGTCGACCACCAGCAGCGCAGCCGAAGTACGCGGCGGCAGGTCGGAGAAGTAACCAGCGACCCTTTCCTCGAGCGTGCGCTGCAACTCCGCATCCAGCGTCGATACCAGCCTGGGCGAGCGTGGAAATTCGAAGCGCAGACGCTGCGCCAGCAAGGGTGCATGCAGGGGTGGATGCAGCGATCGCGCCACGACCGGTTCGATGCGTGCGTCGGCGACCGCATCGGGCGACCACACCTGCAATGCCTGCATCCGCGTCAGCACCTTGTCGCGGGCGATGCGGGCGCGGCCGGGATCACGGTCCGGGCGCAGCCGCCCGGGTGCCTGCGGCAGCACCGTCAACAGCGCCGCTTCGGCATGCGACAGCCGCGACGCCGGCTTGCCGAGATAGGCCCAGCTGGCGGCTTCGACGCCTTCGACCGTGCCGCCGAAAGGCGCGCGTTGCAGGTAGAGCGCGAGGATCCCGCGTTTTGACAGGTGCACTTCCAGCTGCAGTGCGCGCAGCAGCTGGCGCAACTTCGCCGGCGGCGTGCGGGTGCCCGTGCGCAGTGCAGGATCAAGTATCCGCGCGACCTGCATGGTCAGCGTCGAGCCGCCGGACACCACCCGGCCGCTGCGCAGCCACTGCCCGCCGGCGCGCAGCATCGCCACCGGATTGACGCCGGGGTGCCGCCAGAACCAGCGGTCTTCGTAGTTCAGCAGCGCCTGCAGATACAGCGGCGAGACCTGGTCGATCGTCGTCGGATAGCGCCAGATGCCGCGACGATCGGCGAATGCGCGCAATGGCGTTCCATCGGCGGCCACGACAACCGCGCCCTCGTCGTCGCGGTCGGGCAACGGCAGTGGGAATGCCAGGTCCAGGAGCATGGCCGCGGTGACAAGCGTCAGCGCGGTGAGCATCGCCTTGAGCGCAGGGCGATGCCACCTGCGCTTGAGGGGCGCCGCGTTCGCCGGGATGACGGTGGCGGGTGGCGCTGCGATCACCCGCCTCCGGGTTGCGTCACCGTCACGGTGGCCGGCACGGACTTGCCCACGCCACGCAGATCCGGCCGGTACATGTCTTCCACCAGCGGCGGCGGCACGGTGTAGGTGCCCGGTGTCACCGCGCGCAGCAGGTAGAACAGCCGCGCGGTGTCGCCACTGTCGAGCTTGAGCGCGGCGACGTAGCGGTCATCGCGGAACTCCTCGTGGCGGACCTCGGCCGCATCATCGTGGTCGGCGATCTCGATGCCGTCGATGACCACGCCCGCCCACTGCTTGCCGTCTCCGAGGTTGAAGTTCTCGATCTCCAGTCCGGCCGGCAGCAGGTCGGTCAGCAGTGCATCGGGCATGTCGCGATGGCTGGTGATCGCGACCTGCACGATCAGCGCCTCGCCCTCCTCCAGCTTGCCGCCGCTCCACTCCTTGCCATCGGTGGCGAAGTACCGGCGCGTCACCTTGATCAACGAGTCATCCGGCTCCGGGGCGCGCCGCGGGACGCCGGCCACTTCCAGGCTGGCGTACAGCGGCGGCTCGCCCTTGGCGTTGAAGGACACGCCGCGCAGCAACGTGGCGTAATCGAACACACGACCGACCAGGCGCGCGGCCGGCGCATCGGTGACGACATCGCCGATCTTCCACTGCCCCGAAACCTGCTTGCCCTGCTCCGCCGCGAGCGCCTTGCCCAGACGCACCAGCGCCACCTGCTCCTGCGTGCTGAGCCACATCCAGCCGCTGTTGCGGCGCGCATCGAGCTCCTTGCCCAGCTCCACCGCGCGAGCATCGTAGGCCGGTATGGCCAGGCCGCGCTCATGAAGCAGCGCAATCATCAGTGCATCGTCGCGGATGCGGCTGCCGTAGTCGCCGAGGTATTCGGGACGATCGACGGAGTCGCGTGCGAACCCGTCCGCAATGGCCTTGCCGCCACGTGCCTTGTCGCCCTGCAGGGTCAGTGCCAGGCCAAGGTGCACCAGCGGCAGGCCGGTCAGGCTCTGCTTGCGATCGTTGTCGTAGAGCGCGCGCAGGGTGCCCAGTGGCGCGCGGTTCACGCGCGCGAGCACGAAACCGGCGTAGGCCTGGTAGGCGAACTTGAGGTGATCGCGGGAGTCGTAGCCATAGAACCCCTGCCCCCCCGACAGCAGGTCATCGCTGAGCACCTTCAGCGCCTTCTGCAACACCGCATCGGGCACGGCGAACCCGGCCTCGCGCGCGTCGAGCAGGAACTCGACGACGTAGGGCGTGATCAGGGGATTGACGTAGTCGCCACTGCCCCACATCGAGAAGTGGCCAGAGCCGATCTGCATCGCCGCCAGGCGCCCGAACGCACCTTCCATGCGCGTACGGCGCGCCTTCGCATCCAGCCCCTTCGCCCCGAGCATCTTCGCCGTAGCGTCATCGAGCTCGAGCGCGGCAAAGCCCTTGCTCGTGGTCTGTTCGGCGCAGCCATAGGGATAGTCGAGCGCGCCCTGCAGCGCACTCGCGAACGGAATCGGCGGCAGCGCACTGACCGACAGGCGTGCAGTCACCGATTCACTCATCAGGCCGTCGGCCAGGCCGGTGTCGAACTGCAGCGGGCCGGCCGCATCGAGCACGCGCGTGCGTGCACGCACCACCGAAGGCCACGCCGGCCGCACCGGCACATCGTAGCGGCGGTCGACCGTGTAGCCGTTACCCTGCACCCGCACGCGTACCTGCGCGGTGCTGTAACCCTCTTTCGCCTGCAACGGGAAGGTGTAAGTGGCCTTGGCCTGCGCAGCCAGGCTCGCATTGCGCGCGCCAGCGGTCAGCGCCAGCGGGCCTTCACCGTTGACCTCGACCTTGAACTGGCCATCGCGTCCGGTGAAGTTCTGTATGTCGAGGGTGACGTTGCTGCGGTCGCCGGGTGCGAGCACGCGCGGCAGGCTGGCCTCGGCCAGAACCGGCGCCCGCACGACCGTCTCGCGATCGCGACTGCCGTAGCGGTTGCCCGAGAACGCAAGCGCCGACACGCGCAACGTGCCGTTGAAGTCCGGCACTGCCAGGTTGATGCGCGCATTGCCTCTTGCGTCCAGCTTCACCGGTCCGGCAAACAGGTCCACGGTCTGCACCCGCGCCGTTGGACGCCGCGCCTGCGGCAAGGCCGCCAGCGCCATGTCGCCGCCGAAGCGCAGCTTGGCGATGCCGCCCTCGAAACTCTCGATCACGCGGCCGTAGACATCGTAGGCATCGACGCCGAGGCGACGCTGGGCGAAGAAATGCGCGGCCGCGTCCGGCACCGGGAAACGGGTGATGTTGAGGATGCCGACGTCGACGGCGGATACGGTCACGAATGCATCCTGGCCCGCCAGCTGCGGCACGCTCACCGTCACCGGCAGGTCGTGACCGGGCTGCATCAGCGCCGGCGCCGACAGGCCAACGGCGACCTTGCGCTCGCGCCGGTCCATCGCCACGTGCGCCACGCCGACGGCGCGCGCGGGCGTGACCTTGCTGGGCGCGCTGCCGCCGCGGAACACCAGTGCGGTGACATACACGTCATGGCGCTCCCAGTCGGCGGTCACCGGAATCTCATAGGTGCTGCCGGCCTTGGCGTCGATGTCCTGCACGAAGAGCATGCGGTCGCTCTCGACCATCAGCAGGCCCTTGCCTTCGTGCGGCGGCGTCAGCGTTACCTTGAGTGTGTCGCCGGCGCGATAGGCGGTCTTGTCGAGGGCGAGCTTGACCTTGTCCGGGCGCGCGTCCAGGCCGCGGTTGTCGTCGTCCCAGCTCCACCCGGCGGTGAAGGGGTAGCGGGTGGTGAGTTTCGTCGCGGGATCGAACACATCGACGCGGTAATCGCCCCACTCCACCGGAAAGTCGATCCGCTGCGGCGCCTGGCCGACATCCAGGGTGCGCGTCTGGATGTCTTCGTAGCGCCGGGTGAAGTCGTAATCCCAGCCGCCATCGTCCTGGTAGTTCCAGTGGTAGTCACGATGCTCGCGGACGAGGGTCACGCGCAGGCCCTTGCCGGCGCGCGGCTTGCCGGCACTGTCGACCCGGGTCAGTTCGAAGCCCGCGGTCGCGTTGGCATCGGTGCCTTCCTTGTCGTCGAACAACGGGCGCACGCCGACCAGCGCGCCGGCTGGCCACAGCACGCGTTTGACGCTGCGGTTGACGCTGCGGCCGCCGCTCTCGAAGACACTGCCGGTGACTATCGCGGCGATCGTGCTGACCGGCCTGGCTTCGGCCGGCAGTGCGATGTCCTGCTGCAACTTGCCGCTGGCATCGAGCTTGGTATCGATGACGTCCTTGGCTTCCTTGGGCAGCGACATCGTCGGGTCGCCGAAGAAGTAACCGGGCATCTGTTCCAGCGGATGCTGCTCCACCGCCACCGCCAGCTTGGCGGTGAAGCGGTTTCCGGCAGCAGGGGCGCCGTATAGGTAAGCGCCGTCCACCGCCAGGTGCAGCGGCTCGCCCGGCCTCAACACGGGCTGTGCCTGCAGGTCCAGCTTGAGCCGCTCGGGCAGGAACTCCTCGACCCGCAACGCCATGCCCTGCACCGCTTCCTTGCTGCCCGGATCGGTTCGGAACTCGATGCGCCAGCGGCCAGTCGCCGCATCCACCGGGATCACCTGCGCATGTCGCACGTAGCCCTGCGCGTCCGGTTGCAGGCGCGTCTCGACGAACGTCTTGCCGTCGGGCTGGACGTAGCGCAGGAACAGCGGTTGCAGTGGCTTGCCCCTGGTCGCGACCGGCTGACCGTCCTGGTCGCGCAGCAACGCCGAAACCCGCACCGTTTCGCCGGGGCGATACAGGTCGCGCCCGGACCAGGCGAACACGTCGAACCATGCCTGCTCACGACCGCTCACCGCGAACTCGGACAGGTCGAGCGCCGGCTGGTTGAACGGCAGCATCGACACATCCTTGCCGTGCGTTGCGACCAGCACGTGCGCGGCATCGAGCTTGTAGCCGAGCATGGCATTGCCGTTGCCGTCGGTCTCGCCCTTCAGCACCGTCTCGCCCTTGTCGTCGAGCACCTTCAGCTCGACCGCGCCCACTGCCGATCCGGTGTGCAGCGACGCGGTGTGGACGAAGAGCTTGTCCTGGTAGGCGCGCACGTGCACACCCAGGTCACTGACCGTGAAGAACACGGTTTCAAAACTGTTCTGGAACTGGCCCGTGCGCTTCATAACCGCGAAGTACAGGCCTGGCTGCTGCAGTTCCTTGATGTCCTGCAACGGCAGGTACGTAAGCACGCGCTCGTTGGTCTTGCCACCGAGCACGAACCGGTTCACGTAGACCGGCTCGGCAAGGTGATCCATCGGCGTCTTGTCGCCGTAGTCGTTGGCCAGCTCCCAGCTGCTGCGCCGTCCACCGCGCTGGTACTGGGCGAAGAACCGCGGCAGCTCCTTGTCTTTAACGCGCAGGAACTCGACGTCGACTTCGGCGACATTCACCGACACCACCGGCAGTCCCCGACTCTCGCGCGCCGGCAGCACGCTGCCCTGCGAGGCGAAGCCGACCACGGGGTCGAGCGGCCCGGTGTGGACCTGCTTGCGAAGCTCCTGCCCCAGCCGGTCGCCGGCGGCGGCGGTCAGCCCGCCCTTGATCGTCACCACGTAGTCGCGACTGGCCGCCACGTGCGGGAAGCGCAGCATCTTTGCGTCGTCCGACAGCACCCAGCTGCCCTCGACAACCGCGCCATTCCCATCGGCGACGGCAATCAGTTCGTCGAACGACTGGCTGCCCACCAGCGGCCGGCTGAACTCGAGCGCGATGGCCATCTGCTCGTCGGCCCTCTGGTCCGGGTAGGCGGCGACCAGCGCGAAACCCTGCACCGCCTCGCGCCTGGCGTGCACCGCTTCGCCACTGACCGCGGGCAACTGGCCGTCGGGATCGCGCTTGCAGGCGCAGAGCATCAGCAGCGCTGCCATGCCGATGGCGATCAGGCGCAGGAGCGGCCGGACCCGGGACGTTGCAGACAATGGGGCGTGGACGGTTCCTTCCGCAACGGATACGCGCTTCATGCGACCTCCCCTGATTTTGGCGAAGTATAGGAGCATCGCCATCGGATCGGATCACGCGATCGGCACACGCGATCGGCACACGCGATCGGCCATGGAACATGCCACGCAACGGGCCCCGCAACAGGCCGCATGTGGACGCGCCACCACGGCGATGTGAGCGCTTGTGCGATCATCCGCGCAGCGGGCCCCGACGATCCCAACGCCTTTCCCGGACCACCATGCTGCGCGAAGACCTGCTTCCCCCCGCCAGCGAACCAGGCGCCGCCATGCCCGACCGCATTCCCGGACCGCGACAGCAGATCCTGGTGATCCGCCAGGGCTCGTTCGGCGACCTGGTCCAGGCCGACGGCGCCCTGCGCGACATCCGCGCGCATCACCCGGGCGCGCATATCAGCCTGCTGGTCGCGCCCCAGTTCCACCGGCTGATGCAGCGCTGTCCGCACGTGGACACGCTGATCGACGACCCGCGTGCGCCACTGCTGAACCTGCCTGGCAACCTGGCGTTGCTGCGCAGGCTCCGCGAATCGGGCTTCGCCCGCGTCTACGACCTCCAGGGCAGCCAGCGCACGCGCCTGTACCGGCACCTGATGACGCCCGGGCTGGCATGGCATGGCAAGGACAACCCCGGCTCCAGCGCGGCCCCCGACCGCGCCGCCTACGCGCGCCTGCTCGCCGCTGCGGGCGTGGAGCCGACGCATACCGGTACACCGGACGTGGCCTGGATGGCCGACGACGTTTCGGCGCTGCTCGCCGCCGAGGGCGTCGCTCCGGGTTACATCGCGCTCGTTCCCGGCAGTTCGGCGCGTCACCCGCAAAAGCGCTGGCCGCATTTCGCCGAACTCGCCCGGCGGCTCGTCCAGTCTGGTCGCCAGGTCGTGGTGGCACCGGGGCCGGACGAACTCGACCTCGCACGCACGCTGCCCTGCCAGGTGCTGCTCGGGCCCTCCGGCTTCCTGGACTGGTTCGCCCTTGCCGGGGTGCTGGCCAGGGCGTCGTTCGTGGTCGGAAACGACACCGGCCCGACCCACCTCGCGGCGGCCCTCGGCACCCCAGGCATGGCGCTTTTCGGGCCGCATACCAGCGCCCGCCGCACCGGCATCCGGATGCGTGCGTTCGATGCGATCGAGACGGCGGACCTGGGGCAGTTGTCCGTGGACGAGGTCTTCGCCCGCATTGCCTGAGGTCGCCCGGGCAACGCGGCGCCGCCCGGCTCCACAGCTGCCCGCGTCCACAAACGAAAACGCCGCCTTTCGGCGGCGTCTTCGTAGAAAGCGATCAATCAGCCCGGAATCGGGGCGACGTCGACCGATCCTGCGGCGGTGCCCGGATCGATCACCGCATCGGTGCCGTCTTCGTCCACGTCCAGCGAGGCATCGACGCGCTCGATGGTCTGCAGGCTTTCGTCGGCGGCCAGGCGCATCAGCGTCACGCCCTGGGTGTTGCGGCCCACTTGCGAGATCTCTGCCGCGCGCGTACGCACCAGCGTGCCGCCATCGGAGATCAGCAACACATCGTGGTGATCGGACAGCTGTACCGCGCCCACCAGCGTGCCGTTGCGCTCGGTGGTCTTGAGCGCGATCACACCCTGCGTGCCACGGCCCTTGCGCGGGTACTCCTCCAGCGAAGTGCGCTTGCCGAAGCCGCGTTCGCTGGCGGTGAGGATGTCGCCATCGCCTTCGACCACGATCAGGCTGACCACATGCGCGCCGCTGGTGTCCTGCGCGCCGTCCTCGCCCTCCTCGCCCTCGGCGAGTCGGATGCCGCGCACGCCCGTGGCCGTGCGGCCCATCGAGCGCACCGCGTCTTCGGCGAAGCGCACGGCCTTGCCGTTGCTTGCGAACAGCATGATGTCGCGGGTGCCATCGGTCAGCGACACATCGACCAGGGCGTCGCCGTCGTCGAGGTTGATCGCGATCTTGCCGCGCTGCAGGCGGAAGGCGAACTCGGTCAGCGGCGTCTTCTTGACGGTGCCGTTGCGGGTGGCGAAGAACACGAACTGGTCTTCGACGTACTCGCGCACCGGCAGCACGGCCTGCACCTGCTCGCCGGCTTCCAGCGGGATCCAGTTGATGATCGGACGGCCGCGCGCGTTCGGGCCGGCATCGGGCAACTGGTGCACCGGCAGCCAGAACACGCGACCGGCGCTGGTGAAGGTCAGCAGCGTGTCGTGCGTGTTGACCAGCCACAGGTGGTCGATGAAATCCTCGTCCTTGGTCGCCGCCGCGTTACGGCCCTTGCCGCCACGCTTCTGCGCGCGGTAGGTGCTGACCGGCTGGCGCTTGGCGTAGCCCGAATGCGACAGCGTGACGACCACATCTTCCGGCGCGATCAGGTCGAGGATGTCGAGATCTTCCTCACTGGCACGGATCTCGCTGCGACGCTTGTCGCCGAACTCTTCCTTGACGTTGCGCAGCTCGGTGCGGATCACTTCCAGCAGCACGTTCGGATGCTCGAGGATCTCGATCAGGCCACGGATGGTTTCCAGCAGCAGCTTGTATTCCTCGGTGAGCTTGTCCTGCTCCAGCCCGGTCAGGCGGTGCAGGCGCATCTCGAGGATCTGCTGGGCCTGGGTCTCGGTCAGCTGGTAGAAACCATCGACCAGGCCGACACCGACCGGCAGGTCTTCCGGACGCGAGGCGTCGGAACCGGCCGCCGACAGCAGCGCACCGACCAGGCCGGCTTCCCACTTGCGGGCGAGCATGCGGTCGCGCGCTTCGTTGGGGTTGGCCGAGGTCTTGATCAGCTCGATCATCTCGTCGATGTTGGCCAGCGCAACGGTCAGGCCTTCGAGGATGTGTGCGCGCTGGCGGGCCTTGCGCAGCTCGAAGATGGTGCGGCGGGTCACCACCTCGCGGCGGTGGCGCACGAACACTTCCAGCAGGTCCTTCAGGTTCAGCAGCTTGGGGCGGCCATCGACAATGGCGACCATGTTGATGCCGAACACCGACTCCATCTGCGTCTGCTGATAGAGGTTGTTGAGGACGACCTCGGCCGATTCGCCGCGCTTGACCTCGATGTAGATGCGCATGCCGTCCTTGTCGGACTCATCGCGCAGCTCGCTGATGCCTTCGAGCTTCTTTTCCTTGACCAGCTCGGCGATCTTCTCGATCAGCCGCGCCTTGTTGACCTGGTACGGGATCTCGGAGACCACGATCGCTTCGCGGCCGTTGTCGGCCACCTCGATCTCGGCGCGCGCGCGCATGCGCACGCGGCCGCGGCCGGTGCGGTAGGCATTCACGATGCCGGCCGTGCCGTTGATGATGCCCGCGGTCGGGAAGTCCGGGCCCGGGATGTACTGGATCAGGCCATCGACATCGATCGTCGGGTCATCGATCAGCGCGATGGTCGCGTCGATCACTTCCGACAGGTTGTGCGGCGGGATATTGGTCGCCATGCCGACGGCGATGCCGGCCGAGCCGTTGACCAGCAGGTTCGGCACACGGGTCGGCATGACCGTGGGCTCGAGTTCCTTCTCGTCGTAGTTGGGCTGGAAGTCGACGGTTTCCTTGTCGATGTCCGCCATCAGCTCATGGGCGATGCGCGACATGCGCGCTTCGGTGTATCGCATCGCCGCGGCGTTGTCGCCGTCGATCGAGCCGAAGTTACCCTGGCCGTCGACCAGCATGTAGCGCAGCGAGAACGGCTGGGCCATGCGCACCAGCGTGTCGTAGACCGCGGTGTCGCCGTGCGGGTGGTACTTACCGATGACGTCACCGACGATACGCGCCGATTTGTAATACGGCTTGTTGCTGTGGGCACCGAGCTCGTTCATCGCGTAGAGCACGCGGCGGTGGACCGGCTTGAGTCCGTCGCGCGCGTCCGGGAGCGCGCGCCCCACGATGACGCTCATGGCGTAATCGAGGTAGCTGCGACGCATCTCGTCTTCGAGATTTACCGGGATGATTTCCTTGGCGAGTTCGGCCATCAGGTTTCCGTTCGTTGGTTGTCCGCAGCGACGACTGCGGTCGGGCATCACGTTTGAACACCGCCGCTGCAACTGCCCGGCGGGCCTGCGTCGCGGACCCCGTCAGGGGCCCTCTGACAGCCCGTCGTCGACGGCTTCAAATGGACACGAAATCATAGCACGGAACGGGGTCCGTCTGCTGCCCGATTCCCACGCAGAAACAAGCAGTTGCGGGGGTTTTTAAAGTGGATTTATCGGCAACGGCGGGCCTTGGGAACGCGGCGTCCACCACGCCGCTCCATCAATTCATTGCCCGCCCTTCGTACGGAAGCCGTCATTCCCGCGAAGGCGGGAACCCAGGGACGTCGCTCCTGACTTCATCCCGGCGGGCGCCGGGATGACCCGGCTCAGCCGAAGGCGGCCTTCATCGCCGCTGCATCCGGGCGCTCGATCACCCCGCGCTCGGTCACGATGGCGTCGATCAGCTCGTGCGGGGTGACGTCGAAGACCGGGTTCCAGGCGCCCACGTCCTCGGCCGCGGTGCGTACGCCACCGACGCCGAACAGCTCGCCGGGGTCGCGCTCCTCGATGTGGATCGCGTCGCCGGACGGAGTTTCCATGTCGACCGTCGAGGACGGCGCGACAACCATGAACTTCAGGCCGTGATGGCGCGCTGCAATGGCCAGCTGGTAGGTGCCGATCTTGTTGGCGGTGTCGCCATTGGCACAGATCCGGTCGGCGCCGACCACGACCCACTGCACGTCACCGGTCTTCATCAGGTGCGAGGCCGCCGAGTCGGCGATCAGGGTCGGCGCGATGCCATCCTGCTGCAGCTCCCACACGGTCAGGCGCGCGCCCTGCAGCCAGGGCCGGGTTTCGCCGGCGAAAACCTTGTCGATCCGGCCTTCGGCGACGCCGGCGCGGATCACGCCCAGCGCGGTGCCGAAGCCCGCGGTGGCGAGCGAGCCGGTGTTGCAATGAGTCAGCACGCCGCTGCCAGGTTCGATCAGGGCCGCACCCAGTGCGCCCATGCGGCGGTTTGCAGCCAGGTCCTCGTCGGCGATGGCCTGCGCTTCGCGTTCGATCACTTCGCGCCAGTCGGCGCCTGCCGCAGCCAGCGTGCGACGCATCCGCGCCAGCGCCCAGGCCAGGTTGACCGCGGTCGGGCGGGCTGCGTTGAGTTGCTGCATGGCCGGCTCGAGCCTGGTCGCCGCTTCGGCGCCGTCGCCTGCATCGATCTCACGCGCGGCCAGCACCACGCCCCAGGCCGCGGCGATGCCGATGGCCGGCGCGCCGCGCACGGTGAGCGCGTGGATGGCTTCTGCGACCGCAGCGCTGTCGCGGCACGCCACGTACTCGACCACGAAGGGCAGCTTGCGCTGATCGAGCAGTTCCAGGGCCTGCCCGGTCCAGCGGATCGGGCGGATGCGGTCGTAACGGTCGAAATCGATGGTGGTGTTCATGCCGTGCAGTTTAGCGAACTGCACGCCGCGACTTGGCGACATCCGGGCGCCGGCTGTCCCCGCCGCGTGTGGCGACGGGGACTTGGGAGCACCCGCGTGGCGTCAAAGGACGCTGAAGCTGCCGCGGCAGCCGTCGCTGACCCACACGCCATTGCGGTCCCAGCCCCAGCTCTGGCCTTCGATGCACGGCGCCTTGGACGATTGCTTGACCAGTCGCGCATCGCGACGGATGGTCACGTTGCAGCGGCGCTGGCGGCGATCATCGGAACCGCAGTACAGCTGCTGCGCCTGCCCCCAGCCGCCGGGATAGTTGCCGCCGCCCTGGCCGCCACCCTGGCCGCCACCGTTGCCACCGCCGTGACCGCCGCCGTAGCCACTGGCGAACTCGGCGCGACAGCCGTCATCGACCCAGACGAAGCCGCGGCCGACGCCCCAGCTGCGGCCTTCGACGCACGAGGCCTTGGAGTACTGGCGCACCAGGTAGGCGCTGCGGCCGTCGATCTGGCACTGGTGGTAACGGTTGTCGTTGGAGTCGCAGCGCACATTGCGGCCAACGTTGCCACCGCCATTCCCGCCGCCGTTCCCGCCGCCGTTGCCACCATTCCAGCCGCCCTGGCCGGCGCGCGTCAGTGCGAATTCGGCACGGCAACCGCCGTTGACCCACACGCCACGCCCGTCATAGCCCCAGGTACGCCCTTCGATGCAGGCGTTTTTTGAGAACTGCCGGAACAGCTGCGCGCCGTAACGGGTATCGGCCGCACACTGGCGATAGTGGTTGTCGTTGGATTCGCAGCGAACGGTCTGCACGTTGGTGTATTGCGCCATGGCCGGCGTGGCCACCGTTGAAGCCGCAAGCACAGCCAGAATCCCGAGGCCCCTGGACAAATATCGGGTCATGACCGCTCCGTCGTTTGAGATGGGCCCTACTCTAACGAGGCCGGCTTAACGATTGCCTCACCCCGCGGCCGGCGATGGCAGCCATTCAGCCGCCGCTGATGTCGTCCTTGCGGCGGACTTCGAATTCGGCCCGGCAGCCGTCCTCGACCCAGATCCCGTTCTTGTCCACGCCCCAGCTGCGCCCCTCGACACAGGCCGCGCGCGACAACTGGCGGAACACCTTCACCGCCCCACCCTCGGTATCGGCCGGGCAGTGCCGCGGCAGCTTGTCGTTCGAATCGCAGCGGACGATCTTGCCGGGCGTGGTCTGGGTCGCCACCGCCGCCATCATCCGGAACTCGGCGCGGCAACCACCCGACACCCAGACGCCGCGGTTGTCGGCGCCCCAGTTGTCGCCCTTGATGCACGGGTTCTTCGACAACTGCCGCACCAGCTCGGCGCCGGCGCTGGTGTCGGCATCGCAATGCTGCCAGCGGTTGCCGCGCGATTCGCAACGGACCGTGCGGCTACCGTAGGCGCTGCCGACGCTGCCGCCGTAGCCGAGGACGAACTCGGCGCGGCATCCGTCCCGGACCCAGATGCCCGTGTCGTTGAGGCCCCAGGTGCTTCCCTCGGTGCAATCGGACTTGGACAGGCTGCGCAGCATGCGCACGCCGCCGCGGACGTCCACCGGACAAAGGTGCGCCTGCCCGCCCTTGGACTCGCAACGCACGACACGGTCGCCGTAGAAACGACCGCCCGTGTCCTGTGCCCTAGTCTCAGGCGCGGCCATCAGTAGCAGTGCGTAGAAACAAGTCGAAAACGCCCAGCCGCGCATCGTGCACCCCTGAGTTCACGCAGCCACTCTAAACCGTCCCGGTGAAAACAAACATCCGGGTTTTCCTTAAATTTTCGTATCGGGCGATGGTCAGGCGCGGGCGAAGTCGAAGGCCATCACATCGGCAATGCGATCGCTGCCGAGCATGGCCATCAGCAGGCGGTCAACGCCCAATGCCACGCCGGCGCAATGCGGGAACCCCGCCGCCAGGGCCTCCAGCAGGTTTTCGTCGCGTGGTGGCAATGCGTCGCCGCGCACGCCGCGCAGCGCCAGATCGCGGTCGAAGCGTTGCCTCTGCTCGGCCGCGTCGCCCAGCTCGTGATAGCCGTTGGCCAGTTCCAGCGGCCCCAGGTAGAGCTCGAAGCGCTCGGCCACCGGTACGCCGTCGCGAGTCCCCAATCGAGCCAGTGCGCATTGCGAGGCCGGATAGTCGTGCACCGCCAGCAACTGGTCGCGCGCGAATGCCGGTTGCAGGCGATGGGTCATCAACAGGTCGAGCCAATCGTCGCGCGTCAGACCGGCGGGATCGATCACCACACCAAGCGCGGCCTGCAACTGCTCGACCTCGGCTGTTTGCGGGTCGATGCCCAGTTGCTGGCGATACAGATCGTGATAACCCACGCGCGTGAGTGTTGCGCTGCGACCGACCAGGGCCAATGCCGCCTGCACCAGTTGCGCGGTCTCATCGATCAGGCGCTGGTGGTCCCAGCCCAGGCGATACCACTCAAGCATGGTGAACTCGGGGTTGTGGCGCCCGCCGGCTTCGCCGTCGCGGAACACGCGGCCCAGTTCGTAGCAATCGCCAAAGCCCGCCGCCAGCAACCGCTTGAGCGAGTATTCCGGCGAAGTGCGCAACCAGCGCGTACGCGGTGCGCCGTCGGTGCGTCCACTGAACTGCAGCCGGAACGACGCGATGTTCGGATCGGTGTTGCCCGCCACCGACATCACCGGTGTCTCGACTTCGACGACGTCGCGCTCGGCGAAGAAGTGGCGAATGAGCGCATTGATGCGCGCCCGCAGCCGCAGCGTCTCGAAACTGGCCGAAGGTCGCCAGCTCGCGGCAGGCGTCGGCGTGCTCACTGCCCGTGCCCGGCAAGGAACGCCATCAGCTTGTCCTCGTCCCAGATTTCCACGCCCAGTTCCTGCGCCTTGTCGAGCTTGGAGCCGGCCGCTTCGCCGGCGACGACGAAGCTGGTCTTCTTCGAGACACTGCCCGACACCTTGGCGCCGAGTGCTTCCAGTTTCGCCTTGGCTTCGTCGCGACTGAGCCCGGACAGCGTGCCGGTCAGCACCGCCGTCTGGCCGTCGAGCGGTCCCTGCGCGACTTCCGCGGCGACCGGCGTCACCGCATCCAGGCGCGCCAGGGCATCGCCGCTGGCGACCAGTTGCCCGGCATGGGTTTCGTCTTCAAGCCAGTCCGACAATGCCTGCGCGGTGTCGGCAGGCAGGCCGGCGCTGATGAAGTTGTGCGCGGGCGCATCGAGCAGCGCCTGCACGCTGGGGAACGCACTGGCCAGCTGTTCGGCGCGCACGCGGGTGACCTTGGGGATTTCCAGATCGACCAGCAGCGTGGCCAGGTTCAGGCCGTCGCGAAGCTTCGCCGTCGGCGGATGGGTATCGGTGATGGTGACGCCGCGCGCGAGCAGTTCGTCGATGACCTGCTGGTTGCCGGCCTGGTCGAGGAAATGGCCGATCGAACGGGCGACTTCGCCGCCGACATCCGGCACGCGCTTGAACAGCGGCCACGGCAGGTGGCGAATCAGTTCGAGGTCGCCGAACCAGTTCGCCAACGCCTTGGCCGTGCTCTCGCCGACGTGCTGGATGCCCAGTCCGTAGAGGAAGCGTTCCAGCGTGGTGTTGCGGCTGCGGTCGATGGCTTCGAGCAGGTTCTCGGCCCAGCGCGTGGCGACCTTGCCGGCCTTGACCGTGTCCGGCGTGGTGTCGTCGCGCTCGTCCCCCAAAGGGACTTCTTTCAGGGCGTCCGCGCGTCGCTTCATCTCCAGCAGGTCATCGAGCGTGAGCTTGTAGAGGTCGGCGACCGACTGCACGTAGCCCAGGTCGGACAGGCTCTCGATGAAACGCTCGCCGAGGCCTTCGATGTCCATCGCACGGCGCGAGGCGAAGTGGCCGATGGCCTCCTTGCGCTGTGCCGCGCAGGTCAGCTCGCCCGAGCAGCGCCATACCGCCTCGCCTTCCTCGCGCACCAGCTCCGACCCGCACACCGGGCAATGGCTGGGCATCGACCAGGGCCGGGTCCCGGCGGGCCGCTTCTCGACAACGACGCGGACGACCTCCGGAATGACATCGCCGGCGCGGCGGATGATCACCGTGTCGCCGTTGCGAACGTCCAGTCGCGCGACCTGGTCGGCGTTGTGCAACGTCGCCCGGGTGACGGTGACGCCACCCACCTGCACCGGCTGCATCAGCACCCACGGCGTGACCGCGCCGGTGCGGCCGACATTGACCTCGATCGATTCGACCACGGTCATCTGTTCCTGCGCCGGGAACTTGTGCGCGATCGCCCAGCGCGGCGCGCGCGAGACGAAACCCATCTCGGCCTGGCCTTCGTAGTCGTCGAGCTTGTAGACGACACCGTCGATGTCGAACGGCAGACGATCGCGCCTGGCGCCAATCGACTGGTAGTAGTCGAGCAGGCCCTGCAGGCCTTCCACCACGTTGCTTTCGCCACTGACCGGGAATCCCCAGTCGCGCAGGCGCGCCAGGGTCTGCGAATGGGTCTCGGGCAGTTCGCCGCCCTCCACCAGGCCGACGCCATAGGCATAGAACGACAACGGCCGCTGCGCGGTCATGCGCGGATCGAGCTGGCGCAACGAGCCGGCCGCGCCATTGCGCGGATTGGCCAGGACCTTGCCGCCCTCGGCCAGCGCACGCTCGTTGTAGGCCTTGAAGGCGGCCAGCGGCATGTAGACCTCGCCGCGCACTTCCAGCACGCGCGGCCAACCCTTGCCGCGCAGCTGCAGCGGGATCGCCTTGATCGTGCGCAGGTTGGCGGTGACGTCCTCGCCGGTGGCGCCGTCGCCGCGGGTGGCGCCCTGGACGAAACGCCCGTTCTCGTAGCGCAGGCTGATCGCCAGGCCATCGAGCTTGGGTTCGACGGAGAACGCCAGCGCGTCGCGGCCGAGACGCTCCTGGATCTTGCGCACGAACACGGCCACTTCGTCATCGCTGAAAGCATTGCCCAGCGACAGCATCGGGATGGCGTGGCGGACCTGATCGAAACTGCCGGAGGGCACGGCGCCGACGCGCTGGGTCGGCGAATCGGGCGTGATCAGTTCCGGGTGCGCGGCTTCGAGTTCGTCGAGTTCGCGCAGCATGCGGTCGTAATCGACGTCCGGGATCGCGGGGTCGTCGAGGACGTGGTAGCGGTAGTTGGCGTCGTTGAGTTCGGCGCGCAGCTGGGCGATGCGGGTGGCGATGTCGGTCTTCGGCATGGTCAATGGCTCGCAGGCAGTCCTTCGACTTCGGCCCGAACGGCGCACTCCGTCAAAACAACCGTTCGTCCTGAGCGTAGCGCAGCGAAGTCGAAGGAAGCGTAGCGCAGCGAAGTCGAAGGAAGCGTAGCGCAGCGAAGTCGAAGGAAGCGTAGCGCAGCGAAGTCGAAGGAAGCGTGGGACTACCAGCGCGCCGGCTTGGTCAGCGGCGGCGCTTCGCGCTGGCGGTCGTAGGCACGCAATTCGTCGCGGATGTGGGCGATGCGCTGGCGGCCCAGTGCATTGCGTTGCTCGTCCAGAACCACGCCGTCCAGCAGTTCGGCCATGCGCTGCGCGGTCGGCAGCATGGTTTCCCATGCGTCCAGGGCATTGACCGGCGCTGGAAGGGTCAGGAAGAACGCGATCGCCGGGGTCTCCAGCGTCTGGATCTGCGCCATGTCGAAGCTGCCGGGCTTCATGATGTTGGCGACGCTGAACACCGGGCCGCGCTCGGGATGGTTCTCGACCAGGCGGTGGAACACGCCCATGTGGCCGTAGGCAAGGCCGGCCTTCTCGGCGGCAACGACGATGTCGGAGCCCTGCAGCTTCTGCCCTGCCCGCGCGGCCAGGTACAGGGTGACGATCTTGTCGAACTCCTCGGTGGCGCGACGGCCCAGCTCGCTGCTCGCGGCACCTTCGAGGGTGCGGTCGAACAGTTCCAGCTCCGCCTGGGCGGTGGTCTCGCCCGATGCCGGGCCTTCGCCGCCGAGCTCACGCTCCAGCTGCTCGCCCAGGGTCGGCTCGCGCCGGCTGCTGTCGGGCGCCGCCTCACGCGATACGCGCTTGCCCTGCCCCGGTTTGCGCGGGCGACCGAAGAACACGATCGCGGCGATCAGGATCAGGCCTGCGATCAGGATTCCGATCCGCAGCATGGTCACGTCTGACATCGAAGGGGTTCCTTACGGCAGGCGGGGGATGGGGGAAGTCCGAACGGCTCAGGCCACTCCGGCCAGGCGCGAAGCCTCTGCCAGGTCGACCGAGACCAGTCGGCTGACGCCGGGCTCGCGCATGGTGACGCCGGAAAGCTGTTGCGCGGCTTCCATCGTCGCCTTGTTGTGGGTCACGAACAGGAACTGTACCTGTTCGCTCATCTCCATGACCATCGCGGCGAGGCGGCCGACGTTGGCTTCGTCGAGTGGCGCGTCGACCTCGTCGAGCAGGCAGAACGGCGCCGGGTTGAGGCGGAAGATCGCAAACACCAGCGCCACTGCGGTCATCGCCTTCTCGCCGCCGGACAGCAGCGAGATGTTCGACACGCGTTTGCCCGGCGGGCGCGCCATGATCGACACGCCGGTGTCGAGCAGGTCTTCGCCGGTCAGTTCCAGGTAGGCATGGCCACCGCCGAACAGGCGCGGGTACAGCTCCTGCACGCCGCTGTTGACGCGGTCGAAGGTGTCCTTGAAGCGGCCGCGGGTCTCGCGGTCGATCTTCTTGATGGCGTCCTCGAGCGTTTCCAGCGCGGTGGTGAGGTCGGTGTCCTGGGCGTCCAGGTATTCCTTGCGCTGGGCGGCCTCGGCGTGTTCGGCGATCGCGGCCAGATTGACCGGCTCGAGCCGGCGCAGCTTGCCGTCGAGCTCGTTGACGCTGCGCTCCCAAACCTGCGCATCCATGTCGTCGGTGAGGGTGTTGACCACGTCCTCGAGCACGAAACCGGCTTCGACAATCGCCGCTGACAGCTGTTCGGCCTTGAGCACGAGTGCCTGCTGCTCGAGGCGGCGCTGGCCGATGGCCTCGCGCTGCTGGATCGCCTGCTCGTCGCGCTGGTGGCGGACCTGTTCGAAGCGGCGCAGGTCGTGATCGATGCCGTCCACGGTCGTTCGTGCGGCGGTCAGCGCCTGTTCGGTGATCACCCGCTGCTCGAGCGCGACCTGCCGCTGCTCTTCCAGCGTGTTGACCGGCTCGTCGCCGTCGGCCAGCTGCGCCGACAGTTCGCCCAGGCGCGAATCGAGCTGGCCGCGCTGGCCGCCCATGCGGTCCAGGGCCTGCGCCAGTGCGGTGATCTGGGTGCGCTGGGACTCCAGCGTCAAGGCCAGCGCGTGCGCGGTGTCGCGCGATTCGCGGGCGATGTTGCGGGCCTGGTCGCGGGCTTCGCCAAGGGCGCGGCGTTCGGACTCCAACGCCTGGCGCGCGTCCTCCAGCTCGCCCATGCGCATGACCGCTTCTTCCTGCAGCGTGCGCGAATCGCGTGACTGTTCGCGCGCGCTTTCCAGGGTTTCGGCGAGCTGCGCCAGTTCGGTGTCGATCTTCTCGATGCGGCCGCGCGCCGAATCCAGGCGACCCTGCTGGCTCTGCAGCTGGCCGGCAAGTTCGGAGACGCTGCGGTGCGCCATGTACAGCGTGCGCTGCGCGTCCTCGCGCTGCTGCTCGGCGGCGAGCAGGCGGTCGCGCAGTTGCATCAGCAGCGATTCGAGTTCGCGCTCGCGTGCCTGCAGGGTGTCGATCTGCGTGCGCAGCGACTGGATCTCGCGCTCGCGCAGCAGTGCGCCCTGCTTGGCCGCGCCCGAGCGCAGGATCCGCACCCAGCCGGCGCCGAGGCGCTCGCCGTTGCGGGTAATGATCGACTCGCCCTCGCCCAGCATCGGCAGCATCGAGCGCGCCTGGCTGAGGTCTTCGGCGGCGTGAAGCTTGGCGAGGATGCGACGGATCGCGATCGGTCCGCGAACCTTGGAGGCCAGCGAGGTCGGCGCGAAATCGACGGCGTCATTCTGCGGATCGACCAGGACCAGGCGGCCCTCGCCGAGTTCGCCGAGCGCATCGACCAGGACTTCCGGCGATTCGACCAGCACGCCTTCGATCATCTGGCCAAGCGCACCTTCGACGGCGTTCTCCCAGCCCGCTTCGACCTGCAGCGCCTCGCCCACGCGCGTGGCCGAATCCAGGCCGCGCGACTTGAGCCAGCTCAGCGCCGCGCCCTGCTCCTGGCCGAGCGCCGCGTGTTGCAGCGTCTCCAGCGACGACAGGCGGCCGCGTGCGGCCTGCACCTGCTTGCGCGCCTCGGCCAGCTCGGACTGGGTGCCACGCTGCTGGTCCTGCAATTCGCCGAGTGCGCCCTTGCGCGTCTCCAGCTCCTCGCTGAGGCTGTCGATCGAGAACTTCTGCGTCTCGTGCTGCTCCTGCAGCGCGGCGAACGATTCCGACAGCGCGCCCAGGTCGAGCCCGGCGCGTTCGTTGTTGAGGGCTTCGCGGCGACGGTCGGCGTCGAGCACCTGGCGATCGAGGTGCTCGATGCGGGTGCGTTCGACGTCGGCTGCGCGCGCAGCTTCGGACTGGGCACGGCTATGCTCGTCCCAGCGCTGCTGCCATTGGGTCAAACCGGTTTCGGCGTCGCGCAGGGCTTCCTGGCGCATGCCGTCTTCGTCGCGCAACTGCTCCAGGCGCGGCTCGGATTCGGCCACGGCGGCGCGCAGCACGTCCAGGCGCGACTGATCGCTGCCGATGTGCTGGCCCAGCTCCGCCAACGCCGACAGTGCCTCGTCGCGCGCCTTCTGCAGGCGCGTGGACATCTCGCGCTGGTGCTGGATCTGCTGTTCGATGCGGGCCAGCGTGCCGCCGACTTCGTAGCTGGCGGCCTGGGCCTTGTTCAGTGCCTCGGCGGATTCCTCGCGGCGGACACGGCCGACCTCGATCTCGCGCTCGGCTTCGCGCTGCTCGGCGATGAGCTGCTGCAGTCGGGTTTCCTGCTGGCCCAGCTTCTCGCGCTGGCCCTGCAGTTTCTGGTCGAGGGCGCGGTGTTCGAGCGCCTTCCACTCGGCGTCCTTGACCCGGCGCTCGGCCTGGATGGCCTGGTACTGCTCGGCCTGGCGAGCCTGGCGCTTGAGGTGCTCGAGCTGCTTGCCCACTTCCTCGCGCAGATCGCTGAGGCGATCGAGGTTCTCGCGCGTATGGCGGATGCGGGTCTCGGTTTCCTTGCGGCGCTCCTTGTACTTGGAGATGCCGGCGGCCTCTTCCAGGTAGACGCGCAACTCTTCGGGCTTGGCCTCGATGATGTTGCTGATCATGCCCTGCTCGATGATCGAGTAGCTGCGCGGGCCCAGGCCGGTGCCGAGGAACAGGTCGGTGATGTCGCGGCGGCGGCACTTGGCGCCGTTGAGGTAGTACTGGCTGGAACCGTCGCGGTTGACCGTACGCTTGACCGAGATCTCGTTGAACGCCGCGTACTCACCGGTGATGGTGTGGTCGGAGTTGTCGAAGATCAGCTCGACCATCGCCTGCGACACCGGCTTGCGCGCCGAGGAGCCAGCAAAGATCACGTCGGTCAGCGAATCGCCGCGCAGGCGGCTGGCCGAGCTTTCGCCCATCACCCAGCGCACGGCATCGATGATGTTGGACTTGCCGCAGCCGTTGGGACCGACGATGCCGGTCATGTTGTTCGGCAGGTGCAGCGTGGTCGGATCGACGAAGGATTTGAAACCGGAGAGCTTGATCGTGGACAGACGCATGCGGCTGGGTTGCCTCTTGGCGGCGTGGCGGGACGCGGCCGTGATTACCGACTGGGAGTTACTATCTTGATTACAGTTCGCCTCCCAAGTCATTGATTCTCATAGGAGGCGCCACGGCTCGTAAGCCGGGTCTTCACGGGCAGTATAGCGGCCCTCAGGCTCGCAGGCTGACCCCGGTATCCGGGTCGAAATAGTGCATCTGCCCGGCCACGTACCCCAGGTGCACGGTGTCGCCATGCCGGGGCAGGTCGCGCGGCGGCACCCGCAGGATCAGGTCGCTGCCAGCGCAGTCCAGGTCGAGGAAGGCCTCGTTGCCGACCGGCTCGACCGCCTCGACCGTTGCGGTCAGGTGCCCGGGACCGGGCTCGCCCAGGTGCATGTCCTCCGGACGCAGCCCGACCATCAGTCGCTTGCCCAGGTAAGCGCGCACGCGCCCGGCCAGTTCCACTTCGGGCTGCAGCGGCAGTTCGACGCCGTCGCCCAACCGCAGCTTCAGGCCGTCGCTTTCCACGACCTCGCCCTGGAGCAGGTTCATCTTCGGGCTGCCCAGGAACGTCGCCACGAACAGGTTGGCCGGCCGGTTGTACAGGCCCATCGGCGTATCGATCTGCTGGATGCGGCCCTTGTCGAGCACGACGATGCGCTGGCCCAGCGTCATCGCCTCGATCTGGTCATGGGTGACGTAGACCATGGTTGTACCCAATTGCCGGTGCAGCCGCGCGATCTCCACGCGCGTGGATGCGCGCAGCTTGGCGTCGAGGTTGGAGAGCGGTTCGTCGAGCAGGAACACCTGCGGTTGCCGCACCAGTGCCCGGCCAAGGGCGACACGCTGGCGCTGGCCGCCAGAAAGCGCCGCCGGCTTGCGATCGAGCAGCGATTCCAGCTCCAGCATCGCCGCCGCCTCGCGCACGCGGCGGCCGATCTCATCCTTGCCCGCACCGCGCAACATCAGGCCGAAACCGAGGTTCTCGGCCACGCTCATGTGCGGATACAACGCGTAGCTCTGGAACACCATCGCGATGTCGCGGTCCTTCGGCGCGACGTCGTTGACCAGACGCTCGCCAATGCGCAGCTCACCGCTGCTGATCTGCTCCAGTCCGGCGATCATCCGCAACAGCGTCGACTTGCCGCAGCCGGAAGGCCCGACCAGCACCAGCAGTTCGCCGTCGGCAATCTCGAAGCTGGCATCGTCGACACCGACAAACCCGTTCGGGTAGACCTTGCGCAGACGATCCAGCGTGACCTTCGCCATGAATTCTCCTGAGCCGTCCCCGTGGCACGAGGATCGTTTCACCTTCGACGGTCTTTTTGCCAGTTGATGGAATGCGACCGGTGGTTCCCAATGGGCACCGCCGTCGGCTATCCTGCCATGTAAGCGTTTTCACGCCTATCCACCGTCAATATCCCCCGAGGCCGAGCCCATGAGCCGAGCACCTGGCGCCGACCAGTTCGTATTCCCCGAAGGCTTCCTGTGGGGCGCCGCCACGGCCGCCCACCAGATCGAAGGCTCGCCGCTGGCCGACGGCGCCGGCCCGAGCATCTGGACCCGCTTCGCCCACACCCCGGGGATGATGCTCAACGGCGACACCGGCGATGTCGCGTGCGACCACTACAACCGCTGGCGCGACGACGTGAAGCTGATGCGCAAGCTCGGGCTGCAGGCGTACCGCTTCAGCGTGTCGTGGTCGCGGATCCTGCCCGACGGCACCGGCCGGGTGAACCAGAAGGGCCTGGATTTCTATTCGAACCTGGTCGACGAGTTGCTCGCCAACGATATCGAGCCACTGCTGACCCTTTTCCATTGGGACCTGCCCGCCGCGCTCGATGACCGTGGCGGCTGGCTCAACCGCGAGATCGCCGACTGGTTCGCCGAGTACGCCTCGGTGATGTACCGCGCGCTCGACGGCCGGGTAAAGAAGTGGGTGACGCACAACGAGCCGTGGGTGGTCACCGATGGCGGCTACCTGCACGGCGCGCTGGCTCCGGGACATCGCAGCAAGTTCGAAGCGCCGATCGCCTCGCACAACCTGATGCGCGCGCACGGCGCGGCGGTCAAGGCGTACCGCGAGATCGGCAAGCACGAGATCGGCCTGGTGGTGAACATCGAGCCCAAGTACGCGGCCAGCGATTCGGCCGCGGACCAGGCGGCGGTGCGTCGCGCCCACGCCTACATGAACGAGCAGTACCTGCATCCCGCCCTGCTCGGCCACTACCCGCCCGAGCTCAAGGAGATCTTCGGCGAGGCCTGGCCGGACTGGCCCGCGGAAGACTTCGAGCTGATCAGGCAGCCGCTCGATTTCGTCGGCATCAACTACTACACCCGCAGCGTCACCCGGGACGCGCCCAGCTACCCGCTCAACACCGGCGTGGTCCGGCAGCCGCTGGGCACCTACACCGAGACCGGCTGGGAAGTCTTCCCGCAGGGCCTGACCGACCTGCTGCTGTGGTTCAAGCAGACCTACGGCGACATCCCGGTCTACATCACCGAGAACGGCGCGGCATTCTTCGACCCGCCCACCGCCGACGTCGATCCGGTGTCCGGCGAGCGCCGCGTACGCGACCCGTTGCGCATGGACTACCTGCGCAAGCACATCAGCGCCATCCATGACGCCATCCAGGCCGGCGTCGACATCCGCGGCTACATGCTGTGGTCGTTGATGGACAACCTGGAATGGTCACTGGGCTACTCCAAGCGCTTTGGCATGATCCACGTCAACTACGGCACGCAGGAGCGCACGCCCAAGGACAGCGCGCTGTGGTACTCGAAGGTGATCGCCACGCATGGGCGCAAGCTGGCCGAGCCATTGCCGTACTGACCACCGCATGCCCCGGCGGTTCAATACGGGTTGGAACGGTGGAGCGGCGCCGTCGCGCTGATTTCGTTTTCACCTGTCACGAGGCGAGCGCAGCCGTGGTAACCGCGAGACAACGTCCGTGGACTGCTTTACCCTGCCGGCAGCCCGGGCGCGCGCTGCGTCCGTCTGTCTGCGATCCGATCGTGCGGTGGTGATCCTTGAGTGTTTCCCAATCCCCGACAACCCCGGCAGCCGATGCCCTGCTCGCCGATATCGGCGGCACCAATGCCCGTTTCGCCCTGGCCCGCCAGGACAAGCGGACGCCGCTGTTGTTGGAGAGCGTGCTGGAGTTCGCGGTCGCCGATTTTCCGTCGCTGTCCGATGCCGCCCGCCACTACCTCGACAGCACCGGCGCGAATCCGCGCACGGGCGTGTTCGCCGTGGCCGGCCGCGTCGATGGCGATGAGGCCCGCATCACCAACCATCCGTGGGTGATCTCGGCGGCGCGCACGCGCGACGCACTCGGCCTGGAGTCGGTGGAACTGGTCAACGATTTCGCCGCCCAGGCGATGGGCGCTTCCCTGCTCCAGGTGGAGGACGTCGTTGCACTGGGCGCTGCCGGCTGGAGCGGACACGACGAGGCCGACCGCACGTTCGCCGTGATCGGCGCAGGCACCGGACTCGGCGTGGGTGGCCTGCTGCGGCGCGACGGCCGCTACTACCCGCTGCAGACCGAGGGCGGCCACGTCAGCTTCGCGCCCAGCACGCCGGAGGAGATCGAAATCCTGCAGCACCTGTCGGGTGAGTTCGGCCGGGTGTCGAACGAGCGCCTGGTCAGCGGCATGGGGCTGGTGAACCTGCACCGGGCGCTCAGCGCCATCGCCGGCGAGGATCCGGGCCCGCTAAAGCCGGCCGACATCACCGCGCGTGCCCGCGAGGGCGATCCGCGCAGCCTGCGCACGATCGACATCTTCTGCGCCGTGTTCGGCGCCGCCGCCGGCGACCTGGTGCTGACACTGGGCGCGTGGGACGGCGTGTTCCTGACCGGCGGCCTGGTCCCCAAGCTGCTGCCGTCGATTGCCCACTCCGGCTTCCGCCAACGCTTCGAGCACAAGGGCCGTTTCTCGGCGGTGATGGCGCGCATTCCGACGCTGGCGGTGATCCACCCGCAGCCCGGCCTGCTTGGCGCAGCGGCACTGGCGCAGCACACGCGCTCTTGAAGTCGGCCGTGCCAGTATCGGTGGATGGCCACCGATCGCTCGCACCAGACCACCGAAGCGAACCTGCCGCAGCCGCCGCATGACCTTCACGTCCACGCCAACGAGGACGTCTGGACGTGGGCGGCCGCGGTTTCCATTGCGGCCGACCTGCGCCGGGAACTGACCTCGCACCCACGCGCCCGGCTGCTGCTGTCGGGCGGCGCCACGCCGGTGGCGGTCTATCGCGCACTGTCCAAGGCGCCACTGGACTGGGACCGGGTCAATGTCGGCCTGGTCGACGAACGCTGGCTGCACCCGCAGGACCTCGACAGCAATGCCCATGTCGTGCGCACGCACCTGCTGCAGCACCAGGCCGCGGCCGCGCATTTCGAACCGATGACCCGTCCGGGCCGCACCATCGAGGAAGCCGTTGCCGGCGCCAATGCCTATGCCCGTTTCCAGGCCTGCGTGGCGGTGCTCGGAATGGGCGAAGACGGCCATGTCGCATCGCTCTTCCCGGGCATGGCCGACGCCGAACGGATATTGGCCAGCCGCCACGACTACGCCGCGGTCGATGCCAGCGGTTGTGCCGGCGCGCGCCGCTGGACGCGCCGCATCAGCCTGACGCCGCGGGGCCTGGCGCGCGTTCCCACGCGGGTGCTGTTGATCAAGGGCGCGCGCAAGCGCGATGTGTTCACCCAGGCGCTGGCCGATGGCAACCGCAACCGCTGGCCGGTGCTGACCGCGCTGGACAGCATCCACGGCATCGGCCTGCAGGTGCACTGGTGCGCGTGATCGCGCGCGAAGCTCAGCGCCTGCGCTCTTCGATCAGCGTCAAGGGAATGGCCTGCGCCTGCATTTCCCGATAGGCCGCCCGTTCGGATCTGCAGTACGCGCTGCCCATCGCGAACTTGCGGCAGACCCCGGGGCGCTGATCGTAGATGCTGCAGCACATGCGACTGTGGTCGACGGCGACGCACCAGCCCTCTTCGTCGCGCGCCATCACCTCGGGGCCGTCGGCAAGGCGTTCAACCATGTGCCTGGGCACGTCGTCCTCGGGCATCAGCACCACCGTCAGGCGGCAGCACACTGCGTCGCAATGACTGCACGAGACTTCCGAGCGCTTCTCGCCCATCAGGCACGCCCCGCCGCGCACGGCGGAGATGGCGGCCGCGCGACCACTGCAGGCAGGCAGAAATGCTGCCGGCCCACGACGACCGTGAGATTGGCGAAGCTCAAGCGCAAAGGAGGAACTCTCAGGAAGGCGCCGACCGGTGCGTGGCGGGCGATGTCGCATGGCGGGAGCGCAGCGGGCGACTGGAGAGCGGTCGAGCGGGACGCGAGGGGGCAACGAATTGCAGCGCCATGGTACGCCCCTTCACGACCCCGCGCTTGAACGGACGCGCTTGAAAGGGAGGGGTCGATTCACGCGCAGACTTCGGCCAACAGCGCATACTGGGGCATACCCATATCGAGGCGGACCCCATGAAGCATCAGGTCGCGATCTTCCGCTTCACCCTCGGCAACGGGCAGAGCATCAGCCCGACGGCACTGCAGTCAATGTGGGTCAGGGCGTGCCAGTCGCCGGACGTGAGCGTGGGCCGCAAGGCTGGCGGTTATCCCGACAGCAACCGTCCGATCTATTCGCTGTACGCACAGCCCGGGCTCGAGGACCTGTCGCAGGTCGAGCGGCGGCTGCGCCATCTGTTCGACGAATCGGGACTGCGTGCATCGCTGGTGTCGATGCACGTGTAAGCCAGCCGCCAGGCCGGCCGCAGGTTCTCAGACCTGGGGCACCGCCCTGGCGCGCCCGGCTTCGAAACGCGGCGGCGCGCCAAACAGGCGCTTGTACTCGCGACTGAACTGCGAGGGGCTTTCGTAGCCCACCTGCCGCGCCGCGCTCATTGCCTCCATGCCGCCGGCCATCATCAGCCGGCGCGCTTCGTGCAGGCGCAGCTGCTTCTGGAACTGCAACGGCGACATCGTCGTGACCGCCTTGAACTGATGGTGGAACGACGACGTGCTCATGTGCACGCTGCTGGCCAGCTCGTCGATGCTCAACGGCTGCAGGTAGTGCTGCCGCAGCGTCGAGACCGCGCGGGCAATGCGACTGGAACGGCCATCGGTGGCCGCGATCGCCCGCAGGCGATGGCCCAGGTCGCCCGTGAGAACGCGGTAGAGGATTTCGCGTTTCGCCATCGGCGCCAGCACCGGCAGGTCCTGCGGTGTGTCGAGCAGGCTCATCAGGCGCAGCACCGCATCCATCAGCGGCGTGTTGACGCGGGCGGCATACAGGCCCGGATCGACGCCTGCATGCGCCGCGGCGTTGTCGGCCGTGTCGGCGATCAGCGCGGCGACTTCTTCCGGATCGATGTCCAGGCGCAGGCACAGGTACGGATGCTCCGGGGTGGCCTCCACCACCTGCCCGAACACCGGCAGGGTCACCGACACCACCAGGTAGTTGAGCGGGTTGTAGTGGTAGGTCTGCCCGTCCAGCGTCGCGATCTTGCTGCCCTGGGCGACGATGCACAGGCGCGGCTCATAGACCGCCGGGGTGCAGGCCGTGGGGGCGCTGATCCGGACCAGGCTCAGCGGCGCGATCGCGGTGGCGTGGATGCCGTCGCCAGGCGTCGATCGGGCAATCCGGGCCGCCAGCTCGGTGAGCCTGGCGCAACCGGCGTGGTGGGGGACGCTTGTCATGGAAGCGATGAGATTCATGGTTTTCCCGTGTCCCAGCCTGACCGGGGGATTATCGGGGCATTGCGGGCGCATAATGTGCCGATCTGGTCGAATTGCAGGATCAGGCAACTTTCGAGCAGCAATGTACTACCGCTGGCGGGGCTTGAGCGCCTAACTTAATCGGAGGGTAAGCCTGCCCCCACCCCTGACCGGACGCGCGCGATGTGGATTGTCCAATACGCCCTGAGCCGCCGATACACGATCGGCGTGCTCGCAATCCTGATCCTGCTGTTCGGCACGCTGGCGGCGCGGCGGATGCCGACCGACATCCTGCCCGAGGTCGGCATTCCCTCGGTCAACCTGGTCTGGACCTATAACGGCCTGCCGGCGGCGGACATGGCCGCCAAGCTGACCTCGTTCTCCGAGGTCGCGATCATGAACACCGTGGACGACCTCAAGGAGGTCCGTTCGGAATCGCTGACCGGCGCCAGCATCGTGCGCATCGACTTCCAGCCCACGGTGAGCCTGGACCGTGCGCTGGGGCAGATCACCGCGGTATCGCAGACCATCCTGCGGCGCATGCCGCCCGGCACTTCGCCGCCGCTGGTGATCCGCAACAATGTCTCCAGCACGCCGGTGCTGATGCTGGTGCTGTCGTCGGACTCGCTGACCGAAGCCCAGCTCTACGACTACGCGCGCCTGCAACTGCGCTCGCAGATCCAGACCATTCCCGGCATCCGCATGTCGCTGCCCTACGGCGGCGCGGCGCGGCAGATCATGGTCGATCTCAACCCGGCGGCATTGCAGACCTACGGCCTGACGCCGTCGGACGTGACCACCGCGCTGGAACGCGGCAGCCCCACCCTGCCCTCCGGTTCGATCCGCGAGAACGCGCGCGAGATGCAGATCTCGCTCGACACCAGCCCGGCCAGCGCGGCCGAGTTCCTCGAGATCCCGGTGGCATCGCGCAACGGCACGGTCATCTACATCCGCGACGTCGCCTCGGTCCGCGATGGCGGCGCGCTGCAGACCAACGTCGCGCGCATGGACGGCTCCAGCGCGGTCGCGGTGGCGCTGATCAAGCTCGGCGGCGCCTCGGCGGTGGAGATCGTGCACGCGGTGCGCGAGCGCCTGCCCGAGATCGAAGCCTCCGCGCCGACCGGCACGCGCATCCGTCCGATCTTCGACCAGTCGGTGTTCGTCGACCACGCGATCGATTCGATCCGCCACGAAGTGCTGCTGGTAGGCCTGCTGGTCGCGCTGGTGGTGCTGGTGTTCATCGGCTCCTGGCGCTCGAGCCTGATCGTGCTGTCGGCGATCCCGCTGGCGCTGCTGGCATCGGTGGCGTTGCTCAACCTGCTCGGCTACACCTTCAACGTGATGACGCTGGGCGGACTGGCGCTGGCGATCGGCATCCTGGTCGACAACGCCGTGGTCGACGTGGAGAACACCAACCGCAACATCGCCATGGGCAAGGACGTGCGTACCGCGATCCTCGACAGCGCCCGCGAAGTGGTGTTCCCGGAGATGGTATCGACCATCTCCATCTGCATCGTGCTCACCCCCATCCTGCTGATGAGCGGCCTGTCGGCCTGGGTGTTCACGCCGCTGGCGCTGGCAGTGATCTTCGCGATGGTGGCGTCCTTCCTGCTGTCGCGCACGCTGATCCCGGTGCTGTGCTACCTGATGCTGCCGGCCGACATCCGCAGCCGCAAGAACCCGCAATGGAAGGCCGAGCGCGCCCTCCTCAAGGTCAACCACAAGGTCGAACACACGCTCGATTCGCTGCGTGATCGCCACCACGCGCTGCTGGTCAGGCTGGGCCACCACGGCGGCGTGCTGGCGTTGTCGGCACTGGTGGTCATCGCCATCGGTGCGGTGTCGGCGGTGTCGCTGGGGCGCGAGTATTTCCCGCAGGTCGATGCCGGGCAGCTGCGCCTGCAGGTACGCCTGCCCACGGGCACCCGCCTGGAAGAAACCGCCGCGCGCCTGACCGAGATCCAGCGCGAGATCCGCAAGATCATCCCGGCCTCCGAGCTGGAGACGGTCTACGAACAGATCGGCATGCCCGACGCGGTCAACCTGTCGCTGGTCGACAGCGCCGTAGTGGGTTCGTTCGAAGCCGAAGTGATGCTGCAGCTGCGCACGCCGCATGCGTCCAGCCACGACTATCTGGTGCAGATCCGCCGCCGCATCGCCGAGCGCTTCCCCGACGCGAAAGTGTTCGAGCGGCCACCCGATGCAACCAGCCGCACGCTGGCCGGTTCGGCCGCGGCCGCATTCGAAGTGCGCGTGATCGGCCGCGACAGCACCGGCAACCTCGCCCTCGCCCGCGAGATCGAACAGCGCCTCAAGCAGGTTCCAGGGGCAGTGGACGTCGCCTTGCGCCAGGTGCTCGACCTGCCCGAGTACCAGGTGCGCATCGATCGCACCCGCGCCGCCCAGCTCGGTCTCGACGCCCAGCAGGCCAGCCGTGCCGTGCTGGCGGTGCTGGGTTCCTCGGGCACGGTCACCCCGGTCTACTGGACCGACACCGTCAACGCGATTGCCTACACCGTGCAGGTGCAGGCTCCGCCGGTGAACATGACCAGCATCGACGAACTGCTCAACGCCCCCGTGCGCATTGGCAGCGATGGCCAGGCGGTGCTGTTGCGCAACATCGCCACGGTCACCCCGCGCAGCGTTCCGGCGAGCCTGGCGCGCACAACGCTGGCACCGACCATCAGCGTGCTGGCCAATGTCGAAGGCACTGACCTTGGCTCCGTGCAGGATCGCCTCACTGCGATCACCAACGATCTGCAGGGCAAGCTCAAGCCCGGCAACCGCATCGAGATCGCCGGCCAGGCCGGTGAAATGAAGAGCGCCTACAGCGAGCTCGCTGCCGGATTGATGATGTCGGCGGCTCTCGTATTCCTGGTGCTGGTGGTGAATTTCCAGTCGTGGATCCAGCCGCTGGTGGCGATGTCGGGCCTGCCGCTGGCGATCGCCGGCGCGGCCTTCGGCCTGTTCGTCACCGGCACGCCGCTGAGCGTGCCGGCATTGATGGGCGTGATGATGGTGATCGGCGTATCCACCGCCAACAGCGTGCTGGTCACCAGCTTCGCCCGCGGCCTGGTCGCCGCCGGCCATGATCCGGAACTGGCCGCCTATGAATCTGCGGCCGTGCGCCTGCGGCCGGTGCTGATGACCGCCAGCGCGATGATCCTGGGCATCATCCCGATGGCCATCGGCCTGGGCGAAGGCGGCGAACAGAACGCACCGCTCGGCCGCGCGGTGATCGGCGGCCTGCTGTTCGGCACCCCGGCCACGCTGATCCTGGTGCCTTCCATTCTCGCGGTGCTGGGCCGGCGCATGCCGGCAGCGGCCCGCCATGCCGCCCTCCCCGACTCGCCCAGCGACACCAACAGCATCGACGGGGACGCCCCCGGTGCCGAAGCAGGAGCCACTCCATGATCCGTCTCAATCCCGTCGTGCGCAGCGCGATGGCCATGGCCGTCCTGACGGTGCTGACCGCCTGCGGAAACGGCTCGGCCGAGCCGACGCCGGCGACCCCCGTTCCGGAAGTGCTGACCGTGCGCGCCAGGGCCGCCGACGCCGCCTACGACCTGAGCCTGCCCGCGCGCGCCATGGCCGGCGAATCGGCGCAGATCTACGCCCGCGCCACCGGCTTCATCAGTGAGCGCCGCGCCGAGCTTGGCGACAAGGTCGAAGCCGGCCAGGTTCTCGCCGTGATCTCCGCCCCGGAAGCCGACCAGGCCGTGCGCGAAGCGCAGGCCGACCTGGCACGCGCCCGCGCCGACGAAGTGCTGGCCAAGGTCAACTTCGACCGCGCCAATGTGCTGATCGGCTCCGGCGCCATCTCCAAGGAGCTCTACAGCGACCGCAAGGCCAACCACGACGTCGCCGTCGCCGCCGTTTCCGCGGCCGAGGCGCGCCTGATTTCCTCGCGCGAGCGCCAGGGCTTCCAGACCGTCCGCGCGCCGTTTGCCGGCGTGGTCGTCGCGCGCAACATCGAACGCGGCGACCGCGTGGTCGGAGATTCGACCACGGCCACACCGCTGTTCGAAGTCAGCGCGCTGGATCCGTTGCGCGTCGTGGTCGACGTGCCGCAGAACGTGGCGCTGCAGATCCAGCCTGGCGTGGAAGCCGACGTCGGGTTCCCGGAGTTGCCCGGGCAGACGTTCAAGGCGCAGGTGATGCGCAGTGCGCAGTCGTTGTCGCGCGAGTCGGGTGTGATGCGCACCGAGTTGCGCCTGCCCAATCCGGACAGCCGCATCCCCGCCGGCATGGTCGGCAGCGTCCGCATGCACCTGGCGCGACCGGCGCCGGCCACCGTGCTGCCGTTGTCGGCGATCATCCAGCGCGCCACCGGCGCGCAGGTGGCGACCCTGCGCGATTCCACGCTGAACTACCGCGACGTGACCCTGGGCCGCAACCTGGGCAACGAGATCGAGGTGTTGTCGGGCATCAATGCCGATGATGTCGTGGTGCTGGCGCCCAATGCCCTGCTGACGCCGGGCACGCGGGTGAAAGCGCGCGAGATGGCGACGGAAAAGGCGACGGAAAAGAAGTAACCGCCAGCGACGGTACTTCGCGTCAGAACGTGACCTTCACCGAGTCCGCGCTGCGCTTTGCCTCGCCGTGGAAGACCGCCTCGATGTTGTTGCCGTCGGGATCGAGCACGAACGCGGCGTAGTAGCCCGGATGGTACTCGCGCTCGCCGGGCTTGCCGTTGTCCTTGCCGCCGCTGGCCAGGGCCGCCTTGTGGAACGCATCGACCGTCTCGCGGTCCTTCGCCTGGAACGCAAGGTGATGACGGCCCGTCAGCTTGCCCTGCGCCGCTTCGCTGTCCACGGTGGAGACGAACAGTTCGTCCGCCCAGAAATAGTCGTCGGCGGTCCCACCCATTGGCACGTCCAGCACGTCGAATACCGCGGTGTAGAACGCCTGGCTCGCGGGCAGATCACGCACCACCAGCTGGATGTGGTCGATCAGGCGACCGCGATGAAGTTCCATCGTTTCCATGTGCTCTCCTTGGGCACCCATGCAGGCGACCTAGATAGCGCAGCCACCGGCCAGACGTCGTCACGCGGCGTTGATGCCCGCCTCAGCGCGGCTGCGCGAGCCTGATATCGACCGTGGCGCCGGCGCGGTCGATGCGCAGCTCGCCGTCCTTCCACGTCGCCGGTCGTCCGTCGATGCGCGTGGCGCCAGGCGGCTGCGGGTACGGCCAGGTCAGCACGACACCGCCTGACGGCGGCGTCAGCCCTGGCGCGAGCTTGAAGACCACGCGTTCGCCGGACTGCCGGAGCGAGTAACCGAGCATTCCCACCGGCGTGCGCAGGTTTGCCACGCTGACACCCTCGCCCTGCAGCCAGTTGGGCGGTATGCCGGCGGCCACCACCAGTGCATCGTCGTCGCGGCTGTAGGCGAACATGTCCAGCGCCGAACGGACATAGTCCGAGGCGACCCAGGCGTGCGGCAGATCGCCAAGGAAGAAGGGTTTCCGCGGCGTGCGCGAGACCACTTCGGCCCACTGGTTCCAGGCGCGCGGTTGCTGGTCGGCAAAGAAGAAGTCCAGCGCCTCGTGCGCGCGCTCGCGCCATCCCAGGCGCACGAAGCTGCCGATCGTGCGCAGCTCGTAGGGTGTGTAGTCCTTCCATTCGCGGGTGCCGTCGCGGCGCGCGGCGAACTCGCGCCAGTAGCGCTCGAACGTGTTGTGCAGCTGGTCCTGCGGCAGGTTGGCCTGTTCGCCACCCGGAGCGAGCGCGATGGTAGTCGAGGTGGCGTCGAAGTCGCCCAGCTCGGCCGCGCCGGGCAGGAAGTCAATGCCGTGCTGCGAGGTTGCCGAGCGCAGCGATGCGTACAGGTCGCCGCGGAACTCGTCGCGCGCAGCGGCGAAGCGCGCGGCCTCCTCGTCGTGGCCGAGCCACTGCGCGATCTCCACCGCGTCCTTGTAGCCGCGCAGCGCCCAGAAGTTGTCCCAGTACGAGTGCATCGGCTTGGCCGAGTAGCCCTCGTGGCTGATCGAGGCCGGCATCATCCCGTAGAACGCCGGGTTGCGATCGCGATTGGCCTGCGTGCGCTCGCTCAGCCGCAGCTGGTCCATGTAGCGCACCGCGCCCTGCACATGTGGCCACATCGCTTCGAGCATGTCGCGATCGCGGGTGTAGCGGTAGACCTCGGCGACGGTGAAGATCAGTTCGCCATGGCTGTCGTTCTCCGGCACCGGATCGCTGCCGCGGTCGTCGACACAGCACGGCACCTTGCCGTTGTCGAACTGGTACGGCGCATACCAGCGCAGGAACTCCGTGGCCACGTCCTCGCGGCCCATGCGCAGCAGGCCTTCACCGATCATCGCGCCGTCGCGGATCCAGGCCCGCGAGTACGAGCGCGTGCCTGGCTGCAGCCGCGGTCCGATCCGGCTGATCAGCATGTGCGCCAGCGCGGTACGCAGCGTGTCGACGACGCGCCGGCCCTGCTGCGGTACACGCAGCTGCACGCGGTCGAGCTTGCCGCGCCACTGCACGGCGGCGCGCTGCTGCATGGCCTGGGCGTCGGCGGCGGTCAGCGCCGGCGGCAGGTCTCCGGTGAGCGGCGCGATCCAGTCGAGCTGGAAGGATGCGCCTGGTGCGAGCCGTACGGCGTGGTTCATCGCGCCACTGGCCAGGCCGCTCGGGTCTTCGACCGAGACCGGCGGCGAAACGCTTGTCTCCGCATCTTCTGCATCGAACGCCGTGGCGTATGCGCTGCTCGCCGGGCGCGACAACCGCAACCGCGCACGTCCGTCGACGGTCACCCGGTCCGCGTCGAGCGCCAAGGCATGGATCTGGCTGACGCCGCCCACGGTGTTGAGGAATTGCGTTGGCGGATTGACCTGCAGCGGCCGCATCCGCAATGCCAGCACATAGTCCTGCGTCTTGTTCGACGTGTTGACCAGCCGATAGCGCCCGACCAGCTGCGACTGCGGCTGCGCGCCCTGGGCGAAGGCGGTGATGTCGAGGCTGAAATCGGTGTGCCGCCAATGCACGGTCGGAATCGGCAGGTAGCCGTCCTGCAGCGACTGCGACGTTTCGACGCCCGCCCAATCGACGACGCCACCAGCGGTGGTTACCTGCGGCTCGACGCTGAAGCCGCCCTTGCCGATCTCGATCGCACCGTCTTCTCCGATCAGCCCCTGCTCCAGGCCGCCGTCGATGCCGAGGATGGTCCAGTAAGGCTGCTCGCCGCTGAAGCCGCGCGGCCAGGCGCCCCGGGGCGCCTGCGCGGCTACCGAGCGCACGAAGTCATTCGGGGCGGCTGCAAACGCGAGCGGCTGCACGGCGAACTCCGCCAGTGCGACCGTGGCCGTGGCCGCCTTCAGCGGCGTCAGTTGCAGATGGCGCGCCTCGGACTCGGGCAATGCCAGATAGTCGCTGCCGCCGTCGGCGCCGGTGACGTCGCGGGCCAGCCGCCAATGGCGGCCGTCATCGGACAGTTCGACGCGGTAGTCCGTGGCCGCCTGCCCGGGCAGCCAGCGCAGCACGACGCCGCCGAACTCGCGCATGCGCTGCAGGTCGAGCCGGAATTGCGGCGGGCGCGCCGGGTCGAGCGCCGCACGCCACGCCGTGTCCAGTCTGCCGTCGACGGCTCCGGCAGCCAGCGCGTCGTCGTTCGTGGCGCTGGCCCGCCCGAGCAAAGGCGTATCGTCCTGTGGCGGCAAGGTCCGCAGCGTCAGCTGGTCGAAACAGACCGAGCCCCTGCCACCTGCGCTGTTGTAGATCGTGAACTCGATGCGCCGGCTGTGACGCAGCGTCGGGTCCGGCGCAGGCCCCCAGGCGCGGGTGATATGCCGGCGCTTGTACTGCACCGGCGTCCACGTCGAAGGAAACGCGTAACGCGTGCGATTGACCCACCACACGTTGTCGCCGCTGTCGTCGACCAGCTTGAACTGCAGATCGTTGGCGGGTGAATCGCCGCGCAGCTGGAACGCGAACGCGTAGTTGTCCGGGTAGTCCAGCGGCAGTTCGCGGGTGATGCCCGCATAGCCGGACACGCCGTTGAAGTCGTAGTCCAGGCACAGCGCCTTGCCGGCCGTGCCTTCGACGCTGCGCAGCTTGCCGCTGACCTGGTCGCTGGTCACCACGGTCCAGGCGTCAGCCGATTGGAAACCGTCGAGCAGGCGGGGTGCATCCGTTGCCGATACCGCAGTCGGCAGGGCCGCCAGGACGGCGACGGCAACCGCGACCACCCACGCCCTCATCCCTTCACGCTCCCGACCAGCAGGCCCTGCAGGTAGTAGCGCTGCAACGCCAGGAACAGCACCAGCACCGGCAGCACCGTCACCACCGAGCCGGCCATCATCATCTCGTTGTCCTGCACGTGCTCGCGCGACAGCGTTGCCAGCGCGACCGGCAGCGTCTGCAGGTCCTTGTCGCTGAGCACGATCAGCGGCCACATGAAGTCGTTCCACGACGCCAGGAACACGAAGATCGCCAGCGTCACCAGGATCGGCTTGAGCACCGGCAGCACGATCTGGAAGAAGATCCGCACCTCGCCTGCCCCGTCGATCCGCGCCGCCTCCAGCAGCTCATCGGGGATCGACCGCGCGTACTGGCGCACCAGGAAGATGCCGAACACGGTAGCCATGCCCGGCACGATCGCACCGGCGTAGCTGTTGACCAGACCCAGCTGCTTGAGCATCAGGAACAGCGGCATCATCGTCACCTGCGCCGGGATCACCAGCGCCGCCAGCAGCACCCGGAAGATCCGCTCGCGGCCGGCAAAGCGCAGCTTGGCGAATGCGTAACCGGCCATGGTATTGAGCAGCACGCCGATCAGCGTGGCCAGCGTGGCGATCAGGAAACTGTTGAGCAGGTAGCGGCCCATGCCGGCGTGCGCGAACAGTTCGTGGTAGTTGTGCAGCGTCGCGCTGGCCGGCAGCAGCGGCGGCGGAAACTGGCTGGCCTCGCCCGGCTGCATGAACGACACCGACAGCATCCACAGCAGCGGCGCCAAGGCAATCACGCCCAGGGCGATCAGCAGGCCGTTGATGATGGCTTTGGCCAGGCGCGGGGTCATGGGCGTGGCCTGCTCACTCGGCACCCTTGCGTCGTGCGAACCAGAACATCGCGCTCGTCACCGCCGTCATCAGCGCGAACAGCATGAACGCCACCGCCGACGCATTGCCCAGGTTCCACCACTTGAAGCCCTCGTCGTACATCAGGTACAGCACGCTGACCGTGCTTTGCAGCGGCCCGCCCTGGGTCATGACGTAGGGCTCGGCGAACAGCTGGAAGTACCCGGACAGGGTCAGGATCGACACCAGCAGCAGCACCGGGCCGAGCATTGGCAGGGTTACGTGGCGGAACTGCCGCGCCGTCGACGCACCGTCGATGCGCGCCGCCTCGTACAGGTCCTCGGGAATCGACTGCAGGCCGGCGAGGAAGATGATCATGTTGTAGCCGAAGTTCTTCCACACGGCGAACAGGATGATCGTCGGCATCGCCCACTTCGGGTCGCCGAGCCAGTCGACCGCATCGATGCCGACCCACGACAGCACCCAGTTCACCAGCCCGTAGCCGGTATGGAACAGGTAGCGCCAGATGACCGCCATTGCCACCACCGTCGTCACCACCGGTGCGAAGTACGCGGTGCGGAACAACGGCTTGAACCGGGCCATGCGCGAATGCAGCAGCAAAGCGGCCGCCAGCGACACCGCGATCGACAGCGGCACGCCGACCACGACGAAGTACAGCGTGTTGCCCAGGGCCTTCCAGAACAGCGGGTTCTGCAGCAGCCCCAGATAGTTGCCCAGGCCGACAAAGCGCAGGTTGGCGATGTCTGACAGGGAGTAGATGTCGAAGTCGGTCAGGCTGAGAACGAACGCCGCCAGCACCGGCAGGCCGAAGAACACGCCGATCACCACCAGTGCCGGCCCGGCAAAGACCCAGCCCGCAGTGCCGGCGCGCATCATGGTGCGGCTCCGACGGTGTGGTGATCGAGCATCCAGCGGCGCTTCTCCAGGATGGCATCAGCGCGACGATCGAGCTCGGCAGCCGCCTCGTCCACGCTGACACGGCCATTGGCCAGCTGCTCGCCGACCAGTTTGATCTCGTTGGCGATGCGCTCCCATTCCGGCACCTTCGGCGCCGGTCGAGCACGTTCGAGCTGATCGCGGAAGGCGCGCGCATACACGTCGTTGGCCAGCGACGCCGCATTCCAGGCGCTGCGCCGTGGCGGCAGGTTGCCGGTCAGGGCGTGGAAACGCACCTGCACGTCCGGCTCCGACAGATAGGCAATCAGTTTCCACGAAGCATCCGGATGCTTCGACTTGCGGAACACCACGAAGCTGGCGCCGCCGGCGACCGAGGCGCCCGGCCCGTTCTCGCCTGGCAACGGCATCGTCATCCAGGTCGACTGCAACTGCGGCGGCAAGCGGTTACGGAACTCGGCGATGTTCCAGGGGCCATTGACGTAGAAGCTGAAGTAGCCGCGACCGAACTCGTTCCAGACGTTGGCGATCTGCGTATTGCTGGCCACCGGCGCCCAATGGTTGGTGAAGACTTCACGGTAGAAAGTCAGCGCCCGCTTGAACCCGGGGCTGCGGAAATTGCCATAGCGGCCATCGTCGCGCAGCAGCGGCTCGGGCGACTGGATGCCCAGGTTCAGCAGCGGCTCGGCCTCGTTGAGCGGGAAAAGCGCCGCGTAGCGGTTCGGGCCGACCTCGCGCTTGATCGCGGCCATCGCCAGTTTCCATTCCGCCCAGGTGCGCGGCGGCCGGGCGATGCCGGCCTTGGCGAGCAGGTCGCGGCGGTAGAACGGCAGGCGCGTCTCGACGTACCAGGGCACGGCGTAGACGGTGGCGCCGATCACGCCGGTGTCCCAAGCGCCCTGGAAATAGTCCGTCACCTGCAGCGTCGGCGTCGCGGCCAGGCGGGCGTCCAGCGGCGCCAGTGCATCGAGCAGCGAGAACTCCGACACCCAGGTGTTGCCGATCGCACCGACATCGGGCAGCGCATCGCCGGCGAACGCCGTCAGCAGTTTCTCGTGCGCGGAAATGATAGGAAGCTGCTGCAGTTCGACGCGGATGCCGGGGTTGCGCCGCTCGAACTCCGGAATCAGCTGCGCGACCACTTCGCCTTCGTAACCCATCGCCCAGAAGCGCACCACTTCGCGCCGGTCATTGTCGCGCTTGCACGACGACAGCAACGCGACGCCGGCGATAGCCGCCAGCGCGGCGATCGTTCGCAGCGTTGCGCGCATTCCCGGTCGCCCGAACGCGGTCACGGCATGCTCACTGCTGCTTGGCCGGCTTGGGCGCTGCTTCCGGCTTGGCCGCCGGCTGCGCGTCGTTCGCCTGCGCCGCGCGCGATTCGGCCTCGCCCAGCGCACGCGCCGTCGCCGCATCCGTTCCGGCCTTGGTCGGCGGCAGCGGCTGCGTGCTGACGGTGTCGCCCTGCGGCTCCAGCCATCCGCCCTTGAAGCCGGCCTTTTCCAGCCCGGCGCGGATGTAGGGGTTGCGTTTCATGACGTTCCAGACGAACTCGTTGCGGTAGTTGGCGATCATCGCAAGGATCGGGCCCTGGTCGATGCCAATGTAGTCGCTGGCCACCCAACCCTTGTCCGGCACCAGCCGCCCGGTCTTGAGCGGGATGTCGTAGCCGAAGCTGGGATTGAACGAGTCGAGGAAGCCATAGCTCGAATAGAGATAGTCGCCGTAGCGCTCGTGCAGCGCCACCGTGGTCGGGATCACGATTTCCGGGGCGAACGGCAGCGAACCGATCACCGCCGTCGGCGCCAGCGTGCCGTCGTCGAAGGTGTCGCGCAGGCCGGCGCCGCGCGCGGAGTAATGGCGGAACTGGCGCTGCTCGCCGCGATACTCCTGCAGGGTCTGCTGCGGGCCGTCGCTGGCGGTCAGGCCCCAGGTCTCGTGGCCGTAGTCCTCCCACTTCATCGGATTGGCGATGGCGTAGGCGCGCTGGGCGTAGGCGGCGCGGCGGCTGTTCTCGAAGTAGTCGATGCCGCGCTCGCGCGTGTAATCGTCCTGGATGCCGCGGAAATCGATCCAGACGTGGCTGTACTGGTGGCCGAACATCGGCCCGAACGCGAGGAACTCCTCGCCCTGGTAGACGCCCCAGACGTCGTTGTAGGTGCGCGTCCACACCGTCCAGGCATCGGCATCGACGGGATGGGTCGGCGACGCCAGCGCCAGCACGTACAGCATCATCGCTTCGTTGTAGCCGGTCCAGTCGTGCTTGATGAAGCCGCTCTCGGGGAACCAGCCCATCGAGATCAGCGGCTTGTTCTGCTGCAGCCAGGTCCAGTCGACGCGGCGGTAGAGCTGGTCGGCCAGCTCGCGGATCTGCTTCTCGCGCGCGTCGTCGCGGTCGTAGTAACTCTGCGCGAACAGAACGCCCATCATCAGCAGCGCGGTGTCGACGCTGGAGAGCTCCACCCAGCTCTGGTAGCGGTGGCCGGTGTCCATGTCGAGAAAGTGGTAGTAGAAGCCCTGGTAGGCGCCCTTGCCGGTGTCCTGCGGGCCCGACTGCATGTCGTGGAAGAACTTCAGCGTGGTCAGCGTGCGATCCACCGCCTGGTTGCGATTGATCCAGCCGTTCTCCACGCCAATGGGATAGGCCGTCAGCGCGAAGCCGACCGAAGCGATGCTGGCGAACGGCCGCGACGGGTAGCGGTCCGGGGTGAGGCCGTTCTTCTCGTTGGTGGTATCCCAGAAGAACTGGAACGTGCGCTTCTCGATGTCCCCGAACAGCGGCGGCAGCTCAAGCTTGGTCGGCTTGAGCGGCTCCACTTCCACCGGCGGCGCCGAGGCCACCGGGTAGGTCTGGGAGGCTGGCGTAGTGTCCTTCCCGCACCCTGCGAGGAAAACCAGCAGGGCCAGTGCCAGTACCGGCTTCCATTTGTGTTGCATCACGTTGCCAATGGTCGAAAAAAGGTGAATCCGATCCCGCGGGGGCCGACGGACGCCGGCGCCGGCCGCGGGGACTACCAGGACAGTCCTACCAGGACAGGCCGAACGACAGTTTGAACGAGCGCGTGGGCAGCGTGATCTCGTCGGTATGGTCGCCATACACGGGGTTGATGGTTCCGTCGACGCCCTTGAAATTCTGGAACGCCGACCAGTTCTGCGCGTTGGTGATGTTGAAGATGTCACCCCTGACCATGTACTTCAAGCCGGCCCCGGTATCGAACTCCTTCTGCACCGCGATGTCCCACTGGTAGAAGTTGGCATCGGCGAAGTACACCGAATCGACACGGCCGAAGGAACAGTTGTCCATGGTCGGGTCCGGAGTCGGCGTGGTGCAATCGAGCGTGTCCTTGGCCACCGAGCTGCTGTAGGTGATCTTGGTGGAGAACGTGAATCCCCAGCGCTGGTAGATGCCGGTACCGACGAAACGGTGCTTGGGCACGCCAACCGACGCGACCCACGGGTGGTCACGCAGGCTCTCGTAGTCGAAGACGTAATGCTCGTCGGTGTTGGCAGCGTTGGCGCGGTTCTCCTCGCCATCGGAATAGGTGTAGGCCAGCGTGACGCCCCACGGCGACTCGTGGGTGAGGGGCTTCTCGGCCCATAGCAGCAACTGGTTGAGGTCCGTCTCCACGCCATTGTCGGCCTTGATCAGCGTGCCGAATCCCGGGATCGGCTCGCCGAAGGGCGCTCCGCCGAAGGTCCGGCCGGCACCGTAGAACGTGCCGTCGTCGTAGCGGTTGCCCAGGGTGAAGATGATGCCGTCGTGGCTCTCGATGTGGACGATGGTCGCCGAGGTATTCCAGTCGACGTTGCCGAAGGTCAGCGTGTTGCGCATGCCGAGGCTGAACTGATCGGAATACGGGACCTTGAGGTCGTTGTTGATCATGTTCACCTCCGCGCCCCGGTCGGGGTCGGCGGCAACCAGGGCGTACAACTCCTGCTGGTTGAGGAAGCGGGGATCCCAGTTGAAGCAGTTGACGTTGTCGACCGTACAAGTGTTGCCCGGGGTATTGAACAGCAGCGTGTAGGACGGGAACGTGCTCTTGGACTGCTCCAGCGCGAGGTAGTCGAACAGGTTGCGATCGTAAGCGCGCCCGGCGCCGCCGAAGATCACGTGGCGCTGGTCGGCAAACAGGTCATAGGAGAAGCCAACGCGGGGCTGCCAGGCATCCTTGAACGCATCGCGGTTGTTGCCGGTGCTGATGTAGTCCTCGATGTCGTAGCCCACGCCCGGTTGATGGATGTTGCTCCAGCCACGCAGCGCCGTGACCAGCTCCGGTGGCGTCACGTAATCCTCGTAGCTTGGCGTCTTCTCGTAGTCGTAGCGCAGGCCGAGGTTGATGATCAGCTTGTCGTTGATCTCCCAGTCGTCCTGGAAATAGATGCCGTACTGCTTGTTGCTTGAAGTGATGTCGCGGTCGCCGACGCCCGGCAACGGCGCGCCGAAGCGCACCTGGTAGGGCTGGAAGGTTGCCAGCGACGAGTTGCCCAGGAAGAAGACGTTGGCCGGATAGTTGATCGAGTACTGCGCGTTGATCGGCTGCTGCTCGAACGAATTGATGTCGACCGACTTGTACTTGAAGCCCGCCTTGAAGGTGTGCCCGTCCAGGCCGGTATAGGTCAGGTCATCCTGGAAGCCCCAGCCGTCCTGGCCCTTGTCCTGGAAATCCTGGCCACCGCCGACGTTGAGCACGGTGCCGCGCTGCGAGTTCTGGATGATGTAGCCCGGGGCCAGCACGATCGCGCGCGGATTGAACTCCTCCTCCTCATGCGTGATGTGCATGTCGTTGAGCCAGTCGGCATTGCTCCACTGGTAACGCAGGTCGATGCGGGTGCTGTCGTTGTTGTTGGTCTTGCCGTAGCTGTTGGTGTTGAGGCCACCCAGGTCGGTGATCTCCGACTCCTTGCGGTCCTTTGCGCTGAGCTCGACCAGGTTGTTGTCGTTGACCTGCCAGGTCAGTTTTCCGAACCACAGGTCCTCGTTGAACGGCTCGGACGTCGGACCGGTCAGCGCCAGCAGTTCCGGCGTCAGGGTGAATCCGGGGTCGAGCGAGCCGGGCGCGATGGTGTCGGGTGTCTCGAACTCCTTGCCTTCGTAGGTCACGAAGAAGAACAGGCGGTCGCGGATGATCGGACCTCCGAAGGCCGCGCCGTACTGGTCCTCACCCGACGGGCTCTTGCCGGTGCCGGCGCGCTCCTCGGCCGGCGTCTGTTCGCGCCATTCGGGGATATTGGCCCGGTCCCAGAAGAAGTTGCCGTGGAAGTCGTTGGTGCCCGACTTGGTCACCGCAGTCACCGCGGCACTGCTGATCTGGTCGTACTCGGCCTTGTAGTTGGACGTGATGACCTTGTACTCGCCGATTGCCAGCTGCGGGAACGGGTTGCCCTTGCTCTGGTCCTGGCCGCCGATGCCGCCCTTGAGCACGTAGTTCTTCTGGCCGACGCCGTCGATGAACACGTTGATGCCATTGGAACTTTGCGCGCCGCTGCGCAGCTGGGTCGTGCCGTTGCCGCGGCGGTCGAAGATCATGCCCGGCACGATGTCGGCGAAGGCAAGGAAGTTGCGCGAGGCCTGCGGCAACGATTCGATCTGCACCTGCGATACGTAGGTCGCGACTTCGGGTGTCTTGGTCTCGACCATGGCCGATGCCGTCACGGTGACGGTGTCGACGGTCGTTGCAGGCCCACCCGGGGCCGTCTCCGCGACGCCGCCGGTGGCGAGGTTCAGCGTGGCGACCTGCCCCACCTGCACCACGATCGTGCGCGACACCGTCTGCCCGTTGGCGACCGCATCGATGCGGTACGTGCCGGGCGGCAGGCCGCCGATGTTGTAGCTGCCGTTGCTGGCCTGGACCTTGCGCGTCAGACCGGTGGCGGTGTTGGTGGCGGTGACTTCGGCCTGGCCAGCAGGCGCGGAATCCACCGTGACCTGACCGCGGACGGTGGCGGCGGTGCTCTGCGCCAGCGCTGCAGGCGCCGACACGGCCAGGCAACTGGCGAGCGCACAGGCCAGCAGCCGCGGCATCGGTACACGGCGAACGTTCGCTTCAAGCTTCATATGCTTTCCCTCTCAAGAAGCATGGAATCGTTGCTTTGCGTGAATTCGTTGCAGGCCGTGAGTCAGATGTTGGCCAGGCTCGACTCCCGCACGATCAGTTCCGTAGGCAGCGCCACCGGCGTCGAATCGGCAACCGTCTCGCCGGCCACGCGCGCCATCAGTTCACGTGCGGCGCGCGCGCCCAGTTCAGCGATGTTGACCCGCATCGTGGTCAGGGTCGGGTGCACGTAGCGTGCAAGCGGAATGTCGTCGAAGCCGGCCAGGGCGATGTCCTGCGGCACGCGAACGCCGGCCTGGGCGAACGCGAACAGGCAGCCCAACGCCATCATGTCGTTGGCGGCGAAGACCGCATCGGGGCGTTGCGCGGCGGCCAGCAGTTCGCGACCGGCACGGTGCCCGGACGCCTCGTCGAATCCGCCCTGCAACACCCACGGCTGCGCATCGGGCAGCAGTCGCGCCAGCGCATCACGGTAGCCGCGCAATCGCTCGTGCGCGTCGAAGTTGTCCTGCGGGCCGGCGATGAAGGCGATGCGTCGATGGCCGCGGTCGGCCAGGTGGCGAACCATCGCCAACGCGCCGCCGTGGTTGTCGACGCCGATCACCGCCGTTCCGTCGAGGCCGGCCTGGCTGTTGATCAGCACCGCCGGCAGCGACGGTTCCAGGTGTTCACTCAGGATCGTCGGCGCGGCGACATAGGGCGACATCACCAGCAGGCCGTCGACCCGGCCGCGCATGGCGCGCAGGGCCGCGCCCTGCTCGTCCGGATTGCCGTGGTAGCTCGAGACCAGCAGGTGCAGTCGCGCCGCGCGCGCCACCTGGTCGATGCCGCGCATCAGCTCCGAGAAGAATTCGCCGTGCAGGTCCGGCAGCACCACGCCCAGCGTCTGGGTGCGGCGGCTGCTGAGGCTGCGGGCGGCGGCATGCGGCGTGTAGCGCAGCTCGTTGGCCGCGGCCAGCACCCGGTTGCGAACCTCCTCGGCGACGTTGCCGTGGCCGTTGAGCGCCCGGGACACGGTGGCCACCGATACCTGGGCCACGCGTGCGACATCCTTGATGGTTACGCTCGCCAAGATTCATGGCTCCGCGATTGATGCGGGGCCGACTGTAAACGTTTACAAGCGCAAGTGTAAAGCGATTGTTATGCAACCTGTGACATTGCCTAAGAAGACCGTCCCAGAAGGCTTTGCGTGCTCGATAAAATGCTGCGCCGCGGCATCCACGAACGCATGCCAGGACGGGTCAGGCCGCCTGTTCCGGCGTCCTGGCGCGGATTGCCAGGGCGTGGATGTCGGTCTCCATCAGGCCGCCCATTGCCGCGTACACCGCCCGGTGGCGGGCGATCGGGCTCAACCCGGCGAAGGCCTGGCTGACGATGTCGACACTGAAATGGCCGCGGCCGTCGGCTGCCCCGACGTGGCCGGCATGACGATGGCTGTCGTCGGCGACCTCCAGCGACAGGGGCGACAGCGCCGCCTCCAGGGCGGCGCGGATGGCCGCGACCCGCTGCTCGCGGGGCAGCGCGGCGATGGTCACGGCAGCACCTTGCGGAACGGTCGCACCTCGACCCGCTGATAGACGCCGGCGGCGACATAGGGGTCGGCATCGGCCCAGGCGCGGGCGGCCACCAGCGATTCGAACTCGGCGATGACGACGCTGCCGCTGAATCCGGCCGGACCCGGGTCCTCGGCGTCGATGGCCGGGCATGGCCCGGCCAGCAGCAGCCGGCCCTGGTCACGCAGCGCGGTCAGCCGCGCCAGATGCACCGGCCGGGCCTGCAGGCGCTGGGCGAGCACTTCGGAACCGTCATATCCTTCAATCACGTACCACATGGGTCGGCCGTCCTGATCTGGGCTGCATGAATTGTAGCCACTGCCGGCCTCCGGGCCGCTGGACACGGCCAAAGCGAGGCCGTACCCTAGCTTCCACAGCCCAAGGCCGGATGCAGCGGCCGTCGCGACTGGCTCCCCACACCGTCGCCACGCTCGCACCCACAGTGGTGCGCCGCTGCCCCCAACGGCCTGCGCCCGTACCCTAAACGTCTTTCGCCGCCACGCCCCCGCTTGGTGCGCAGGTCGTAGCCGTTCGGGCTCAGCACCGACTTCAAGCAGTCCGTTGCACCCATTGGTGGCCTCATCAGGCCGCCAGCACCGAAGCGATAGCAGTGCCCACGGCCCGGAGGGGCCGGTTCCGAATGACCGAAGAACGCGCAGCCGACGCGAGCGACCCGCAGATCGTGGTCGCCCAGTCCCAGGCTCCCACGCACCCGCAGCAGCAGGAAATGCCGCTGGCGGTGGTGCATGGCCAGCCGGTGCTGCAGATCCCGCAGGACCTGTACATCCCGCCGGACGCCCTGGAGATCATCCTGGACGCGTTCGAAGGACCGCTCGACCTGCTGCTGTACCTGATCCGCCGGCAGAACCTGGACATCCTCGACATACCCGTGGCGGACATCACCCGCCAGTACGTCGCCTACATCCAGGCCATGCACGAGATGCGCTTCGAGCTGGCCGCCGATTACCTGGTCATGGCCGCGATGCTGGCCGAGATCAAGTCGCGCATGCTGCTGCCGCGCGCGGTCGCCGAGGAAGGCGAGGAAGACGACCCGCGCGCCGACCTGGTGCGCAGGCTGCAGGAGTACGAACGCTTCAAGAAGGCCGCCGAAGACATCGACTCCCTGCCCCGTCAGGATCGCGACACGGCGCCGGTGCAGGCCTTCGTGCCCGACCGCGCCTCGGTCCGCCTGCCGCCGCCGGTGGAGCTCAAGGAGATGCTGCTGGCGCTGCACGACGTGTTCAAGCGCGCCGAACTGTTCACCCAGCACGCGATCAGGCGCGATGCACTCAGTGTCCGCCAGCGCATGGGCGAACTGCTGGAACGACTCAAGGACGGCAGCTTCTACCGCTTCGAGTCGCTGTTCACCGCCGAGGAAGGAAAGCTCGGCGTGGTGGTGACCTTCCTGGGCCTGCTGACGCTGGCCAAGGAGCAACTGGTCGAGATCGTGCAGGACGCGCCGTTCGCACCGATCTACGTCAAGTCGCTGGCGCTGCTGAAGGACGGGGAAGAGATCGAGTTGAGCAGCGAATTCGACGAACCGGCTGCGAACGACGATTGACGTCCGGGTTTGAGGTTTTGATCGTCATCCCCGCGAAGGCGGGGACCCAGCGCCTTCGAGCGGTGGCAAGCAAAGACACTGGGTTCCCGCCTTCGCGGGAATGACGGGTAACAAGGGCCCCACAGAGCAATTACTCCGCATGGATCAACAGCTAGTCATCCGAATCGTGGAAGCCGCCCTGCTGGCCTCCAACCAGCCGGTCACGCTGGCCCAGTTGCAGGCGCTGTTCCCCGAGGACCAGCCGGCGCCGGCCGACAGCGTCGAACAGGCGCTCGAAGCGCTGCGCGCGGGCGACGAGAACCGCGGCGTGGAACTGGTCGAGGTCGCCTCCGGCTTCCGCTTCCAGGTCAAGGCCGACGTCCACCCCTGGGTGGCCCGCTTGTGGACCGAACGCCAGACCCGCTACACCCGCGCCACCCTCGAGACCCTGGCGCTGATCGCCTACCGCCAGCCGATCACGCGCGGCGAGATCGAGCAGGTCCGCGGCGTGGCGGTCAACAGCAACATCATCAAGGCTCTGGAAGAGCGCGAGTGGATCCGCGTGGTTGGCCACCGCGACGTGCCCGGCAAGCCGGCACTGTTCGGTACCACGCGTGGCTTCCTCGACTATTTCGGCCTCAAGCGACTGGACGAGTTGCCGCCGCTGTCGGAACTCAAGGACATCGGCGAGCTGGAACCGCAGCTGCAGTTCGATGGCGCGCCGCCGGCGATCGCGGCCGGCGGGATTGCCGATCATGTCGACGACCACGTCGGCGATGACATCGGCGCGGACGAGGCCTCCAACTCCGACCTCGACATGGACGCAGCACACGGCGACGACGATCTGGCTGAAGAGCCCGGTGAGGCCGCCATCGAAACAACCGAAGTCGGCAGTGAAGTCGCCGACCTCGAAGATTCCAACGAACAAGACACCGCCCCCATGGGCACCCCCGATGCCGCGCCGGGAATGCGCGCGGCGGACGTGAACGATCCCGAGCAAGACATACACGCCGTCGAGACGACGACCGTTCCGGAAGACACAGACGAGGCCGAGATGGCCGAGTCGGAGCAATACAGACATGACTGAAGAAAAGAGCCGCAAGCTCACCCTCAAGCGCATCACCGACACCACCGGCGAAGCGCCGCGGCTGGAAGAGCGCCTGCACAAGGTCCTGGCCCAGGCCGGCCTGGGCTCGCGCCGGGCGCTGGAACAGCGCATCGCCGACGGCCTGGTGAAGGTCAACGGTGAGACCGCGCAGGTCGGGATGAGCGTCAAGAGCGGCGACAAGATCGAGCTCGACGGACGCCAGTTCGTCGCCAGCGCGCTGACCGATCCCTCGCGCGTGCTGATGTACAACAAGCCCGAAGGCGAAGTCACCACGCGTGAAGACCCCGAAGGTCGTCCGACCATTTTCGAGGCCCTGCCCGCCCTCAAGGGCGCGCGCTGGATCGCGATCGGCCGCCTCGACATCAACACCACCGGCCTGCTTCTGCTGAGCACCGACGGTGAACTCGCCAACGCGCTGATGCACCCGTCGTTCGAAGTCGAACGCGAGTACGTCTGCCGCGTGCGCGCGCCGGAAGGCCAGGACGTGGTTCCCGACAACATCGTCGACCGCCTCGCCCGTGGCGTCGCACTGGAAGACGGTCCGGCCAAGTTCGACGAGATCGAACGCATCGGCGGCACCGATTCGCACGACTGGTTCCGCGTCGTGGTCAAGGAAGGCCGCAACCGCGAAGTGCGCCGCCTGTGGGAATCGCAGGGTTGCCAGGTCAGCCGCCTCAAGCGCGTGCGCTACGGCGACGTCGCGCTGCCGCGCGAGCTGCTGCGTGGCCAGTCGCGTGAACTCGCGTCGGATGCGGTCGAAGCGCTGCGCGGCAAGCTCGGCCTCGAGGACGGCGCGCCGTCGTCGCTGACGCTGCAGCCGGTCATCGGCCAGCGCAAGGCGACCAAGGCCACCATCGACCTCACCGGTCGCGCCCGTTCCAATGGCTATGTCGGCGGCCACAACACCGCCGATGAAGGCCGCGAGCTGCGTCGCTTCGACCACGTCCGCGAGGATCGCGGCGGTCGTGGCCGCGGCGGTCCGCGCAAGCACGGCGGCCTGACGGTCAGCGGCGAAGCCGCAGCGAACCAGTCGCAGAAGCCGTTCAAGCAGCGCAAGGAAAAGGGTCCCAAGCCGTTGCCCGATGGCAATCCGGCCGCGTTCCGCACCTGGTACGTGCCGGACGGTGTCAGCACCGGTCCGAGTGGACATCGCAATCCCGACGGTCGCGGCAAGGGTCCCGGCCAGGGTCGCCCGCAGGGCGGTCGCCCCGGCGGCGGCGGTGGCCGTCCAGGTGGCGGTGGCCGTCCGGGTGGCGGTGCAGGCGGCTACGGCGGCGAGCGTTCCGGTGGCTTCGGCGGCGAAGGCCGCGGCGGCTTCGGCGAGCGCGGCCCGCGTCGCGAAGGCGGCGGTGGCGGCGGCCAGGGTCAAGGCCAGGGTCAGCGCAGCTCGCGTCCGTACGGGCATCCGGGCAACGCCCCGAGCTTCCCGTCCGACCACGCCAATCCGGGCAGCTTCAATCCGTACGGCGACAAGCCGCGCGCCCCGCGTCCGGCTGGCGGTCGCCCCGGTGGCGGTGGTCGCCCGGGTGGCGGTGGTCCGGGTGGTCCCGGCGGTCGTCCCGGCGGCGGCGCACGTCCCGGCGGCGCAGGCCGTCCGGCC